>JANNUS010000010.1:0-478225 GCA_031395485.1 Cyclobacteriaceae bacterium | reverse complement strand
TAATTGTCTGCCCTGGCTACGATTCATTTCTAATTATCCTCTCTAAAACTCACGTCTCTGAGATTCCTTTACTTCCGGAACTCCACATCACTGTGGATCCGGGGTCCGCTATCAATTCTTCCCATATATTCAAAGAACGTTTTGACTTTCACTTGCATCAGGCATAAACCTTCAACTTGCATTGTCAATTGTAACACTTAAACCCTTCCGATTATAAGCGCCTCTCAATCCCCTCAATTCGCCCCCTTTATTCAAAAAGGGAGTGCAAAGGTATGATTAGTGACCTCATTATGCAAGTGAGGTGTAGGGAAATTTTGATTAGAATAATTATATTGAAATAACACTACTGATTATCAGTCGTTTGTGCAGGTTAATTAACTACAGCCTGACGATGAATTGTATGTGTTCTATCGGGACCTGTTGAAATAATAGTGATTGGCACTCCCAAATGCTGTTCTAAAAAAGAAACAAACTCGATCAACTCACCCGGAAGATTATCTTCTGAGATTCCTGTTAAAGGAACGCTCCACCCTTTTACTACTTTATAAACGGGAATGATTTTATCGTTGATTAATTCATACGGCACCATGTCTGTTATTGTTCCATCTTTTAATTGGTAGTGCGTACAGATTTTAATTGTTGGGAAAATACTCAACACATCAGCTTTCATCATTAACAATTGCGTTACTCCATTGATCATGATGGAATATTTAAGGGAAGGAATATCAATCCACCCACAGCGTCTTGGACGGCCAGTAGTTGAGCCAAATTCTTTTCCTTGTTTGCGCATCCTCTCTCCTTCCTCATCTAAGAGTTCTGTCGGAAATGGGCCGCTACCAACCCGTGTACTGTAGGCTTTGAATATTCCATACACTTCGCCAATGTGGGATGGGGCAACGCCTAACCCTGTACAAGCACCTGCTGTTACAGTAGTTGAGCTTGTTACAAAAGGATAACTTCCAAAATCAATATCTAACAAAGAGCCTTGAGCACCTTCAGCTAAGATAGTAGACCCTAATTTCAGTTCCTGATTAATCAGATATTCGCTTTCAACTAAATTGAACTGTTTAAGAAAATCAACAGCCTCAAAAAATTGAGTTTCAAGTTCTTTCCATTGAAATTCAATTTGATGACTCTTAAGAATTTCAAAATGGATATCGGATAATTTACTAAACTTTTCTTTAAATTTATCAGACAATATATCACCTACGCGTAAGCCCTGACGACCAATTTTATCCTGATAAGAAGGGCCGATACCCTTTAGTGTTGACCCAATTTTATTCTCACCTTTTGCTTTCTCGTAGGCTTGATCTAACAATCTATGCGTAGGAATTATGAGCGTGGCTTTTTTTGAGATAAATAAATTGGCCTTAACATTCAGATTAAATTTACTGAGACCCTCAATTTCTCTTTGAAAGACGATTGGATCTAGCACAACGCCATTACCAATGATGTTCTTAGTATTCTCTCTAAAAATTCCAGAGGGTATTTGATGCAGTACGTGCTTTATTCCATCGAACTCAAGTGTATGCCCTGCATTTGGGCCACCTTGAAACCGTGCCACCACATCATATTTTGGAGCCAGTACATCGACAATCTTGCCTTTACCTTCATCGCCCCACTGGAGACCTAATAATACATCAACCTTTGACATGTTCTTATTTTTTTGAAAGCGTTAAAGCCTCTTCTTCTGTTTTCGCAATTTGAAAAATTGCATTCAACTTGGTAATTACCAACAATTTTTGAACGCTCTCGGAGGGTTTTAGTAAATATACTTCTCCTCCCTTATTTCTGAATTTCGTTAAAATAGTAATTAGCACTCCAATGCCACTACTGTTAATGTAGCGTAAGTTTGATATATCGATTACACATTTTACAATTTTCTGTTGAATAGCATCAGTCGCTATCGATAATACTCCTGTTCCATCATTTTCTCCTATTAAATCACCATCGAGTCGAATGACCAGTGTTTCATTTTTTACCTCAGAACTAAATTTCATTTTGATCGATATTAAATCTCCTTTACTGTAATCAGCTGCGGTGCCACAACTGCATTTTTATTTTCACAATTTGGTTTTGAACATGCACCATATAAAATCAACGAATGATGTAAAATATTAAAGTGGAGGATTTCCTCAACTGTTTTTTGAATGTTTTGAATTCTGGGGTCGCAAAATTCAACTACTTTATGACAATCGGTGCAAATTAGATGATCATGCTGTTTATACCCATAGGATTTTTCATACTGAGCCAGATTCTTACCAAACTGATGTTTACTTACCAGATCGCACTCCACTAATAAGTCTAATGTATTATACACGGTTGCCCTGCTAACCCTGTAATTTTTATTTTTCATACTGATGAATAACGACTCTACATCGAAATGACCATCGCGAGAGTAAATTTCTTCCAGTATGGCATATCGCTCGGGAGTTTTACGAAGTTCTTTATTTTCAAGGTAAGCTGTAAAAATCTTTTTTACTTCCTCGAAAACTTTTGGATTAAGCGCCATGACGTGGTTAAAGAGCAAAGATAATCAGTATTCGATTAGGATGAGAAAATAATACGCGTCTTTTTAACTTATTCCTTTGGAGTCGAAACGGCTTACTTTAACAAGACCTTCAACTTTTTCTAACTTATTAATGAGTTGCTCAAGGTGCCTTGTATCGTTTACATAAAGCATTATTTCGCCCTCAAAAATTCCTGAATCGGTGTGGATTGATAGGGAACTCATATTAACTTTAAGCTCATCGGATATAATTCTTGAGATATCATTAATCAGGCCCACCCGGTCGGTTCCTCTAATTTTTAAGCCTGTGAGAAAAGCAACCTCATGTTGAGATGTCCATTTTGCTTTCACTACTCTATTTCCATGGTTTGATAAGAGTTCAGCAGAATTAGGGCATGTGGTACGATGAATCTTTATTCCCTCGTTGACTGTCACAAATCCAAATACGTCATCTCCAGGAATTGGAGTACAACACTTCGCGAATTTATAGTCCACCACGTCCATATCCTCTCCTATCAACAGGATATCATCGTAACGGCCTTTAATTCTTGTGATCTCCAGCTCAATCGATTTAGCATCAGCAACGCGAAGATTAGGCTTTGTTTTGAGAGGTGAGGGAGGTTTATAATCTCTAAATCGCTTGATGTCGGATGAACTAATCAGACCTCTTCCTACTCGGTAATAAAGTTCGAAATGACTTGGCACATTAAAATATTCACGCATCTGCTCAAATACCATATGAGACGGTGCGATTTTCAATTGTTTAAGCTTCCTAAGAATAGTTTCCTTCCCGTCATCTGCTAACTTTCTCTTATCCTCCTTAAGTTGATCTTTTATTCGACCTTTCGCCTTTGACGTTACAACAAACCGAAGCCAGTCTTCGTGTGGTTTTTGTTTTGTTGATGTCAGAATCTCTATCTGATCTCCATTTTTTAATACATAGTTAATGGGCACAAGTTTATTATTAACCTTAGCACCAATACATTTCGAACCTACTTGTGTGTGAATTTCAAACGCAAAATCTAAGGCCGTGGCACCATGCGGAAGCGTTTTTAATTCTCCCTTTGGCGTAAAAACAAAGACCTCCTCATTGAAAAGGTTTCCTCTAAAATCATCGACAAAATCAAGTGCGGAGTGATCATTTTGCTCAAGGGTATCGCGGACTTTTGTCAGCCACTTCTCAAGGTTGGATTCGTTTGAGGCCGCAGATTCTTTATACTTCCAATGGGCTGCATATCCTTTTTCTGCGATATCGTCCATCCGCTCGGTTCGTATCTGAACCTCTACCCATTGTCCGTTTTTCGCCATTACTGTTGTATGAAGCGATTCATACCCATTACCCTTTGGCGTACTAATCCAATCGCGAAGCCTGTCGGGATTAGGCGTATAAAAATCCGTAACAATAGAATAAACCTGCCAGCAAATAGATTTTTCTATTTCAACAGGGGTATCCATAATAATGCGAATTGCAAATAAATCGTAAACTTCTTCAAATGGAATATTTTGCTTTCTCATTTTATTCCAAATTGAATACAGTGACTTGGGTCTCCCCTTTATTTCATACCCAATCTTTAACGTATCGAGCTCATCTTTAATTGGTTGAATAAATTGTTTAATAAATTTATTACGACTCGCCCGGGTCTCATCTATATTTCTTGCTATGGAATCATATATCTGTTTATCCGTAAAACGGAGGTATAAATCTTCTAATTCACTTTTAACGGTATTGAGGCCAAGTCTATGTGCCAGTGGCGCATATAAATAGATTGTTTCGGAGGCAATTTTCAATTGCTTGTTACGCGGCATGCTTTCCAGAGTTCGCATGTTGTGAAGGCGGTCGGCAAGTTTTATAATGATCACCCGAACATCTTCTGATAGCGTAAAGAGCATTTTACGGAAGTTCTCGGCTTGTTGAGAGGTTCCATACTCAAAAACTCCTGATATTTTTGTAAGGCCATCAATAATTCGAGCTACTTTTTTACCAAACATTCGATCTATATCGGCTAGCTCAATGTCCGTATCCTCAACTACATCGTGTAAAAGGGCAGAAATAATAGAAGTTGTTCCTAGCCCAATCTCTTCAACGCAGATTTGAGCTACCGCTAAAGGGTGGAAAATATACGGTTCACCCGATTTTCTACGCATATCCTTATGCGCTTCCAGCGAAATTGTGAAGGCTTTTTTAATCAACCTGGCGTCCCCATCCTTTAGAATTGGCTTCGCTTTCCTTAGTAGTTTGCGGTATCTGCCAATGATTTCCTTTTTCTCCAGCTCAATATCTATGACCATTCCTTACTAGAAGATTATTTTGGGTGTATTCTAAAGTTATTAATAGTAACAACATTAAAACGAAAAACTTTATCTGAATTCAGAATAATCAATAAATTTGCGCTCCTTTTTAGCAAGTTCCACCGAAATACTATTCAGTGAGTTCCTGCAAAAGCGGATGTGGCGTAATTGGCAGCCGCGCCAGACTTAGGATCTGGTGCCGTAAGGCGTGGGGGTTCGAGTCCCTTCATCCGCACAATTTTAAAGACCCTCAAATTCTATGTATTTAAAGAATTTGAGGGTTATTGTTTCTGTATCATTGATTAAAATATATCGCCTTGACTATAACACTCGACAAAAAAAACACCACTGAAGGCCTTATTAAAATTAAGGTAATCGAATCGGACTATCAGTCTAAAGTGGAAGAAAAAATGAAGGATTATGCCCGCAAAGCAAACATTAAAGGATTCCGTGCTGGCAAAGTACCTACGGGCGTTATAAAGAAAATGTACGGAAAATCGATTCTTGTAGAGGAAATAAATCACTTTCTTTCTCACAAGCTTTCAGATTACATTAAGGAGAATAACTTAAAAATTATTGGTGAGCCGCTTCCCAACCACAACAAAACAACCACGATTGATTGGGATACTCAGAAGGATTTTGAATTCGAATACCAGATAGGCATTGCTGAAGATTTTAAATATGACTTGTCACCCAAGGTTAAAATTAAGGCATATCCTATTGAGGTTGATGAAAAAGTAATTAATGAAACGATTGCTGATTTAGCCAAGCGGTTTGGCAAAGCTGAATATCCGGAGTTTAGCGAGTTGAGTGACAACCTCTTTGGTTCACTATCTACATCAGCGGTTGGAGGATTTAAAAACGACTCTGCGGTAATCGCTATAGATAAAATTCTCAAAAAGGAACAATCAAAATTTGTTGGTATTAAAAAAGGAGACGAAATCATTTTTGACATTCAGAAAATTTATGACGACCTAACTATAACGGCTCAACTTTTAGATGTTTCTGATGCCGTGGCAAAAAAGACCGTTGGTATGTACACGTTTAAAGTTGAAAACATTAATCGGGTAGAGCCCGCCACTATTGGCCTGGAGCTTTTTGATCGCGTATTTGGCAAAGACACCGTAAAGAACGAGGAAGAGTTTAAAATAAAAGTAAAAGAAACGATCGGCCAGAATTATAAGCGTGAGTCTGATTTCTTTCTGGAACATCACATTGAAGATCATTTCATTAACACCACCAAAATCAACATTCCAGAAGGTTTTTTGAAGAACTGGTTAAAAGCCACCAGTGAAGGAAAAGTTACAGATGAAGTTCTTGCAAAAGAATTTGATGCGTATACCCGAAACTTGAAGTGGGATTTGATCAAGAATAAAATTTCGGAAGATTCAAAAATCAGCGTAGAGGCTGAAGAAGTAAGAGCGCGCGCTAAAGAAGTGATTGTAGCGCAGTTTGGCGGTGCTGCCTTTGCAGAGCAACTTCAGGATAAATTAGATGGTATTACGGAGAATTATCTATCCCATGAAAACGGTCAGAATTTTATGCGGATTTATAACCAACTGCGTAATGATAAGATCATGAAACATATTCGTGAAAACATTACGCTAGTCGATAAAAAAGTAAGTGTTGATGAATTCAAAAAAGTCGTTCAAGAACACAAGCATTAGTACCGTATACACTAAATTCAGGCAAATGCCGACTATGGTTTTATCGTGAGGATAAAACCATTTTTATTTAAAATCAGTTATTACGGTGCTGGAATTTACTAACCTTGTAATAGAATAAACGTTGTATTAATCAGTAATCTCGTAACCTAAAAGACTTAATTACTATGAACCAGAATAACGAATTCAGAAAGTACGCAGTTCAACACATGGGAATGAGTGGAAACACGATTGATAGTTATGCGCAACAAATCGAAAATATGACCCAATATGTCATTGAAGAGCGACCTGGTAATTTCAGGGCCATTGATGTTTTTACTCGCTTAATTTCCGACAGGATTATATTTCTGGGTATGGGGATTGACGATCAGATCGCTAACCTCATTACAGCCCAATTGCTTTTCCTCGAATCGGCAGACCCTAAGAAAGATATCATCATGTATGTAAATAGCCCAGGGGGTTCGGTGTATGCTGGTTTGGGTATTTACGATACCATGCAATATGTTAATCCCGATGTGGCAACAATTTGTACTAGTCTGGCGGCTTCTATGGGCGCTGTGCTTCTGGCTGCTGGGGCACCCAAGAAACGCTCAGGGTTACCACATGCTCGTATAATGATTCACCAGCCTTCGTCAGGCATGCAAGGTCAATCGTCCGATATGGAAATTGCATTAAGGCAAACGCTGGAAGTGAAGAAAGATCTATATAACATTCTTGCAAAGCATAGTGGTCAGAAATACGATAAAATTGAAAAGGATTCGGACCGTGACTACTGGATGCGAGCCGCGGAAGCCAAAGAATACGGTCTAATTGACGAGGTCTTGGAACGGAAGAAATAATGTGACAATTCGGTGATGTGCTGATGAACTGATTAATTGGTATATTTGCACTCAATAGTATGTGCATCAGCACATTACCGAATTACTAAATCATCAAATTAAAAATGGCTGAAGTAACCTGTTCATTTTGCGGAAGGAATAAAAAAGATGTGGATCTGATGATATCAGGCATTCATGCTCACATTTGTGATAAGTGTGTAACGCAAGCCACTCAAATCCTACAAGAAGAACGTAAAAGCAAAACCGAAGCAGGCCTCATGCCAAATTTCAAACTCATTAAGCCTCGGGATATCAAAAAATTTCTTGATGAATACGTGATTGGGCAAGATGAGGCCAAGAAAGTAATGGCGGTAGCCGTATACAACCATTACAAACGCCTGATGCAGCGTAAACTTGATACCGACATTACAATAGAAAAATCGAATATTATTATGGTTGGTGAAACGGGTACTGGTAAAACTTACCTTGCACGTACACTCGCTAAAATGCTTCAAGTTCCATTCTGCATTGCTGATGCTACCGTTTTAACAGAAGCAGGTTATGTAGGCGAAGATGTAGAAAGCATTCTTACCAGGCTTTTGCAGTCTGCCGATTACAATGTTGAAGCAGCCGAGCGCGGTATCGTTTACATTGATGAGATTGATAAGATTGCACGTAAATCAGATAATCCCTCCATTACACGCGATGTAAGTGGTGAAGGTGTTCAGCAAGCACTGCTAAAATTATTAGAAGGTACCGCAGTAAATGTACCCCCTCAGGGCGGGCGAAAACATCCCGATCAAAAAATGATTACCGTTAACACAGAAAATATTCTTTTCATCTGTGGTGGAGCCTTCGAAGGACTTTCTAGATTTATTGGCAATAGATTGAACACACGGCCGCTCGGTTTCGCCTCGACTACTGGGTTGCACCCTGCTGATATTGATAAAGAGAATTTAATTCAATTTGTTTCAGCTCAGGATTTAAAAAGTTTTGGGCTTATCCCTGAATTGATAGGTCGATTACCGGTGGTAACTTTTCTTAACCCGCTCGATAAAGAGGCGTTAAAGAAAATATTAACAGAACCGAAAAATGCTCTGGCCAAACAATACAAAAAACTTTTTGAAATTGAAGAAATTCAACTGGAGTTTAAAGACGGTGCGCTGGATTTTATTGTAGAAAAAGCAGCTGAGTTTAAACTTGGCGCGCGAGGATTACGAAGTATCTGCGAAGCAATTATAAACGATGCAATGTTTGACCTGCCCTCTGAAAAAGGAGTTGAACGCCTTGTTATCACACGTGCCTACGCTGAAGAAAAATTCAGTCGTTCGCAGTATAGTAAATTGAAAGTCGCCTGATCAGATCAGTTTTAATATTATTTGATTTGATCTCGATACGTTATCAGAATGAAGGTTGCAGATAATCTACCATCAGTCTCGCGGTATTTTCAGAGGCCGATCCAGTATCAAGAATCCTAAATATTTCATCGTACCCTTTAAGGACTGATCCTCTGTAATTCGAATCCTCTAGTAACATCTTAATCTCATACAAGGCCTTTTCTTCGGATGCATTATCCTGAATTAATTCTTTCACTATTTCCCGCTTGGCCACTAGATTAACGAGCGATATAAAAGGCACCCTGATTGCCATTTTTGCAATCCGGTAACTGAGCGCACTCGTTTTATACACCACTACTTGAGGTACTCGAAACAAAGCGGTTTCAAGCGTTGCGGTACCGGAAGTAACAATGGCTGCATGAGCATGGCTTAACAAGTCATACGTAGCTTCCTGTATAAAACGAACATTCGAAAGCATCTTCAAAGGAGCATACAGTTCTTCGCTCAAATTATTTACGGTGGCTAAACCAAATTGGATATGGGGCAGTTTCGCTACCACTCCTGCCATGAGTGGTATAATGCGTTGCAATTCTTGCTTACGACTACCCGGCAGCAATGCAACAAGCAATACCTCCTGTTTAAGGCTATTCTTACTTAAAAAATTCTTATCTACTAGATGAGCCTTTATAGCATCTAACACAGGGTTACCGACATAGTCCACATTCCAATCGTACTTTTTAAAGAAGGCTTTTTCGAACGGAAGGATCACGAACATCCTGTCAACATTGGCTTTCAATTTCAAGGCACGGCTTTGATTCCACGCCCAAACTTTTGGAGAGATGTACCAAAATACTTTTATCCCATGCCGTTTTGCAAATTTTGCAATACGCATATTAAACCCTGCATAATCAATCAGGATAATAACATCTGGTGGATATTTCAGAATGTCTTGCTGGCACTGCTTCAGTTTTTTAGAAATCGTTCTAAGGTTGGCCAACACTTCGACAAATCCCATAAAGGCTAGTTCCCGATAATGAACTACCACTTCCATTCCGGCCGACTGCATATAATCGCCCCCAAAACCTCTAAATGAAGCATGAGGTACAATTCGTTTTATGGATTTAATCAGGTTACCTCCATGAAGATCGCCCGAGCGCTCACCAGCGATGCAATAAAATTGCAGTTTCATCGAAGATGGGGGTTCTTCCTTATTCACCAAAATATTCTACAAAGTTTCTGGGTGTCTCATATAGGCGTACGCAATGCAATTTACCTCTTGATGTAATTGTGGGTAGCCCTTTCTCGATGATTCTCCAAATCTCAACAATTAAATTTTCACAACTCGCCATCTTATCCTTCATAAAATCTACATCTATGTTAATGTTTTTATGATCAAGTTTATTAACTACATCTGCACGGATGAGGGTACTCAGTTTTTTCAAGTCTACAACGAAACCAGTCTCTGGATCAGGATTACCTTTTACAGTTACAATCAAATCGAAATTATGGCCATGCCAGTTGTCATTCGCACACGGGCCAAAGACCTCAACATTCTTTTCTTTTGACCATGCCGGATTATAGAGCTTATGGGCAGCGTTAAAATGTTCCTTACGGGAGATGTAAATCATATCTAAATATTTCTGACAAAAATACTTCTATTGCACTGTAAATTCTATCCTTCGGTTTTGCTGACGGCCATCCTGAGTTTCATTTGACGTAATTGGTTTCAAACTACCAAATCCCTTGGAAGTGAGTCGGCTTGGATCAATCTCTTTACTTTTTAAAAATGTGCAAACAGCCTTAGCTCTCTTTTCTGATAGTTCTTGATTATAGGATGTGTTGCCTGTATTATCCGTATGACCACTTACTTCAACCTTGATTTCTGGGTTTTCTTGTAGAAAATGAACAATTTTTTCAAGTTCTGTAATCGACTTTTCCTTTAAATCATACTTATCTACATCAAAGAAAATATTTTTAAGTACTGAAACCGATCCCTTCTCGGCTGGCTCCAATGCTATATTAATAATGAGTGGCTCAAAGTCTGTGCCGATAGCTATGGGAACAGAATAGTTAAAGCTCAGGCTTTGAAACAGGTATCCCTTTTTATTAACGTAAAGGGCATACTCCGAACCTTGTGTAAGCACCATTAGGTATTGTCCTGAAATTGAATCGGAGCTTACCAATGAAACAATTGCATTTTTATTAATATCGAACAGCTCTATTCTAGCCTTTAATTCCTTCCCTGTCTTCTTATCGGTAACAATACCCTTTACATAGTTGCTCCTATATTTTATCTGTTGACTCTCGGGGATTTGTACTTCATACAGCCGTCCCATTGGAATTCCGGAAGGGGTCATTTCCTCGTGCGAATAATATCCTTTCTTACCATCAGCGGTAATAAACAAAGAGAATTGATCTTCATGGTCGTTAATGGGGCTGCCAACATTTTCTGGTACCGACCATTCATTTTCTAGCCGATCAGAAAAAAATAGATCAAAACCACCGAAGCCAACCAGGCCATTAGAAGCAAAGTAGAGTGTTTTTCCATTCGCATGAATAAAGGGTGAATACTCCTCATACTGTGTGTTTACAGGCGTACCCAGATTAAGCGCTTTTGTCCACTGGCCGTGTTCATTCAATGTAGAATACCAAATATCTCTGCGCCCATACCCGCCTCTGCGATCAGATACAAAATAAAGCGTTCTTCCATCGGCAGAGAGTGACGGTTGAGATTCCCAGTCATATGAATTTACATTCGGGCCGAGGTTCGTAGGCTCAGACCAATCGATCCCAACCTTAACGCTCTCGAATAAATCGCAGCTGCCATATCCTTTTCGGCCTGTGCAGGAAGTAAATATTAACTTTCTTCCATCGGCAGAAATAGTGCACGTGCCTTCATTAAACTTAGAATTAATATTTTTCGAAATTGATACCGGGCTGTACCATCTACCATTCGGATCCTTTCGAGAAACCACAAGATCTTCATCATCATCGCCACCAATACCGACTAATCTTCGCGTGAAAAATAATTCTTGTTCATCGGCTGTGAGAACCGGAAAATACTGCATCGCAAAACGATTAACGGTGTCGCTTAGTTTGCGTTGCTGATACTTGGCTTTAACAGCCTGATTTTTTATCGCAAACTCTGCATTCTTTAGCATAAGACTTGCCTTGTCTAATCTTTGTTTGTTCTGATTCTCAGCTTTGACAAACTGAGTCAAAATATCAATAGCCTTACCATAATTTCCTGTCAGCAAAAAGGTTTCTCCGAGATCATACCAAAATACCTTCTGCTTTTTAGGATCTGTGGTAATGCTCAAGCCTTTTTCAAAATTCTCAACTGCCAGGGGGTAATTTTTTATAGTAAGAAACACAAGCCCAAGTCGATAATATGCCTCCGCAAATTTTTTGTCTTTCGCTATAGCCTGCCTAAGCAACTCCATAGCTTGTGTATGTTGACCGCGAACTCTGTAATTGTCTGCTTCGGCATACAATTCCATGGCCTTTTTCGATTTAGTGCTTAGCCCAATCTGTGCGCCAGCAGAGAACGAAATGATTATAAAAATCAAAATTAGAGCTCGGATCATTTTTAAAACTATAAAACTATTTTCGATACTTCAATTTCAGGGCCATCAAATCCATGCATGGCGTTAACAAGACGAAATGATTTAAACGAAGAAACATCTTGAACCCTGATGGGCGCTTCTTTTATCTCCGCAGCCTCTAGTAAGAATTGCCGCATGGTTCCTTTTAATAAAGGCTTATCTGGTGTAACCCAACAAAAACCATCAAAAAAAACAATATTAGAATACGATGCATCGGTAACAAAACCGTTCTTCACAATCAGCACATCGTCACAAAACTGTCGGTGTTCAAACAACTCATTTATTCTGTTACGATCCTCATATTTATAGGCATAATCAATAGAATGGTCATATACTACTTTTAGACTTTGAGAATATTGCGGCCTATACGGAAGAAATTGAATGAATTCTACCTTCAACTCATACACCACTCGGCATTTAAAAAGTCCGTTCTTAGGATATTGCTGAAGTGATAAAGCATTATAAAGATTCAATTCACTTTTTAATGGAAATAAATCTTCCAATGACCTATCAACCCTTGCCTGATGATAGTTAAGCCGATGAAATATACCGTCTTCAAGTTTTATCGATTCAATCAATCGGGACATATACTTTATCAATCATTTCCTCATATTCCATTTCTGCATCACTTTGTGTAGTAATGCCTCCGCCACTTCTATAAAAATAGCAATCACCAACTTGCTCTATAAACCGAATCATGACGCCACAATCTAATTTTTCGCCATCAAAGTAACCAACGACCCCCGTGTAATATCCACGTTTTTCTTGTTCTGCCTGGGCAATGATCTCTAACGTTTTTGGTTTTGGAGCCCCACTCACCGAACCCGCTGGAAGCAGCGAAACTAGAATGTCTCCTAACGCTGAGTGGTAATCTGACGGCAGCGTACCAACAATTTCAGAACTAACCTGTAATAGATTTTTATGACTTGTAGTAATCGTATCCAAATATCGAAAACGTGAAACGTTGACATTTGTAGCGATCATGCTCAAATCATTCCGGATTAAATCTACAATAGTTACATGCTCTGCTCTTTCCTTCACATTACTCAAAATAATTTCCGCAGCGCCCGGTATGGCCGAATCGATAGTACCTTTCATGGGAAATGAATAAATCTTCCCTTCACGGATTTGAATAAATGTTTCCGGGGAGAATACCAGAAACTGATCTTTAACAAAGAGTTTATATTTCGCTTTACTGATATGAAATATATCGTATAAAGACTGACTTAATTCAATTTCGGTCTTTACAGTAAGATTTGTTAAAAATGAATCACCATAATTTAAATGATACAACACCTTACTGAACTTACTTTTATAATCAGAAAGTGAGATTGGCTTTTTAGTAATGATCTTTGCAGCCTTTACGGATGTAGGTTTAGTATTTGAAAATCCGTTTATCTCGAAAAGTACTTTACGAGAATCAACATCATCAAGCTTGATCGCTATCGGCTTTTCCAGTTCAAAATCAACCCAAAACAAAAAAGGGGCTTTTTGCTGTCCCCATTCGTTTACTGTTGTTTTGAATTCTTGAATGGTCATTGTATTCATACAAGGCTACAAGTTGCAAGCTTCAAGCCGCAAGCTTGTAGCTTGAAGCTATTTTGCATTAAGGGATGTTCATGTATTTATGAATCTGTAAGGAGACTTTCCAATGTGGATTATTTTTTACATACGCTATAATCAGCGGAAGCATTTCTTTCTCTTTTGACCATTCAGGCTGTAGAAAAAGTTCACATTGGGGCTTTACTTCGCTGGCAAATTCTTCTGCCCATTGGAAGTCACTCTTATTATAGACGATAATTTTTAGCTCATCGGCCAGTGGGTAAATTGATACATCAGGAGCTTTGAATTTTTTGGGAGAAAAACACACCCAATCCCATGTACCTGTTACCGGATATGCACCAGAAGTTTCAATATTCGTTCGCAATCCGGCATTTTTAAGCTCGCCTGTTAAAAAAGTAAGGTCGTACATAGCGGGCTCTCCTCCAGTGACAACAACGATTTCGGTTCCACTCATTTTGGCACGTTTCACCATTTCTTCAATAGAAATTTGAGGATGTGATGCCGCGTCCCACGACTCTTTTACATCGCACCATATACAGCCTACATCACAACCACCGAGTCGAATAAAATAAGCAGCGTGACCTTGATAGTATCCTTCACCCTGGATAGTGTAGAAATCTTCCATCAAGGGTAATGCGGTGATCGGTTGATGTGCTGATGTGCTGATTGGCACGATATCCAGATTAAAGATTTCTCAATTCGGTAGCGCGGAGCGTATTTAAAAGCAACGATGCAATAGTCATTGGGCCTACTCCACCCGGAACGGGTGTAATAAATGAACACTTAGGAGCAACGCTTGAAAAATCAACATCGCCTTTTAACGCATAACCATTTTTAAATTGCGGGCCCTCCACACGGGTGGTTCCAACATCAATAACAACAGCACCTTCTTTCACCATATCTGCCGTAACTAACCCTGGTTTGCCTACGGCTACTATTAATATGTCCGCTTGCCGTGTAAAATTCGCTAAATCTTTAGTGAATTTATTACACACTGTAACTGTAGCGCGTCCGTGCTCCACTAACATCATACTCAGTGGCGCGCCAACCAAACGACTTGCCCCGATTACTACACAGTTTTTTCCTTCGGTTGTAATTTCATAACGTTTCAACAACTCTATCACCCCAAAAGGAGTTGCCGGTAAAAGCAATGGGTTTTTCGAAACAATACTTCCAAAATTCCGATTCGTGAAACCATCAACATCTTTATCGGGTCTTATTTTTTCGGTTATGTGTTCAACAGAAATATGAGGCGGTAATGGAAGTTGAACAATGAAACCATCTACATCTTCATCACGATTTACTTGATCAATATGCTTCATCAGTTTATCCTCACTGATAGTGTCGGCAAAGCGCATCATTGTATAATGGAAGCCGACTTCCTTGCATGCTTTTACTTTAAAATCAACATAGGATTGACTGGCACCATCATCGCCTACGAGAATAATGGCGAGATGCGGCACTTTTTTACCTTGCTGCTTACGCTCTGCTACCTTCGCAGAAATTTCCATTTTTATTTCTGCCGATACCTTACGTCCGTCAATTAAAGTGTAGGTGGTCTTTGTTTCGGTCATAATCAATCAATTTTCAATACGGCCATGAATGCTTCTTGTGGAATTTCAACGTTACCGACCTGACGCATTCGCTTCTTACCCTTCTTCTGCTTTTCTAATAATTTTCTTTTTCGGGATATATCACCACCATAACATTTCGCAATCACATTTTTACGGATCGCGCTGATATTTTCGCGCGCCACAATTTTCTGCCCGATGGCTGCCTGAATTGCAATTTCAAACATTTGACGCGGAATTAATTCTTTCAATTTTTCACAAAGCTTCCGCCCCCACTCATGTGACTTACCTCGGTGAACAATAGCACTCAACGCATCAACTGGTTCTCCATTTAACATCACGTCCAGTTTTACCATGTCGGATTCCCGGAACCCAATCAAGTTATAATCCAATGAAGCGTATCCTCTTGAAATTGATTTCAGCTTATCGAAGAAGTCGAACACAATTTCTGACAACGGCATTTCAAACGACATCTCTACACGGTCGGTGGTTAGGTAATTTTGGTTTTTGATATGTCCGCGCTTATCGATGCACAAACCAATAATAGGCCCAATGTATTCTGATTTTGAAATGATTTGCGCTTTGATATACGGCTCTTCAATATATTTAATTCGTGTAGGATCAGGCATTTCAGAAGGCGCGTTGATTTCAACTTCCGAGCCATCCGTTAAATATGCTTTAAAGGAAACGGATGGAACTGTAGTGATCACAGTCATATCGAACTCGCGCTCTAATCGTTCCTGGATAATTTCCATGTGCAACATGCCCAGGAATCCGCAACGGAAACCAAAGCCTAAGGCAGCCGATGTTTCAAGTTCCCATACTAACGATGCATCATTCAGTTGAAGTTTCTCCATGGAGGAGCGAAGTTCTTCAAACTCCGTGGTATCTACCGGATAAATACCCGCAAACACCATGGGTTTAACTTTTTGAAATCCTCCGAGTGATTCGCCCGGATTGGCAGCGCTTGTAATTGTATCGCCAACATGAACTTCTTTTGCTACTTTAATTCCTGATATCAGATATCCTACATTTCCTGCTTGTATTTCAGCACAGGGTTTCTTATCGAGCTTCAAGATTCCAATCTCATCAGCATTATATTCCTGACCGGTGCTGATGAATTTTACCTTTTCTCCTTTTTTTAAAGATCCATTAAAGACACGGAAATAAATTTCAATACCGCGGAATGAATTAAATACAGAATCAAAAATCATTGCCTGTAGCGGAGCCTTTGGGTCTCCCTTTGGAGCTCTAACCCGATGCACAATAGCATGTAAAATTTCTTCAATACCCTTACCCTCTTTTGCACTGGCTGAGAGAATATCTTCACGCTTGCAGCCGATTAGCTCAATAATTTCATCCGCCACACCCTCCGGATTAGCGTGCGGCAAATCAATCTTATTCATGACCGGTATAATCTCCAGGTCATGTTCAAGAGCGAGGTATAAGTTCGAAATAGTTTGTGCTTCAATGCCCTGGCTGGCATCAACAATTAATAAAGCCCCTTCGCAGGCAGCGATGGCACGCGATACTTCATATGAGAAGTCAACGTGGCCGGGTGTATCAATCAGGTTTAATACGTACTTCTGGCCATCCAGTGTATAGTTCATCTGGATTGCGTGAGCCTTTATGGTGATGCCCTTTTCCTTCTCCAAATCCATGTTATCCAGTACCTGAGCCTCCATTTGGCGCTCATTCAGGGTTCCAGTAAATTCCAATAGCCGATCAGCTAAGGTGCTTTTACCGTGATCAATGTGGGCGATTATGCAAAAATTGCGGATGTTTTCCATTCCCGTCTGTTCTTCAAAATTTTGAACCGCAAAAGTATGAAAAAAGCGGGTGTCTAGTTCATAAAATTTATTTATAGTACTTGAATACGGGGTAGTCAACAGGCTTATCCTTTATCCCTTGTTTGTCTAGAAAATCGTCAAAGAAATTCCACGTAACATATCCATCATCGGATTCGGGCTCTAATAAATAAAAGGCCAGGTTTCCCAAGGGCTGGGCAAGCTCTACTAAATAGTCTCCTTTGTTAAATTTCTTCTTCCTGGGAACGAATTTTCCGTAAACGCGTGCCATAAAATGACCTTCAAATTTGCGCTCATTTCTTTTTAGCTCATCTATTTGAAATACTTCACCTTCTTTTGTTACTGATTTAAGAAGTAACGTTACATTAATTCCATGCTTACTTAAATTTTCAGCAACCGAGCTGAAGGCCGCGGGAATGATGTAGCCTTTCGCTAACGTACTCTCTACTTCAGCTTCAAACTTTGCATGGTAGTTTACATCGGTATAATGAACGATTTTTCCTGATCGATAAAACTCCTTTGACCCATCCAGTTTTTTATAAACACTATAATCGTAAGTAGGAAAATCCTTGATCGTATCCAACTCCACCATTTTGAAGCGGACTCCCTTCTTCGCTTTTCCTGTTTCATTCAAAATTTTTCGTATGGTTGCAGCATCCGCTTGCTTTGTCACTTCCTGTATTTCTTTTGCGTTGCTATTGGTGTGTTCTAAAATTTCTGTTACAAAAGAGTAGGTAGAATAAATTCGTTGGTAAAACCGTTCGTGGGCAAAGGCCTCACTTAAAATTGCCAATCGGTTACGAAGACTAAATTGGTTTACCAAATATCGCGGATGATGATTGTATGTATAAAAATCTTTTGGCGGCCAGACTTCCCGAATATCGTACTCTCCATACGGCCCAAAGTTGAGATCATATTTTTTCTTAGCTGATGCTGTTATACTCTTAAGCATTGTGTTTAACGTATAATCATAGGTAGCTTTCTCTCCTGCATAATGATAGCTGGGTGCCCAGGTAAGATTCCATGCATGCCATGTTCCATTTGTTGTGTGGAGGTCAACAAATAAATGTGGATCCCAGGGCACTATAATACTTTGAAATAATCCATTGGTTTCAAGCGCTTCCATTTTTACTCCATCGCGATTCAGGTCAAGTCCGGCACTATTTTCCCGAATACCGACTTCCATCGGACTATCTTCTTGCGAAGGTCGCCTGCCCTTCTCCATTTTATCGTTGCTGTCGGTATTATAAATGGGCGCGAAAAGTATTATTTGGTTATCCAATAAGTGCTTTTTATCACCCAATAAAATATCGCGCATCAGCATCATCACTGATTCTTTCCCCTCTACTTCACCAGCATGGATATTTCCCTGTATATAGACAATCAGCTTTCCGCTGGCTTTCGCATCCTGAGCCGTAGTAATTTTTGGTCGCGCCAATATAGCAACCGGAATATCTTTTCCTTCCAAACTTTTGCCCATGGAAGTCAGGTGCATTTCTTCGGACTTGGATCTAATCGCATCCAAAAAAGTTATAACCTCAGCATACGTTGATGTTTTAACAAAGTCAGTTTTTTCGGGCGTTAGAATAAGACCTTCAGGCCAAACATGCTGTGCCTGAACCTGACAGGTTGAGAGTAGAAGACCCGCCAACAAAATATTTTTCATTTCCATATAACTATATTTTTTCTTGGTAGCTTACTCAACTTCATTGAAGCAAAAATCAAATTCTACTTACCAGAATAAACTATCGATAAGTAG
Organism: Cyclobacteriaceae bacterium; assembly: GCA_031395485.1. Lineage (GTDB taxonomy): Bacteria > Bacteroidota > Bacteroidia > Cytophagales > Cyclobacteriaceae > UBA2336. The sequence continues at coordinate 459,302 of JANNUS010000010.1, read as the reverse complement.
TCTATCCTTTTTTCTAAATCAAGCTGTTGTCGTACGCAAACTTCATTAACCCTACCAGAGAGTTTGCGCCTGTTTTTTTAAAAATGTTCTTTCGGTGAGTCTCTACTGTTCGTTCACTAATAAAAAGGGCTTCCGCTATCTTTTTATTGGTGAACTCTTTAGCAATCAACTTCAGTATTTCGCGTTCACGATCGGTAAGAAGTTTGCCTTTCACCGGATCATCAATACTCATTATCAATAATTTATTTACATCGCTGCTCAAGTAAATCTTTCCTTGTTGTACTTCTCGGATTGCGTTCAGCAATTCCTTATGCGTATCATTTTTTAAAACATAACCGTTCACACCTGCCTTCAAAATTTCTTTAATCAGGTGCACCTCATCATGCATACTTAGCAGAATGATTTTAATCTCCGGTGCAATACGCCTGAGGGTTTTAACAAGCTCGAGCCCATTCATTCCTGACATTGCAAAATCAGTAATTACAAGATCTACATCGTTTATTTTTAAAAATTCTAAGGCAGCTTCTGCACTGTTAACCTGGCCTACAACTTGCAGGTCATCTTCTTGCCGTAGTAGACTATTAATACCATCCAATAAAATAGCGTGGTCATCCACCAGAAGAACTCTCATTGTATTACATTATTTTGATGTTAAAAGTACGGAAGATACCCCGAAGTGAACATGTCTAAATCAAACTTAGTGCAAAGTCAGTTTATTTTGCTACTGAATATTTACACCGCATGCATTTCAATCATGGCTGCAACGGGAAATCGGAGTATGAAGGTCGTGCCCTTAATACCTTGTTTTGAATCTACTTCAACATGGCCTTTTACAAGGTTGGTTCTCGACTGGATATTCCTCCAACCATTACCATCTCCTAGTTCCAATTCGGTCGGGTTAAACCCTTTTCCATCATCTTCAATAGTGATGCTAATTTCGTCTACATGACCCACTAATTGTACTTCAATTTTCTCGGCTTCGGCATACTTAATAACATTATTAATCCATTCTTGTATGATACGGTAAATCGAAATTTCATGAGTCTCTTTTAATCGTAAAGGAATATCAAATTCAGAAACACTTGCAGTGACATTTCCAATCGCATTTATCCTGATAATCATTTCTTTTAATGCCGGAACGAGGCCATGTTGAATCAGCGTTTGGGGCATAAGGTTAAATGCGATACTTCTGATTTCAGCATGCATGTCGTTTAAAATAGTTTCGGAGCGGGCAACAACCACAACACAATCTTCTGCGGAGGTTTTTGTAATTAGTTGGTTAATCATGAGCCGAAGTGAGGAAATGAGTTGACCCATTCCGTCATGTAAATCCTGCGCAAAACGCTTCCGCTCATTTTCTTGCGACCGCATCGTGGCTTCAATGAAAGCCTCGCGCACCGCCAATTCCTTTTCGCTCTCGGCTAGTTCATGTTTGCGTTTATAATGACTTCTAACCAATAATAAGATGATTACCACTAAGGCTACAATAATTAACAAAGCCGCCAATGCTACATAGGTTCGTTGCAATTGAATACGCTGTTGCGATAACTCAGCTTTTTGCAACGCTATGTGCTGTTCCTTTTTTTCGGTTTCATATTTGGTTTTCATTTCGGCTATCGCTTGCGTATGCGACTGGCTGTAAATTGTATCTTTTGCAAGTGCCCAAAGGTTGTAGTACTTACTTGAGTTCTTATAATCTTTTAACCCCTCGTAGTTCTTTGCCAGTGACAGGTAGCTATCTTCAAATTTCATTAGCAAATTATCTTTTAGCGCCAGCGATAATGCCTGATTAGCTGTACTAATGCCTTCCGAATACTTTCCCATTTTATGATAAAGGTCAGCCATTGTGTATAGGTCGGCTACAATAAATAATACGTTACCGGACTTTTCACGATACGGCTTCGCAGCCTCGTATTGCTCTAGGGCTAGGTCATATTGTCCGGCATTAGAATATATGGTGCCCAGAATAAAATAGGAATTAGCAAGGTTCTGTAAATCGTTCGTGTGTTTTGCAGCCTCCATTCCCTTTTCAACCATGTGCTTGGCTGAGTCGAGCAAGCCCAACATGCCATAGCACACGGCCAAATTATTATATGCAAAGAGTTGGATATACTCAAACTCGGGTTCATCCATTAATGGCAGGCTCTCTAAGGCAAAATCAATACACTGCCTGCTTTGCTTTAACTCTAAATACGCGAGAATTATATTCACTCTTATTTTATATTCAAATTCAGCATCGGGGTTGGCTCCTAATAACTGCATGCCTTCAAATAAATTCTCAAGTCCCTTTTCGGGTTTCCCAGACATTGTAAGAGCGCGACCCAGCGTTTGGCAACTACGAATGATTGCTGGTTTATTTTTTAGCCACACACTCATTTTCTTTGCCGTTTCAAATGTATGTACCGCGCTATCCATCAAACCTCTCGAATATTGATCAATACCGACTGCAAGCCATGCATAGGTTTGGGTTAGCGCATCGCCATGCGACAACATTTTCCGGGCTTCGGCTGCCGATTGAAGTAACTTTTGTTTATCTGTTCGTTGATAATAAGAGGCCAATCGAAATAGTGCTTCAGTCTTTATTGACCCTTGAAGCGTGTTTAGGCTACGCTCCAGGCTGTCAATCAGTTTAGCTTGCGCATGTAAAAGGCTGGGTAAGAGAAGTAATAGCGCAAAGAGATACCGCATATAAAAGATGAAGATAAAGTTTTTCACTGTCATTATCCATTTCAAGAAAGGAAACAGATTCTAGGGGAGCAGTGCATCAGGAGCATATTTTGCATCGAGCCAATGATTTCTACTGAACAACAACGTATGGTTCCAACCTTTCATTTTTAGTAACAACGGTATGGTAGCGCTCGTAGCCTTAGCTGTAGCTTCGCTAAAATTTTCATCATCCGTAAGAATTAACGATTTAATTTCACCTTGCCCCGTTACTACTATCAAATCAGAAAACGGCAACCAGCTTTTCTTAACCGTTTCTGAGTAAAGCTTTTTTGCCAGATACCAATCAAGCCCGTGGTCGACATTCGCAGCCCTGCTTGTGGTATACGAGCCTTGTGAAACCAATCGTGCATACTCTAAGTATTGACGTAATAATTTTGGGCCTTCATTTTTAACATCCTCTACTTTAAGTTGCTCTGGTTGAAGGCTGGTGATTATTATGATTTTTTCGCGCGCGCGTGTTACTGCAACATTCAATCTGTTTTCTCCGCCTGGCATACTTAAGCTACCAAAATGCAAATTGATTTTTCCCTTTTTATCTGGCGCGTATCCAATACAAAAAATAATAACATCTTTTTCATCGCCTTGAACATTCTCAATATTCTTTACAAACAATGTTTCAGGCCATGCAATTTGATCTAACGCAAAACGATCTTCCAGCATATCGATGATTAGTTGTTGCTGAGGAGCATTGAACGTAATTACCCCGACTTCACTGGACGATTGTTGCTTCGTAAATTCTATAACCTCCTCCACAACCCTTGTAGCCTCAACTCGATTAAGTTGGTCTTCCCAAATACCATGAACATTTTTAAATTCAATGGCCGTATTCTTTGTGTTCATTGTCTCAAAGGAAGGCAGAAGTTGCAGTCGATTATTATAGAAACGCCTATTTGAAAAATCGATTAACGCTTGTGACCGGCTACGATAATGACCTTGAAGGTGAACAGTAGGTAGATATCGCTCTGAAAGCTCTAACAAAGAATCAACCTCACCGTCTGGGGTTAATTCCTCCTCCGCGTCCCAACGAACTTGATACAACTCAAATGGCTTTAATTGTTTACTGTCGCCTGCAATCAGTACTTGATTGCCTCGGCACATTGCTGGAATACCCCGTTCGGAAAAACATTGAGAAGCTTCATCGAAAATAACTAAGTCAAATAATGGCTGCATAGGGAATACGGCCGATACAGCTTCCGGTGAAGCCATCCAACAAGGCATCAGATTAAATATCTCCTCCGAAAATTCTGATACTATTTTTCGAACAGGCCATATTTTTTTCTTTTTTGTAACCTGGTGGTGTAAGTCGCGGTAGGTAACTCTATTATTCAACCTGTTATATTCAATTTTTTCATATACCTGTTCGCGTGCACGAAGCATGACAATCTCCGTACTCAACTGTTGCTTTTCCTGAACCAGGAGCCGCAACTCCTGTTGCATTTCGTCCATCATAAAAGTAGAAACAGACCGAAGTATCGGGTGCTTCATCTCAATATGATCAATCCATGCCAGCCGAATACTGTTTTGAAAAAGCTTTGTAATCCTATCAACCTCCCAACTTCCAACATGCTCAGCAAGCTTTAACAATACACTGTTTTCATAGGAGAGCATTGCCTCTTTGATTTTATCAAACTCACACAATCTGTCAAAATCTACTTGAAGCGAGTGCATGAATTTAACTTCAAGATCCGGGGTTGCGATGATCTGGATTATTTGATTGGTTGTAAGGTATCGTTGCAAGTCTTGAACGTGGCTCGGAACTTTTTGAATAATCGCAAATACCGAAATTGGTATTTGCTGAAACTGCTCATACGTGAGCTTGTGAATATTGATTGCCGATTGTAATGCAGGTAACGAATCAAAAATAAACTTTGCACGCATGGCTGCCTTCTGAAGACTAAACCAGTTTCTAAGCTTATTAAAAGAGAGGCTTTTCGGTGCCGCTAAGAGCCACTTTTTACTATGAAATGCTACTAGTTGATCCTCAATCTTCAATCGGTTATGCAGCCGTTGCCGTAACGATGAAAGGCCAATTATATTAAACTGTAACTCATTTGCAGTGAGCACGCGACTAAGGTAAGATCTCTGCTTTGAAAATAACTCCCAATGAATACGCTTAAAAATATTTGCCTGCACCGCAATCCGCTCTTGCAGCACTGCAAGACACATTTCAATTTGATTCAATGGTAACGATGCCTCCACCCCAACGCCCTCGAAACAATTCAAACATAAATATTCTTCATTTTGAAGCCATTGTAAATTTGGCTCTTCAACTTTTTGCTCATCCATTGACTGGAAATACCGAAACGATTCATCATCCTTCACTAACGCCAGCATGTCAAACACCACTTGCTTCTTTCTTAAAAGCAATTCGCATTCTTCGAGACTCCACCGGTAAGAAATAAAATTGCTTAGCTCATTATTCAACTGTTGCTGAAAGATTGGAATTGATTTTATTGTGTCTTCAATTTCCTTTAGATGACCAAGTTGAAATGCTGCGAATGACTTTCTATTTCTCCACACATGGCCCTCTACTTCCAGAATTGAAGCATATTGAACATACCTTCGAATTTTAGAAACATAGTCGCTTATTACATTGAAATTGAAATTCTGATATTCATGTTGGATATTGATACTCTCTAATTTAGGATTAGAGGTAAGGTAAAGTTCCTTCACACTAATGCCACACTCCTTTTCATCAAATAAGGAGCTACGAAATTCTTCAAGCGTTTCTACATGTTGGTCAATTGTACGACACACTTGAAAAAATCTCCGCTCTAACTGAATAGTATCGACACTTCGATTGAGAGCTTTAAAATCATCAATGCCATCAATCTGTCTTGCTAGTTTTTCATAAATGCTTTTTCTGTCGTTACGGAAATCATGAATGAGACAAAGAAAATCCCCAAGTCCGGTTTTTTTTAAACGGTCATAGACAACATCCAACGCAACACGCTTTTGGCAAACCAGAAGAATCTTTTTTCCGGAGGCAATCGCATCTGCCATTAGGTTTGAAATGAGCTGAGACTTTCCAGTTCCGGGTGGGCCTTGCACCACCAGTGATTTTCCATCTTTAATAATGCGCAAAGCATGCTCCTGGTAGGAATCCAACATAAATGGAGTATAAATCTTCTCTTCCTTTATGCTTGAACCCCAATTCTCAATCGATGTGGAGTTTTCAACCCGTGAAGAGAAGAATTCTTCAAAATTTATACCCGGCTGATTTTCGATTAAATGAACATAATCCTGAACAAGCTGCGAACCAGCCTGCGGAAATATTCCCAGTACTGCCTCGGGATGGAGTTTTATTTCACCTGCATGATGCCGTTCTTCAAACTCAGTTTTACGGAATTCTTCGAACGGTACCAAGTTATCTGTAAACGTATCGGGGTTAAAATTCAGCTCAACAGTTTCATTTAACAATTGATACAACTGCGTTCTAAAAGCAGTGCTGTCGCGATCAAAATCCTCAAAGGATGTATCGGCCAGGTCATCACTCAATTTTAGTTTATTGTAAAATGAGTATGCTAGTAAAAACGATTTATTAAATGAAATTCCAGCATCTTCACGAAGAGTTACCACCCATTGTGTATTCTCCTGAATAATTGATATTGGAAAATACAATAACGGGCAGCGAACCAGTGTACCATCTAAAAATTTTCCGCGCACAAACGGCCAGCCTATGTGTAAATCATACGAGCCACGCTCTTCAAAAATAAACTTATCAAGTCGCTGCAATCGCTTTAATTTTTTACTGGCTTCGTTGGTGGCTTCCATGCGGCTATCAAGCAGCGGGCAAATTTTCTTAGACTTACCCGCAATAAGGGCTTTGATAATTTCAAATGCCTTTTCGCCATTCAGAAAACTTAATTGTTGCAAATCGAGAAGTTGCTCACTGTGCAACCGGAGTAACAACAACGATCGATTGCTGCCGCTTAGGTTAGTAAGCCTGCGCAGAAACGTTTGGAGAATATGGTTGTTTGAATCACTCAACCGTTAGGTATATGTAAATTTTATCCACTACCCGTTTATCTATGATTTCAATTTTCCGGATGTCATCAATTGACTGATAATTGCCATGTTGAAATCGGTATGTTACAATAGCACTTGCCATTTTTCTGGAAGCATACGGATGAATCGAAATCACCGCCTCATCGGCTGTATTAATATTAATTTTATGCGGTATGAACCCTTCCTTCAGGAAAGATGCATTTGTAATCTTCGCTATTACTGCCGAATCTAACCCATAAACTTCCTTCAACTGATCATTGCTTACAAAACCTCCGAGCCGCTCTCGATATTTAACAATTCGCTTTGCAAGCACCGGTCCTACACCAAAAACACGTTGAAGTTGTGCTGTGTCTGCTTCGTTAAGATCAAATGTAATTGCCTTCTTTCCAGTATTAAAGGGGTATGGTTTTACTGGGTACGCAATTGCTTCAGGAAGTTGAATAAATGGAAAGAGCCTTTTATAGAAGACTGAATCCATTCCATAGAGTTTTTTTAAGTCAGCTTTAATTCGAAACTCTCCACCCTTACTTCTGAAATTAATTAAACGATTTGCCATGCGCTCCGAAAAGCCTAATTCTATTAGCTCATCTGATGTTACGGTATTTGGATTAAAATCAGACAAGGTTAGTACTGTCTCCTCCGATACTGGGATAGAACTCAGCTCCAGCTTTTGTTGTTCCCAATTGGCTGTAAGGCTATCTAAAATCTTACGCTCTTTCGAAAAATCAGCTGCCCGATTGCTAACCCATGAATGATAGATAGGTTTAGAAAAAAGAGCGACAAAAATGACAACCATTAAAACAACAAAACCATTGGTTTGCGCCCGAGAGAATCCAAAGAAATTCCTAATATGGTGCCTTACGCTTTTCACAACTCAACTTTCTTAAAAAAAAGGTGTAAACAAAACACTTTACGGCTTATTATCTGCTCACGTGATAATTATCGAGAATCTTTTTTACCTAAAATAGCAGTAGCCCAACCTTACAACAATACATTTTGTAATTATCTTTCAATACTTTCGACTTACTGACTGTACCCGTTGAACACAGAAAAAGAAAAATCATTTATTACCCTCATGAACGAACATCAGGGGCTTATCCATAAAGTTTGCATTCTATATGAAACAAACAAGGAGGCTCGTAATGATTTGTTCCAGGAAATCGTACTTCAATTGTGGAAGTCATTCCATACGTTCAGGGGAGAATCGAAGATTACCACCTGGATGTATCGTATTGCATTAAATACTGCCATTTCGGGGTTGCGAAAATTAGGAAGGAGAATAAAAACAGAAGAGTTAGATGAACACCATTTCAATGTTTCTGAAAGGCAGGAGGATAATCTGGAAGATGATTTACAAAACCTGCAATCGGCTATTCGCAAATTGACAGAAATTGAGCGAGCGATGATTATGATGGCCTTAGATGAAGTACCCTACGATGAAATCGCTGACACGATTGGCATCACTCAAAACAATGTTCGGGTGCGAATGAATCGTATCCGTGAAAAAATACGCAACCTCATAAAATAATGGGATGGAACTGGACGATCTGAAATCAATTTGGAAAAAAGATAAACCCAACTTCGAACCGAAAAAAGAAGCGGAAATTGCCCTCATGATAAAAGGGCGTAGCAATTCAATTATCAGTAAACTGAAACGCAATGTTTGGTTTGAGTTGATCTTCACGATTGCCTGTGGAATTGGGTTAGGTATTTATGCCCTTACGCTGGAAAGCGGAGCGCTCATGTGGATGATTATCTCGTTGCTAATTCTGTATGTTTCATATTTATTTTACTATATAAAAAAAATTATTCTCCTAAATCAATTCAATCCTTCCACTGAAAACCTGAAAAACAGTTTACAGCATTTACTCGAACGTCTTACCATCTACCTTAATTTTTACAAAAAAAGTTACGCCATTCTATACCCAGTCTATTTTTGCCTGGGACTATTTTTTGGCGCAATGGAAAGGGGGCTTGATGATTTTCTTCATACTCTTGGCCAAACCAAAACGATACTCTATTTAGTGTTGCCTACGGGAATATTTTTTATCGCGTCCATAATAATAACGAATTTGTACCTCCGAAAGCTTTACGGCAATCACCTGGATAAACTCAAAGAGCTTTTAAACGAACTTCAAGATTAGTTTTTTACCCCAAAGCCTTACATTTTACCCCAGATTTACTGTTCGGTACAGAACCCAAAGACTATTTTAACAGTTTAAGGAACTATACTGGCAAGTAGCTTTTTCAATCGCTTAGCTTTATGGTTAAATCAGACCTCGCACCAAAAAATTGCCTTTCGGAATTACTATGAAGCTGGCCGAAAAACTAAATTCTCCATTTCCATACTATCTAAACGATGACAGGAAGAATACGCTCTTATCAATAGGTGTTGGTCTATTTGTAGTCTTTTTCCTGCATGTGTATAAACCACAAAACAATTTCGATATCATTCTAACCTCCCCACAAAAATTTATGTTTGGAGGGGTGACCTTTGCGATTCTTTTTCTGAATATAGTTTGGCTTCCCAAGCTTTTAGCCATTGCAGCGATGGATCCAATTCGTTGGACAGTTAAAAAATACATATTGCACACCCTTTGGATTTGCATAATGATTACGTTTGTCAACACGGTTGTTGACAAACTCTTTATTTGCCCCGAAAAACCACTAGTTGATATTCTTATTCACATTTGTATTCAAGTGGGGCTTACTGGGATTATTCCCATCAGCATCATGGCACTTTTATTCCGAAATAACTTACTACAGGAAAATCTTAAAAGCGCTATTCGTACAAATCTCGAATTGGATAAAATTCAAGCGTTAAAAAAAGAAGTTTCGAAGAACAATACACGTGTTACCATTTTTTCAGATACAACAGAAACCCTTACGTTTAACCTGCCAGAGCTATTGTTCATTGAAGCAGATGATAACTACTCTACTGTATTTTGGAAAAACGGGCATGGGCTAGAAAAGAAATTACTTCGGGTAAACCTGAAAAGCATTGAAAACCAATTGAACAACAGTTTTACAATTCGATGTCACCGATCCTATATCGTTAATGTTCACGCTATCAGCACAATTACTGGTAACACAAACGGTTACAAACTTCAAATTAGAGATTCAGATTTTTCAATTCCTGTTTCAAGGCCAAAAGGGAAAGAGCTGATCGAGAAAATCAGTCAGTTACGCAATATGATGGAGTTGTATTGATTTTCTTAAAAATTTTTCCTAAGCGTTATTCTTTGCGACATCAGCACTCTCTAAGGTTAAATTTTGCTTACCGCAGAGAACGCTGAGTAATTCACGCAGAGGTACACAGAGATTATACCCTTAGCATTCACCCCACACGGTTTCAATTCGCCCCACCGAAATACTATTAGCCCCAAAATCGCTACCGTTAGCTTCAATTCTTAATACACATGAATCATTCCATAAACAGGAACGTATCCTTGCATATAACAAAACCCCAAAAGCATGAAAAAATTAATTGTCCTCTCAATCGTTCTTGTTGCAGCAACTCTTACTCATGGAAATGCTCAAGAGAAAACCGCACCTCGTACAGAATATTCAGTTTCACTTTCTGAAAATGTAGTTAGGTTGAAACCCGGTGAGACTAAACAGCTAACTGTTTCGATTTTAAAATCAAAAAGTTATTCTCGTTCAACTGCGAAATTAGGCCTATCCTCTTCATTACCAAAGGGCGTCACCGTATTGTATGCACCAACTGATGGTTTGTTTGAAAATAGCGTAGTGTCGTTCACTGCTGCTGCCGATGCAAAGGAGGGGGAATACCAGGTAATACTTAAAACAACCGTAAACAATAAAATAAAAGGATCGATTGTAAAAGTCGTTGTTGAAACCAACGTTGCAAAAGACGCAATCACTGCAAATTAATTAATCTGTCAGACTGAGCCAGCCGAAACTACATCGGTTTCAAATATCCCGTTTCGGCAAGCTCAAGCTGACAAATAACTCAACCCAAAAACAATCGATTTCGCATCAGGCAATTCGATAAAACTCGATAAATATTTACTACCGAATTTGCTGAGTAATCTCCATTAAGTGAGCGAACAATTCGAGTAGCTAGCGATCCCCGATTCAAAATAATTTCTAAATCGTGCCTCCTGTTTTTTAGATCATCCGTAACGAGTAGCTGAGTGAGGATATGATTCCACAATGCTCCAACTGTTGAGGTCCCAGCTTCTAGTCTGAATATTTTTAAGTATGCTTTATCGTTGATTACGGCCTGTTCCGCTTTCTCAACACCAGCTTCAAGAATTTGAGCTAACGGTTCGGCCTCCCATTTCATTTGATCATCGATACTGATAAATTCTTCATTAACCAGGGCTTTTATCGTTTCAATCACCAATGTTTGAATTGCTAGATCTGCAGCAGGACATTCTTGCACATCCATTAACCTAATTTCAATGGATCCCCGATCAAACCGCGAAATGGCGCCCCGTGAATTTACCCATACAGGGTCAAGCATTCCTTCTGGATCGAACGGTATGATATCCATTTTAATCGGATCATAAATAATGCGTTTATATTCATTTGATGAAAAAACTGCTTCGGGTATAACGCTGCCCGTAATGGTTGGTATTTTCGCCTGGTTTGTTTTGTAATACTGTAATCGAGTGTCTAGCAACCCTGTTGATTTTCCTCCGATAATTGGTGAGCTCGCGCACAACGCAGGAAGGATTGGCAATACTAATCGAATGGCTGCATGAAGCTTTGCAAATTCTTCTTCGCCATCAAATGGTAAATTCAAGTGTGTGCTCTGCAAGTTCGACCAGCCATGTCCTCTGCAATCGAAAATTTTATTGTACACTTCATATACCTCGTTATTATCGTGGGGCCACAACTTGGCCTCTGTCAACGGATTCATAAACGGGTGAGCGGCTGTTGGCAAAAGCATCGCGTTCCACCGTAGTAATATGGCGTTGATTCGCGTTACATTCTCAGTAAAGGCAGCCTCAAGCGCTTCAAAATCAACTTCTGGCTTGGTCGATTTTAATTCGATGCAATGCAACACTAACTCGTTCGACCATGTTACAATTCCATTTTCAAAGTCACTTCCATACCTTCCAAGTTCATATTTTAGCAACTCATCAGCGATGGGCTTTATAGCGAGGGTGTCACGATCTACAATCATGTACTCAAGTTCCACTCCGTAACCCTCAAATAAATGATACGGAGACATTACCGATCAGCTTTTATTTTACTTAAAAAAACTTCCATGACTGTTGCATACAATTTATCCTTTAGAATCTTATCTTCTATCCCAGCATCAATATTAGGATTGTCATTAATCTCTATAACATAAAATTTGCCATCAACCTCTTTCATATCTACTCCATATAAGCTCTTACCAATTAATGACGTGGCCTTCAGCGCTGTTTTAATCAACCCGGCCGGTGCCTGATCAGCAGAGATACATTCTACCGATCCATCACGCGAACTTTCACTTGCGCTCCAGTTTACAATCTGCCAGTGCTCCTGGGCCATAAAATATTTACACACATACAATGGTTGCCCATCGATAACTCCAACACGCCAATCAAATGGTGTAGGTAAATACTCTTGAGCAATTAGCAGATCGGAGTCTTTAAACATTGTTGCTGTTACGTTTTTAAATTCATCCGTGTTCTCAATTTTAAATACACCCTTACTGAATGCACCATCGGGTTGCTTTAAAATAAATGGGAAGGGTAATTTTTCAGGTAGCGATTTGTAATTTTCTTTACTGATAACAAATGACATAGGAGTTAGTACTTTGTTTGCATTCAATAACTCAAACAAATAGACCTTATTCGTACACTTAAGAATTGAATCCGGATCGTCAATTACAACCAGCCCCAGCGACTGTGCCTTTTTTGCAAACCGAAAAGTATGGTGATTTACAAAAGTTGTTTCCCGTATAAACAATGCATCGAACTGAATTAATTTATCCAGATCATTTTTTGTAATAAGCTCAGCATAAAAGCCGGCCTGATCGGCCGCTTTAATAAATCGCTGAATAGCTTTTTCGTCAGATGGAGGATTTGCCTCGTTCGGGTTCGTTAAAATAGCTAAGTCATACTTCTTTTTATCCGGTCTCGTTTCTCGCTTTCGAACAATATATTTTTCAAGACCTCGCTGAAGTAAATCCCGATCAACTTCAGGCACTTCTCCCAAGCTCATCGGTTTAATACTCTGCAATAGCCACTTACTTCGCTTACTAAATGCTGCCCGAAGCGATGGTGCCTGAATGTATTGAAATAATTGATTTGCTAACTTGTTTAAAGTCTCCGACTGAGTAATGCCGAAATAAATATTAAACTCAACCCGGTCGCCCACTTCATTTTTAAATGCTGCCTGTATCAAATTATCAAAATCCTGTGAATCCTCCCGAAGAATGGACGGGAAACGTAAATCCTGAATAGTGGTTACACCTGGCAAAACTTTATGATGTCGAGCTTCGGCCAACAATGAAACGTAATATCCTAAACTTTGATATTGATAGGATTTACAGAGGTTAAGAACTTTCAACCCGCGTGTTTGCTGATACGTTTCACCCGAAATATATTTTGCGGGAGAAATTACTTCAACATCTTCCAGGCTGAATTGCCAACTATCGGGGTTTTCAACTACAATTAATTTTGGCATCAGACTTTCGTGATCATTGTTCTTTTCCTTGGTTCTATAACAAGCAGGTTGGCATCGTAGGTGACTATGCCTAACATAATACTGTTTATGAGCCGTGGAAAACTCACGCTATAAAATTGACCTCTTCCAAGTGGGTTGGGTGTCATTGGATCGGCAAGGTAAACTGAATTTTTCGCTTCTTCATATCCTGTAACAATCACAAAGTGACCTACCGGTTCACCTTTAATACTATCGTACACATTGAACTGCGGTATTTCGCGAGGTGTACCATACAAATGAGTGGCGCTCAATCCGGTAAGCAAGGGCAAAGAACGCTTTAAGTAACTTTTAATAAGAGTTTCATCCAACTCTCGGTATCGTATCTCGCCACCGTTCTCAAGAAATTTTATGTACGCCCGCGAGGCCGTTTGAAGTTTCCTTCGCTTGTGCTTAAAATTCATTTGACGCTTTAAAGAATGCGCTAATTTTTTCGATGATCCTTTAAACCAAGAAGGATCAAATACGTGAAGATTATACGTATAAATATGAGCCTTATATCCTCGTTGTAGCGCATGATTGCCCAGCATAACCGCCAATGTTCCACCTGCCTTTAAATGCCTTACTTCACGAATAACTTGTTTAAGAGAAATGTCTTCTCCATAATATTGATAGAGCGCATGCAAGCAAGTAGGCCCGCAGGTAACTTCATCGGGCTGCGATTGTATATCAAAACCTAATTCTATTTCCTTTTTCACTTTTTACAAGTTCAAAATTTTAGTAATGATTAAATCAAACACTTCAACTAAGATTAGAATTATGATAATGTACTCCAGCAAATTACTTTCGCGCTGATGGATTATTTCGCGAAACACCGTGAGATTATCTTCAATAATTCGAAGCGTGTATTCAATTTCATTAAAACGAATACGTAAATCAAAATGCTTCATCAAGCCCTGATGAAGTCTATCCAGGTATTCATCATCCCAAACCAAATCGGGAGCATCGAAGATGTATATGTTTTCAGCAATATCACTTTGGGTGTTAAGTGCTCGACCTAAAAAGCGCATCATATTTTTTCGGCTTATCTTCAGTTTTCCGGTGACCTCAAGTTGGTTTGCAAAACCTTTTACCTCTGTTAGTAAATTTTCTGTTACATCATGATAGCGATCTAAGGCGACCGACTGTGCCAGGTTAAACATCGTGATTCGAATGACCTTCTCGTCAAGCCTGGCAACCACTACTTCGTCAAACTGAAATGCTACTTCACTGCCGGCTTGTACGCTAATTTCATGATCGTCTCTCAAAAAATTTAATACTGGATTTTTTTGATATGCCTGCACGGTTTTAATTGCCCATTTCATTTCATCCTCATTATACCCAGCAAATACAATTACCCCGAAATTAAAATAGTACTGGAATTTTCCTTCGCTAAAATTATAGAAGAGTTCAGAGGACGAATCCGCTAAGGGTTTGATATCTAAAAAACCCTTAATGCCCTTAATATCCATCTGATTGGCTACAAGAAATGCGGAAAGCTTGATTGTTTGACTCATACAACTTTATTGAAACATAAATTTAAAATAATGTATGGTAAATCACTTTACTTCTAATTTTCCAGATATTTGAACCTTAAATCAACATTATGCTCAAATTCATCTGTATAATACTTCTTACCTGTATATCATTTGTGGCCCCGGGTTGGGGTTCTACCGGTCATCGTGTTACGGGATATATTGCCGAAAGACATTTATCGAAGAAGGCACGGGCGGCCATGCAACGAATTCTCGGTCAACAATCGTTGGCGATGGCCAGCAATTGGATGGATGAGATACGAGCTGACTCTACGTACAACTACATGGTTGACTGGCATTGGGTAACTATCCAGGACGGTGAGACATACGATCAATCAAAAAAAAATCCGAAGGGTGATATTATCCAAACCATTGAAAGCATAATTGCTGAACTGAAGTCAAAAAAACTCTCTGCGAAAGAAGAAAATGAACGGTTAAAAATACTAATTCACCTTATTGGAGATATACACCAACCCTTGCACGTAGGCGGTGGCAGCGATCGCGGTGGTAATGAAGTTAAAGTAACCTGGTTTCGTACAGATAGTAATTTACACCGAGTATGGGACAGTGATATGATTGATGGTACAAAGCTTAGTTACACCGAACTTGCAGAGTCATTATCAATACCCGATGCTATTCAGGTTAAGAATTGGCAACATGCTTCTGTTCGTGATTGGGCCACCGAAAGCATGGGTTACCGCAAACAGGTGTATGACATTGGCAATAGTAAGCTAGAATACAAATACCAGTATAAATACTTCCATATCGTTGAAACACGACTGGTTCAGGCTGGTATAAGACTCGCAGGGGTTTTAAATGAAATCTATGGATAACCCATTAAAATAGAGGCTATAGGATTATTGGATGATAATGACTAGCTTTGACCCGCATTTGCATTAGCAGAATTCAACATAATAATTCTTTACGCTTCCTTCCCGACTCGGGAATTAAACTCTAATAGAATCATTACTGACGATTACAGCAGCTACATGCTAATACATAACTATTTTAATACATTAAAAAAATTTAACACAATGCAAGGAACAGTAAAATTCTTCAATGAAGCCAAAGGTTTTGGATTCATTAAGCCATCCGATTCAAGTGAAGACATCTTCGTACACTCATCTGGTCTTATTGACGAGATTCGTGAAAACGACAAAGTTGAGTACGAAACTGAAAGAGGAAAGAAAGGTATGAACGCGATAAACGTAAAGGTGCTGGGTTAAGCCAGAATATCTTTTTATAAAAAAAACCATCATAACCGGTGGTTTTTTTTATGTCTATTTGGTAGTCTCGCCCAGAATCGAACTGGGATCAAAAGTTTAGGAAACTTCTATTCTATCCGTTGAACTACGAAACCAAAATTTAAAAAAAACTTTCCTTTTATCTATCTCCTTCCGACTGGCGCCAACCAGTCGAGCGTTGAACTACTAGACTAAGGATTTTACAAAAATATAAAACTATTCTTCCTCCTGCACTGCTTTTGGATATCCAGCAGAAAAATCATACGGATTATTCAAATAGTTCGGGTAAATCTGAATGTGTTTCCTTCTTATCTCCTCAAACATAATCGCCTTCAATTCTTTTACATTCTCTCCGCGGGTTGCCGAAACAAAAACGACTTTTTCAAAACCATGCTGACCATAATTACGCTTCATTTCTTCTAAACTAACAGTTTCGTTGTCGTGAGTCGCTTTTAACATGTCTACTTTATTCAGTACTAGAATAGTCGGGATGTCGCCCGCGCCAATCTCGGCCAGTGTTTTATTAACTATTTCAATTTGATTGTCATGAAATGTATGGGATACATCCACCACATGCAGCAACAAATCAGCTTCACGAACTTCATCTAATGTAGATTTAAACGATTCTATCAGGTGGTGTGGGAGCTTACGTATAAAACCCACCGTATCGGACAGTAAAAAGGGAATATCATTCAATACCACCTTACGCACGGTAGAATCAACGGTTGCAAATAGTTTGTTCTCCGCTAACAAACCAGAGCCAGACAAAAGATTCATCAACGTTGACTTGCCAACGTTGGTATAGCCTACCAAAGCAACCCGAACAATATTTCCCCTGGACTTCCGCTGGGTTGCTCGTTGTTTTTCAATTTTCTCCAGCCGATCTTTCAAAATAGAAATTTGGTTGCGGATATTCCGTCTATCGGTTTCTATTTCGCGCTCACCTGCCCCACCCCTTGTTCCGGTTCCACCTCGTTGGCGTTCAAGGTGTGTCCAAAGGCGAGTAAGCCGTGGCAATAGATATTGATTCCGGGCTAAATCAACCTGTGTTTTTGATTGGGCTGTTTGAGCCCGGCTGAGAAAAATATCTAAAATCAGCAGGCTTCTATCGTAGACTTTTACGGTGGGCTCTCCGGGATTTAACTCTTTTTCCAAATTTCGTAACTGCGATGGTGTTAGGTCATCGTCAAAAATTACATTATTTACTTTTCGTACTAAAACAAATTCCTTCAGCTCAGCAAGTTTTCCCTTACCTAAAAATGTTCGGTTATCAGGTACAGGCAGGTTCTGAATGAACTGCTTAATGGTGGTTATTCCTGCCGTTTCAGCAAGAAAGGCCAATTCGTCTAGATGCTCTTTCGTCAACTCAGCATTTCGGGTGTTTCCAAGAGTTACTAAAATCGCTGTCTGTTGTTGTTTCATGAATAGAATAATTGGCAATTTTACAGGATAAATTCGTCATGCTTTAGCAGACGGTTACTTTTTTATACTTTTGTTGATTGAACTGTATCTAATTGTGTCATTTTATAGGTTCACTGGCAAACTTTTAGGCTTTAATCAAACCCTCAATGAGAGTCGCTATTGTACTCAATACCTCCTGGAACATTTACAATTTCAGGATGAATTTAATTCGATCACTACAAGCAGCGGGTCATGAAATTCATACAATTGCCCCAATTGATGACTTTACTCCACAATTAGTTAGCGCTGGCTGTTTTCACCATCCACTAAAAATGGATAGCCGTGGTGCAAATCCGATTAAAGACCTGGCTTTAATTTTTGAGTTATTCTCATTGTATAAGAAATTAAAACCTGATGTTATCCTACACTATACAATTAAGCCTAATGTTTATGGATCATTAGCCGCTTCGTTTCTAAAAATTCCCGTAGTTAATAATGTATGTGGCTTAGGCACCGTTTTTTTGAAAGATGACATGCTTTCTGCAATAGCAATTTTCCTTTATAGAATCAGCTTTCGCTTTCCAAAAAAAGTATTTTTTCAAAATCCCGATGACCTTAAACTTTTTCTCGACAAAAAATTAGTGCCCCGTAACACGGTTGACTTGCTTCCCGGATCTGGAATTGATCTTGAGAAATTTTCACCAATGCCTTTTCAACGAAATCAAAAATTTACTTTCTTACTGATTTCACGGCTAATAACCGACAAGGGCGTGATCGAATATATTGATGCTGTGCGGAAACTTAAATCAGATGGCTTAGATGCCAAATTTCAAATTTTGGGAGCTATGGATCCTGAACATAAACGTGGAATTAGTAAAGCGATAATCAATACTTGGATTGAGGCGGGCACGATTGAATATTTAGGCACAACAGAAGATGTTCGCCATTTTATCAGGCAAGCGGATTGCGTTGTCCTTCCCTCGTACCGTGAAGGAACACCGCGCACACTACTGGAGGCTGCCAGTCTGGCTAAACCAATTATTGCTACAAACGTTCCTGGTTGCACGCAGGTAGTTGAGAATAACGTGAACGGTTTGCTTTGTAGGTTAAAAGATTCAAATGACCTGGCAGATAAAATGTTTACCATGGCTCACTTAAACAGTGAAACGCTGGAGAAATTTGGCCGTAACGGTCGAAAAAAAATGGAAGCTGAGTATAACGAATCTATTGTCATTAATAAATACCTTAGTGCACTTACATCATTGCAAATTTCGTAAGCGCCATTTTTCATGCAGATAATTAAAACAGGTATTGACGGCCTTCTTGAGCTAATTCCAACGGTACACACGGATACACGCGGATGGTTTTTCGAATTCTATAAGTACGATCAATTTAATGACCTTGGTATACCAAATAAGTTCACGCAAGAGAATGTATCGTTCTCGAAGAAAGGAGTGATTCGCGGGTTACATTTCCAATTACCACCGTGGCAACAAGCTAAATTGGTATCTGTTTTAAGTGGTAAAGTACTGGATGTAGTCGTTGACCTGAGAAAAGGGTCACCAACCTTTGGCAATTCTTATACCTGCACACTTGATTCAGAGCGCCACAATCTACTTATGGTTCCTGAGGGGTTTGCCCATGGCTTTGCAGCTTTAGAGGACTCTTTATTCTTATATAAAAGTTCAAACATCTACAATCGCGATTTTGAAAGTGGCATTCTGTATAATGACCCTCAACTAAATATTTCCTGGCCATTTACGAACCCCATTCTTTCAGAAAAGGATGAGAAGCTACCAACACTTCACGAGTTGTTAGGAAAATCCTTAATTTCACAAGTCTAATTTTTTAACAATTGAAACCAATCGTTTACAGAGCCCTCATCTTTTTCTTTTGCATATGGATGTTTACTGCTTGTACCACCTATAAGCAGAACATCATGTTTAAAGTCCCCGAAGGCTATACTCTTAAACAACAGGCTCTGGAAACTGAAAATAATTATCAAATACAAAAAAATGACTTTCTAAAACTGGAGGCTTTTACAAATAACGGTGAGCGTATTATTGATCCAGACCTGAAATTAATTAAAGATATGCCTGTGCAAAACACTATGCTAAAGCCCGATCTTAGTTACTTGGTCGATATTAATGGAATAGCTAAATTTCCAATGATCGGTGAAATTAAAGTAGAAGGACTAACCATACGAAAGGCCGAAGATATTCTGCAAAAGGAATATTCTAAATTTTATACAGATCCATTTGTTACACTTCAATACACAAATAAAAGAATCGTAGTGCTCGGTGCTCCAGGTGGGAAAGTGATCCCCTTGCTTAACGAAAACATAACGCTGGTTGAAATACTCGCTTTAGCTTCTGGAATTGATAACAACGCTAAGGCTCAAAACATTAGAGTTATGAGAGGCGACCAGTTCTTTATTGCTGACCTGAGTACACTAGAGGGCTACCAAAAAACAAACATGATTATGCAGCATGGCGACATTGTTTATGTTGAGCCTATTCGCAGGCCAGTGAGTGAAGCTGCCCGTGATTACGGTCCCTTGCTTAGTCTTGGAGTTAGTATCACCACGTTGATCATTGTTCTTATTGGATTATAATATACAGCTCATTGGAAGATCATAACCACAACAATACCGAAGAAAACATTGACTTTAATAAGCTCCGGATTACTATTGGTAATAATCTGCGTTGGATAATTATTATTTTTCTTTTAACCAATGTTTCTGCAATACTCTATGTACGCTACACAAAAGATCTCTACGAATCGTACTCAGAAATAAAGTTAGATGTAAAGGAAGACGCCTCAGCCCTGGGCATTCGAGAATTTACTCCTGATAAAAATATAAACCTCATCTCTGGCGAGATTGAAACCATTCAATCAAAACTATTTCTCAATAATGTTATTGATTCGCTCGACTTAAATATTAGTTATTTTAGCATTGGGCAATTACTAAACTACGAGCTCTATAAATCCGCTCCATTTACGGTAAATGTTAAAGTATGGAGTTCGCTAATTTATAATACGCCAATTTTTGTTAAGGCGAAACCAGATAATAAATTTGAATTACAAATTGGAGAAGGCGGAACAAAAGTAACTGGCACATTTGATGAGCCAATGTTTGTAGAAGGTTGTGTTTTTACATTGACCGCCAAACCAGAATCGAAATTTCAAAATAGTATTAACTACTCATTTGTATTCAATAGTCGCGAAGTACTACTCGATTACCTTACTCGAAATCTTGTTGTAGAACCTCATAATTTTAACGCGAAAACTATTAAAGTCTCCTTTAAGGATAACAACCCTCTTAAGGCTCACGACCTTGTCAATGGGATTGATTCACTTTATCTGCAATACAGCAACGAGCAAAAAAATTTAGCGAACAAACAAAAAATAGGTTGGCTATCAAATGAGCTATTGCAGATCGAGATGAAAATGGCTGCCTACGAAGATTACTTCGAAAACTTCACCTTAAAAAATAAAACGAGTGATCTAAGTGAAGATATCAAAAAAACAATCACCCAAATTAACAGAGTAGACTCACAACGTTTTGAACTTTCAAAAAAGATAAACGATATTAACTTGGTTATTGAAAATATCGGCTCCGAAAAATTTTTTATCAACCCTGCACAACGTAATTCATTACCTGCTTTTGTAAATATTAGCATTGAGAAATTACAAAATTTATACGTGGAGAAAGATAAAATGCGTTTGTCCTATAATGAAAATACATTTGCCTTTAAACAAAAAGACAAAGAAATAGAAGCCATTCAAACTGCTGTTCGGTCGGAACTGGTTGGGCTAAAGCAAGATTGGCTTAGAAAAACTCTCGAATTGAACAATGCTAAAAGCACATTAGAGCGAGCCTTCATTAATATGCCGGATAAAAATACGCAGTTTAATAAAAATGAACGGTTCTATAAATTATACGAAGAGTTCTATCTAACATTAATGCAGCACAAATCAGAATTTGAAATTGCTCAGGCAGGCAGCACACCAGATTTTAAATTACTCTCCACCGCCACCCTCCCAATAAATCCAATCTCTCCGAATAAACCCATCATTTACGGAATTGGGTTTGTTGCTGGTCTTGTGCTTATAATTTTCTTAGTTGGTGTACTCTACCTGCTGAATAATAAAATAAACAATGCTTTTGAAGTTGAAAAATACACTTCCATACCCTTACTGGGTATTATACCGAAACTAAGTATACAAAACGGAACTTCCCTTTATATTCTTCAACACCCAACATCTATGGTTAGTGAGGCGATTCGGAGCCTTCGCACCAACCTTGATTTTTTTAGTGTGAGCTCACCAAAAAAGGTAATCGCTATCTCTTCCACCGTTTCAGGAGAAGGAAAATCGTTTATTGCCATGAACCTTGCTGGTGTAATGGCATTATCAAAAAAGAAAGTAATCCTGCTGGATCTCGATATGAGAAAAGCTAAGCCTCATTCACCGGTATTGCAAGATGATCTTTCGAAAGGGATAAGCACCATCCTCATTCGCAAAAATACATGGCAGGAATGCCTACTTAAAACACCGCTTGATAATTTTCATGTTATCCCATCGGGACCCCAACCCCCTAACCCATCCGAATTACTATTAAATGGAGAATTCACATCGATGCTGGATGAATTAAAAACACATTATGATTTTATTTTGATGGATACGCCCCCGGTAGGGTTAGTGACGGATGGAATTATGGCCATGAAGCGCGCTGACATTTCGATCTACGTCTTTAGAGCAAACTACTCCAAGAAAGATTTCCTGTTTAACCTACAGCGAATTTTGAGGGTGAATAAGTTTTCAAATGTAACCACCTTGTTAAATGCGCTTCCTTCAACTCCGGAAAGCTATTATGGAGCGGGGTACTATGAAGAGAATAACAAAACACCTTGGCTGAAATCAATTTTTAAACGTGCGTAACTGGTTTAAAAAAAGTGACAATCTTCAAGTTGATAAGCTTCCTGTCATAGATATTCATTCTCACCTACTCCCTGGTTTAGATGACGGTGTTCAGTCTTTCGAGGAGGCCGAAGCAATTATTGGTCAATTCCAAAAGTTGGGGTATCAAAAGCTAATCACAACCCCCCATGTGATGAGTGACCTGTATAGAAATACAACAGAAGGAATTCTTGCAAAACTTGAAGAATTAAATTTCAGGCTTGCTTCAAAAAATATTGCTATAGATATACAGGCAGCAGCCGAATATTATCTTGATGAAGCTTTACTAAAAAGAATAGATTCAAATTCTCCTTTACTAACATTCGGTAAAAATTATCTACTATTTGAAACAAATTTCATGACGGAGCCCTTGAATTTAAAAGAGTTTATCTTTCTGGCTACAACCAAAGGGTACAAACCCGTACTCGCTCATCCGGAGCGATATCTATACTTACAAAGTGATTTTTCAAAGGCGGAAGATTTATTGAACCGCGGAGTGTTATTTCAACTGAACGTTTCTTCAATATCCGGATACTACTCTAAATCAGCACAATCAATTGCACAGAAACTCATTGACAAACAGTGGGTACATCTCATCGGAAGTGATTGCCATAACCTTCAGCATATTCATCTTTTAGAAGAAACACGGAAAACTAAATACTTTCAAAAAGCAATATCTTTACCCTTGTTAAACAATACGCTTTAACAAATTCAAAATTATGCTTGCAAAACAATCTGAGGTCTTAAATTTTGAATTTTAAATCCTATGATTGCAGTTACTGGTGCCAATGGCTTGTTAGGAAGTTACATCGTACGAAATCTCTGTAAAAAAAATACGCCCGTTATTGCACTCAAACGAAAAGATAGTGACACTTCACTACTGAACGACCTGAAAGGAGAAATCATCTGGCGTGATGCAGACATTACGAATCCGATTTCGCTGGAAGAAGCGCTGGCTGATGTTAGCGGAGTAATTCATACAGCTGGCTATGTATCGTTCAATCCGCATAAAGCAAAAACTCTTTTTCTAATAAATACAGAAGGCACTCGTAATGTAGTAAACGCGTGTCTGGCAAAAGATATTAAACGGCTTTTACATATAAGTTCAACCGCTGCGCTAGGAAGACAAAAAGGTCAAACCATTTTAACAGAAGAAAATAAATGGACCGATAGTACCTTAAACGGTATTTACGGAGAATCAAAATATCAGGCCGAGCTTGAAGTTTTTCGTGGACAAGAAGAAGGCTTAAGCACTGTAATTGTTAACCCCTCGGTAATACTCGGATTCAGTAACTGGGATAAAAGCAGCGCGCAACTTTTTAAATACGCCTGGAAACAAAGATCTTTTTACATAAATGGCTCTTTAAATTATGTTGATGTGCGGGATGTCGCGGAGGCCTCCATTCAACTATTTAACTCACCCATAGAGAGCGAGCGTTTTATTATAAGTGCAGGATCCATGCCCTTCAAAACATTTTTTGACAAAATTGCTAATATCCTTCAAAAGAGAAGCCCAGGAATAAATGTTAACCCAACAATTGCCAATTTTTTAGCAACAATTGAACGCACCCGAAGTTGGCTTACGGGCTCCGAACCATTAATTACTTCTGAAACCGCACAACTGATTAACACATTCTTTCAATACGACAATCAAAAAGTTAAGAAGGCCATAAATTTCGATTTTCAAACGATTGATTCCACCCTACAATGGTGTTGTGATCATTATAAAAGAAAGTATGGTATAAAAAAGCAATAATGCATGTAGATTTGCGGCCTATTTTTATTTACCTTAGGTAAACGCATTTAGCCCATGGCGAAAGAATTTCGGAAGAAAAAAGAGGATGAGGGGAATGATCTGATCAGGAGATTTGAAGACCATCTGAGAAAAAAGAAGACTGATTTTTTTGATATTGACGCCTTTGAAGAGATCATTGATTTCTATCTTTTGCGAACAAAATATAATAAAGCACTTCAGGCCGTAAATATGGCCATCAGTCAATACCCCTTTTCTACCCAACTCATTACCAGCAAAGCGCAAATTCTTTCTCAACTGGAGGAATATACCGAAGCATTAGAGTTACTTGACCAAGCGGGAAATTTACAACCAAACGACCCCGAGGTATTTCTTACGAAAGGCTCAATTCTTACGTTGCAGGGAAAACATAAGGAGGCCATTGAAAATTACGAGCACGCTTTAGAATTTGCCGATGATAAAGATGAGGTGTATTATAATATAGGCCTTGCTTATCAGCACATTGAAAATTTTGTTTCGGCAATTGATGCCTACAAAAATGCCATTGAATTCAATATTAATCACGAAGGTGCTTTATATGAACTAGCCTATTGCTTGGATGTAACCGATCAATTAGACAGTAGCGTTTCGTTTTATAAAAAATTTATTGACGAAGATCCATACTCCGCATCAGCGTGGTATAATTTGGGCATTGTATACAACAAATTGAGCCAGTATGAAGATGCACTTAAAGCTTATGATTTCGCGCTAACCATTGATGATACTTTTGCATCAGCCTATTTCAATGTAGGTAATACATACATGAACTTGAATGAATACACCAAGGCACTCGATTCATTTAAGAAAACGATAGAACTCGAAGGGCCCAGTGCAGAAGTGTACTGTTCAATAGGTGCTGCGTACGAAAGTCTGGAGCAATATGAACTCGGTTTGAAGTATTTTCAAAAATCTGCAAAACTTGATACGCTCTATGATGAAGCCTGGTTTGGCGCGGGTGCTTGTTTAGAAAAGCAAGAGAAGTGGCATCAAGCCTTGCACTTCTATAATAAGGCATTGAAACTTCACGTAGAAAATCCAGAATACTGGAAAGCTATTGCCCATACCGAGTTCAAGGTTGGTAATATTGTTTCGAGTGTAGATGCTTATGAAGAAGCAAGTAAGCTAGACCCGAAAGACAAGGAGATTTGGTTAAACTGGTCATTTATTTACTACGAACAAGGAGATCACACCAAAGCAACCGAAGTACTGGGTCAGGCATTTCAGGAAAACCCAGACGATGCTGAAATACTCTATAGAATGACAGTTTACCTTATTGAAGGAGGACACTATAAAGAAGCCTTTAATTATTTAGAAAATGCTTTAATTTTGGACTTCGATGGGCACTCCGTACTATTTGAGTTCTTCCCCAAGTTGGAAACTCAAAAGGCGCTGTACAAAATCATCGAACAATTTAGAAAAGAAAATACCGGATGAACTACGATTTAAAAAATTTACCTGAGCGCACACACAAGCCCAGGCAGTATGGTTTTACCATGGTTATGGATAAGGGTCTGAGCGTTCGTGAAGCCGAAGACTTTGTAAGCAACTGTACTGATCATGTAGACATTGTAAAACTTGGTTGGGCAACTTCATATGTAACTCCAAACCTAAAAGAGAAACTTAAAGTTTATAGAGATGCCGGCATTCCAACGTACTTTGGCGGAACGCTTTTCGAGGCCTTTATAATCCGAGATCAGTTCGATGAATATAGAAGGGTGCTTGATAAATTTGAGATGTCCTTTGCAGAGGTCTCCGATGGATCCATGGATTTGGATCATGATAAAAAATGTGATTACATAGCAAAACTATCCGAGCAAGTGACCGTGCTTTCTGAGGTAGGGTCGAAAGATGCCGATACAATTATTCCACCGTATATGTGGATTGAACTAATGCAGAAAGAATTAGACGCAGGTGCATGGAAAGTAATTGGCGAAGCGCGCGAAAGTGGAAATGTTGGATTGTTCAGAGCTACTGGCGAAGTTCGTTCTGGTCTAGTGCAAGAAATTCTTACAAAGATTCCATTCGAAAAAATAATTTGGGAGGCACCACAGAAAGCACAACAAGTATGGTTCATTAAATTACTGGGTGCCAATGTAAACTTAGGAAACATTGCCCCGAACGAATTGATACCACTGGAGACTATCCGCTTAGGGTTACGTGGCGATACCTTTTTACATTTTCTTGGTATTGAAAGAAAAATTGACAAATCAACACCACCATTCCACGCTGACTAATTGACCCACTCTCGTTTTATTTAATAAATGTATTACCTTGGCGCTCTTATCCGGCTAACGGATAAGATGTCGCGCGATTTAGGAATTTTGATGAGGTGGATAATTTGAAGATCGCGTTAAGATTATAAACGAAAAACATGGAAAAAATTTTTGGATTGATAGGGTCAACCGTAAGTCATTCATTTTCTAAATCCTATTTTGATGAAAAATTTTTTAGAGACGGGTTGCGGGATTATCGCTACGAACTTTTCCCTCTCGAGAAAATTCAGGATATACAAACACTGATAAAAGAAAACGAAGGGCTATGTGGACTAAATGTTACCTTACCCTACAAGGAGCAAGTTTTAAAATACCTGGATGAAATTGATTCTGCCGCCCAAAAGATTGGCGCTGTAAATGTGATCCGGGTACAGAAGGGAAAGTTAAAAGGATATAACACAGACTCTGATGCGTTTTTCGAGACCATTGAAAAATGGTTACCGAAAGACAAAACATTTAAAGGACTCGTGTTGGGTTCCGGTGGTTCCTCCAAATCGGTACAGCAAGCCCTAACCAAATTGGGGATCGAATATAAGATCGTATCACGCGAAAAGAGAACTGGTGATTATTCGTACGAAGAAATCAATGCTAATACAAAAGAAATTGCTGAGTCTCACCTGGTGATCAACACAACACCCCTGGGAATGCACCCTAATACGAACGTTCTTCCCTCTTTGGAAATGGAACATTTAACAAAAGATCACTATGTATATGATCTTATTTACAATCCGGCACGCACCCAATTTTTACAAAAAGCTGAAATGCGTGGAGCCATTATAAAAAACGGATTGGAAATGTTGCATGTTCAAGCTGAAAAATCTTGGCACATTTGGAATAACTAATCGTTATTTGTTGTTGCTTAATCGTTGCTCGGCTTATCTTCGAACAATGATAAATTATTTATAACAACAATTTTGGATTTCACCCTCACAAGCGAATACGTACCAACAGGCGACCAGCCAAAGGCCATTGAACAACTTGTAAAAGGGCTAGAAACTGGCGAACATCATCAAACATTGGTGGGTGTAACGGGGTCTGGAAAAACATTTACGATGGCCAATGTGATTGAACGTGTCAATCGGCCAACGCTTATTCTCAGCCATAATAAAACACTGGCAGCTCAACTTTATGGAGAGTTCAAAAAATTCTTTCCACAAAATGCTGTCGAATATTTCATTTCATATTACGATTACTATCAGCCCGAGGCGTTCATTCCCTCCTCTAATTTGTACATCGAGAAGGATCTTTCGATTAACGAGGAGATTGAAAAACTCAGACTTAGCGCGACTTCAGCATTACTTACCGGACGCAGGGATGTAATTGTGGTTGCTTCTGTTTCGTGTATTTATGGTATTGGAAATCCGGAAGAGTTTGGAAAAAATGTAATCAAGCTGCAGGTTGGCGAAAGTATTGTTCGTAACCGTCTGCTTTTTGGACTCGTTGATATTTTATACAGTCGAACCGAGGCCGAGTTCAAGCGCGGAACTTTCCGTGTAAAAGGCGACACCGTTGACATTTTTCTTGCCTATGCCGATTACGCTATTCGCGTTTACTTCTGGGGAGATGAAATTGAATCCATACAACGAATTGAACCGGTAAGTGGAAAGAAAGTATCAGACGAAACGATCGTAACTATTTTTCCAGCCAATCTTTTCGTGACCGGAAAAGATTCGCTTCACCAAGCTATTAAAGAAATTCAGGATGACATGGTTCATCAGGTAAAGATGTTTGAGTTTGAAACACGTTTTCTAGAAGCAAAACGATTAAAAGAACGCACAGAGTTTGATATGGAAATGATGCGTGAGCTTGGATACTGTTCGGGTATTGAAAACTACTCACGTTACTTTGATCGCAGACAACCCGGTGCACGCCCTTTCTGTTTAATTGATTATTTTCCAAATGACTTTCTCATGATCATTGATGAAAGTCACGTGACCATACCGCAAGTACGAGCGATGTGGGGTGGTGACCGTTCCCGAAAAGTAAACCTGGTCGATTATGGTTTTCGCCTACCAGCAGCGCTCGATAACCGCCCCCTCACATTTAACGAATTTGAGTCGCTCCTGAACCAGACTGTGTATGTAAGCGCAACGCCTGCTGAGTATGAATTACGAAAATCAGAAGGAGTTGTTGTAGAGCAATTGATTCGTCCCACGGGATTGCTTGATCCGGAAATTGATGTACGCCCAAGCAAAAATCAGATTGATGACCTGCTTGAAGAAATTGATGAACGGGTAAAAGTAAAAGAGCGCGTGTTGGTAACAACCCTCACGAAACGCATGGCCGAAGAGCTTACAAAGTTTATGGAACGGGCCGGAGTAAAGTGCCGCTACATACATTCGGAAGTAACAACGCTTGATCGTGTAGAGATTTTACGTGAACTCCGGCTAGGGGTTTTTGATGTGCTGGTAGGTGTAAACTTATTACGCGAGGGACTGGACTTACCCGAAGTATCCTTAGTTGTTATTCTCGATGCCGATAAAGAAGGGTTCTTGAGAAATCAACGCTCCCTTGTGCAAACAATCGGTCGCGCTGCGCGAAATGAAAATGGTCGCGTAATCATGTATGCCGATCGAGTAACAGAATCTATGAGGCTGGCCATTGATGAAACAAATCGCAGACGAAAAATTCAAATGGATTATAACATTGCTAACGGTATTACCCCTACTACCATTGTCCGTTCGAAAGAATCTACGTTGGGTAACCAGAAATCTTCAAAGAAGTACTATGTTGAAAGCGAAGAGGTTTCGCTGGCGGCAGATCCTGTAGTGGCATACTTAAGCAAAGATGAATTACAAAAAATGGCCGACCGTACGCGCAAGTCAATGGACAAAGCGGCAAAGGATCTTGAGTTTATAGAGGCGGCAAAACTGAGAGATGAATATTTGGCGATACAGAAACTCATTGAGGGGAAGAAATAATCCAACAAATCATACAAGAACAATAAAGGCTTCCTCCTGGAAGCCTTTATTTATTTCATTGTAGCAGCAGATTTATTTTGCATCAAACCTCTTCGCTACTTCGTTCCAGTTAACCACATTCCAAAAAGCAGCAATGTAATCCGGTCTGCGGTTTTGGTAATTCAGATAATAGGCATGTTCCCAAACATCTAACCCTAAAATAGGTGTGCCTTTTACTTCGGCTACGTCCATCAAAGGGTTATCCTGATTGGGGGTTGAAGTAATTTGAAGTTTTCCGCTTGCGTCTTTTATTAACCAAGCCCATCCCGAACCAAAACGACCCGTACCAGCAGCAGCGAATTTCGTTTTAAATTCTTCAAAATTTCCAAATGCCGAGTTAATTGCGTCAGCTACAGCGCCCGATGGCGCTCCTCCGGCATTCGCACTCATGATCGTCCAGAATAAACTGTGGTTATAATGACCTCCACCGTTATTGCGAACCGGTGCCGGGTATTTTGAAATATTCTTACAAATCTCTTCAATGCTTAAGCTCTCTTCAGGTTTTCCGGCTACAGCATTGTTCAAATTAGTAACATAAGCATTGTGATGCTTGCCGTGATGGATCTCCATGG
This sequence comes from Cyclobacteriaceae bacterium, assembly GCA_031395485.1. GTDB lineage: Bacteria > Bacteroidota > Bacteroidia > Cytophagales > Cyclobacteriaceae > UBA2336. Next base: position 429,165 of record JANNUS010000010.1, on the reverse strand, counting down.
TACGGGCATCGATATGAGGTTCTAACGCACTAAAGGCGTACGGTAGTGCAGGGAGGGTAAAGGCCATAAATATTGATTTAAAAGTTTAACAATGTAAACCCATCGTAATGATGGTATGATCAAATATACAACGTGAATGGGAACGAGAAAACTAATCAGGATTTATTGGACCGGCAGGCAGGATTACGGATTACAGGGTTTGAAATACAATTATTCCCGAATTCTTTTAAAGAACTGATCAATCAACTTCTTGGCATCCTCGGTCATCATACCTTTTACCACTTCGGTTTTAGGGTGCAGCACAGGGCTATTAACCAGTGTATACCCCCGCTGAATATCAGAGGCCCCATATACCAACTTTTGCAATTGCACCCAATGAAGGGCACCAGCACACATCACACACGGTTCAAGGGTCACATACAAGGTGCACTCCGATAAATATTTGGATCCAAGATGGTTTGAAGCCGAAGTTGTCGCTAACATTTCAGCATGAGCCGTGGCATCGGTTAGTTTTTCGGTTTGGTTGTGGGCGCGGCCAATGATCCTGTTTTTGCAAACAACTACAGCGCCTACTGGCACTTCGCCAATATCAAATGCTTTGCGGGCTTCTTTTAACGCCTCGCTCATAAAATACTCATCTGTGTATAACTCCATGCCCGATTCTAAGTGCTGGGTTTGAGATTTTAAGATACTTGATTATCGGCAACAACAATCGAAGATTATTTCATTTTTATACTCCGCATCACTTTGTGGGCTGTACCTTGCCACTCTTCACGAAGCCTCCTTGGGCAATTAAATGAGAATACAAGCGTACGACCTGGTTCAATTCTGTATTGAATATAGGTGTAATAAAGAACTGGATCACGGAATTCCTGCTTCAATTTATCACCTCTGATACGAGACTCAAATTCAAAATAGGCAAACTGTTTTCCCTTTAACATTTGAATTCCTTCGCTAATCATATCTACCCCATCAAACATATTCAATAAGCCAGCCTTAAAAAATTGCCTGGCTATTTCTACATCAGCATCGGGCCATTGCGTAGCTGAAATATTCACGCTAAAATCAACTTCACGAGCAGCGTTAGTATAAGCAGCTATAGGTTTTCGAACCGAGGGATACCGCTGCGAAAAGTCCAATTCATCCATCGGGCGGAAGCTTTGCGGAAGTAAAACAACAATATCTTCCGAAATCTTAGTCTTCGTAAACCGAGTAGTGGCGGTAAATGATGACAGACCAACGACTAATAATATAAAAAGACCTTTCTTCATCACACTTTAATTTTTACAGGATAACAACCAGACACAAAGTATTATTTAAATTCGCCCCTGCCAGACGATAGGCAGGCCTGCTTGTCTGAAAACAAAGAATTTCCGTCAAGGCAGGCTTAAAATTAATCAAAACTCATGTTACGAACTCATACTTGCGGTGAATTACGCATTTCTCATGTAGGACAACCCGTTCAGCTGGCAGGCTGGGTACAACGGCTTCGCGATAAGGGCAGTATCTTATGGATTGACCTGCGCGACCGTTACGGCATCACCCAATTATTCTTTGAAGAAGGAAGCACAGATGCCGCGCTTATGGCGATATCAAAAAGTGTTGGTCGTGAATATGTTATTCAAGTAAAAGGGAATGTAGTTGAGCGCCTTTCTAAAAACGATAAACTCGCTACCGGAGAGATTGAACTTAAAGTAACAGAACTCATTATTCTAAATACATCTAAAACTCCTCCCTTCACCATAGAAGACAATACGGATGGCGGTGATGATCTTCGGATGAAATACCGGTATCTGGATTTGCGTAGAACTCCTGTTCGCGAAAGCTTGCAACTCCGTCATAAAATGGGGCAGCAAACACGTGCTTATCTCGATTCCCAAAATTTTATCGAGGTTGAAACGCCTGTATTAATAAAATCTACGCCCGAAGGTGCACGCGATTTTGTAGTGCCTTCGCGAATGAATACTGGAGAGTTCTACGCGTTGCCTCAATCTCCCCAAACCTTTAAACAATTGTTGATGGTATCGGGGTTTGATCGTTATTATCAGATTGTTAAGTGCTTCCGCGATGAAGATTTACGTGCTGATCGCCAACCAGAATTTACACAGATTGACTGCGAGATGGCATTTATCACACAGGAAGATATTCTCAACACATTCGAAGGTTTAGTGCGTCATCTCTTTAAAACAGTGAAAGGGATAGACATGCCATCCGTACCGCGTATGGATTATGAAGATGCCATGAAAGTGTATGGCTCCGATAAACCAGATACTCGATTCGAAATGAAATTTGTTGAATTAACTGAATTAACACGCGGCAAAAATTTTCCGGTATTTGATAGTGCAGAATTAGTTGTTGGTATATGCGCAAAAGGTTGTGCGGAATATACACGCAAACAACTGGATGAACTTACTGATTATGTAAAGCGGCCTCAGGTTGGAGCAAGGGGATTAGTATATGTGCAGTACCGTGGCGATGGAACATTAAAGTCATCGGTTGATAAATTTTACAACGGGGATGATTTAAAAAAGTGGGCTGATAAATTCAATGCCCAGCCGGGTGATCTGTTATTGGTTATGGCAGGAGAAAAAAATACAGCACGTAAACAACTTAGTGAACTCCGCTTGTTCATGGGTGAGAAGCTTGGTATGCGTGATAAAAACAAATTCTCTGCTTTGTGGGTTGTTGATTTTCCGTTGCTGGAATGGAATGAAGACACCAAGCGCTATCATGCCATGCATCATCCGTTTACCTCTCCTAAACCAGAAGACATTAAACTTCTCGATACGGATCCGGGCAATGTGCGAGCAAATGCATACGATATGGTTATTAACGGAACTGAAGTTGGTGGGGGCTCCATTCGTATTCACGACCGGGCCACCCAGCAAATGATGTTTAATCACTTAGGTTTTACAGAAGAAGAAGCGAAGAAACAGTTTGGGTTTTTAATGGAAGCATTTGAATTTGGCGCTCCGCCACACGGTGGTATTGCTTTTGGCTTCGATCGATTATGTTCAATCTTTGGTGGTGCCGATTCAATTCGTGATTTTATTGCTTTCCCAAAAAATAACTCGGGTCGCGATGTAATGATTGATTCTCCTTCAACGATTTCGGAAGAACAGTTGAAGGAATTGGGAATTAACGTAAGAGAATAGAATTTAGAGATAAGTAGTTACTCGAACTTTCCCTTCATATAAAAAATCAAAACCGTGGTCTATCAAAAGCACAGACCACGGTTTTGCTCGCTAACCTAACCTCCTGTTGCAACTCCGTCCGTAAGCCAGCTATTGTTTAAGTCAATCACTGTTTTATTTCCATTTTCGTAAATGGTTATAATGTTGTCACATTCTCCATTGCCGTAATCTATTTCAAAAACTCCTGTTACATCACCATCCTTAAACTCAATTCTTTCCCTACCGCTTACGTAAACCCAGAAGTAGCAAAAAGATTCTATCAAAGAATTTTGCTGATAGCACGTGTAATCCGAAACAAGTGGCTTTAATACATTCGCTTTGTAATAATAATCTTCACCAACTGCATACTCATAATTACTGGACTCTACAACATACTTGCTCTCATCATAATGAACATTACTATTTCCATTATAGGAGTACGAAATAGAATCATATTGATATGTTAATTCATCGCCATAAGAATAATTTCCTGAAAATGTCTGATTTGCAGTATCATATTCCGACTCCCCCTCATACGTTCCTCCCCCATTCAAAACCCATGACCACTCACCGTTGTGATTACCACCGTAGTTATCATAATGAGACGCATAGAAATACGAGTTCTTAAAAAGGCTTCCGATTTGCGAAAATAAATTCTGGTATGTGCTGGTCAACTTACCATGCATAAAATACTTATATCCTTCCCATCCTTCTTCGCAGCCATCGCCATAATCGTGGGTAGTCGTGTGGCTACCATCCTCATTGTCTACCTCCGTTACAACAGCACAACTTTGCCATGGGTTCTCTCTAATAATAGTTGTATCAGACGGAACTCCGGTAGAATCCTGTGGAATTTCAGAAGAGTCTCCTGCCATCCTTCCGTTAGGGCCACCGGATCTATTGAAAAGGCTTTGAAAAGATTGATTTATGGGGCCACTCATATTTTGCGACATAGCGTTATTAGAGCCCATTCGCATGGAAAGGTATTGCTTTGCCGCAACGCTCAATTCAGCGTTTTCTGCTTCATCGGAACATGAAATAATTCCCAATAGTGCAATAAAGCAAAGGAAAGCTGTCAGTTTAATCATCGTTCGCATGATAAGGATTAGTTTTGTTTTCTATTGGACACCCATACATACTGAACGGTTGCAATTGGTAAATATTCTATGAGTAAAAAAGACTATTTCTCCGGTCATGCCAAACTATATGCCTCATTCCGTCCAACCTACCCGAAGGCATTATATCAATTCATTTTTGAACATGTAAAAGAATTTGACACCGTTTGGGATTGCGCCACAGGAAATGGTCAGGTAGCACAATATTTAGCAAAACGGTTTAATAAAGTACTTGCAACCGATATTAGCCAACAACAACTAGACAACGCTTACCAAGCCGAGAATATATTCTATTCAGTTGCCGCTGCAGAAAAAACCAATCTCCCTGATCAGAGTATAGATCTGATCACCGTGGCACAGGCATTACATTGGTTTACTGCGGAAGACTTTTATACCGAAGTAATGCGTGTAGCTAAACCCGGAGCCATTATAGCCGTTTGGGGTTATAATGTTTTAAGCGTTTCGTATGAAGTAGATAAAATTATTGAGAATTTTTATCTCAACACAACTGGATCGTATTGGGATGAGCGAAGAAAACTTGTTGATGATGGATACCAAACTTTACCATTTCCATTTAAAGGGATTGCATTTCCTGAAATTGAAATGGAGGCTGCATGGTCGTTAAAACACCTTACTGGCTACCTCACCACGTGGTCGGCCACACAAAAATTTATAAAGGTAAATGGGTTTGATCCTGTACCCGCTGTTTATAAAACCCTTAAACCTTATTGGAAAGAAGGCGAAACAAAAATAATCAGGTTCCCGCTATTCGGGAAAATTGGGAGAGTGCAATAAATATGAATAGCCTTTTACGGTGAAACTTTTTTACCTTCACAAAATTATTTTTTTGCTTTGAAGCTATTACTCAAACTTTATACCCTTTGGGTGCTGATTGTGTTTTCAGCATTCATGATCCTGTTTTTACCAGGGCTTACTATACCCTTCATGCTGGGCAGACGATTCAGTTGGATCGGCTACTTCTTTTTGCGGATATGGTCGTGGGTTTTCAGCATGCTTACGTTTATCCGGTACGAATTTCATGGGCATGAATACTTAAAAAAAGGTAAATCCTATATCTACGTTAGTAACCACACTTCGTTTCTTGATTTGCCGGGGCTAAGTCTTTTAATTCCGGGTGAGTTCAGACCCATCGCAAAAAAAGAATTACAAAAACTCCCTTTATTCGGACTGATTGTAAAAACTGGTACCATAGTCGTAGATCGGTCGAGTGCGCAAAGTCGTAAGCAGAGTATTGAGCGAATGCGGGAAACACTTTCGCATGGCATTCCGGCATTGATTTTTGCTGAAGGGACACAAAATCGCACAAAAGAAATTTTGCAACCCTTTAAGGATGGTGCGTTCCGGATTGCAGTGGATACACAACAGCCCATTGTTCCGCTGGTAGTAATTGGCGCGGGTAAACTCATGCCACCGGGTACCGCTAGTCTTCGACCAGGGAAAATTAAAATTATTGTCGGGAATGAAATTAGTGTAACGGGACTTACTCTGGAAGATGTGTCGAGTTTAAAGACAAGGGTGTTTGATGAAATGCTGGTGTTGATTAAAAAAAATATATAGACACCCCAACGTCATCGCAACAAACAAAGCCCTCGTCACTTCGCAGGGAGGGAACGACCGGAGAAGTCTCCAACCAAGTACGCCAATCTCCAACCCTCGGGGGATTTCTCCGCTTCGCTGCGAAATGACAACCCTCGTCACTTCGCAGGGAGGGAACGACCGGAGAAGTCTCCTTATCAGTAACAACCAACAGGAGATTTCTCCACTACGTTGCGAAATGACGGAAGACTCTGCGAAATGACGGCTCTATGATTGAATCGGTACATAAACCACCTTTTTTGTTTCGAAGAAATCTTCTTTAAAATAATCTGACAGGTTATATAAACTGTAAGGCTTTTTCAATTCATCCAATTCTTCATCTAAGTCCCCACCCTTCAAATACAGAATTCCATTATCTAATTCATGAACGGATTTATCTTTTACCTTCTGATGCACCCATCCGTAAAACTCTTTTAAGCGCGTCACCGCTCGGCTAATAATAAAATCGTACTTGGTTTTTATTTGCTCAGCTCTGATCTGCTCCGCATTAATATTTTTTAATCCTAAGCCTTCAGCTACTGCATTCACTACGGTAATCTTCTTACCAATAGAGTCGACTAAATGAAAATTTGTTTCCGGAAAAAGAATGGCGAGCGGTATTCCCGGAAATCCACCACCGGTGCCAACATCTAACACAGAAGCATTTGGATTAAATGCCATTACCTTGGCGATGCCAAGAGAATGCAGAACGTGATTGATATACAGATTTTCAATATCCTTTCGCGAAACAACATTGATCTTATCGTTCCAATCTGAATACAATGCGAAAAGCTTGGCGAATTGTGTTTGCTGTATTTCCGTTAGGTGAGGAAAGTAACGGAATATGATTTCTTTATCTTGCACTTTACAATTTAAAATCAAAAATACAGATCATTAAATTACTAAATATGATCTCGTTTATTTTTTACCAGCTCATATAAAAGTTCGCGGGCGCGGTGAAGTTGAGCTTTTACAGTGCCTAGCGGGGCTCCCAATTCTACTGCAATTTCTTCATACGACAACTCACTAAAGTACCGTAACCGAACCAGTCGTTGGTATTTAGCCGGGAGTTTATCGACAAAAATTTGAATGAGTTCTGCCTTTTGCGATTTAATAGTCTCCTCTTGGGGATTAAGGTTTTCATCTTCTACCTCAATGGAAATACCGTCACCATTATCATCCGTAAAACTGTTGTCGATGCTCATCGTCTTGAGCTTCTTCTTCCGGATTTGATCAATCGTATTGTTTGTAGCGATTCGGAAAAGCCAGGTGCTAAACGTAAAATCCTTTTTAAACTTATGCAGGCTCTTGAATGCTTTGGCAAATGACTCAATCGTTAAATCTTCGGCATCATCAACATTGCGTACCATTTTTAGAATCATGTGGTACACAGGGCGCTTATATCGTTGCAACAGTTGAGCATAGGCCTTTTCATCGTTATTTTGAACAGCCTCATCAATCAGACGAAAATCCTCCAGTGCCTTACTTGAAAACTGTCGTTCTAGTTCTTCCATCTCATCTTTTTAGATACTAACGCTACCGGTGCCGTTGAAAGATAGTAAATCACAAAAAGAAAATCTAAAAACGGAACGCTCCACGATTCAAATTTGTGCCCAAACCGTTTGGCTGCCTGATGAGTGGTTATCGTGAAAAGCAATGAGCGCAAAACCAAAGCCCCCAATACCCATAAAAACCCGGAAAAGAAAAATAGTAAGGGTACTCCTGTAAGCCACGTTATTCCATGCGAAACCGAAAAAATGCCCAGGAGAAAACGGTGCTTAAACTTGTATTTTTTACCGACTGCCAAGTGTCTTACCTTCTGATGGAAATAAGATCCGTACGTCTTTTTTGGCAAGGAATAAACGAGTGATTCTTCACCCAGACAAAGAGCCGTATTTTTTGAATTTGCATGCTGATTAATAAATAAATCATCATCACCCCCGGTGACTCTCAAAAAACCATTAAAGCCCTTATTATTTAGAAACAGAGACTTACGATATGCCAGATTCCTACCGACACCCATATAGGGGTTTCCGAGTATGGCATAGGCCACATATTGCATTGCCGTGAAAAGTGTTTCGAAACGAATAAATAAATTAAGGAATCCATTTTCCTTTTGATACGGAGAATACCCCAGCACAATCTCTTTATCGACAGAACATTTTTTGCTGATCTCCTGAATCCATAAATCAGAATGCGGACGGCAATCGGCATCGGTTAATACGATCCAATCATACTGAGCGGCTTTAATACCGAGGGTAATACCGTACTTCTTTCCATTGATGTGATCGGGTACAGTGGCTACATGTACCATTCTTAAACGTTCGTGTTTCTTCGTTTCATCGAGTAAAAAATCGTAGGTGCCATCATTAGACCGATCGTTCACAACAATAATTTCAAAAACTGAATGTTGCTGACGCAAGAGCAGCGGAATAAGCTCTTTTAGATTTTGTTCTTCATCGTGGGCACACACAATGATTGAAACAGGTTCAGGCTCCGTGGTAAAGACCGGCTTCCTTTTTAAAAAAGCTATTAAAAAAGCTGAAAAATAAATGAGTTGAATTCCTGTGGCGATCAGGAAAACAATGAATAGTATCTGCAAGAGCTAAAAATTAACCTACAAATATACGTTCTTATACTAAAATTTCAGTAGGAAATTTTCTGCAAAAAGTGGATTGAAAAGTCTTAGGGTAAGCGAAGTTGAGAATGCTACCAACAACAAACAACACAAATTGATTCTTGGTTATTGTGGCCGTGCGATTTGTTGGTGATAATTTTATTAGAATAAAAATCCCAATCGCAAATAAAATAGCGTTCCTTCTGTTGAATGGCCAACTTCGGTAGTAACCACTGCCAGGTTAAAAGGGGTAAACCACAAGCCCCCACCAAAACCCTTATGCCATTTTGAAGACTTGCCCGAAGATATAGTCGGATCAACTCCGGTTTCATCTTCATACCACACTCTACCAAGATCATAAAAACCGTGGATTCCGAAGTATGCAGGAAACAGATACGATTGAATACTTCCTAATTTTATCCTTACTTCATTATTAAAATACACTTTTCGATCTCCGTAAAAACGGGTCTTCCTAAACCCGCGTATTTCTGTTTTCCCATCCAATACCTGTGCCTGATAGAATTCATACAAACCTGTGTTAAAACCTCCACCTGCGCGTAATGCAAATGTTACCACGGCAGGAAACTTAAACGATTGATACAAGGAAAGTGTCGCATGGTTGGATGTGAAGTCAGGCGAAGAGATACCCTTCATAAGCCTGGAAGTCTGTTCAAAATAAATTCCGCGTGTAGTGAGTGTTGGGTTATTGCGCTTATCGAAGCCCCACGAATAGGTAACTCCGCCATAGTTTTTACTATCCTCAATTAACGGTCTGCTGACAGTCGAAGCATAGTCATCTATATATCGATCCTTTCCCTTTGTATCTTCGATTTCAATCCACTGAAACGAAGGTCCAATTTTTACAAAACCTCCCGGACCAAATTTGCGGGCTATCTTGGTTTCAACTACTACCTCTTTAAATCGAACCCGATAGTAATCAATGGGATCATGCACTTCAATGCCGGGCTCATCATTAATATTTTTATTGAACTGAGATTCATTACCCCAACCAAAAAAGTTATTTACATAGTTTGGTGACTTAATATCAGCGCCTATCTCCACATCCCACTTGCCAATCACCCCGGTAAATTTCCCTTCGTATTTTAAGTTGAATGAGCTGGTATTGATGGCATAACTTCCCAGCATGATATGCCGTGACTTAAAAGGAGTTTTTCGAAATCCTTGATTGAGTGCAACATATCCAGCCCCTAAAAAAACTCCGTCATCCACATTGTAAGCACCAAACACGAGAGGAGCTTTGCGGTCATACTTAAAATCTTTCCAGTTATACTCGTTTACGTGGGGTTCATCTGAGGTTCTGTCTTTTATGCTTGCATCTCGAGAAAGCGTTATTTCATTCTTTACGTCATATAGAATTACACCTTTGTCTCGTTTCACATCAACCCGATCGTTTCCGTTTCCGCCAATGATCCTGATTTTCATTTTACTTTTCTTTCCTGTAATTATGAACTGATCGTCACCACCCAACCCATATAATTTCACCTCTCTCGTTTCGCTTTCAATAAATTCACGCTCGAAAATCACCTTTCCTTTTTCATTTTCCTTATTCAGCTTGAACATACTGACTTTAACATTCCCATTCTCCAAACGCTCGACCTCAAAAATCTCACGTTTATCAGAGCCTGCGAGGCTCACCTCACGCGCCAGGAAGAGATAATGCTTTAGCGCATCACGCTGCAACGTTGCTCTGCGCGCTTTCAATTTTTCAATGATTTCCTGTCCATGAAGTTTAAATATCTCTTCCGGCCATTGCTTTATTGCTGAATCAATTGCTTCATCCGTTAAGTGAGCAGAAAGATCATCGGCTACTGCAATCCATTGCTCCCTACTAAGGTTTGTTAAAAACTTCCTATCGATAAACCGGCCGCTGAACATTAAGCCGGATGGGCTCCTAATTTCTTTGTTGAACCCTTCAAATTGAAATAAGAGAAAGGGCTTGCTCAGGAACTTTGGAATTCTTCCTTGGTTGATAAAAAAAGCCTGATCCCTGTCGCGTGGAATTGGTCTATATGTCTTCCCCTTTTTTGAATCGAACTCGGCCCACCGCCATTGATCGTCATGCCTGTCCCAGTCGCCAATCCACATATCAAATAGTCTGGATCGAAGGAAAAATTCCTGATCAACAACATTGTCGTTGTCTTTCGTCAATTGTTCCAACAGATTAGTGGTGTTGACCATCTTTTCAGCGTTACCAAAAAACTCGAGATCTTTCCCACTTCCCCCCGCACGCTCTTCGAAAAGCATCAGCTGGTTAGAGAAATCTTTCTGATATACTCCATATCGCGGATCATCTGGTACAAAAACTACTTTTGGATTGGTGTGGTAGATGCCGGCTGGTTTTGCTAAATATGGAACCACCAATGCTGCATAGGGATTGGACGCAGAAGTCTGATCCTGGACAAAATCTTTTGCAAATGTATTCCGAAGTGGTTCGGGCAAGGCTCGCTCTGGAAATTTTTCGATCGAACGCAAAGTATACTCACGCCCTACCGAATCCTCCAACCGCAATGAAAGCGTTTGATTTCCACCACCGCGTTGCAAGATTTTTAATCCACCCCGCTCTTTTCCAATATCAAAAACAGGTACATCAATTTTCTGCTCCCATTCGGCACGGTAATTCTCACCTAGCCATTTCATGCGTGATCGGCCAGCATGATACTTCGTGCTTGCTTGTACCTCCTTGGTTCCCTTTGTCAATAGTATCTGTGCACTTGAATCCATTTTAACCACAGGGATAATACCGATGTCCTTTTTAAATGAAATTTGGTTACCTGCTACATATTCAATATTTGTGTTTCCGGCATGAGTCAACGAAAGTCTTGCATACCCCATTTCTGATGCAACATATTGAGCATACCCTTTCTTTTTTACATAAGAAGTTTTTGACCCGGCACCGCTCACTACATAATGGATACTGTCCTTCACACTGTACTGCAAGGAGTGATCGTGGCCCGCAGCATAAATAACTCCCGGATACTGTTCGAGTATCTTTATCAACCCGTTGCTAAACTGTTTATACCGTGGGTGAGCCATGTCCTGCGTGCTCCCAAAAATTTTCCGATAGAGCGGATAGATGGACCCTACAATCGGTAAGGGTATATAAAGATTCCCATTTAGATCAGTCAACGGAAAAACATGGTCTTTTATTGAGTACACGCCACCGTGCTCTCCATACGTTACAAGAGGATGGTGGCCGGCCACAACCACACGTTTGTTTTGGTTCCTTCTCAGTATATCATCAAGCTGCACAATGACATCGGCTGGAGTTTTACAATCGCATATACTCGTTTCTCCAGCAGGTTTATTCCAAGGATGAAGCCACCATTGAGTATCAATGATTACCAGAACAAGATTTTCTTGCAGCGGAACTTCCACAGGACCGGGGCATCCATTACTCGGCAATACTTTTATGTTACTTCTTTTTAAAGAATCCACCCACGCTTGCTGATTCTTAACATATTCCAGCCCTTTTACGCCACCGTTTTTCCAGTCATGATTACCGGGTACAAAAAAAATATTGCCGCTATAGCCGCTGGTAAGATCTAACTGTTCAGACAAAATATTTTCTGCATTTTTTCGCTGGCGATTTCTTTCATCGGGCATTCCTTTTGGATAAATATTATCACCCAGAAAAACAACGGCAGAGAGTACTGTGTCATTGTTTAATTGCTGCTGAAGAAATTTTTTGTAAGGTGCATCCCGAACCGCAAGCTCTCCGGCATCGCCAATGAAATATAACCGAAAGCGAACGTCTCTATTTGGTTGAGCGATAACGTAAAACGAGCAAAAAATTAAGAAAAGCAGAACAATAACTTTTGCCATATATAAGAAAGTCAAATACACCCCTATTTTGCTCCTGTGGTCTTATAAAGAAGAAAGCCTTGATCATACCACTAAGGAATATAAACATTTTTATCACAGTCATGATCTAAAAGCACTAACTTTAAACATACGGCATCAACAAAGATATTAGTGTAGATAGAGAATTTAATTCATACCATGGTCAATACCAGCATACATAAATTTAATCTAAAACAGATATCGCTATATGGGTTGACAGGAATACTTCTGGGATTGATCTATATCTCAATAGTGAATGGTTTTTCTAAAATGTATCCCTTCGTTAATGGCACTTTTATTGGGCTCCTGCTGGGACTCATGATTGGCACATTTGAAATTTATATGTTCCAACCACGGTTTCGAAGAAATTCCTTTATTCTGATGCTGTCTTTTCGAGTAATAATTTACACAGTTAGTATCATCATTATCATTTTATTAGTTGTAACCCTAAACCGATCTATTCGTCATCATCAGCTATTTTTTGAAGCTTTAGTAAGTCAAGAATCTCAGAATTACATTATTGATGGTAATTTTAAAACCGCAATTATTTTTACGCTAATTATTTCAGTAGTTGTTAACTTCACAAGATTAATAAGCTTTAAAATAGGAAGGGGTACGCTTATTAATTTTTTCTTAGGTGCTTACCACAAACCCAAACTGAAAGAACGAATCTTTGTTTTTCTTCAAATAACCAATGCAAATCAGGTGCTGAAAAATAGTCGAATCGAAGCATACCACAATTTCATCAACGAAATTTTTAGCGAAATATCTGTAGCCGTCATGCACAACAAGGGGTATGTTTATGAGTATGTTGATGACCAGATCATAGTTTACTGGAAAGGCACCCAAAAAGACTGGGGAAATTTTCTCATCAATTTTTATGGAGAAGTTTTACTAGTTATGAAGAGAGACAAAGCTCATTTTGAAAAGATGTATAATCTTGTCCCTAATTTATTTTTGGGAGCCCATGGTGGAACGGTTGTCCAGGCTGAAATTGGTGAGTTGAAAACGGAAATCGTTTTTCACGGTGATGTACTCAACACAACAGCACGTATTGCAAATGTAGCCAGAGAAAAGGACATGGCTTTTGTTATTTCAAATTACATTTTTGAAAGAATAAAAAAATCAGAATACGTTACCACAACTTCCATCGGACAAATTGAATTGCGTGGTAAACAACAGGCCACATCACTTTTTTCTATGACGCATGACTTTATATAAGCATATCGCTCAGCAAAAACGGTCAGCATTGACTATACTGTTTACCTCCATTATAGTAGGATTGGCTTATCCCCTTGCTGCAGACAGTCTTGAAGATTGGGTTGGACGATTGAACGGATTTCTAGTCGGCATTTTGGGCGGGGTAGCCATTATTCTTTTTGAATTGCATGTGTTCTTCCTCCCAAAAAAAATCTACTCCTTTACATTCATACTCGTTAGTAAAGTATTCTGCTATACGGTAACGTTTATACTGATTATCCTATTTGTGGTCCTGATTACAAGAAGCTTAGAAAAACATGTCTCAATACTAACCTATTTGCGTGGCGATGATTTTTGGTTTTTCATAATTGGAGAAGGGCCAGTGATTGCTTCCTATACATTCACGGCTATTATTATAGTTATAACCACTCGCCAAATTTCTCGTAAAATGGGTCCTGGTGTACTCTTTAACTACATAATCGGGAAATACCACAGACCAAAAAAAGAGCATAGAATTTTTCTGGCTATTGATCTTCAAAACTCCACCAGTATTGCTGAACAGTTAGGTGATCTTAAATATCATGAGTTTTTAAAACAATACTTCTACGACTTAACCTATAGCATTACAGCTTGTAAAGGGCGAATTTACCGTTATGTTGGTGACCAGGTGATGATAAGCTGGTTGTTATCCGATGGTATAAAGAATGGCAATGCCATACAATGTTTTTTTAAAGCACAAGAGTTAATTGAACAACAAAGGAATTTTTACAAGCACAATTTCACGATTATACCTAAATTTCGTGGAGCGCTGGATATGGGCGAAGTGCTAGCTGCAGAAATCGGTTTGGATAAGCAACAAATTGTATTTTATGGTGATATTATGCAACGAATCGTTGCTATTGAAAAAGTGGGCAAACAACAAAATCAGAACCTGCTTATCAGCGAGTATTTGGCTATTCCATTCAAAGAATCAGGGGGGGTTCAATTTACTTACTGTGCAACGCTAAAGGAAGATATGGCAGTATCCATTAAATTGTTTACGGCCAAACCTGTTCAAGTATCATATTAAGGAATCCTCGTCAAGGATAGAAGCTTCAAATTTTTGTTGAATGTATTCAGTTACATTACAAGAGTATAGCGAACTAGATAATTCTATTATCTTGAAACAATTGGAATGAATTTTTCAGTAGTCATGTTTCTTGATGAAGGTGGCCGGGGTGCATTATTATGAAATGGATTGTCCCTTGAAACTAAATGCAGTAAAAAATATTATTAGGTTCTTAATTTCTACTTAAAGTCAATGGAAACTGAATTGATTCGAAAATCAAGGTCTTATGCCGAACAGGTTATTGAGAATCTTCCTCAATCCTTTACGTATCATAACCTCGAGCATACTTCTGGCGTAGCAGCAGCAGCAGAGGAAATCGGACGTAACTCAGGACTGGCTGAAAACGACCTTGAAACGGTGCTAATTGCCGCTTGGCTTCACGACATCGGTTATGAAAAAGGTTGTGACCGTCATGAAGAGGCTTCTATACAAACTGCGGTTAAGCTTCTTAAAGACTGGAATGCTCCTACTTCTAAAATCGAACAGGTGAAAGGATTGATCGGGGCCACTCGTATGCCTCAGAATCCCTTAACCATTTCTGAGAAAGTATTGTGTGATGCTGACATGTATCATCTCGGTGAAGAAAATATATTGGAATGTGGTGAGCAGATTCGTCATGAATTTGAAATTTTTCAAAATTTGAAATTTGAAACAGATGCGGAATGGATTCAATACAATATAAAATTTTTTGAAGAGCATCACTACTTCACACCCTATGGACAAACAGTTCTAGAAGAACGTAAAAGAAAAAATATCAAAAAATTAAAAAAAATGCTCAAACCAAAGGCGAACAAGGACTACGTAAAAAGTATTGAGAAGCAATTGGAAAAGCTTCAGAAGAAATTAGATAAAAAAGCAAATCCAGAGCGAGGCATTGAAACAATGTTCAAAATAACTTCTGAAAATCATACTACGCTCAGTGGCATGGCCGACACCAAATCGAATATTATGATCTCCATTAATTCGATCATTTTATCGGTGGTTGTTACGGTGCTTTTTCGCAAACTGGAAGAGTTTCCAAATCTTTTGATTCCTACCCTCATGTTGGTTGCCACATGTTTAACAGCTATTGTATTTGCCATTCTTGCCACGCGGCCTAATGTTTCATCCGGAAAATTCACCCAAGACGATATCAAGGAAAAGAAAACAAACCTTCTTTTTTTCGGAAATTTTCATGGTATGGAATTGAAGAGTTATGATTGGGGAATGCGCGAGATGATGAAAGACGCTGACTATCTCTACGGAAGTTTGATTAAAGATATTTACTTCAATGGCAAAGTATTAGCGCGTAAATACAAACTTCTCCGGTGGTCTTACAGTTGTTTCATGTTTGGTTTTGTAGCTTCTATTATTGGCTTTACTATTGCGCTGCTCCTATATTATTATCCATCATAAACTATGATGCTTTTGATTAGCATTATAAATGAAAATCATGTCATGCTATTCATTAAAATCACAGTTAAGACAAGCTCAAGCCTCCGCTTTATACACCTCTACTTCATACGCAAATCCTCTCATTTGCTGTTTCCCCAGAGACGTTAGTTGAATTTTACCGGGGGCTATCCTGTCTTTAACAGCATCCGTGATCAATAACTCGGAGTCAAATTGTTTATTTAATTGCTCTACTCGAAAAGCAATGATTACGGCTGATCCACTAATGGAATATTGTTTCCTGCTTTCATTTCCAATATTGCCTGTCACTACATCACCTGTGTGCAAACCAAGGCCAATTCTAGTTTTCTGTATGATCCCGTCTCGTACCAGCTCCTTGACTTTGTTGCGAATTTTAAGCGATGCTTCAAACGCCATGTCTGCATGAAGCGGATTGGAAACTGGTGTACCAAACGTGGCCATCATACCATCACCCATAATCTGATTTACTACACCTTGGTGCTGATTGATGATATCAATAACAGGTCCGAAAATTTTATTCTGAAAATCCATAATCTCATCCGGAGTATGTGTTTCAGCAAAAGCAGTAAAATTCCGGATGTCCATTGCTAATACGGTTGCTTCCTGCTTTTTGGCTCTGCTACGTTCTTCCACCAATGTTAACAATACCTCACGCGAAACTTGCTGGCCAAACAATGTCTCCATGTCATTTTTAGAGCGTTGAAGTTCGAAGGAACTTTGTATCCTTCGCTTTAATTCCTCCGCCACAAAACCACCTGCCAAGCCTCCGAAGGTTAAGACGATACACCGGAGATAAAAACTATTTTCCGGCAATACGCTTGCAAGCTGAGGGTCAGTGTCTGCAACATTAAATCCATAATAAACGATGAAACTATACTCGGCAGCAGCAAGAATAGCAGTAACAAAACTCAGGTTAAAATCGAGGTGAAGCACCGAAAGCGTAATAAATAGGGAGTATATAAACACTACTGGTGAGTCGATGTAAAGTAATTGATTGTTCACATCAACCATATAAAACATCAACAAGCTTGGCAACGAAACTTCAATAAGCGTGTGGACATACCGAAAGGTTTCACTAACCCGCTGATACTTACTGCGCAAGTAGGAAATTACCAGAAGGATAATGATTTCATAAATAATAAAACCGCTTAACCACCCGATTACAAAAAAGTAATTTGTAGCGCCTCCAAAAATCTGCACTACGATATCACGCATAAAAAGATAACTGATACTTGATATTGTGCAGGATATAAAAAATAGGCCAATAATTAATTGCGTACGTTGGTACTCACTGGTGGCAATCTCCTTTTCAAATTCAGGCGTTAAAAGGGTAGAACTTCTTCTCAAATTCATATGTATCTACCTACTAGGATGGCGAAATTCTTCGATGCATGTTTTACTGAATATAATGTATACTGAATTGTCATTCATATCTACGGTGAGGTTAACGATTTAAAACAAAAATGAGTTTCCTCTAAATCAATCAGTTTTAAGGTGTTTTACAACATTCACAGCTTGAAACTGATATGGCTAAAATACACAAAACTGAAAGTGTTTTTTGTGCGTATTTATGAGAAGTTTATACCTTAATTTTGAAGTAGATGAAAAGAGATTTACTGATTGCCTACATCGCATTAGGAGCCGTTTGCATTATCTGGGGAACAACCTATATGGCTATTCGCATAGCGGTACTTCACTTCCCACCCTTCTTGTTTACAGCCATACGACAAATAACGGCTGGGCTGCTGCTTACCGCGTTTATGGTGGGGTACGTTAAAACTGCCTGGCCAACAAAAGCACATTTACTTCGTCAGGTAATCGGTGGCTTTTTCTTAATAACCATGGGCAATGGGTTAGTGTCATGGTCGGAGGTTCACATACCCAGCGGTATTGCTGCCATTATCTGTTCGCTCATGCCAATGGTAGTCATACTAATAAACCTTTCGATCAATCGGGAAGAAAAACCAACGGTGCCTATTATTCTGGGTGTTGCAATCGGCCTTACCGGCATTGTCCTGATTTTTGGTGAACATGTGAGCGAGTTTTCAAAAATAGAATACCTGATGGGTATACTAATGACGCTGGTTGCTGTATTTAGTTGGGCGGCTGGTAGCATTTGGATTAAAAAACATAATGCCAACAGTAACCCTTTCCTCAATGCAGGGTTGCAAATGTTTTTTGGTGGCGTACTCGCGCTTCCCTTTAGTCTTTTATTCGATGATCTTAGTTCGCTTAGCTGGACACCCGAGGCAGCTTATTCACTCCTCTATTTGATTGTCTTCGGTTCTATTATTGCCTACGCAGCCTATTCGTACGCACTGGGCAAATTACCCATGACCATCGTATCGCTTTACGCGTATGTAAATCCATTAGTGGCGGTTGTTCTGGGTTGGATGGTGCTTGATGAAAAGCTAAATACAAAAATTGGCATTGGTATATTGATTACGATTGTAGGCATTTACATCGTTAACCGTGGCTATCAACTTCGTGACTTATGGAAAGCGCAATTCAGTAAATGAAAAATATGGCTGTAGTGCAGATTTCGATACTCGAATACAAACCTGAATATCAACCCTGGTTTGAGAAATTCAACCGCGATTGGATCGAAAAACATTTTTGGATGGAGCCCATAGATATTGCTGTGTTAGCGAATCCTGAGGAGCACATCATCAACAAAGGTGGTTCCATACTGATGGCCAGTTGCAACAAGGAAATGGCCGGAACTGTGGCTCTCAAATATGTTGAGCCGGGTGTGTACGAATTCACAAAGATGGCTGTAGATGAAAAATTTCGGGGTCTGAAAATCGGGCTGCTACTTTCGCAAGCAGCCATTGCTAAAGCCAAACTTCTAAATGCTGATAAAATCATTTTGTACTCGAATACCGTACTGAAACCTGCCATCGCCCTCTATCGAAAACTTGGATTTAAAGAAGTGCCGCTAGATGCGGTATATAAAAGAAGTGACATTAAGATGGAATTGATACTCTAATGGAAAATATCAACATTATCCATGCTAATGCATCGCATGTAACGTTGCTAGCCAAGCTGGCACAGGATACCTTTTGCGAAACATTCGAAAAAATTAATAACCCCGATGATTTTAAGGCTTATATTAATGAAGCCTTCAATGCAACTATCATTGAAAAAGAGTTAACTGAACCGGATAGTTTGTACATACTTGCTTACGTGAACAAAGAATTAGCCGGATATGCCCGCGTTCGCCAATCGAATGAAGTAGCAGAAAATTTTCCGGGTAAAAAAACAACTGAGTTACAACGGATTTATGTCTTACAAAAATTTGTTGGAAAGCGCGTTGGAAAAGCACTCATAAATTATTGCCTCACACTTGCAAAAAATCAAGGAGCGGAAATTATTTGGTTAGGCGTTTGGGAACATAATTATCATGCCCAGGAGTTTTATAAAAAATTAGGGTTCGAACAATTCAGCTCACATGTATTTATGCTGGGTTCAGATGCACAAACCGATATTCTCATGAAATTAAAAATCAACTAAACTATGTCCATCATAAAACGACCTGAAAGTAGGGTGTTAATTCGTTTTCCCGATTGTGATCCATTCAATCACCTCAACAATTCGCGGTACATAGATTATTTTATCAACGCCCGAGAAGATCATTTGTACCTCCATTACCAATTTAATCCGTATCAATACGCGCAAGAAAAATTATTGAGCTGGGTCGTTACCCAAAATCAAATCTCGTACCTACGGCCTGCCACGCTGATGGAAAAAGTTATTATACAATCGCATGTATTAAAATTTGATCAACGCGATATCCATGTAGAAATGACCATGTGGGACTTGCAAAAAAAAATACTAAAAGCCATCATCTGGACGACCTTTACGCATTACAATTTCAAAACGATGAAATCTGAAATTCATTCACAGGAACTCATCAATACATTTAAACCATTGGAAGATCCACTAGAAAGAGACATCAATTTTGAAGAACGCGTAAAAGAAGTAAGGGCAAATGGATTTTCACCCGAGCAAATTTGACGTCACCCCCACTCTTCTCCAGCGGAGAGAGAGAGAGCAAAGTCCCTCTCCTTTGGAGAGGGATTTAGGGTGAGGTCAAAGGTCGAGAACAAAAGCCGAACATGACAATCATTATTTAGTAACGATCAATGGGATACTTAATAAACACGTAAACTAATTATTGATGAAGCAACATCTCTATAAAACTACCGTTATCTGGACCGGCAATAAAGGCAACGGAACAACCGATTACCGGGCATACGACAGGAGTCACACGATCTCCATTGAAGGGAAGCCTGATATTCTAAGCTCATCAGATCCGGCCTTTCGAGGTGAAAAGAGTAAACACAATCCGGAAGACTTGATGGTAGCAGCACTTTCTGGATGCCACATGCTTTGGTATCTTCATTTGTGTGCCGAGAATGGAATTATAGTAACACATTATTCCGATCACACCACAGGTACGATGGTCGAAAATGCAGATGGAAGCGGTCAGTTCAGCGAAGTTATATTACATCCGGAAGTTATAGTGAAAGAGTCATCCATGATTGAAAAGGCAAATGCCCTTCATCACGATGCTCATCGTATGTGCTTTATAGCACGTTCGGTTAATTTTGGTGTACATCATCAACCCACTGCAAAAGCAGAGAACTAAAAATTACCATGTACATACATTCCTACTCTCACGTAACCGATTCAAAAGAAGTATTTGACTTTATTAACGAAAATGGATTTGCCACAATGGTTAGTACCGTGGAAGGAAAACTCTGGGCGTCACACATTCCGCTGGTGTTATCAAAAGATGGCATGGAACTAACCGGTCATGTTTCTCGCGGCAATAAAGCATGGCACAATTTTAAAGAGCACACCGAAGTGATGTGTGTATTTCAAGGACCTCATGCCTACATCTCATCCTCTTGGTACGATCATGAAAATGTATCCACATGGAATTACCTAGCTGTGCACGTATCTGGGAACATTAAAATTCAGGAAGACGAAGAACTACTTGCTTCGCTCAAAGACTTGACAAACAAATACGAGAAATACTCTCAAAAACCTGTTACCGTTGAAGAGATGGACAAAAAATATCTGGAGCGTGAATTAAAGGGAATTGTTGGAGTCTCTATAAAAATAACACAAGTCGAAGCCTCCTTTAAACTCTCACAAAACAGAGATGACAAAAATTATCAGGAAATTATCCGCCAGCTTCGGTTGAAAGGTGATGCTTCCTCTATTGAAATGGCTGATGAAATGACCCGTCTTCTTAAAAAATAATAGCCTCTGAATTCCAAAAAAATCTTTATACCTTCAAATAAAAACGATTATGGCAACGCAAACAGCTTCATTTTCCATTGAGCGCACTGCAAAATCACGCATTGCCGAAGTTGACTTCAACAACATTGGCTTCGGAAATTATATTTCCGACCACATGCTTGTAGCCGACTATAAAAATGAAACGTGGGGCGAACCAAAAGTAATGCCGTATGGTGAATTGTTAATGACCCCGGCCATACTTGCATTGCACTACGGGCAATCAATTTTTGAAGGCATGAAAGCTTTTAAAATGAAGGATGGTAGTATAAGTATTTTCAGAGTTCAACGTCACCACCAGCGTTTACTGAAATCATTAGAGCGCATGTGCATGCCTGCCATCTCCGAAGAACTTTTTACGTCAAGCTTGCATGCCATTGTAGAAACCGATCAACAGTGGGTACCGGATAAAGAAGGATACTCACTCTACATTCGGCCGCTCGTGTTCGCTTCCGAATCAAAATTGGGTGTCAAAATTTCCGATCAGTACAAATTTGTAATCATGACCAGTCCGGTGGGGCCGTATTTTACAAAACCTATTCGCGTAAAGGTAGAGGAAACCTACGTGCGCGCTGCTGAGGGCGGTACAGGTTTTGCCAAATGTGCTGGCAATTATGGCGGAGCATTTTATCCTACACAACTCGCCCGCGAGCAAGGTTTTGATCAGGTACTTTGGACCGATGCAAAAGAACATCAGTACATTGATGAGTCTGGTGCCATGAACGTGATGTTTGTGTTAGATGGAAAATTAGTAACACCAAAACTTACAAGCGCCATACTCGATGGAGTAACACGCAACTCGATTGTAACATTAGCAAACGAACTCGGCATGCCTTCAGAAGAACGAAGAATCAGCCTGGATGAATTGATTGAGGGTTTTAAAAAAGGAACTTTAACGGAAGCATTCGGTGCTGGAACTGCCGCAGTCGTATCGCAGATTGCCACCATTAACATTCACGGAAAAAATTATGATCTGCCAGCCATTGACGCAAACAGTTTTCAGCAACGTGTAAAACAAAAACTAAGCAACCTCCGCACGGGCATTGAACCCGATATTCACGGATGGAATTACATCATTAAATAATCTTTTTGTATGCCCAAACCTGTTGAATGTAGCTCATAGGGCAACGATGAATATTGAATTATAACAATCATGGAAAAATTCCCAATCACAGAAAAAACAGAAATCACCCGTTTACCAAAACGTGGCGTATACGAAAAAGAAACAGTGTACGCTATTTTAGATGAAGCATTGGTTTGCACTGTTGCTTTTATTTTGAAAGATCAGCCGTTTCAAATCCCCACAGGTTTTTGCCGAAAAGATGACACGCTTTACATTCATGGTTCGGTGGGAAGTTTTTATATGCGCGAATTAGCCGCTAACAAATTACCCGTTTGCGTCAGTGTTACACATATTGATGGACTTGTACTAGCACGTTCTGCTTTTCATCATTCGGTGAACTACCGGTCCGTAGTTATGTTTAGCCATTCAGAAAAAGTAGAAGACAAGAATGAGCTGTACGAAGTGCTCGAACTCTTCACCAACAAAATGCAACCTGGTAGATGGAATGATGTGCGTAAACCTACAGACGGAGAATGGAAAGCAACAATGGTTATAAAATTCAAAATCGAAGAAGCTTCCGCCAAAGTAAGAACAGGCCCCCCAAAGGATGATGATGAAGATTACGCGTTGAATATCTGGGCGGGAGTGGTCCCGTTAAAGATCGAACGCAAGGCAGCAATAGCTGACCCAGTGTTAAAATCAGGTATTGAACTTCCTTACTACTTGAAATGAAAATCGAACATATCGATTTGATCTGATGCATATGCCCACCGTACCCAATTCATATATCATCATCACGAGGACGATCCCGATGAAATAGGGGAGTACGTGGCGATCACCATACTACAACGTGTGCATTTCACAGTACGGGGATCGTCACGCCCTCGCACTTGCTTACGCTGTTCCTCGCAATGACGTTCTTAATTTTAAGAGTACACTTCGTTGGCTTTACTTGAAAGAAACTACTTCGAAGGAAATGACTTCTTATGATCCTTTCTGTATTTCTTCATCGTCTCATCATGATTGTGCGGAACCCGCAAGACCACCGCTAGCGACAGAGCGGGCAGCTTCCAGGATGCGTACCTTGCTTGTTTCATTGGAAGTTTTTTGTGCAGCTTCCTGCAACAAGTTGCTGATGACTGGGCGTACCAAAGGCGAAAGTGTACTTAAAAATATATCATAGGTTTGTAGCTGGCTTTCCAAGTCATCGCCTTCAAATTGTGGCAGCACCTCAATGAGGGTTAATACAACAGGGGGTATTTCAGTGTCACCATACGTTATCGTGTGTGAAAGCGGATTATCTTCAACATGTTTGGGCTGTATCTTAATTCCATTGATGAGTTTATCTACTTCATATAAAAGATCGTGCAATACCCCTACTTCCGAATCACCATCAAATACACGATTAGCATACGATGCCAGCATACTTCCCCTCGGAAAATCACCCTTCAACTCCACGATGGCGTGTATGCGCGGAATTAAAATAAACTGAAGCCACTGCTCAAACGCCATAGTGTTAATGCCAAAGGCTCCCATATTTTTGAACTTCTCGGCTGGCAACGGCTCGGCACTCCACCGGTTGAGGCGCCTAAGTTCGGCTACTATTTCGGTGGCTTTTATTATTGCTAAAGTGTGGACGTCCAGACTCATTGACGCGGTGGTTGACTTAATAGTTTTGCAACTCCTTCGATTCGTGGAAATAAAAACCAGTTTCATTTTCTTTCGCCAAAACAAGCATTGCCCGTGCGACTTTCATGGAGTCAATAGCTTTATATTTTGACGGTATAAGGAAGCCGAAAAATTTAAAAAATAAAGTGGCGGCTCCTTCTCCCGCACGCTGTTCTTTTCGATCACCTAGTAAAAGCGAAGGGCGAACAATATGAAGACAAAGAAACGAAATCCGTCCAACAGCTTCTTCCAGCTCTCCTTTCACCCGGTTATAAAATACTTTCGAATTCTTATCCGCCCCTAAAGCTGATACCAACAGGTATTGCTTCGCTCCCAGGTTTTTGGCAACACGCGCCAACTCCAGTGGATACTCATAATCTACTTTACGAAATGCTTCTTTGGTTCTGGCAATGCGGATGGTAGTACCGAGACAGCAAAATACATCATCAGCTTTCAAGGCTGAGCCGTGATCCGGTAGTTTATCAAAATCCAAAACAAAATTTTCAAATTTCGGGTGTTGAATATCAAGCGGCTTACGTGTAATTGCCTTTACTTTTTCATAGTTAGCATCTTCAAGCAATAATTGAAGTAGTTGTTTCCCAATAAGGCCAGTCGCGCCAGCAATGAGTGCGGTTTTCATGATACAGGTATTGATTTTTCCCACTCCAGAAATTTATCGATTTCCGTACTGATCGAATTGTATACCCAAACCAGCACTCCAAAATCATCGGTCAAACCCATCATAGGAATAAAGTCTGGGATAAGATCAATCGGATTTAAAAAATAAATAATGGCTGCCAAAACGGTCATTACAGTTTTCCACGGTGCTGAGCGATATCTGCCCGTTGCATAAGCGCCAGCCATTCTTGAAAAAACACCAAACTTTTCTTTTGCTGCAAAAACTGATTCCTTGCTCCACTTTACAGTTGTCATTTTCTTTCCAAGCCTCGTCAGCAACAAGACTATTCTGCCTGTGTTGCCCGAAAGATGAGCAGCACTGTTCAGTGCTCTATCAAAAAATACATTCCTCAAAACACTTGCTGTATCTCCTGTTTCAGTTGGCTTAGGGCGTGCGCTACCGGATCAACGGGTTTATTTATATAGCGTTCAAATATTTTTTTTGATAAATCAAGGCTTGAAGACTCCATACCCATCTCTGATGCAGCATCGTTAATAGTCATCACCAGATCCTCTTTGGCATTTTTCACACTCTCCCATACGCCTTCTGTCATAAAAACCTGTTGCGAAACATTGTGGTTGTATTCGCTGCGGATATCGTTCAGCAACATCTGATGAAACTCCTTTGATGGAATTGGCCCAACGTTGAGGCGTATCAATAAGTTTTGCGGACTGATACGTTCCAGAAACAAACACATTCGCTCATAAGCCTGCATTCGCAAGGGCAGCACAATTTCAATGCTACGGCCACGAATTTCCAGTTTTTTTAGTTCTATTTCTTTTGCCAAAAAGGAGCGCACCAGCAAATAAGCTGCATACAGCACCACCGAGGCCGGAATGAGAATCTTACCAAATTCAATAATTGCTTCCATAGGAATTAATAACGTTCTGTTTGTGTTTGAAATTTAGATAATTTTAAGCCACATAACCGCAATCCGTAAAGATGTTTTCTAACGTGCAGCCTGTCACCATTTCCGAAAAAGCCGCTGCCGAGATTCGGAAAATCATGCAAACGAAGAATATTCCGGAAGATTACTCGCTTCGGGTTGGTATTCGAGGTGGAGGCTGTGGAGGCGTTTCGCTTATAATTGGCTTTGATAAGAAAAAAGCTTCTGACCTTGCCTATTCTGTCGAAGGAATTTCAGTGTTGGTGGATAAAAAACACACGATGTACATCATTGGCAAAGAGGTTGACTTTTATGAAGGTGCCGATGCGCGGGGGTTTATGTTCGTTGAGAAAGACACAAATAATAAGACGTAAGTAGTAAGACTTTTGACTTGAGTCTTAATACTTATGTCTTGACAATAGCGTCTTATGTCCTTCTTTTAGACACACTCACCGTTGCCCTTCTACACTTCCCACCAATGGGCGGATTCATTTTCGAAATACTGAGCTCAACAAGTACAACAGCTTTAAGCTCGCGCAACACGTCATTCACGATTTTTTCGGCCACTGATTCTAAAAGCTTGGAGGGCCTCTCCATCTCAGCTTTTACAATACTGTAAAGTGTTTCATAATTCACGGTACCCTCGAGATCGTCCCGTTGCGCGGCAGCCGAAAAATCGGTCTCGACTGCAATGTCTACTTCAAACCAGTTGCCAGATTCCCGCTCATGCGGATACACACCATGGAAGGCATGGAACTCAAGCCCTTCAAGCGCGATGCGTCCGTTCATCCGATTTCGTCAAAAAATGATTTAGTGGCCTTGCGTGAGTTAAGTTCAGCCATCATCGATTTTGCTACTACCATATCTTCTTCTGCTTCGTTTACAATCGAAGGTGGAATCATAGTTGCTTCGGGTGCTGTGTTAAAATCAATGTTTGGAAAAATTGTCTTCTTGATTTCTCTGCGAGCTTGCGACACATGCTGGTCGACATCAAAGCTTCGCTGAGTATTTTTTATTCTTTCAACGCGCTCAATCGTGTCTTGTGAGATACGCTTCAGCTCGAGTAGTAGTTCATCGCGTGTACTCTCTAATTTTTTATAGTTCTCTACCATAGCCTTCATGCGATCTTCCATCTCTGCTAGGGTTTGCTTTGACTTTACCTCAGATTCCTCCATGGTATTCCTGGCTTTTACTTTTGCTTCATTTAGCATGGCATCTGCTTTCAATTGCGATTCGCGCATACTTAAATCTGCAGCCTGACGTGCTTGTTCAATTACATTGGCACCGGTATCTTCAGCTGTCTTGAGCGTTTTGAAAAGTGAGCTTTCAACTTCTCTTAATTTTAAAACTTCCCGTTCACAAGCCTCGAGTTTAAAACGAAGTTCTTTGCTCTCATCACTCATTTTCTCCCACTCCTGTGAAAGGGTTTGCAAAAATGCATTTACTTCATCGAGATTGTAGCCGCGAAAGTTTTTCTCAAAAGCCTTCTGACGGATTTCAAGCGGTGTAATTTTCATTGCTGTAGCATTTATAGTTTAAAAAATAGACACGTAAACTGTTCACGTATCTTGTATCTCAATTTTCCAGGACGAAATACTGCGATCATCACTGGCACTTAAAAGTTGGTCAGTAGTCCATAAAAGTTTGTTAACTGAGGTGCCATGTCCTGCATGACGAGCTTTGTCGATTACTTTCAACAGCTTTAATCCCTCTAAGTCCCACACCTTGATGGACTTATCCATGCTACAAGTTACAAAATGTTTGCCATTCGGGCTAAATTCAATATGATTTATTGCATACAGATGAGCCACAATCTCCGTTACCAGCAAATATCCACCCCGCGCATCCCATATTTTTAAACGTGCATCACGTGAGCCGCTGAACAGAAAATTACCATCCGGAGAATATCGAACTGTAAAAACTGAGTTACCATGAGCAGGCCACTCTTGCTTCAGCACTAATGTATCCAGATCAAATATTCGAATATAATTATCGCTATAACCCACAGCCAGCTCCCCTCTACCCGCATGAATTGCAAGTGTTCGGGCATTCTTTTCAGATTGTTTCTTTTTCTGAATGACCAGTAAATTTTCCAAATCAATACAGGATACTACACCATCACCCGAAGCCACGTACACCTTTCCATTGAATGATTGAATATCAAAAATAGCGGCCTCTGTAAAATGTAACGACCCTACTTCCTTTTTATTCTCCCACTCCAGCAAATGAATACCATCGTAATTATGACCCGCTATTAGCAGGTTAGTCGGAATGTTATAATGCAACGCATAGACAGAATTGGATAGCTTGGCTATTAATTCTCCCTGATCAGGATTCAGGCCATTCCACTTAACAATCATACCATCGCCTGCTCCACTAAAAAATTGATACGGATCTTTCGATGCCTGCAATGTATACACGCAATCGCGATGACCGGAGAATGAGTGAAGTCTGTTTACAGTGACCGTTTGCATTTAGATTGAATCGATAATCAAATTTTATCGGATATTTGCAAAATTGAGATTTAAAGACGGATAATCAATGCCTCTGGAAAAATTAGAATATCAAGCAGAAGAGCGTGCCTGGGGCATTTGGAAAATTACCGAGGATGAACAAACGCTATTACGCCAGGTAAAAGATTATGAATCAATTTCTGACACTATAACGCATCCGGAAAAACGTTTAGAATTTATTGCAGGTCGCGTGCTTGCCAGAAACGTGTTGGAATCACTCGGGAAACCTTTTGAAGGTGTTACGAAAGATGTATTTGGCAAGCCATTTTTTAAGCAAAACACATATCAGCTTTCGCTGAGTCATTCCTTCCCCTATGTAGCAGCTCTTGCCGATATCCGAAAATCTGTTGGTATTGATTTAGAACAAGTAAAAAAGAAATTGTTAAAAATTGGCCCACGTGTTTTGCATCCTTTAGAATTACAGGATGCCGGTAACGATGAAACCAAGCACTGTATTTATTGGTGCGCCAAGGAAGCGTTGGTAAAAATATACGGGAAAAAAGACCTGGTGTTTTCCGAGCATTTATTTATCGATCCCTTTAAGCCTGAAAAAGAAGGAATTCTTAATGGGAAAATTATAACAAACAAAACAGAAACCGTTATACCCTTACAATATTTCGTTTTCGATAACTTTGTTGTTGTCTATAATACCTGATTATATGCGATGGATTATTCTAAGTTTGGTTTGTGTTAGTTTGAACTGTGCCGCCCAAGCGGTTCATCCATTTTCATTGGTTAATGTTGTGGATGGTGGAGTAACTTCTTTAGAGGATTTTTCTTCCAGCCCTGGGGTGGTGGTGGTCTTTGCCAGTAACAATTGCCCGTATGATAGTTACTATCTGAATCGCATTAAAGAACTAGCAGAAAGGTATAAAAATAAAATCCCCGTATTACTGATAAACTCCAACATAGATGAATCTGTTGACCAAATGAAAAAGCACGTCAATAAGGTTAACCTATTATTACCATATCTGGCAGATAAAGAACAAAAAGTGTTAACCAACCTTAATCCGAGAAAAAATCCTGAATGTTTCCTACTTCAGAATTCCGGAAAAACGTTCTCCGTAGTCTACCGTGGCGCGATAGATGACAATGCCCAGACCGCTTCGGAAGTAAATCATCATTATTTAAAAGATGCGATTAACAAGTTACTGGCAAACCAAAAAATTGAAGTACCGGATGTAAGGCCGGTTGGGTGCAGTATTCGGAAGATTTAAAAACTAATCTTCAAATCATACACCGAGGTCAGCTCCATCGGCTATCAATAGTAGCAGCTCTTTTACTTCCTCTGCCTTTTCGTGCTCTCCCATTTTATCGAAAGACATAATTAGGTTGCGAAAAACCCTACGAATTATCTCAAGGGAGGTGCAGGGTTCAAAAAACGAATTCTGGGGCGTAAGGCGTAACTCGTGTATATAATTTTCAATGTCTTGTCTGGTAAAAATTATTCCCTTGTTAAAGGCATTTACATAGAAGGGCTCTTTCGGGTCTGTGAACGTTAAAATAAAAAGGTTCGGAAGGTTAACACCATACACGGGCATCTTTAGTTTTTGTGCTACCAACATGTAAATGATACACAGTGTAATCGGATTGCCCCTTTTTGTTTCAAACACTACGTTGATCATGGAGTTGCCCGGAGAATGAAAATTTTTTGTATTTGCTCCAAACTTTAGCTTATTAAACAACACACTGTTTAAAATTTTAATCTGATCCAGGGGTAACAGATCCGGCTTAAACTCCAACCAGGCTTCGTAATAGATTTGCTCGAGTTCTTGTTTTAATTTTTCAACTTCTAAGTCCGGATATTGATAGGTGGCAATCATCCACAACCCGGTAAGTAAGTCTTGCTCTTTACTTTCATACCACTCCACAATTCTAAATTTTAACAGCTCATACTGGAGGTCATGAATAAGATCTTCTATTTTTCGTTGTACGAGTGGATTAAAATTATTTTCCCATTCATGTTCCAAATACGGTATTGCATCCTTCCCCAACGAACGGATTTTATCAACCACTTGCGTAACAATATGATCGTCCTGGTCATCCAGAAGAGAAACTAGGGCTTTAAGTTCCTTTTCAGTCATCTTAAGTCTGAATCACACCTACATTAAATTTCTCCACGGGTGCATTGTTTGCGGCTTCAATCCCCATTGAAATAACGGTTCGTGTGTACGTTGGATCAATAATTCCATCCACCCAAATGCGAGCGGCTGCATAGTACGGACTCAGTTGATCGTTATAGCGATCTGTTATCTCTTTCAATAGTGCTCCCTCCTCTTCTTTCGTTATTTCTTGACCTTTCGATTTCAGCGAAGCAATACGTATCTGCAAAAGTGTTTTTGCTGCGGCCGCACCACTCATCACGGCAATTTGAGCCGTTGGCCAGGCATAAATTAATCTGGGATCATACGCCTTACCACACATGGCATAATTACCCGCACCATAAGAGTTCCCCATGATAAATGTAAACTTGGGAACTGTTGAGTTGGCCATAGCATTCACCATTTTTGCGCCATCTTTAATAATGCCACCGTGCTCGGCTTTGCTGCCCACCATAAACCCACTTACATCTTGCAAAAAAACTAATGGTATTTTACGTTGATTGCAATTCATAATGAAGCGTGCGGCTTTATCGGCAGAGTCCGAATAAATTACTCCGCCCATTTGCATCTCTCCCTTTTTATTTTTTACAACCTTGCGCTGATTGGCAATAATGCCTACGGCCCAGCCATCAATGCGGGCCGTTCCACAGATAATTGTTTTGCCATACAAATCTTTGTACTCATCAAAGTCTGAATTATCTACAAGTCGTTTGATGATTCCCAACGTATCATAGGACTTCGTGCGATCGCTTGGAAACAAGCCATAAATCTCCGTTGGGTTTTCCGTTGGTAAAGCAGGAGTTGCCCGATCGAACCCGGCTTTTTCATAGTGACCGATTTTATCAAAGAGCGCCCGGATATAATCAAGGCAGGCCTGATCATTCGGAAATTTATTATCGGTAACCCCTGAAATTTCGCAATGTGTTGTTGCACCGCCCAATGTTTCATTATCAATATCTTCGCCTATGGCAGCTTTCACTAAATAAGATCCAGCTAAGAAAATGGAACCCGTTTTATCGACAATCATTGCTTCATCCGACATGATGGGCAGATAGGCTCCCCCTGCTACACAACTTCCCATGATTGCAGCAATTTGCACAATACCCATGGCCGACATTTTTGCATTGTTCCGGAATTGCCTTCCGAAATGTTCTTTGTCTGGAAAAATTTCATCTTGCATCGGAAGAAATACCCCAGCACTATCGACCAGATAAACAACTGGTAAACGATTCTCCATGGCAATTTCCTGCGCGCGCAAATTCTTTTTTGCGGTAATCGGAAACCATGCTCCTGCTTTTACAGTAGCATCGTTAGCAACGATCATGCACTGCCTTCCTTTTATATATCCAATACCTGTTACCACTCCGGCCGAGGGGCACCCTCCCACCTCTTTGTACATATTTTTACCAGCAAAGAGTCCGACTTCAAGAAATTCAGATCCTTCATCTATTAAATACTGTATTCGCTCCCGGGCTGTTAATTTCCCTTTCTGATGTTGCTCCGAAATTTTCTTTTCTCCTCCACCAAGTTTGGTGGTAGTAACTTTCACGTGTAGCTGGTGCAACATGTGTTTGTACTGATCTTCGTTTTTATTGAATTCCAAATCCTTTTCGGACACGGGAGGGTATTTAAAATGTTGAACTACTTATTCTACTACTTTCTTTGTTTCTCAATATCGCGTTGAATTTTCTTGCGGCTTTTTCCCAATGGAGCCATAAAATGTTTTGGGTTTTCATTGAGATGTTTAGAAAGTGAATCCAGTGAAAGAAGCAGCTTGTTCAAATTCACATACAAGGTATCTTCCGTCATCAGTTTGCTCATTGTATTATCTCCTTTGCCCATGCGGGTGAGGGCTTCGTTCAGCTTCGTCAAAGCTTGCTGAGCTTTGGTGAGCGTTTTATTTACTTCTACTGATTTAAGGGAATCTGAAAAAGTTTTAAAATTAGCAAGTGAAGGCTGCAGGTTATCTAACGTTCGGTTTACGTTAGCGGTTACCGAACTTATACTAAAGGTAAGGCTGTCAATCTTACTGGAAGCATTACCGAGCGTACGATTTAAAAGTTTAGGGGTGGCTTTAAAATCGTTAAAAATTTCATCCAATTGTTCTGAATTACTTCCAAGGTTGTCAAGTATCTTATTGAGCTTGCGCAAGGTTGTCTGTAAGTCAGCTACGGGTTCGGTTAAAAAATCAGCGATTCCCCGCGCCACTTCCGAACGCACTGTATCTTTTGGCTTTAGTGGGTTAGAAATACTTCCCACATCCAACTGAATAAACTTTGTTCCTAAAATATCACCATTTAAAAGGGCAACGGTAGAATCGCCCAGCACGATATCGGAGCTTATCTCCATTTCTACAACTACATAATTTTTTTGTTGTTGAAATTGAATTTTGCTAACACGACCTACGGCATAACCATTAATGTAAACCTGATTGGAGGGCATTAGTTTGTCTACATTACTATAAATTGCGTAGTACTTTTTGGTGGACGAGAAAAAATCAATGCCTTTCAGATAATTAAATCCGATATACAAGAGCACCAAAGACACCACCATAAAAATTCCAACTTTCACTTCTTTGAGCATAAACAGGGTGGTTTCTTAAAAAAAGAATTCTAATTAGCTCCTAATTTAATGGATTCTACTTCATTTTTATAGTCACGTATGGCTCTGAATACCCCTGAAGCAATCAATTCCTGATTCCCCTCCGATACTAAAAACTGCTCTTCCTTTAAATTCGACAAGAAGCCTACTTCTACCAAGATACTGGGCATCGTTGTCCGCCACAATACCCAAAACGGACCTTGCTTAACACCCAGGCTCCTTCTGCCAACGCGCTTACTAAGCTGATGCTCAACTTTTGAGGCCAGCCGTAAACTACTCTCCTGATATGCACTTTGAGTCAACTCAAAAAGAATATGTGATTCAGGACTATTCGGATCAAAACCCTCATATCGTTCGTGATAATTTTCATCTAATAAAATCACCGAATTCTCACGCTTTGAAACCTCCATATTTTTCTCTGACTTGTTGAGTCCCATTACCCACGTTTCGGTACCAAAGGCCGTGGCACTGGGGCTTGCATTGGCATGTATGGATACAAATAAATCAGCATTGTTCTTATTCGCAATTTCTGCTCGTTCATCAAGTGGAATAAATTTATCGTCTTTACGGGTATAAATGACTTTTACACCGGGCAAGTTCTTTTCAATATGCCCTCCTATTTTCAATGCAATCTTTAAAACGAGGTTTTTTTCCTTTAAGGAATTGCCATGTGTACCCGGATCTTTCCCACCATGTCCTGCATCAATAACAATGGTTTTAATTTTAAAATCCTTTTGAATGGGGGTGTTAGATGAGTTTAGCAAGGTTATTGCTAAAAAGAGAGTTGTAAATCCAATATTCCTCACGGGCTGTACGATGTTCAAAGTATTTGCAATAACTTTACTCAAAGTTGTGAAATTTTCACTAAAAGCTAACTATCTACTCCCCAACTCCTCGAAAGTGCGGTCGTTTTTATTCATTCTTTTTTCTATACTGACCCACACTTCCATTAGTTCGGCTCAAATTCTTACCGATCGTCCGACCTCACCATCCGATTCAATCAAAATTAAATCCGACAGCCTTAAAGCACTACCAAAGGGAGACATCGAAACTATAATCAATTATTCGGCCAGAGATTCCATTAACAGCAGTGTCGATGGGCAAATCGTTTGGCTTTATGGTGATGCTAAAATTGTTTATGGCGTCATTGAGCTTGAGGCCGATGAAATAGTGATCGACTATAAAAACAATACACTGAGTGCCAATGGCACCCGCGATTCACTCGGAAGGCGTGTTGGATTTCCGGTCTTCAAGGATGGGCCAGAATTATATGAGATGAAAGACATTGTGTACAACTTTAAAACCGGAAGAGCCCGGATTACCGAAGTTGTTACAAAACAAAGTGAGGGCTTTTTACATGGCGAGACTGTCTTTAAAAATGAGAAAGATGAAATGCTGAGTTTGAAGAACAGTTATACTACATGTAGCCTTGAGCATCCTCACTTCCGGATACGATCAACAAAAACAAAGGCCATCCCAAATGATAAAATTGTATCGGGCCCGTTTTATTTGGAGTTTAATGAGATACCCCTTCCGATTGGCTTTCTCTTCGGAATGTTTCCGGCTCAGCGCGAAAGTAAATCAGGGATAATTTTTCCTTCGTATGGCGAGGAACGACTGCGGGGATTTAACCTCAGTAGGGGCGGATACTATTTTGATATTAGTGAATACTTTAAACTTGCCCTTACGGGAGACATCTTCTCAAAGGGTGGCCATGCAATAAATGTTCAGGCACCTTACTTAAAACGTTACCACTTTAATGGAAGCTTGAGTTTTAGTTATTCAAAAAATACAGTCAATCAAAATATCGAAGATAACAGTGTGAAAAAGGATTTTAGTTTAGCCTGGACACACACACCACAATCAAAAGGTACAGGAAGATTTTCGGCCTCTGTACGTGCTGCAACGTCATCCTTTAACAAAAATAATAACCTGAATTACTCCTATACCGATCTGAATTCTTCCAACTTAAATAGCATCTCCCGAAAATTAAGTTCTAATATTTCATACAGTAAGCGTTTTTCAAATACACCCTTTAGTATGGGGTTAAACTTGAGCCACAATCAAGATTTGGAAACAGAACAAATTGATCTTCAGTTACCAAACCTTACCGTAAACATGCAAAACCAGTATCCGTTTCAGCGAAAAGATGGAACTCAAACAGTACTCGATAATTTTTCGGTTGGCTATAGCATGGCAGCAGGGAATAAAATTACCAACAATTTGGGTCGTGTAGAAGGAGCCATACCCGCACGCGATAGCATTACACCCTTTAACCTAAGCAGCTTTGGTAGTTTGTTTGAAGAAGGAAAAAAAGGTATCCGACACAGCATACCCATAGGCTACTCCTTTAAAGCTTTTAGATTCTTTACTGTTTCTCCACAGGTTAGCTATGAGGAAAAATGGTATTTCGAGAAATTGAATTGGAAATACGACATCGTAAATAATAAACCAACACTGGTAGTTGCAGATACCGTAAAAGGCTTTAATCGAATTGCCAACTATAACTTCAGTACCGGGTTAAATACAAGGTTTTACGGAACATACAATTTTAAAAGAGGCAACATAAAGGCAATTCGGCACGTAGTTAATCCAAACATTTCATTTAGCTATACACCCGATTTTTCTAAAAACGATAATTATTTTCAGGCCATTACCGAAAATGGAAAAACAATTTACAAATCAAGACATGAAGGCTTTGTATACGGTTCTTCTGGTACCGGCAGAAGCGGGGCCATTGGGTTCGGCATTGGTAATAGTGTAGAGATGAAGGTGAAATCGGAAGCTGACAGTGCAGCTCGAAAAATTAGTTTGCTAAATAGCCTTTCAATAAGTTCATCGTATAACCTGGTAGCAGACTCATTTAAACTTGCTGCGTTCTCGCTATCGGCCAATACGAATGTACTCGACAACCTTCTTGCCATTACAATGAGTGCCTCCCTTGACCCGTATTACTATAGAACGATTGAGGATGAGGAAGGAAAAACTTACGAAAGAAGAATAGATTCATATGCATGGAAGGGCGGAAAATTTGGCAGGATTACCTCCGCTACAATGGCGATAAATACAAATCTAAATCCCCAAGCAAGAGAGAATGAACAAAAGAGTCGCAATAAAATAACGCAGTCTGATTTGCCAGAGCAAGAGAAACAAGCTATGCTGAGCGATCCAAACTCGTATGTGGATTTTGAAATTCCATGGAGCCTTCGTATTAACTATAGCTTAAATTATGCCAGGCCTATTAAACAGATCACAACAACGGAACGATTTAATATTACGCAAACACTGCAATTTTCTGGCGACCTGGCACTTTCTGAAAAGTGGAAAATAAATTTTAGTTCAGGATACCATTTTGAAAGCAAAGAACTCACGCAAACAAATATTACGATTGCTCGTGATTTACATTGTTGGACCATGAACCTGACGTGGGTTCCATTTGGAAGGTTTACTCAATACACTTTTACAATACGCGTTAAAGCTTCGGTATTGCAAGATTTAAAGATGGAGAGACGGAAACCTTTCTTTGACAATTTGTAACTGATCAGGTATTGAGCTGTGCTAGCTTTGATTCCACTACTTTTCTGTTTACGTTTTCGTGAAACTCAGTCAATCCTTTTTCGTGAAAAATAGGGTACAATATTTTATCACGGAAAAATGACCCGCTTCTATACCATGTTTCGTGGATTACCTCCGTACTCCTCTCACCCTTGTCTTTTAGCTTAATTAGTTGTGTGCCCATAGAGGCCCCATTTTGCAGATAACAAATTTCAATAGTCTTTTTAGTGTCATTAACTCCGGTAATTTCATGTCCAACGGCAAGATTAAT
The DNA here is from genome assembly GCA_031395485.1 of Cyclobacteriaceae bacterium. Classification (GTDB taxonomy): domain Bacteria; phylum Bacteroidota; class Bacteroidia; order Cytophagales; family Cyclobacteriaceae; genus UBA2336. Next base: position 392,437 of record JANNUS010000010.1, on the reverse strand, counting down.
GATGTTAGCAAACAGGTTTAAATTCAAAAAAATAATTTGACCCGGTTCAAGTCCATTATACGCATCATCCATATACATGACTTCGTTTTGCTTTCGCGAGTACATTAATCCGAATGATACCATACTTCTCTTTCTGGTTTCTTGTGGACTTATAGTTTTGTAGGCATTCCAAACAACCTCCACATCTGCGTCAATACTAAATGACATAGTGTGTTTATGATAGCGTTTTTCATCTTTCGGGTCAAAACAAAAAGATTTTAGATTTCCCAAATCAGCTAATGAACGTAATCCATTGCTTTGAAGTAGAATTTTGACTTTCTCATACTTAATTCGGCTAAAATCAATTGTTATGTTAGAGGCCATCAAAAATTATTTTAACCATCCTTCCACTTCTTCCAATGTAGGGTTCTGCACATTTTCAAGTTTCAATTTTTTACGCAAGCCACAAACATCATTAAACAATTTCGAAGCCTTATAACTTTTCAATTGTTCTATCGATTGAATGCCCAGCTTCTGTAAGAGTGGAAATAGATCAGTTCGAATACCCAATTGTTCAGCATCCTTCTCCGTAAACCCTCCGCCCTGTTTCTCCGGTTTCATCTGTGGGAAAAATAATACGTCCTGAATGGATGGTGAATTGGTCATGATCATGGAAAGGCGATCAATGCCAACACCTAAACCTGCTGTTGGCGGCATTCCGAATTCTAGCGCACGTAAAAAATCTTCATCAAGTGTCATCGCTTCTTCATCTCCACGCTTTCCTAATTCAAGTTGTTCCTCGAAACGCTTCCGCTGATCAATTGGATCATTAAGTTCTGAAAATGAATTACAAATTTCCTTACCATTACAAATCGCCTCAAAGCGCTCTACTAAACCTTGTACACTGCGATGTTTCTTCGCTAAGGGCGACATCTCTACAGGGTAATCCATAATAAAAGTCGGCTGAATAAGTTTTGGTTCGCAATGCTCACCAAAAATGGCGTCAATGAGTTTACCTTTCGCCATCGTGTCGTCAATGAGTACATGCAACTCCCGACATGTGGCACGCATGGCAACCTCATCCATTTGAGAAATATCAATACCTGTAAAGTGTCGAATTGCCTCAAACATGGTAAAGCGTTTCCACGGTCTCTTAAAATCAATTTCTTTGTCACCCACCTTTACTAAGGTAGTTCCGTGTAAATCCATGGCAACCTTTTCGATCATCTCCTCCACCAGGTCCATCATCCAGTAATAGTCTTTGTAGGCTACATACAATTCTACTTGCGTAAATTCAGGGTTATGGAAACGAGACATTCCCTCATTTCGGAAATCTTTCGAGAACTCATAAACTCCGTTAAACCCACCCACAATTAATCGTTTTAAATAAAGCTCGTTGGCGATGCGCAAATACAACGTCATGTCGAGGGTGTTGTGATGGGTTTTGAATGGCTTTGCTGCAGCACCACCATACAACGGTTGAAGAATTGGGGTTTCTACCTCCAGGTAAGCTTTTTCATTCAAATACTCTCGCATCGAATTCACAAGCTTGGTGCGTTTAATGAATGTGTCACGTACCTCGGGGTTTACGATCATATCTACATACCGCATACGATAACGCTGTTCAGGGTCACTGAAAGCATCATGCTTGTGTACAACACCCTGCTCATCGGTGGTTTCCTTTACAATGGGGAGTGGTCTTAATGATTTTGAAAGAACCTTAAATGCAGTAACATGTATAGAAATCTCTCCGGTTTGCGTTGTAAATCCGTAGCCCTTTACGCCAATGATATCACCGATATCCAGCAGTTTTTTAAATACAATGTTGTAAAGAGTCTTATCTTCTGTAAGGCACAGGTCATCTCTGCGAAAATAAATCTGGATACGCCCGGTTTCATCTTGCAGCTCGACAAAAGAAGCAGATCCCATTATCCTTCGAGTCATGATACGTCCGGCTATGGAAATTTGCCTGTAGTCGCTTTTATGGCGTTCGTAGTTTTCAAGTATTTCTGCTGCGGAAGCATTCACTTCAAAAAGCTCTGCAGGATAGGGATCAATCCCGAGTTTCTCTAATTCCTCTTTGGCCTGCCTACGGATAATTTCCTGTTCACTCAACTGCATAGTCTCAATTATTCAGGTTACAAAAATAACGGAATATACGCAGGGAAAAATGTAAGTCTGCCTTCCTTATAGGCAGATACAACGCCCATCCTTAAAGAAAAGTGACCTTTAAAGCATATATACGTTAATTATACATATATAATATATTTATATTTTATATTTGCAATATGGCAACATTTACCAGCACATTGCCCGCAAGTTTATTGAAAATGCTTTCAGAAAAAGCGGCATCCCTTTCTGTTCCAAAAAACAAGTTAATCGAGAATGCTTTGCGCTTATACCTTGAACATTTGGAAAAAGCTGAATACATAAAATCATATCAGCAAGCTTCTCATGATAAAGACCTTCTGATGATTGCTGAAGAAGGAATGGAGGATTACCTGAAACAACTTGAGATATGAAGCAGGGTGAAATCTGGTACGCAAACCTGAATCCATCCAAGGGAAGTGAGCAAGCCGGATTACGACCGGTAGTGATTATCAGTGGCAATTTACTTAACCAACATCTCAACATTGTGATTGTTACCCCACTTACCACGAAAGTCAAAAAGTATAAAGGCAACCCAATTTTACATCCAACAAAAACCAACGGTTTAAAAACAGAATCAGAGATGCTGGTTTTTCATATTCGTTCAGTTTCCAAAGATCGTTTGATTAATAACGTTGGAGCTATAGAACGCCATGAACTTGAGCAGGCAATTAAAACACTGAATGATATTTTAAAGTACTAGAAATACTTTCTAACGGTTGCTTCTCCGCTTCAGCTCTTTCCTAATCAAAGTAAGCTCCCGACTGCTTTGCCCTGCCACTGAAGTATTCTCAGCCGCTCTTCTAAACAAATACGGCATAACCGATTTTACTGGCCCATAGGGTACATATTTAGCAACCCTATAACCTGCTTTCGCCAAGTTGAACGAAATGTTATCGCTCATGCCATACAATTGAGCAAACCAGAATCGCTCATCATTATTAGTGATTCCGTATTTAGCCATAAGATTAGTCAGATATTGATTACTGTACTCGTTGTGAGATCCACACATAACAGAAATACGCTTATTATTCTCAACACAGAATTCTAAAGCTTCATTAAATGCTCTATCGCTTGCCTCTTTTGTAGGTTGAATCGGACTTATCTGCCGCAATTTCGCAGCACGTTCACGCTCTTTTTCCATGTATGCTCCGCGCACCAACTTAGCACCAAAGAAATAGTTTCCCGTGCCCGCAGTTCGAAATGCATCATTCAAATTTTGCAGTGAAGCTGTACGATACAATTGATAGGTATTAAATACAATCGCCTTTTCAGTATTGTACTTTTTCATCATCTCGTATGCCAATGCATCAATTGGGTCTTGTATCCAGGTTTCCTCTGCATCTACCAGCACAGGAATTTTATATTGATGCGCAATCGAACAAATGCGATTGACACGTTCACGAATCTTTTCAAAAGCAAGTTGTTCTTCCGAAGTAAGGACACTTTTCAATTGAATTTTTTCAAGTAGCTCGGCAGAGGCTATTCCCGTTACTTTAAATACACAAAAAGGAATATTTTTAGATTGATGAGCTTTCTCAATTGTAAGAATGGTTTCCTTGGTCGTATTCTCAAAACCTGCTTCGGAATCTTCTCCCTCTACTGAATAATCGAGTATTGTACCAATTCCATATTTCGCTAATCGCTCCAATGTTGCTTTTGTCTTATCAATGCTTTCACCCCCGCAGAAATGGTAAAAAACAGTTTTCTTAATAAGCCCTTCAATTGGAAGGCCGAGTTTGAACCCCAACCTTGCCGACCCGGTGGCTATCATTGAAATCCAAGGGTGGTTTACTAAAGAGAAAATAAAATGCGCCTTTTTAAGCTCGGCATCCGACTTATAAGAAAATGCAATGGAGGTATCTTCGAAGGAAATTTTAGGCTCTGATTCCATGGGTAAAAAGGGTGCGCCCGCCCGTAAGAAATGGTACGCTTCGGGCGTGCAAAGATAACTCATATAAATTCCAATAGTCAACCATCAAATTCCTAGAAGTTCTAACGACCTGTACGAATGATTTGAAGCTTGTGATTTGGTGCTTTTAATAGGTAATTTTAAGTGATGAAAATTAATGTTTAGATCCCTATTTTAAAAACCCTGGAACTCCGGGCGGTTATACATCCCGTTACAAACAGAAAACATGAACATAGAATCTGAAATGAACGGAATGCTCCCTAAAAATATTATCCTTACTCAAAACCCTGGTTTAGACTTACAGGCCTTCCTTTCGGATAAAAAATATTCCAAAATAGCCGTATTGACTGATGAAAATACAGCCAAGCTCTGCTATCCTTTACTAAAAGATTATTTATCAACTCACACGCTAATCAAAATTCAAAGCGGTGAAGAGTCGAAAAATCTACAAACCTGCTCTACAATCTGGCAAGCCATGACTGAAGCACAGTTAGATCGACATTCAGCTTTGGTTATTATTGGAGGCGGAGTGCTGGGCGATATGGGTGGGTTTTGCGCAGCAACTTATAAACGGGGGATTGATTTTATTACGCTTCCTACTACGCTTTTGGCTCAGGCTGATGCCAGCATCGGAGGCAAACTTGGCATTGACTTCGATCACTTGAAAAACCACATCGGAATATTTCACGAGCCAACACTCAACCTGATTTACAGTGGATTTTTGAAAACCTTACCCAAAAACGAATTGCGGTCTGGGTTTGCCGAGATCGTCAAACATGCTTTGATATCTGATAAAAAACTTTGGGATGAGATCCGCTCTAAAGCACTAATGGATCAGCCGTGGGAAGTTTTGGTACCAAAGTCAGTCGCCTTCAAATGCTCGGTAGTGCAAGCGGATCCATATGAAAAAGGGCTCCGGAAAACCTTAAATGCCGGTCATACTATTGGTCATGCACTCGAAAGCTTCTTTCTTGCCAACAGCAATAAAATCCTTCACGGAGAGGCCATTGCTGCAGGACTAATTACAGAGGCGTATTTAGCAAAGAACCGGAACATGTTGACTGAACCGTCCTTGCAGGAAATCAGTACGTATATTTTGAAAATCTTTGGGAAACTGAACATCCCTAAAAACCAAGTGAAAACTATCCGGGAGCTTTGCTTGCAGGATAAAAAAAATAAAGGCAATAGTGTTCTGTTCGTGCTTCCAAATGGAATTGGAAGAGCCACCTGGGATGTGGAGGTCAGTCTTGGCGAGATCGAAGATTGCTTGACATACTATCAGTTACTTCAAACATAGTGAACATCAGAATCCTCGGAAGATTCATTGTCCCTTTTGAAGGTCTTTTTGATAGTATCGGCCTTCTTAGCTATAAACTCCTTCGTTTTTTTCTTACGATCGCCCGTAAGAAGCCAAGCCGCCAACAATGCACCGGATGCAACCCCTAATCCAATCGCTATTTTTTTGGTTGTACTCATATCCTCTTAAACCCAAAATTAATTATAATTGTTTCAAACCTCGAGAAAAAACTCAAACAACTTTTAACTTACTGGCTAACACTTGATAGTTTTGAATAACAGCATTACACTTTATAAACAGAATACGATTACGGGATTGGTAAAGAACTTACCGGCTTCCAAAAGCATAAGCAACCGGGCTATTATACTTGATGCGCTTGCGGGTTTCACTTCATCTTTGCTAAACCTTTCAGACGCGAACGACACACACCTCATGAGAACGCTCGTTCTAACGGAAGCTCATGAACTAAATGTGGAGGATGCCGGTACCACTATGCGGTTTCTTACCGCGTTTTGTGCCATAAAGGGTATACATAAAGTGATTACGGGTACAGATCGAATGAAGCACCGACCTATTGGAATTCTGGTGGATGCACTTCGAAAGCTAGGAGCTGAAATCGAATACCTAGAAAAGGAAGGGTTTCCACCAATAAAAACTCAAGGGTTTAAGGGTCAATTAAGAACCGAATTATCCATTCGGGGCGATGTTAGCAGCCAGTATATCTCTGCCCTTATGATGGTGGCACCACTTCTTCCTAAAGGATTGCATTTAAAATTTGAGGGCAAGGTTACCAGCCGACCGTATATTGAAATGACGGTCTCAATAATGAAGCAGTTTGGCATACGTTGCCAGTTGGGAGAAAAAGAGATTCATATTCCACACGAAACATACACCGCTGCTCAATTAACTGTTGAATCCGATTGGTCTGCTGCGAGTTATTGGTTTGCCTTTGTAGCCTTGGCCGATCATGCCGCTATTGAACTTCCAAACATGACCATGAAATCGTTGCAGGGCGACAAGGTGATCGTTGATATTATGGACCTTTTAGGAGTAAGGTCAACCCAAAAGGGCAATGGACTTATCCTAAGTAAAAAGGAACATCAAAATAACTTGACATGGGACTTTACTCATTGCCCCGATCTGGCTCAAACAATAGCTGTGGTTTGTGCTGCAAAAGGAATAAAAGTTGTTTTCGCTGGGCTGGAAAGTTTGCGCATTAAAGAAACAGACCGCATTAAAGCCCTTCAACAGGAATTAGAAAAACTGGGGGCTACATTCATAGAAGAAAATGGAAAATGGATTCTTTCACCATCGAAAAAGAGAGCATTCACCACATTCTCGTTTAATACCTACCTCGACCACCGGATGGCGATGGCCTTTGCTCCATTGGCTGTCTTGGCTGATGTTACTATTGAAGACCCAGATGTAACCCGGAAATCGTATCCAAAATTTTGGGAGGATGTTAGGCAGGTGGGATTTAAGACAACCGTAGTTTAATAGATTTCACGTAATCCGGAAACTTCCTAAGCCTGCTCCCATACCACGAAAACAGCTCACCGTCTACCAATAAAACTTTAGCTCGCGGATATATTTTTTGAATTTCATCTACATGCTTCTGCCCAAAAGGGTATGGCTCAGAAGAGAGAAGTATGATCTGAGGGTCCAACGTTTTCATTTCTTCCTCATTAAGCTCAGGATATCGTGCACTTGACACAAGGCAATTTTGGAGTCCGGCCAACATCATTAATTCATGAATGAACGTACCCGATGCTGCGGCCATCCACGGGGTTCTCCAAATTAAGTATAGCGCACGAAGTGGCGGAAGTTTTTCTATTCTTAAAAATGCATCTGTAATTTGATCCACTAGCTCGCTAGCCTGCTGATCGCTTTTCGTCAACATTCCTATTTGCTTAATCATGGTAAGCGCATCATCAATTGTAACAATGTCGCTCATCCAAACAGGATATTCCGCCATTAGCTGCTCTATCCCAGCCTGATAGTTTTCTTCCTTATTGCCAATAATCAAGTCGGGTTGAAGTTCTCTGATTTGATCAAACTCAAATTTCTTCGTGCCGCCAACAATGGTTTTAGATTTTCTCCAGGTTTCTGGATGAACACAGAATTTAGTGATACCGACTACCCGGTCTCCTAATCCGAGATCTGCTAACAATTCAGTTTGCGAAGGAACAAGGGATATGATTCGTTGCGGGGGAAATGAAATGGTACTTTGATTCCCCAGTTGATCTATGAATGTTCTCAATGCCATGAAAACAAAAATAGATCAGGATTTGAAAGATTTCAGATTAGAGGTGGATTTTATTAGATTCTAATCGAGAATCCTAAAAAAATAACGCACAGAGCACACGAAGAAAGACCCTCTCAATAAAACTCCGTAACCCTGCGCGTATATCGTTAACTCAAACCAATAGAAACTGTTGATTTGATGTAGTGTCGAAAATACTATATCATAATAGCCATGCTGCTAAGCTGACCTGAAACTTTCAGGCTCTGGCTACTGACTGTAGCTTGATTCAATTCAAACTTTAATTTGCCATCAATCACTTTAAAGTTGATGCAACTTCCCTTCTTACCCAACCCATTGCCATCGGTAATGGTTAAAACAGATTTTCCGTTTATACTTCCCATTATATTCTCAAGCTCTTTGCTTTTGCCTTTACCCAGATAAACCACCTGGCATGCACCAGCTTCAGCGGCCGATGCGAGTTTTTTAATTACATACTTTTTAGTTCCCTTCGGCTTTCCATCATACCATGTTTTTAGGGTATTAAAAACATCATCTTCACCCATTACACCAACAACAAACTCGCCACCATCGGCCTCAGTAGGCCACTGAACATACTTAATGAAATTATAAAGCATGGCAGCGTGAATCTCATGGGTTTTCCGTTCTTGAGCCCAAACACCTGCAGTAAAAACAAGTGCCATAAGGGTTAAACTAATTTTTTTCATAAAAATAGAGGGTTTTGTTTTTTTGAAATTACAACTTTTTTAGATTTTTGACAGAAGATTATCCCCCATTTTGTGGGATAAATATTTTACAATCAATCCTTAAATCAATATTGCCATCGAAGAAAGTGTACCAGCCACTTTCAGGTTAGAAGCTTCAACAGCACGCTGATTTAACTCGAATTTCAGTTTATTATCAACGTTCTTAAAATTAATAGCGCTTCCCTTTTCACCTAAACCGGCCTTATCTGTAATAACTAGTGTTCCTTTGCCTTTCACTTTACTGTTTACCGCATCGAATTCGCTGCTCTTAGTTTTGTCAATAAAAACCACATGACAATTCGCAACTTCAGCTGCATTATGGAATTTCTTTATCACATATGTTTTTCCACCACGGGGCTTGCCACCATACCAGGCATTTAGTGTTGTATATAATTCTGTGTTTCCAACTATGCCAATCACAAACTCACCACCTTCTGAATGGTCAGGCCACTGAACATACTTAATGAAGTTATAAACCATCATGGAATACACTTCGTGCATAGGTCTGTCTTGAGAAAATACTGCGGTACTGCTAAAAATGAACAGGGCTACTAGGGCTTTTTGAATCTTTTTCATTTGAGGTCTTTTTTATATTGTTTGATGGCACAAAAATAGGCTCCTCCGTGTGCGTGGAAGAGCCTATCCTGACCTTATTCTTTCGAATGTAAGGTTTCGATTAACAATTACTTAATGTACCTAAAGTCGTGACCTGGTTTTACCTGCAATAAAACCTCATAAATGAGCTTTATCACGTTTTCTACATCATTTTTATGAACTGTCTCAACGGTTGTATGCATGTATTTTAGAGGTAATGAAATAAGACCTGAAGCAACTCCTTCGAAAGAATATGCGAAAGAATCTGTATCGGTTCCCGTAGAGCGACTTACGGCTTGGCGTTGGAATGGAATTTTTTGCTTTTCAGCAGTCTGAATAAGCATTTTAAGCACATTATTTTGAACGGCAGGCCCATAGCATACAACGGGGCCTGAACCGCATTTTAAATTCCCACTCTCTTTCTTATTGTACATGGGTGACTGTGTATCGTGTGTTACATCCGTACATATGGCCAAGTCTGGTTTTAGCCTTCTGGAGATCATTTCGGCTCCCCGTAAGCCAATTTCTTCTTGAACTGCATTTACTATATACAAGCAGTAAGGAAGTTTCTTCTTGTTTTCATGTAGCCTTCGGGTCACTTCTGCAATCATGAACCCACCCATACGGTTATCCAGCGCCCTTCCTGTAAGGAAATTCTTATTAAGCTCCATTAACTCATCTTCAAAAGTGATTACCGTGCCTACGTGTACTCCCATCTCATCTACTTCCTTCTTAGATTCCGCACCGATATCAATAAAAATATTTTTGAGCGAAGGAGCTTCCTCTTTTCCTGCATCGCGAACGTGAATAGCAGGCCATCCAAATACACCTTTTACAATTCCTTTATCCGTATGAAGGTTTACGCGCATAGATGGCGCAATTTGATGGTCGGATCCTCCATTTCTACGCACATAAATATACCCCTCATCTGTAATGTAGTTTACAAACCAGGAAATCTCATCAGCATGTGCTTCAATTACTACTTTGTATTTTCCTTTAGGATTCACTACTCCTACGGCCGTACCATATACATCCACAATGTATTCGTCAATGTAGGGTTTCAGATAATCCAGCCATATTTGTTGACCTGAGGATTCAAAGCCAGTTGGTGACGCATTGTTGAGGTACTCAAATAAAAAACTTTTACTCTTCTTGTCCATAAGTTCCATTTTCAAAATTTATACTCTTTCCAATTTACAAAGGAATATTTCCGTGTTTTTTCTTCGGCAGTGTAGCTACCTTATTTTCCAGCATCTCGAAAGCTGCTATTAACTTTTGGCGTGTTTGATCCGGATAGATTACTTCATCAACATATCCACGATGGGCAGCCTTGTAGGGATTTGCAAACTTGCGTGTGTACTCATCAACTTTCTCCTCTAACTTCGCTTTCGGGTCAGTTGCTTCTGAAATTTCCTTTTTGAAAATTATTTCAGCAGCTCCCTTAGCTCCCATTACGGCAATCTCAGCTGTCGGCCACGCATAATTCATATCTGCACCAATGTGCTTTGAGTTCATCACATCATATGCACCACCATATGCTTTACGGGTAATTACCGTTACGCGCGGCACTGTTGCTTCAGAGAAGGCATATAAGAGTTTTGCACCATTTGTAATAATGGCGTTCCACTCCTGGTCTGTACCCGGTAAAAATCCGGGTACGTCCTCTAACACTAATAATGGAATATTAAAGCAATCACAGAAGCGCACAAAGCGTGCGCCCTTAACGCTGGCATCAATATCCAGTACACCTGCTAACGAAGCAGGTTGGTTTCCTACAATGCCGATGCTTCTTCCTGCGATTCGGGCAAATCCAACAATAATATTTTCAGCAAAATTCCGGTGTACCTCAAAAAAACTTTCAGCATCCACAATTCCATTCACGACCTCACGCATGTCGTAAGGTTGATTAGGGTTAGATGGAATGATCGTATTTAATGTTTCTCTTTTCTCGTTTCCAATTGTATACGCTACCCGAGGAACATCATCCTCGCAATTTTGTGGTACATAACTCAATAATTTCTTTATCTCATTTATGCAGGCTGCCTCATTGGCACAAGAAAAATGTGTAACTCCGCTCTTCGTGCTATGGGTAGAGGCTCCGCCTAACTCTTCGGGTGTAACATTTTCATGTGTTACTGTTTTTACTACGTTTGGGCCGGTCACAAACATGAATGAAGTATTCTCTACCATAAAAATAAAATCTGTAATAGCTGGCGAATAAACTGCACCTCCAGCGCAAGGACCCATGATGGCAGAAATTTGAGGCACAACACCCGATGCCATGGTATTGCGATAAAAAATATCGGCATAGCCGCCAAGAGAAACAACTCCTTCTTGTATTCGAGCACCACCAGAATCATTCAACCCAATTACCGGAGCACCATTTTTCATGGCCAGGTCCATAATCTTCACAATCTTTTCAGCATGGGTTTCTGATAAAGACCCTCCAAACACGGTAAAGTCTTGAGAAAAAACGTACACTAATCTCCCATTCACTTTTCCGTATCCTGTTACTACACCATCTCCAAGATAATACTCCTTATCTAACCCAAAATCTTTGCTACGGTGCATCACAAATTTTCCTAGTTCTTCAAATGTGCCTTCGTCAACTAACAATTGCACGCGTTCTCGGGCGGTGAGTTTACCTTTCGCATGCTGTTGATCTATCCGCTTTTCTCCTCCACCTAATAACGCCTCCTGGTTTTTACGATCAAGTTCTTGAAATTTTCCGTGTTGGGATGGATCACTATGGGTGCGCTTTGTCATGATTATAATTTGAGCCTGAACGACTAATTAAAAGTAACAACCGAAGCCGAAATATAATCGGGATTTATGGCAATTAGGCAGTTCTGGAGAGATTTTCAACACTCGTTTTTCTATCTTCCCCCAATTTTTCAGCCATGAAGGGAAAGCTTGCTATAATTGATCTTGGCACAAACACTTTTCACTTACTTATTGCCACATTTAGTGGAGGTGAGTACACCATAACTCACCGGGAACGAACTATTGTAAAAATCGGAATGGGTGGAATCAATCAAAATATTATTCAGAAAGGTGGGATCGAAAGAACCGTAGAGGCGCTAAAAAATTTTAGAAAAACGATTGATCAACACGCTATTACAAAAATCTACGCTTTTGGTACTAGTGCCTTTCGGAACGCCAGAAACGCCACCGCTGTAACAAACCAAATAAACCAAGTTACAAACATTAAGGTCAATATTATTTCAGGCGATGAAGAGGCCGAATTAATTTATATGGGAGTACGATCTGCCCTGGACTTGGGAACTGATGCGTCTTTGATTATGGATATTGGCGGAGGGAGTGTTGAATTTATTATCGGCAATCGGGATCAAATTTTCTGGAAAAGAAGTATTGAGATAGGTGCTCAACGATTGCTGGAGAAATTTCAAAAAACGGACTCCATTTCTGCTCAAGAAATAAAAGCACTCGATCAATATTTTGAAAATTCGTTAACAGAATTATTATCTGCACTTCAAACGTACAACCCATTAACATTAGTAGGCTCTTCGGGGACTTTTGATACTCTTAGTGATATCTTATGCGCTCAGAGCTCAATTCCAATTAACGAATCGGATAAAGAAACTCCGCTTACTATTCCTAGTTTTTATTCTACCTACAATAAGCTGATTTCCAAAAATAGAGCTGAACGACTACTTATTCCGGGTATGATTGAAATGCGAGTGGACATGATAGTGGTGGCGTGTTGCCTCATTCGTTTTATTTTAGAGAAACACTCATTTAAAATGGTTCGTGTTTCTACGTATGCCTTAAAAGAAGGAGTTTTGGCTCAATTTTTTAATAAAAACAACGCTAAAAATTTTTAAACCAATTTGCGTCTTATAGCCCACTCACTTGCTTGTCTTTAGGGTATTTAACTTCATACTTAAATACCACCTTCTTCGTCTCATTAGGTTGAAGTACCATGTTCCAGATCAACTTACCAGTCTCTTTGTTGTAACGAGCCCCGCCTAGATCTGACACCGCAACTTCAATCTGACTATTTTGGGAAACAGGAACCTGATCTTCTACCGTAATTTTTATAGGCTCACCCTTTGTGTTTCTAACCGATACTTCCCAAGCATAACTATCACGTTGATTTGTTCCTATCGCCTTGCGTGTAGTAAAATCTTTTAGTTTTTCACGTTTCACTACAATTCGCTTATCACGACCAAGAGAAACAGCGAGTGTGTCTTTGATATTATTTGGATCAATGTAAGATTTACCCACAAATGTTCCCTCAAAGAAAACATTCGCTTCACCGGGTAATAAATTAAACTCTTCCCAACCAGTAGCTTTTGCCAACAAAAACGCATCCTGATCAAGTTTAGGTGCAACCGAATATTCATACGCTGCTTTCATTTCATAATTTCGCACATCTACTAATGTTGGCTTTGTTGCAGATAGTACTGTGTAAGGCAATCCAATTTCAAACTCGGTGTTCAACGATGTTTGAATGGTTGTTACAAATTCACTACTTGAAAGTGCCGGAGCCTCTCTATACTCCTCAACAATTTCTGCATCTGCGGCTACTGCTTCCAATGCATTTTTAGAACGAACCTGAACGCCAGCAGCCTTGCCCTGCAACGATCGCATACTGTAGACTGGTTTATAAAAATCAAGATACCACGCCAATAACTCTGGCTTCAATCCACCCAGGCTAGGGTTAGCAGTAGAAAGCTTGAGCTTTACGTTCTTCCATTCTTCACCGGTATTTTGATACACATTAGCTTTATAATTCAACTGTACCGGGTTTTTTGCATTAATGGCTCTAAGATCATACACAGGATACCAGCCTGCATTTGTTACCACGTAATTGACATCAATATCCACCGATGTAGGAGCCTCTGCAGAAACACTCACAACTATCTCGCTTGTGTTGCGTTCGTACAGTTCATTTTGTTCATTAATTTGATTGTTAACCCGAGTAATACGCTCATTCAATCTTTTAGTTTTTTCCTCCGTCCTGATTTTTAAAAATCCAATCTCCGTTAGTCGTGTTCGGTAAAAATCAGCCATAGCCTTTAGTTCAATTACTGCAAGATTCTGATTACCTCCTCCAAGTTTTTGATTACTCACTAATAACTGTTCTTCCTTACCTAAAATGTCTTTCTGATTTTGCTCAAGACTCAGTTGGCGCTTATATATCTCTAATGAATCGCGTAATAGCTGAAGTCCCTTCGGTACATTAAATTCATTCATGTAATTTTGACTATGACTAATGCCCAATATTACAAAGTTACCTTTTCCTGAAACCTGAATGCTTTGCTGATCTAGCTGAGCTGTAAGTCCATTCAAAATCAAGTTGGTTCTTCCTGCCTCAATTCTGGTTTTCACCTCACGCGTTACCTGAGCACGGTTTAAAAACACGGTTACCTTGCCAATTTTAGAATCAATAGGCTTGTCGGCTTGCGCGAAGGCATAAATAACTGTTGTGATAAGGAGCAACGAAAGGAATATTTTTTTCATGTTTTCCATTTTTTATGTACAGATGCAAATGCCATACAAAATCCATACGTGAAAGTAACTTTTTGGTTTGATTCCGCAGTAAGTGTCCTATACCTGCTAGATTTAGGACACCTGTCACTATCCGATTATCTTTGCCCCTATATGACTGAAAAAATTTATCCTTTTGAAATACTTCAGAAATTTGCCTTTGCAGTTTTTCAAAAAATCGGCTGTGCCGATGACGAAGCGCAATTAGCAACCAATGTCCTCCTTTCCGCTGATTTACGTGGTATAGACTCGCATGGGTTGGCCAGGCTTTCCGGATACATACGACTTTGGGAAGCTAACCGTATCAATGCAAAACCTACAATTAAAATTATACACGAATCACCCAGTACAGCAGTTGTCGATGGCGATGGCGGCCTTGGATTGGTAGTGGCTCCAAAGGCGATGGAAATAGCTATAGCAAAAGCTAAGCAATGCGGAACTGGCTGGGTATCGGTACAACATTCCAACCATTTTGGAATCGCGGGCTATCACGCTATGATGGCCCTTGAACATAACATGATTGGTATTGCCATGACCAACGCAAGCCCATTGGTAGCACCAACTTTTTCGGTTGAGCGCCTTTTAGGAACTAACCCAATCGCTGTAGCCATTCCGGCCGATAAGCAACCACCCTTTGTCGCTGATATGGCAACTACTACTGCAGCCAATGGCAAGCTTGAACTTTTACAACGTAAAAATAAGGATGCGCCTCTTGGTTGGATTCAAGACAAGGAAGGAAAGCCTTCTAAAAATCCGGATGAACTAAAAGAAGGCGGTGCGCTCGTTCCGCTCGGTAGTGATTTTGAACATGGAAGTCATAAAGGATATGGACTAGGCTCCATCGTAGATATTTTTTCTGCTGTACTCTCGGGTGCTAATTATGGCCCATGGGTTCCTCCGTTTGTAAGTTTTCTTACCCCTCCGGCCGATCCTGTAGGAAAAGGAATTGGTCATTTTTTTGGTGCCATGCGAATTGATGCCTTCCGGCCCGCAGAAGAATTTAAATCGCACATGGATAATTGGATAACACGTTTTCGTTCTGCAAAAACAGTTGAAGGGAAATCACGCGTTTTGATTCCAGGCGATCCGGAAAGAGAAACAAGCGAGATTAGAATTAAAGAGGGAATTCCGTTAAACCCAAAAGTAGTTGAGGATTTAAAAGTACTATCTCAAAAATTTAAACTGGAATTTTAAAAACTAAGATTTACGCCCGCTCGCAAAATAAGTGGACTGTAATACGGTGAGTACTCACCAATCTTTGGTTCTACATACGAAAAATTATAAAGCGCCATAACAAATAGTACAGCCTTATCTCCAATAGGCTGAAAAAAACCTCCTCCTGCTAAGAGACTGCTAAAACTGTCTCTTTTAGTTTCAAGGGCTGAAGCCGGAAATTCATAATTTAAATATTCATACTCTGCCTGTACAAAAATATTATTAAAGAGCGTGTATCGCATAAACGGATTAAAACCATAATCAATCAGCTTTATGGCTGGGGTAAAATATTTATACTTCGTGTAGCGATACGTAATACCAGTGCCTGCCAAAAATTTCTCTGTAATTTTATAGCCAATCATGGGTGAAAGTGATATGTAGTCTTGCGTAGTGCCAAAGCCAAGTCCTACACCTCCGCCTGTAACTATTCTCTCCTTTATTGGAACACCCTCCAAACTATTCTCATTACCTCCTTTTGATCTGGAGTTGTTTTTTCGTCTTTTAACCTGCCCATCGCAGATTACTGTACAACAAATAATAAGAAGAGAGACAAGTATCGCACGCATCATAGAGTTTCGATTTTAATTTTCTACAACAATAAATATATCCTCGTTTTGCTTTTTCATCAGGTATTTTTCACGGGCAAATTTTTCAAGTAACGCCTGAGTTCCCATTAATTCCGCACGATCACTCGCTACACCCTTTATTTTCTCGGCATAATACTCCTTCTCACTCTCCAACGAACGAAGCTTGGCCGTTAGTTTATAACGAGAAAAAAAATCGTTTGAATCCAAAAACAGCATCCAGACTAAAAAAATGAGCCCAGCAACGATGTAAAAGTTGCGGAAGGCCTTTGGTAGTTTTTTCAACATACACTTAAAAAATGATGACTAAGGTAGTAAAATTAAACAAAAAAACCCTGTCTCGATGATTATCCATCAAGACAGGATTTCTGCAAGTCCCTAAAATTGGGTGACTGTTATTACATTTTCTTACCAGGGAAATATGCTGTCTCGCCTAATTCCTCTTCAATACGAATCAGCTGATTGTATTTTGCGGTCCTATCCGAACGGGAAGCTGAGCCAGTTTTTATCTGTCCAGTATTAAGTGCTACGGCTAAATCGGCAATCGTGCTGTCTTCTGTTTCTCCTGAACGGTGTGACATCACACTTTTATATGCATTGCGTTTTGCCAGATTTACAGCATCTATCGTTTCTGTTAGCGACCCGATCTGATTTACTTTAACAAGAATAGCATTCGCTACGCCATCATCGATACCTTTTTGCAGGCGCTTCACATTGGTTACAAATAAATCATCCCCTACAAGCTGTACCTTCTTTCCAATTTTATCGGTAAGTGCTTTCCAGCCAGTCCAATCGTCTTCAGCCATTCCATCTTCCAATGAAATGATCGGGTATTTCTTAGCCCAATTGGTCCAATAGTCGGCCATTTCCAATGGCTTTAATTTCTTACCATTAGATTTCTTGAAATGATAGGTTTTAGTTTTTGAATCGTAGAATTCAGAAGCAGCAGGATCCAATGCAACAAAAATATCAGAGCCCGGCTTGTAACCAGCCTTTTCAATTGCTTTTAGCACAACTTCAATTGCTTCCTCGTTTGATTTTAGATTTGGAGCAAAGCCGCCTTCATCGCCAACGTTTGTAGAAAGGCCTTTATCGTGCAATACTTTTTTCAATGTATGGAAAACTTCAGCACCCATTTGTAATGCCTCTGAAAATGTATCGGCACCAACCGGCATTACCATAAATTCCTGAAAATCTATTGAGTTATCAGCATGACTTCCTCCATTAAGAATATTCATCATCGGAACAGGCAAGGTGTTGGCACTTACACCCCCGATGTACCGGTACAACGGAAGTCCGGCATCCATGGCAGCCGCTTTTGCTATCGCCAGTGATACTCCGAGTATCGCATTTGCACCAAGCTTTGCTTTGTTCGAAGTCCCGTCTAATTCAATCATGATTTTGTCTAAGAGATTTTGCTCGTAAACAGAAAATCCCACAAGCTCAGTCGCGATTTTTGCATTTACATTTTCGACCGCCTTCAACACACCTTTTCCTAAGAATTTTTTCTTATCTCCATCGCGTAACTCTACCGCCTCGTGTGTTCCGGTTGACGCCCCCGATGGAACAGCAGCTCGGCCATAGGCACCACTGGATGTTACTACATCAACTTCAACTGTTGGATTGCCACGACTATCTAGGATTTGACGGGCATGAATGCTTTCTATTAATGACATATTTAAGTTTGTTGATTAGTTTTTAACAGTTTTCAACTGATCTTGTTTAATCATTTCAATGAACTGATCGAACAAATATCGAGAATCGTGAGGCCCGGGTGATGCTTCCGGGTGATATTGTACGGAAAACGCTTTCTTGTTTTTAACCCGAATTCCCATTATCGTATTATCGTTAAGGTGAACATGAGTTACTTCTACATCCTTATTACTTTCAATTTCCTTTTCACTTACCGCAAAGCCATGGTTTTGTGAAGTCATTTCACTTAGTCCAGAGACTAAATTTTTAACTGGATGGTTTAACCCTCTATGACCGTGGTGCATTTTATAGGTAGAGATACCATTAGCTAATGCAAGGAGTTGGTGTCCAAGACAGATACCAAATATTGGTTTGTTTACTTCGAGGATTTCGCCAACAGTTGCAACCGCATATTTCATTACAGCCGGATCTCCCGGACCATTTGAAATAAAATATCCGTGCGGAGAAAATTTCTCCATTTCTACAAACGAGGTTTTTGCTGGAAATACTTTTACATAACAGCCGCGTTCGGCCAGATTTGTAAGAATACTTTTCTTAATGCCAAGATCAAGTGCTGCTATACGGAAGGATGCATTCTCATCCCCAACAATGTATGGCTCTTTAGTTGTTACAATAGACGCTAGCTCAAGTCCATCCATCGATGGTACTTTCTTTATTTCTTCTTTCATCTCACCCGGTGTGAGTTCAGATGAAATCAATGCATTCATTGCGCCTTTGCTTCGGATATAACGAACTAACTTACGCGTATCCAAATTCGAAATACCCACAACACCATGTTTTTCCAGATATTGCTGAAGGCTCGCTTTCGCAGTTGCCCGGCTGAAATCAGCTGAGAAATCATTCACCACTAATCCGCTAATTTTAGGCTTGTCAGATTCCTGTTCAGCATCTATGGTTCCGTAATTTCCAATATGCGCAGTTGTGTTAACAATGATCTGGCCAAAATACGATGGGTCGGTATAAATTTCCTGGTAGCCAGTCATGCCAGTATTGAAGCAGATTTCCCCACCGGTTGTACCGATTTTCCCGATGGCTGTTCCTTCCATCTGGAAGCCGTCTTCTAAAAGTATATATGCTTTGCTCACAGTTATTAAATTTGACAAAATTAAACTTCCAGCGTTAATGCCGGGACTAAAGTTTCTGATTTTTGTTTCCAAACGTTTGAAATACCTAGAAAACAAAAAAGGATTGAACTTTCGTCCAATCCTCTTTGATATTTATGCGAATTTATCACTTATTTCTTATCAGCTCTCTTAGAATCAACCTTTTTAGTCTTTACTGGTTTTTCTTTAGCCTCAATTTTTGGCTCAGCTGATGCTTCTGCCCCCTCCTCTTTTTTACCACTCTTACGGCTTCTGCGAGTCTTTGCTTTTTTCGCATCACCATCCTTTGTATAAAGGGTGTTAAAATCCACTAACTCAATAAGACACATATCTGCATTATCGCCAAGGCGTACAGCTCCCATCTTAATGATGCGGGTATACCCACCAGCGCGCTCAGCAATCTTAGAGGCAACTGAACTGAATAATTCCTTTACCGATTCTTTGTTTTGAAGATAAGAAAACACAATTCTTCTTGAATGGGTGGTATCTGTCTTCGACTTTGTAAGCAATGGCTCAACATATTTCCTCAATGCCTTTGCCTTAGCAACTGTAGTGTTGATGCGCTTCTCTAAAATAAGAGAAGATGCCATGTTCGAAAGTAATGCGCTACGATGGCTGGCAGTTCTTCCGAGATGATTTATTTTTTTACCGTGTCTCATGCGTGCTTATAACTTAATCCTCGTCCAGTTTATATTTTACCAGATCCATACCGAAGGTAAGGTTCTTCTCTGCTACTAATTGCTCTAATTCAGCAAGCGATTTCTTACCAAAATTTCTGAATTTCATCATGTCAGAAATTTCTAGCTCCACTAAATCCCCCAATGATTTTACGTCAGCGGCTTTCAAACAGTTGTATGCACGTACTGACAGGTCTAAGTCATGAAGACCAGTCTTCAATAACTTGCGCATGTGCAACATCTCCTCATCAACCTGCTCGATCTCAGCATCTTTACCGGTTTCAAGTTCTATTGACTTGTCAGAGAACAAGCGGAAGTGCTGGATCAGAATATGAGCAGCTCCTTCTAATGCCTTCTCAGGATGTATCGATCCATCTGTTTGAATTTCAACTACCAACTTTTCATAGTCAGTTTTTTGCTCTACCCGTGTATTCTCCACACTGTATTTCACATTCTTAACTGGAGTGAAAATTGCATCAATTGGAATAAACCCGAATACTTGTTCTGTCGGCTTGTTTTCTTCTGCTGGTAAATATCCTCTTCCCTTTTCCAGCGTAAGTTCAATCTCGAAATGAGCTGACTCATCTAGGTTACAAATTACTTGCTCAGGATTCAGGATCTCGAAAGCTGAAGTGAACTTAGCAATATCACTCGCCTTGAATTGCTTCTGCTTCTTAATACTTACAGTGATTTTACTTTCGAAGCTGTCCGAAATTTTTCGAAAGCGAACCATTTTCAGGTTCAAGATAATTTCTGCTACATCTTCAACCACCCCTTCAATTGTAGAGAACTCATGCAACACTCCCGGTATTTTAATTCCAGTAATGGCATATCCTTCTAACGAAGAGAGCAAAATTCTTCTCAAGGCATTACCAATGGTAACACCATATCCTTTTTCAAGAGGCTTAAATGTGAAAGTGCCGTGAAAATCATCGGATTTCTCCATGACTACTTTATCTGGCATTTGAAATGCTAATATTGACATATTCCTTTCTGATTAATGGTTAGAATTATTTTGAGTACAATTCAACGATCAACTGCTCATTGATGTTCTCCGGGATATCCTGACGCAGGGGCACATGAATAAGCTTACCTGAGTATTCACTGTTATCCCACTCCAGCCAATGATATTTTTTAGAACCTTGAATAGAAAGACTATTCGTAATTGCTTCTAATGACTTCGATCTTTCACGTACACCAATTACATCACCCGCTTTCAATGAATACGATGCAATATTCACAATATCTCCATTCACTGTGATATGCTTGTGTGAAACCAATTGCCGTGCTGCCCTGCGAGTAGGTGCTATACCAAGACGGTATACTGTGTTATCAAGCCTTTGCTCCAATAACTGAAGCAATACTTCACCGGTAACACCTTTCTTACGTGTTGCTTTATCAAACAACTTCGCGAATTGGCGCTCCAATAAACCGTAGGTATACTTTGCCTTTTGCTTCTCCGCAAGCTGGGTGGCATATTCTGAAACCTTACGTTTCTTCGCTTTACCATGCATGCCAGGAGGGTAGGCTTTCTTTTGCAGAGCTTTATTATCACCTAAGATAGGCTCTCCAAATTTTCTTGAGATTCGTACTCGTGGGCCTGTGTATCGTGCCATTGTTCTTTTTGATTTACGATTTACGATTTCAGATTTTCACCTTCCTCGTCAATCATTATTACTCAATTATTAAACTCTTCTTTTCTTAGGAGGACGGCAACCGTTATGCGGAAGTGGCGTCATATCCTTAATTGTTGTTACTTCAATGCCTGCATTTTGAATCGTACGAATTGCAGACTCACGTCCAGCGCCAGGGCCTTTTACAAAAACTTCTACTTTACGAAGTCCTAATTCAAACGCACGGGAAGCGCAATCCTGAGCCGCCATTTGAGCAGCATAGGGAGTGTTCTTCTTCGAGCCTTTAAAACCCATTTTACCTGCAGAAGCCCAGGTAATTACCTGGCCGGTAGAGTTCGTCATTGAAATAACGATGTTATTGAAGGTTGCCCGGATGTGTGCTTGGCCTACTGCTTCAATCTGCACTACGCGTTTCTTCGCTTTATCTTTTCTTTTTTCTACAGCCATTACTCTGTTATTTTATATTCATTAACGCCTGCCTGCCGGCAGGCAGGATTAACCTTTAGTAACCTTCTTCTTATTCGCAACAGTCTTACGCTTACCCTTACGCGTACGAGCATTGTTTTTGGTTGTTTGACCACGCACGGGTAATCCCTTTCGGTGACGAAGGCCTCTGTAAGAACCGATGTCCATCAGACGCTTTATGCTCAATTGAACTTCCGAACGAAGTGTACCTTCTACTTTAAAACTTTCGGAAATAATGGAACGGATAGCATTCGACTCTTCATCATTCCAATCCTTTGCCTTTTTGTCCCAATTTACCCCTGCTTTGGTAAGAATATTCTGAGCCCTTCTGCGGCCTATGCCGTATATGTAGGTCAAGCTAATCTCACCTCTTTTGTTGTCCGGGATATCAACACCTTGTATTCTGGCCATAGTATTATCCTTGTCTTTGTTTAAACCTTGGATTCTTTTTGTTAATCACATACAGCTTGCCGTTCCGTCTGATCACTTTGCAATCAGCGCTGCGCTTTTTTACGGATGCTTTAACTTTCATTTTTCTTTCTATTACTTGTATCTAAATACAATTCTTCCTTTTGTTAAATCATAGGGTGACATTTCCAATCTCACCTTATCCCCTGGTAATATACGGATGTAATTCATCCTCATTTTACCCGAAATATGCGACAGCACTTCATGTCCGTTTTCTAATTGCACTCTGAACATTGCGTTCGAAAGTGCTTCTAAAATCGTTCCGTCCTGTTCTATCGACTTTTGTTTCGCCACTTATATGAATAATTACTTTCTATATACTCGTGTGTTGTCAATACTTCTGTTCTATTCTCAAAAATCCCAACCATGTGCTCAAAATGTGCAGACGGCTTTTTGTCTGTTGTGCGGATCGTCCATCCGTCATTCTCTTGCACTACATTCTTTGCTCCTTGGTTAACCATAGGTTCAATTGCAAACACCATTCCTGAAACCAGCTTCACACCTTTTCCTTGCTTACCAAAATTTGGTACTTCCGGATCTTCGTGAAGATTTCTTCCAACACCATGCCCTACCAGTTCTCTCACCACACCGTATCCAAAGCTTTCAACATAACTTTGAATCGCATGGCTAACATCCCCGATTCGGTTTCCTGCCTTCGCTTGCTCGATTCCCTTAAAAAGAGACTCGTACGTTCGCGCTAACAGTAACAGCGTTTCTTTATCCACACCTTCCAACGGATAGGTATAAGCTGAATCACTGTGAAACCCTTTATAGTACACTCCACAATCCACTGAAATGATATCTGTTTCCAATAATTCGTAATTGCTTGGGAAACCGTGTACCACTACTTCGTTAACTGAAATGCATAGCGTAGCAGGGAATCCATTGTAGTTCTTGAAGGATGGTACTCCTCCATGATCACGAATAAACTCTTCCGCCACTTTATCCAACGTTGAGGTTTTAACTCCAGGCTTTACCAGCTTGGCCACTTCACCGTGAGCTTTACCCAAAATTTGAGCACTCTCTTTGATGACTTGGATTTCCTCTTCAGTCTTTAAGTGAACCATTCAGCACTTAAGCCGCAGCAAATTGAGAACGTCCTTTTACTCTACCCGATTTCATCATTCCTTCGTAATGTCTCATCAACAAGTAGCTTTCAATTTGTTGAAGTGTATCGAGGATAACCCCAACCATAATCAACAACGAAGTACCACCGAAGAATTGAGCGAAGTTCTGACCAACACCAGCTCTTACTGCAAAAGCAGGAAGGATTGCGATGGTCACCAGGAACAATGCACCAGGCAATGTTATTCTTGACAAAATCGTATCTATAAAATCGGCCGTTTGTTTTCCGGGTTTAATACCAGGAACAAAACCACCATTTCTTTTCAAGTTATCAGCCATATCGTTCGAGTTTATCGTGATGGCTGTATAGAAGAATGTGAAAATTAAAATCAATGAACCAAACAAAAGGTTGTACTGCCATGAAGTGAAGTCAGAGAAGGTTGAGCCGATATACGCACCAACATCGCTGTCTCTCCATATACCTGCTACGAGTGCAGGGATGAACATCAATGCTTGTGCAAAGATGATTGGCATAACGCCTGATGAATTAAGTTTTAGCGGAATGAAATCACGCTTGCCACCATACAACTTGTTTCCAACAACTTGCTTCGCATACTGAATAGGAATTCGCCTTGTAGCTTGTGTGAGCATGATAACACCCATGACAATAAAGAAGAGAACAAGAACTTCTACCAAAAACAATAACATGCCCTGCAGTCCTCGGTTGTTCACAGCTTCATCAATAATCGCACCCGGGAAACGAGATACAATACCAATCATAATAAGCATGGAGATACCATTACCAATACCCTTATCTGTAATACGCTCACCTAACCACATACAGAACATCGTTCCTGCAATAAGAATGGTAATTGATGAGAAATAGAAAAAGAATCCTGGATCTATAATCGCATTTGGGTCTATCGTACCACGGATATAACCGTAAGACTGAAAACCAGTAATGAAAATTGTTAAAACACGCGTGATTTGGTTCAAGCGTTTACGGCCTGAATCACCTTCTTTTTGTAATTTTTGAAAATATGGAACAGCGAACGTTAATAACTGCACAACAATCGATGCCGAGATGTACGGCATGATACCGAGGGCAAAGATGGACGCCCTGCTGAATGACCCTCCTAGGAATGTGTTCAATAAATCAAAAATACCACCCTGTGCCCCTGCACCTAAAACATTAGGATCAATACCCGGTAGTACAATGAATGAACCCAACCTGAAGATGATCAGAAATCCTATTGTATTTAGGATTCGAACTCTAAGGTCCTCAATCGAGAAAATATTCCGTATGGTATCAAGGAAACGCTTCATTCTTAAATCTTAGTAGCAGTACCACCAACTTTTTCAATTGCCTTTACAGCAGTTTCAGAAAAGGCATGTGCCTGAACATTCACTTTTGATTTCAACTCGCCTCTACCCAACACTTTAATTTTATCTTTCTTACCGGCAATACCATTTGCAACGATTAATTCTATGCTGATATCAATGCCTTTATTATTTGCTGCAATCGTTTCAAGCGCATCCAGGTTTACTCCCTTGTAGTAAATCTTGTTATTGTTCTTAAAACCAAACTTAGGAACCCTGCGCTGCAACGGCATCTGACCTCCTTCGAAACCAAATTTCTTAGAATAGCCTGAGCGCGACTTTGCACCTTTGTGACCACGACCAGCAGTACTACCACCTGATCCCTGACCACGACCAAGTCTCTTATTTGTTTTTGTTGAACCTGAAGCAGGCTTTAATGTATGCAACTTCATCTTACAGCTCTTTTACAGTAACCAAATGATTAACCTTCTGAATCATGCCGTTGATCTGCGGGGTTAACTCCACTTCAACTGACTTATTCACTTTGCCTAAACCAAGAGCGCGCAACGTTCTTTGCTGTCTCTCAGCTCTTTTAATATCACTTCTGAATTGTGTAATCTTTATTTTCGCCATGGTATTAACCATTAAATACTTTGGACAATGAAACTCCTCTAGCCTTCGCAACTGTTGCAGCATCTCTCATGGAAGTAAGAGCCTTAAACGTAGCCTTCACCACGTTATGCGGGTTTGAAGAACCTTTTGATTTTGCCAACACGTTGTGAACGCCCGCGCTTTCTAATACTGCACGCATTGCACCACCGGCAATAACACCTGTACCCGGAGAAGCTGGTTTCAACAATACGTGGCCACCACCGAACCTGCCGATTGCTTCGTGCGGAACTGTTCCTTTAATAATAGGAACTTTCACAAGATTCTTTTTCGCGTCATCAACGCCCTTCGTGATTGCATCCGTTACTTCGTTTGCTTTTCCAAGGCCGTATCCTACCACACCATTTCCATCTCCTACTACGATAATTGCTGCGAAACTGAACCTGCGCCCACCTTTCACAACCTTTGCTACCCGCTCAATGGCAACGACTTTTTCTTTCAGATCAATCTCGCTGGCTTTTACTGTACTGATGTTGCTTGTTGACATATCGTAATTCTTAGAATTTCAATCCACCCTCTCTCGCACCTTCCGCGAAAGCTTTAATATTTCCGTGATAGAGGTATCCGTTTCTATCAAACACGATAGTTTGAATTCCGGAAGCCACTGCCTTTTCGGCTAGTTTTTTACCCACACTCTTTGAGCTCTCAACATTCAATGTTGTTTTCTCTCCAAGTTCAGGAGTAGAAGCCGCAACAAGTGTAATACCTTTAATATCGTCAATGATTTGACCATATATGCCTTTGTTGCTTCTGAACACAGATAATCTCGGACGGTCGGTTGTACCTTCCATTCTCTTGCGAATACCTGCCTTAATTCTCGTTCGTCTTTCGTTTTTCTTGCCTGCCATAGATGCGTTAGTTTATTCTATGATGCCTAATTATTTAGCAGCAGCCTTACCAGCTTTTCTGCGTACGTACTCACCTGTGAAGCGGATACCTTTACCTTTGTAAGGCTCCACTTTACGAAGCGATTTTATTTTTGCTGCCACCTGGCCAATCAATTGCTTATCAATGCCTTCAAGGATTATGGTAGGATTGCTACCTTTTTCCTGAACCGCCTGCACTTTAATTTCATGTGGTACCATCAGGAATACATTGTGAGAATATCCAAGGCTAAGCTCCAACACGTTTGATTGCGCAGTGGCTTTGTAACCAACACCCACCAATTCAAGTTGTGCTTTGTATCCATTGGTTACTCCTTCAACCATGTTGGCAATCAATGAACGGTATAAACCGTGCATAGCCTTATGTCGCTTTTGCTCAGTCGGTCTTTCTACAAGCACAGAACCTTCTTCTTGCTTTACTTCGAAGTCAGAATCAATTACTTGCTTAAGCTCACCTTTAGGGCCCTTCACTGTCACTAAGTGATTCTCTTTCGAGAAATTAAACGTAACACCCTTCGGGATTGAAACTGGTTGTTTTCCTATACGCGACATACCTTAATACATTAATACACGTAACACAATACTTCACCACCCACATTCATCTTGCGAGCCTCCTTGTCCGTTATCACCCCCTTTGAAGTAGAGATGATTGCTACTCCCAAGCCATTTAAA
The DNA here is from genome assembly GCA_031395485.1 of Cyclobacteriaceae bacterium. Lineage (GTDB taxonomy): Bacteria > Bacteroidota > Bacteroidia > Cytophagales > Cyclobacteriaceae > UBA2336. The sequence goes on along the minus strand of JANNUS010000010.1, from coordinate 365,515 downwards.
ACTTTAGGCAGGTTATCGAGACCACGGTACTGACGAAGGCCAGGCGTACTGACTCTCTCTAAACTTGAGATAGCAGACTCACGAGTCTCGACATTATACTTTAGCGCTATTTTAATAGTGCCTTGCGGATTTTCACCAGCTTCGAACTTGTAGTTCAGGATATAACCTTTGTCGAATAACACTTTGGTTATTTCCTTTTTAAGGTTTGAGGCAGGGATCTCCACTACCTTGTGGTTTGCCTTTATGGCATTCCGCAACCTTGTTAAATAATCTGAAATAGGATCTGTCATTTTCTTACTCCCTTTTTTCTAAAAAGCAAACCCGTCTTTTGAACGGGCTGCAAAGATATTGAACAATTTTTGTTATTCAAACTGTTATTCGGTTTCGATTTTACGCGACCTGAACACTCAGCAACCAATAAGTCTTTTTAACCCTCCCTCTCCAAGAGGCCAAGGGGATCTTTTACCAGCTTGACTTAGTCACGCCTGGAATTTTGCCGTCTGAAGCCATTTGACGGAAAACGTTACGGCAAACACCAAATTTGCCAATATATCCCTTTGGGCGACCCGTCAACTTGCACCTATTTTTCAGGCGAACCGGAGATGCGTTACGTGGAAGTTTATCCAACCCAGCATGATCTCCAGATGCTTTAAGAGCCTTACGCCTGTCAGCATATAATGCTACAAGTTTCTCTCTTTTTGTTTGCCTCGCGATTACCGATGTTTTAGCCATAGCAAATTCTTAATTTTTTGATGTGTTTGCAAAAGGCATCCCAAACGCCTTCAAGAGCTCATAACTTTCTTCGTCAGACTTAGCATTGGTGACGAACGTAATATCCATACCACTGATCTTCGTCACTTTGTCAATTGAAATCTCCGGAAAGATGATCTGTTCTTTCACACCCAGTGTGTAGTTTCCACGGCCATCAAAACCCTTCGGGCTTACACCACGGAAATCACGTACACGGGGAAGTGCAATATTCATCAACCTGTCCAAGAACTCGTACATGTTATCTCCACGAAGTGTTACGCGAACACCGATTGGCATATTCGCTCTCAACTTAAAGTTTGAAATATCTTTCTTAGACTTTGTTGAAACCGCCTTTTGTCCCGTGATGATAGTAATTTCTTCGAGGGCTACATCTATAAGTTTCTTATCGGATACAGCCACGCCCATTCCCTTATTAATACAGATCTTTTCGATCTTAGGAACTTGCATGATAGACTTATACTGGAACCTGGTTTTCAGAGCCTGCATAATCTCTTTCTTATACTTTTCTTTTAATCTTGGAGTTGCCATTATTTTATAAGTTCTCCTGTTTTCTTTGAATATCGTTGTAATTTTCCTTTGTCATCGGCCTTTCTACCTACACGCGTAGTTTTACCACTTGCAGGATCAACCAGCATTAAATTGCTGATGTGAACAGATGCTTCTGTTTTTTTAATTCCGCCCTCAGGCTTACCTGCCGATGGCTTCTGGTGCTTGGTGACGATATTGATGCCTTCCACAATAGCTCTGTTTTTCTCAGATACTATCTCTAGCACTTTACCATTCTTACCCTTATCATCTCCGGCAATCACTTTTACAGTGTCGCCCTTCTTGATGTGCAGTTTCGGTTGCTTATTAAACTTTCTTTCCATTGTCTTAAATCACTTCAGGTGCTAATGAAATAATCTTCATAAACTGTTTCTCTCTTAGCTCACGTGCCACAGGTCCAAAAATACGGGTACCACGGGGCTCATCCTGAGCATTAAGAAGAACAGCAGCATTATCTTCAAAACGAATATAAGATCCGTCTTTTCTTCTTATCTCCTTCTTCGTTCTTACTACCACAGCTTTAGAAACAGTTCCTTTCTTAGCCTGGCTGCCGGGGATAGCCGACTTGATAGTAACCACAATTTTATCTCCAACAGAAGCATAGCGCTTTCCGCTACCTCCCGGGATGTGCAAACACAGAACTTCTTTTGCTCCGCTATTGTCCGCTACAATTAGTCTTGATTCAGTGCTGATCATACTTACTTCGCTTTTTCAATTATCTCAACCAATCTCCAATGCTTGCTCTTGCTTAAGGGGCGCGTTTCAGAAATACGTACTGTATCGCCAATCCCTGCTTCGTTCTTCTCGTCATGCGCCATGAACTTGGTAGTCTTGTGTACAAACTTTCCATAGATAGGATGTTTCACCTTTCTATCTACAGCCACTGTGATGCTTTTTTGCATCTTATTGCTTGTCACTTTACCAATTCGCTCTTTACGTAGGTTCCTTTCCATAGGAATTATTTTTGAATTTCTTTAGCTCTCAACTCTGTATGCAATTGCGCGATTAATTTTCGTGATGCTTTCATCTTCATTGGATTCTCGATTGAAGAAACCTGATGAGCAAACTTTAGTTTACGCAACACCTCTGTCTCGCTGACAATTTTCTCTTTCAGATCGTTGATGCCCAATGCTATTATTTCTGTATGCTTCATGACTTAACTTATTCTACGTAATCTCTTCGTACTGTAAACTTTGTCTTAATAGGCAACTTACCTTCTGCTAGGCGTAAAGCTTCACGTGCTGTAGCGATATTAACACCACCGGCCTCGAACAAAATTGTTCCCGGCTTTATTACAGCTACCCAATATTCGGGAGCTCCTTTACCTTTACCCATCCTTACTTCAGCAGGTTTGCGAGTAATTGGCTTGTCAGGGAAAATACGAATCCAAACCTGACCTTCACGCTTCATTGCACGCGTAACCGCAATACGAGCCGCCTCTAATTGACGTGCAGTAATCCAGCCGGCCTCGAGTGATTTAAGACCAAAAGAACCGAAAGCAATAGAATGCCCGCGGGTGGCTACACCTTTCACACGGCCTTTCTGCATTTTTCTGAACTTGGTACGTTTTGGTTGTAACATTACTGTCTACTTTTATTCGTAAAATTAATTTCTTCTTCCGCTTCCTCCACGGTTATCACCGGCTTTTCCTCTTCCTTCGCCTCCGCGACCACCTCTGCTATCTCCACCTCGGCCTCGACTATCACCACCTCTTCTTCTATCTCCACCTCTTTCATTTCCTCCACCTCGTGGTCCACCTGGAGCATTTGCACCAGCAGCAGCGTTGCTTACAATACCGATGTTTGGAGAAAGATCACGCTTACCATAAACTTCACCTTTGAATATCCATACTTTGATACCAATTTTTCCATACACCGTTTGTGCTTCTGATATGGCATAATCTATATCCGCCCGTATTGTATGAAGAGGAATACGCCCTTCTTTATATTGTTCGGTACGCGCCATATCAGCACCCGCTAATCGTCCCGAAGTTTTAATCTTAATACCTTCTGCGCCTACACGAATTGCGGAGGCAATTGCTTGCTTCATTGCACGTTTGTATGAAATACGAGCTTCGATTTGCTGCGCTATAGATTCACCTACTAATCTTGCATCCAATTCTGGGCGCTTAATTTCATAGATATTTATTTGAACATCCTTGCCGGTAAGTTTCTTCAACTCTTCCTTAATCTTATCCACCTCAGTACCGCCTTTACCAATTACCACTCCTGGACGAGCCGTGTGTATCGTTAGCGTGACGCGCTTCAGTGTTCTTTCGATCACTACTTTGGCAATACCACCTTTTTGAATACGGGCATCAACATATTTTCTGATCTTATGGTCTTCAACCAATTTATCAGAAAAATTATTTCCTCCGAACCAGTTGGAATCCCAACCGCGAACGATACCTAATCTGAATCCTACGGGGTTAATTTTTTGTCCCATTATTCCTTCGTTTCTTTTTCAGTGGATTTTACTTCAGTTCCTTTCTTTTTTAAGCTATCAACTACCAATGTTACATGGTTTGAACGCTTGCGAATACGGTGAGCACGGCCTTGTGGCGCTGGTCTTAATCTCTTCAGCATACGACCGCTATCAACAAAAATATCTTTTACAAAAAGATCTGCTTCTTCAAGCTTTTCTTCTTTGTTTTTAACTTCCCAATTGGAGATCGCTGACAAGAGAAGTTTCTCCAATTTAGCAGCACCTATTTTGGCCTCATACTTAAGGATGTTCAGCGCCAGGTTAACCCGAACGCCACGAATTAAATCTGCAACGAGTCTCATTTTACGAGGTGAAGTAGGCACATTTACCAAACGAGCCGTTACAGGACCTGTTTTAGCAGCCTCTTTTCTTGCATCGCGCTTCTCTCTTTTGAGAACTGATTTTTTTGTCTTTTTAACAGTAGCTTCCATCGCTTAATCTTTTCTGTTACCTGAGTGACCCTTGTAGGTGCGGGTTGGTGAAAATTCACCAAGCTTGTGACCCACCATATTCTCTGTCACATAAACAGGAATAAATTTATTTCCATTGTGTACTGCGAAGGTGTGGCCTATCATCTCAGGAATAATCGTTGATCTGCGTGACCAAGTTTTGATTACTGATTTTTTGCCAGACTTTTCAGCAACGTCAACTTTCTTAGAAAGTCTTAAGTCGCAATACGGTCCTTTTTTTATCGAGCGTCCCATTATTTCTTCCTTCTGGATATAATTAAACCATCTGAATATTTCTTCGGGTGACGAGTTTTCTTACCCTTTGAGAGTAATCCATTACGTGATCTTGGATGACCTCCAGAAGCACGTCCTTCACCACCACCCATCGGGTGATCGACAGGGTTCATGGCCACTGGACGCGTACGTGGACGAATACCTTTCCAACGGTTACGACCAGCCTTACCAAGACTCTCGTTCATGTGATCAGCATTTGAAACAGTACCTACTGTTGCCATACAACGATCTAGCACGTTACGCATTTCACCGGAAGGCATCTTCAATGTTGCCATACCGTTTTCACGTGCCAACAACTGAACAAATGAACCAGCGCTGCGGGCAATTGCACCACCTTTACCTGGTTTCATTTCTACATTATGAACAATAGTACCTAACGGGATTTTAGAAAGCGGCAACGCATTACCTACTTCTGGGGCAACGTCTGCACCGGAAGCAATTTTCTGGCCAACCACCAATCCGGCAGGCGCGATAATGTACGTCTTTACACCATCTGCATAGAAAAGCAGAGCAATACGAGCTGAACGTGTAGGGTCATACTCGATGGAATTAACCGTTGCAGGAATTCCTGTCTTATCACGTTTAAAGTCGATCAAACGAATTTTCTGCTTATGTCCACCGCCTATGTAGCGCATGGTCATACGTCCTTTGCTATTTCTTCCTCCAGTTTTCTTTAATGTAACCACCAAGGATTTTTCGGGCACATTCGTAGTCACATCCTCAAACGAGGTAGCTACTCTGTGTCGAGTGCCTGGGGTAACCGGTCTTAATTTCTTCAACGCCATTGTTCTATGAATTATACGTTGCTATAAAAATCAATTACTTCACCTTGAGCCAACGTTACGATGGCTTTCTTATAATTCTGCTGACGGCCTGAAAGCACACCTGCCTTTGTGTAACGGGTCTTCAACTTACCCATCATACTCATGGTATTTACGCTTTCAACGGTTACGCCATATTGCTTTTCTACTGCCTTCTTAATCTCAACCTTATTGGCTTTGATGTCAACGAAAAAGCCATACTTGCCCTTTTCGTTCAAAGCAGAAACTTTCTCAGTAACTAATGGTTTCTTTAGGACGCTCATTACTCTTTATTTAATAAGGTTTCAACTTTGCTTATTGAACTTTCAACGAAGATCAACTGGTCAGCATTCATAACATCATATGTATTGATCTGATCAGCTGTTGTTATTTTCGCATTCTTCAGGTTTCTTCCAGAAAGAACAACGTTCTTGTTTTTCTCAGGAAGCACGAGGAGTGTCTTTTTATCAGTAAATGAAAGATCTGATAACATCTTGATGTACTGCGCAGTCTTAGGAGTTTCGAAATTGAAATCTTCTAATACAGAAATCGCGTTGTCTTTTGCTTTATAGGTAAGCGCTGACTTACGAGCCAATGCCTTTACTTTCTTATTCAACTTGAATGAATAGTCGCGAGGCTCAGGACCGAATACTCGGCCACCACCTTTAAACAGCGGGCTCTTAATGTTACCCGCACGCGCACCACCCGTACCTTTCTGCTTCTTAATCTTCCTGGAAGAACCAGATATTTCGTTACGCTGCTTGGCCTTGTGTGTTCCCTGGCGCTGATTTGCGAGGAAGCTTTTCACATCCAAATAGATCGCGTGGTCGTTCGGCTCAATGCCAAACACATCATCCGAAAGATTTGCCTTCTTTCCAGATTTCTCACCACTATATTTTACAATTGCTACTTCCATTACTTCTGGAGAATTATGGTTGAGTTCTTTGCTCCGGGAACGGATCCGCTAACCACGATGATATTTTGATCAGCCATGATTTTCACCACCTTCAGATTCATCACCTTTACTTGATCATTACCCATACGGCCAGGAAGACGTTTACCTTTTGGTACACGTGATGCGAACGATGCGTTACCCATTGAACCGGGTGCGCGAAGGCGGTTATGCTGTCCGTGAGTTTGACCACCCACACCGGCAAATCCGTAGCGCTTTACAACACCTTGGAAACCCTTACCTTTTGAAGTGCCTACGGCATCCAAAAAGTCGCCTTCTTTAAAGATATCCAGAATGCGGATTTCTTTACCAAGCTCTACCAAGCCATCGAACTCCGTTTTGAAGTCGCGAAACTCAGCAATAGCTTTCTTAGGTGTAGTGTTAGCTTTTTTGAAATGACCGAGTAAAGCTTTGGTTGTGCTCTTCTCTTTCTTCTCGCCAAAGGCGAGCTGAACTGAGCGGTATCCGTCAGTTTCTTCGTTTTTTACTTGTGTGACTATGCAGGGGCCAGCTTCTATAACCGTACAAGCGATGTTCTCGCCTTCCGGACCATATACGTTGGTCATTCCTACTTTTCGTCCTATAATTCCAGGCATGGTATTAACCTTTTAATGCTTGTTTCTCAGGATTTGAGCCTATTTGGCTCAAAAAGGACTGCAAAGATAGGAAACAAAGTATACGTAGCAAGGGAGGGTTTTAAAATTTTACGAATACTTCCAGACGCTAAAGGTTTTAAAAATCTTTAGCATCTAAGAAACTTCAAAAAACAGTAATATTGAGGGTTTTTGATCTATAGACATGAGAGATACGCTAAAAAAGTATTGGTATTTTATTTTGCCTTCAATGCTTTTAGTGCTTTTTCTAATAAACATTTCCATGGGCAGCGTTCGCATCCCCATTACCGAAACATTGAAAGTTTTAACGGGTGGAACCTCTACCCAGCCAATTTGGGCTGATATTATTTTCGATTTCCGGTTGTCGAAGGCTCTCACTTGCATATTGGCAGGCGGAGCACTCGCATTGGGAGGCCTAATGATGCAAACCCTTTTTCGGAACCCTCTGGCTGGGCCCGATATTCTGGGGTTAAGTTCAGGAGCTAGCCTTGCTGTTGCCGTAATAGTTATGGCAGCAGGAAACGGAGCTCCACTTTTTCATCATTCATTTTCCCTTGCATTGGCCGCTACATCAGGCTCTGCTGTTATATTCTTAATAGTTTTAGCCATTGCACAACGCATTAAGGATAATGTATCCCTCTTATTAATAGGTTTGATGATTGGGGCTGTCACCTCCTCTGTAGTAAGTGTTCTTCAATTTGTTAGCCGTGCCGAAGACCAACAATACTACCTGGTTTGGACATTTGGGAGCATTAGCAGTCTCAACTGGCCAGAAATTGAAATATTAAGTTTGGCCGTTTTAGCCGGAGTTGTAGTTGCCGTGATCTCCGTAAAGTCACTCAATGCCTGGTTGCTGGGCGATAACTACGCAATCAGTATGGGCATTAAATTGAAAAAATCACGAACACTTATTATTATAGGCACCTGTATTTTAACGGGAGCTGTTACCGCCTTTTGTGGACCAATTGCCTTTGTTGGATTGGCGGTTCCTCATCTGGCTCGATTAGCCATCGATACCACAAATCATAAAGTACTGATCCCCGCTGTGCTGATTACCGGAGCCTCGCTAATGCTATTTTGTGATGTACTATCGCAACTTCCCGGAAGTGGTTTTGTACTTCCTATCAATGCTATTACCTCGTTAGTGGGCGCCCCGGTTGTAATTTGGGTTATTGTCAGGAGCAAGAAAATACGGGTGTGATGGAAACCAACATTTTACTTTCCGCAAAAGAGCTTACGATTGGCTATCAGAATGACAGCGTTAAAAACATTCTGTTTGAAAAGCTGGATGTAAGTCTGAAAGCTGGAGAGCTTGCTTGCTTTATGGGTCCTAATGGTGTTGGGAAGTCTACATTAATAAGAACATTAGCGGGGTTACAAATTCCCCTCACCCCCAACCCCCTCTCCCTGAGGAGAGGGGTAGGTATACCTACAAAAATTTCGGTTGTTCTTACCGATCGAATCAGTGCCGTAAACATGACGGTTGAAGAACTGGTGACCTACGGACGGTATCCCTATCTGGATTGGAATATAAAATTAAGTAAAGCCGATTCTGAGATCATTGCGAAAGCTATCGAGTTTACTCGCATCCAACATCTAGTGTATAAAAAGCTTTACGAACTCAGCGATGGCCAACTGCAGATGGCTATGATAGCACGTGCATTAGCACAAGACACACCGGTTATTCTATTAGATGAGCCAACGGCGCACCTTGACCTTAATAATAGAGTTGAGATTATGAACTTGCTTCGAAGACTTTCACGCACGGAAGGAAAAGCAATTTTAGTAGCAACACATGAATTGGACTTAGCCTTGCAAACTGCGGATGTTGTTTGGTTGGCAACCCGTGATAAAAAAATTCTGACTGGAATCCCCGAGGACCTAGTGTTGAATGGTTCTTTTGATACAGTCTTTCAATTCAAAGGCTTCGATCTAAAAACCGGAAAGGTCTCGCACGAAACCTTCCGGAATATTTCTATCAACCTAATTGGCGAAGGGCATCAGTACTTATGGACTAAAAATGCTTTAGAACGATGCGGATATGAAATTTTGCAAAAGTCGGATCTCTCCATAGCTATACACGAAAAAGAAAATCAAATTTCTTGGGCCATTCAGGATCAATCTTTCACGTCAATCAGAGAACTGCTGAAAGCGTTATCCAAAGACTGAGGGTTTCGATACTATTTTTTCTCATTCACAAAATTTAGTGAAGCCGAATTCACACAATACCTTTTTCCCGTAAGGGTTGGGCCGTCATCAAAAAGGTGACCAAGATGGCCACCACAGTTGGCGCATGTAATTTCTGTGCGAATCATTCCATGAGATTTATCTACGATGGTGTTAATTTTGCTACCAACAATCTCTTTGTCAAAAGATGGCCACCCGCATTCAGAGTCAAATTTCATATCGGATGTAAATAGCTCATTGCCACAGGCCGCGCAAGAGTAAACTCCTTTATCATTGGTTTTATAGTATTTGCCTGTAAAAGCTCTTTCCGTACCCTTTTGACGAAGGATATAGTATTGCTCTTCAGTAAGTTGTTTTTTCCACTCTTCATCTGTCTTTGTTGTCAAAGTCTTGTTCATAGTCTGATCTTTTTTAGTATTTTTTGTTTCGGCATTTTGCCCAAAGTTATCGCACGAGTACAAGGCAAAGCAAACTGAGAATATAACTACTTTTTGTATCATTTTTTTAAATTTTATGTCCAATACTATTATTCCACAAATGGTTTTAATTCTTGATATTTAACATGACCCTTAGTTCATCGGCCAAGCTGATACTTCTACCGCCTACTCCAAAATCCCGCCTGTTTATTCTGAATTCTCCAATAAAATTATCTTGACCATCGCGCCTTGAAACCAAGAAAGGAATGGAAATCTCTTTCGTAACCTTTTTTATAGTCAGTTGACCGGTCAATATCCAGCTACTGGGTTTATCGCCCTTCACCACACGCTTCGATACAAATTTTATCCGGGGATAGTCCTTCACATCCAGGTACTCTTCTTTTATAAGGTGATTGTCACGCATAGAAATCCCCGTTTCAACTGAATTTGCATCAACAGACACACTGAACAACGCTGCTTCTATATTCTGCGAATCAAATAAAATTTCTCCTTTCAATCCGCTGAAGGATCCCTCCACCATTAGTCCAAAATTTCTTATTTGAAAAGTTACCCCTTTCGAATTATCAACGGTTTGACCAATCGCTGTAAGGCTACTAATCCCTACCAACATAAAACTCCACAGTACTTGCCGCACTCGATTATTGCATTTCAGCCCTGCCAAATCCTACCGAAAATTGCTGGCACCATATTAACACATACGGATATTCGTCCAGATTTGGATTCCCTGGAATTGAATAAGTTTGCTTACCCGTTGTTGATTTTAAACTGCCGAGGTTAATGTAAGAGCCCGCATTCAAATCTTTGCTCAGATACACTTTCAGATCGGGGCCGTTTTGTGAATTGAGCGGTTCAAGCAATAGTACTTTTGCTCCATTGTCGTCATACGTTGCTGCCATGCCAGAAACGCTATGCCCGCTTACACCAACAAAGCTGCCCATTTTTAATTTCGTTGCCATTGTTGGGTCAAAGTTATCGTTGATTGGAATTGAAGGGGTGTTATTTTCTTCTTCACACGAAAGTAACACGCAAAATGTAAGAATTATTGAAAGATATTTCATCGTTAAATTAGTTTATTTTATATGTTATGCCCGCTGCCAGTAGGAGTGATTTATTTCTGAATCGATCGTTGAGTTCAGGAGATTGTTGCACTTCATTTTCTGTTGTATACTCGGTAAACAAAAATTGAGCGGCCAGTTTAATACCCCACTTTTCATTCCAGTAATACTTACCGTACAGTTCAGAGTTAAGACTGCCTCTGTCATTATCGCTGATTAGCAAAATATTAAAAATTGTGGGGCTTGCACTTTCCCTACTCCCTACAATCCCGTTGATGTAGTTACCGCTTTTATTTCCTCCGAAGGAAAAGCCAATCGCATCAATGTTAAATCCAACCGTAAACTTCTCATTAAACTTGTAGCTTAGGTTTATCAGTAGATTTAGTGAATTTACCTGTGGCGATTTAATCAAAAAGGTGTCAATATTTGCTACAATATTTTCTTTAAAAATCACAAGCGGCCCTGTGCTGCCAGAAGTAAGCTTGGCCGGTGCTGTAATGTAATATTGATTAGCCCCGAAGTAAGAAGTAAACCTTCCTCCCACGCCAACCGCAAACTTCTTTTTTTTCCATAGTTGCCAGTCACGTTGGAACAAAATACTAAAAGAGCCCTGTGTGTTTCCGAGGGCGGAAGTAACGTTCACCTCCTGCACTTGAGTATATCCCTCTACGAAAAAACCAATCAAAATTCCGATAAGAACAACCTTTTTCATATCTGCTTTAACATCGAATGATCAAGATAGGTTTTAGCTATACGTTGAACTGTCTCGAAGGTGACAATTTTGATGAGATTGTTACTTTAACTGAGCGAGATCGCGGATGAGTATTTTTTTTCTATCAAAATTAATAAGGTTCTTATCCTTCAACTCATTTAATATTGTGGTGACAGTTTGCCGAGAGGTGCCCGTAAGGGCTGCAATATCTTTATGGGTAAGTTTTGTAGGTATCATGGTTTCGAAACCGACTTTTTTTCCTTTCCAGGAAGCAGCATCTTTTAAAAAATCAATAACGCGGGTGCGAGCATCTTTAAAAACCAACGATTCAAGTTTTCGCTCCAGTTTCATCAGGCGCAAGCCAACTAATTTTAACATTTTAAAGCTTAATTCTTTATCACCATACATCAGCGCCTTTAGATCTGCCAGGCCTAACGGACAAATTGTTGTATTCTCATCCATAACCTGGGCAAAATCTTTGCGTGTGTCTTCTCCCGCCAACGCCAGTTCGCCAAATATTTCACCGTTTGTGAGTATCGCGCTAATTACTTCTCTTCCATCATCGAGGTAGTGCCCAATTTTTACTCTGCCTTGGGCAATCATATAGATACAATCAGCCTTATCTTCGGGAAAGTAAATAAATGAATCGCGCTTAACGTGCAAAAACTGATGTTTTTCTCCCATAGTTTTTACCTTGTGCGGACAAAGAATATTGAAGAGATTCACACTTTCGAAATACCAAAGGGCTGCGGTGTTTTCCATACTTGTTGAATTGATGAAGTTAGCAAAAAAATTAAGTACAATGGTTCATGCGTGAATTAAGGTTAAGTGAAATCTGGATTTATCCGATAAAATCTTTAGGTGGGATACGGTTGAAACAAGCCAAGGTTTTGGAGAAAGGACTTGAACTTGACAGGCGTTGGATGCTGGTAGATTCAAATGGAATGTTTATGACGCAGCGGTCAACTCCAACATTAGCACTCTTTAAACTAAGCATTGAAAATGATGAGTTGGTAATCTTTTACACGCCAAAGTCGGCTGAACATAGAATTTCAATTCGGACTTCATTTATTGGTGCAACTGAAAATGTCAAAATCTGGAATGACACTGTTGATACGTTTGAAGTAAACAAAGAAATAAGCACATGGTTTTCAGAAAAATTAGGGGTGAAGTGCAGGCTCGTTCATTTCCCGGAAGAAAATCCAAGAAATGTAGACCCCTATTATAAAGTTAATAACGAGCAGGTAAGCTTGGCTGATGCATATCCCTTTCTGATTATTGGTCAGCAATCGCTGAACCTACTTAATTCAAAACTTGCAAAGTCTTTACCCATGAATCGGTTCCGGCCAAATTTTGTTTTTACAGGTGGAGAGCCAAACGAAGAAGATACCTGGCGAAATTTTTCGATTGGTCATAATCGCTTTATTGGCGTTAAACCTTGCAGTCGATGTGTGTTAACAACGGTTAATCAGGATACAGCTGAAAAAGGTGATGAGCCATTACGAACATTGGCTACCTACCGAAAAAGAGAAAATAAAATTCTATTCGGTCAAAATCTGTTGGCTATCGATCATCACTTAGTAAGTGATGGAGACCTTATAACTATTCAATCAAGATCATGATTCATAAACTTAAATTATCAATTATCAATTATCAATTATCCGTTCTTGCTTTCGGTCTTTGCATAATAGGGTGTAGTTCTATACCCGAAAAACCACTTCCAATATTTGGTGAGCGTGAAGCTATTTCGAGAGATGTTGATGGCAAAGAAGTAACCGATACACTTTACCATACCATTGCTGACTTCAGTTTTATTGATCAGGATAGTACGCTGGTAACGAATGCAACATTTCAGGATAAAATTTATGTGGCTGATTTCTTTTTTACATCGTGCCGAATAATTTGCCCTATCATGAAAACGCAGATGCTTCGCGTTTACGACTCCGTTCAAAACGCTCCTGACGTTCTTATTTTATCACACACAATTGACCCGGAATATGATACGGTTGAGTTGCTTCACGATTTTGCCAACAGACTGGGGGTAAAAAGTGATAAATGGCACTTTATAACCGGTGCGAAAGACTCTATTTATAATATAGCACAAACCAGTTACTTCGCCACAGCCATGGAAGATAAAACCGAACCTGATGGATTTATTCACAGTGGTGCATTTTTGCTAATCGATAAAGAGAGAAGGATTCGCGGAAAATATGATGGAACTGTTGAGGAAGATGTAAATCGGTTGATTGCTGATATCAGAAGATTAAGAAAAGGATATGTCAAGTAAATTAGCTTCAAGCTTCAGGCTTCAAGCCTCAAGCCTACTGGCTCTATTTTTTATGTTCAGTTGCTCTAATTCAAAAAATTCTGAATCTGACATCAAATTTCAGCAGTACTTTATTCATGGTGAACAGTTGTATCTAAAACATTGTAGTAACTGTCATCAACCTACTGGTACTGGCCTTGGATTAGTGTATCCTCCGCTTCATACATCAGACTTCATGAAGAATAATTTTGAGGAGGTACTTTGCCTCATGAAGCATGGCATTGAAGGTGAAATTATAGTGAATGGTAAAAGTTACGTTCAACCCATGCCCGGTGTACAATCGCTGACAGATATTGAAATCGCAGAGATTGCCACCTACATTTATAACTCATGGGAACATACGCACGGCCTGATTGACGTAAAGGAGGCAACCAAAATCATCAGTCGATGCAATTAAGTTAGTGCAGGTTGATAACCGAAACTTTATCTGAATCAAGCCTCACCTTTGCCTTTTCAAAAGAAGGCGGACCAAAAGTTCCCATGGCATCATTTGAAAAACCATACGGTTCATTTGGTATTCCCATAAAACCAGTATCTAGTTTTTCGTTTTCATTTTCATCATGAAATACACTTACAGCATAGTCTCCTGGTTTCAGGTTTTCAAAAACAACCTTTGCCTCGTTTACAGATGCCTTCACAATTTTTCCTTGCAGCAAATTCTCCAGAAAATCTTTCTCATTGTTAAACAATGCTACCCGAATAGTGCCCTTAGCTTCCTTGATGTTTTTAATTGTCACCTCCAGTTTACGTTGAGCAAACAGACTTGATGTGGCTAACAGGCCTATCATCAAAAGAGAAGAAATACTTAATTTTTTCATTTTGTTATATTTTTTGCTCAAACATCAGGGGTTTTTAGGGGTTCGTAAAATTAGTGTTTCTGAAGTGTATTTTTTGCACGATCAAATGTTGAGCATTCCAGATGAACTTTAGAACGAAGCAAGGTTACTTCATCATGCTGATGCCTATCCATAAAATATCTATCTTCATCAAATATCTTGACCAACCAAAACATGAGATTTAGTATTCCGCCTATCGTACAAACCGCAATTAAATTTATAACCATTTTTGGTATTGCTATAGCTATCGGGCTAATCGTTTACGATGTATTATTTTCAAAACCACTGATTTTACAAGGCATTATTGTAGATAAAGTATACGTGCCGAAAGAAGGTACAACGGGTCAAAATATATTGCCATACATGAAGTACAAATCGTACGACTATATTGTTACAACCGAAAGGCATGAACAATGGATTGCTTTCGTAAAAATTGAGAATGACCAAATCCTAAAGGTGAATTGCCACAATAATCATTACGAACAAAAACACGTTGGCGACACGCTTCATTTTAAAGAGTACTCGGGTGAAATATTCGGGATTGATTATTTCTCTCACAACGAGGAAGATGAGGAGATGGAAAACGCCAGTAGACAACTTTAATAGTATTTCTGCTTGAACAGGAAGCTAGCTTCAAATTCATTATCAGTAATTAAAATGCCGTTAAAGACTACTGAAACCAAAGGTAGTTTGGTGGGTTTGGTCTTTAACCAAAATTTTCATCTATAACCTAACAGTATTATGCTATTTTATTTGGCATAAACCACTATTTTTATCTTCGTCTAACCTAAACCCTATTAAAAATTTATGCTAAAGAAAGTTCTATCAGTTCTAACTATCATATGTGTGGTAGTTATGATCTCTTGCGAAACAGAGAATGTTTCAAAAAATCCAATTCCTCAAAGCGATTTGGATAAAATAGCTAAGCTCGGTTTCAGTACACAAAATGTTCGAAATTTTGATGGTGGTTATATTGTTGAAGGAGATATCTTCCTAGAGCGGTCTAATCTCGATGAGATTTCCGATTCTCCAACATTAAGAATTGCCAATGTAGAGCAGTACCGAACGACTAACCTTGTAAAAAGTCTCCCAAGGGTAGTTAAAGTTTCAGTTTCTAATCTGCCTCAGGTATTTAGTGACGGTGCGGATGAAACTATCGCACGCTATAATGCCCTTAACCTCGGCTTGACATTTCAACGTGTTAGCGCCCGTGGTGATATCGATATTACTGGATTCTATCAGGCTCCAAGTGGTGGATTTATTACACTTGGCTCTGCTGGTTTCCCAACTAAAAACGGAAGTCCTTATCGCCAGATTAAAATGAACACGCATCCTCAGGCCTATGGAACAAATCCAGATTTACTTTATATCGCCTCTGTAATTCAACATGAGGTAGGCCATTGCATTGGCTTTCGCCATACCGATTATATGGATCGTGCGTATAGCTGCGGTGCTGCTGGTGCTGGAAACGAAGGCGCAAGTAATATTGGCGCTATCCACATCCCGGGCACACCAACTGGACCTGAAGCTAACTCTTGGATGCTGGCTTGTTCTAATGGAAGTAACCGCACATTTAATTCCAATGATCGTGTAGCACTCGACTACTTGTATTAATATCTTTTAGTAAAATGAAAAAATCCTGTCTCCCTGTGGGGCAGGATTTTTTTATTGAATAAATATTTTTTTGGAATAGTGACCTCCATCCTCGGAGGTGAATTGCAAAAAATAAATACCCGGTTGAAACCCGTGTGTTTGAAAGGTCTTAACCACTCCGGTTAATACAGTATCAAAAATTTTACCACCTGAGGAGTTGTAAATTCTCATCTGTAGGGGTGAGTCGTTTTTCCCCACAACAAAAAGTTCATCACCCGATTTAACAGGGTTGGGAAAAACAAAGACATCTGCGCCTGGATTGAAGATCACTTCCTCCAGGCTGAAGGCCGTCCGATCAACCGCATTGATTTTTACTCGATACACGTTACTCCCTTCTGCCAACAGATTATCTTCAAAAATGTAATCAAGACTTCCCTCCGGATTTATGGTTTGAAGTGTTGCAAACAAACCGCTTACCATTTTCTGAAACTCAATGGATTGAACCCGGTAGTTGGTTCCAATCGAAAGGTCAAACACTGCAGTTGAAGTAAGAACCTCCCTTGGTAAAAATGATCGAACATAACACCCAACGCCCTGATTGGCAAAGTTAATGGTAGCACTCCGCCCCAATATGTTTTTGCCAAACATGGAAGAAATATTTACATACTCTGAACTGAACACTGATTTGTTTACCACGACCAACGTATCTGTAGCGATAACAAAAGGCTCCATGAATTTTTGCCCAAGTCTTGAAACTACAAAGGATGGATTACCCTCCACTGGTTCCCAAAAAATCATAACTTCATCATCACAATTAAAGCCTACTTGAATATCTATTGGTTTTGAAATAGAAAAAGTATCCGAAACGAATTCGCTTGCTCCAATCACCATGCGCAATTGAGCAAGGGCTATGGTATCGGGTGGTAGCCATGCATAAAACTGGTTGGCAAGCGTGATACCGTTTGCTATTAATTTCGAGTTAGGGTCTTCAGTAAATTTTAAATATAAGTCTCCGGTGGTAGACGGTGACTGACCCTGCCATCGAACAATCGCATTTTCTGATGGATTAATTACGTGAGTTCTTACAGGAAATGTCCATTCAAAAGCACGATCCCATTCGTACGCAAGACTAAAATCCTGTATTGAGTTGACGGTGAAACCGCGAACCTGAATTTCATAATTTCCAGCTGTAGCCGAGGCCAGTGTGATCTGCTCAACGTTATTAGTATGATCCTGTTTTCTTTTAGCAAGGGAGCTCAAAGAATCGCGATGGGGATAACTGCTCAACACCCATGGTTTCCAGGTAAGGGAAGTCGAAATTTCTTTTAATTCTAGATCCAGATCATTTACAAGTGCCTTGCTCGCATTGACAATACCCGGAGGGTCATTCCAGACTAATGTGATCTTCAGGTTTTTGACATCTTCAGGAAGAGAAAATGAAAATGCAACAACTTGGTTTTGCATACAGTTACTATTGTAAAAAAACTCATTTTCAATTGTTCTTACAGCACCAAGCGCATCCAGGTTTCCGAAACCATACTCGTAATCAACCTCTGGCCTTCCTGCATCATCTGCAGCGTTAATCAGTAAAGCCTTTACTAAAGTGGATGGCGGTAAAACACCATTCTTGTTTTTATAAGCTTCCTGAATAAGAGCAGCAACCCCTGTTACAAGAGCCGCTGATTCAGATGAACCGCCATCACCAAATGCTGCAAGCTCTGGCTTAACCCTGCCATCATTCGCTGGCCCACGCGAACTTCGTGCAACAACATTCCCAAATTTATCTGTGGAGCCAACACTTATTGTATTTTTTGAAACCTTAAACTGCCCCGTAAGATTGGCAAAGCCAGATATTCCCGCATATACACCTATTATGTCTGCCTTATCTCCATCGTTACCAGATGAAAAAACGTGAACCATTGTTTGAAAATCTCTGCAATGCTTGTCATACTCGAAAGATTCTATGCCATAATAATTTTCAACTCCAACACCATATGAATGATTTTGCACACTTACATTGAGCGAAGTAAGTACATTTCCATCATCTGGAAGTAATTGTAAAAAATCTGAAGTGGTAATACCAGAAGAAGGGGCTACCCCTCTACTTACGGGGTCAGAATTTCCTGCTCCTGCAGCTATAGTTGCCATTACTGTGGCATGCTGTGTAGAAGGCTCATCAAACTGATCGTTAAACACGACACGGTTTCTAAAATCAATATCCTGTATATCGAAAG
The DNA here is from genome assembly GCA_031395485.1 of Cyclobacteriaceae bacterium. Classification (GTDB taxonomy): domain Bacteria; phylum Bacteroidota; class Bacteroidia; order Cytophagales; family Cyclobacteriaceae; genus UBA2336. The sequence continues at coordinate 347,225 of JANNUS010000010.1, read as the reverse complement.
GTTTTTCTTTAATGGACAAAACCAAGTTTTCTCCAGCAAGAGTTGAATATTTTGCATGAACGGCTGAAATTTTGTTCAATGCAAAATTAAACCCCGAAAGTGTTTGCTCCTCTTTTGGAACGCGGTTATCTCTATCAATAAAAATTACCGAAGGTAATTTTTCGAGGGCTTCTATTTCTCCTTTTCCAAGAGTCGGAATGGAATACACATTGGCTAACTGCTCTTCAATCTTCATATCCGGAAAATGTGTTCCAATCCACTCATTAAATGCTAGTTTATTATTTACTAGCACCCTGACACCCGATTCCAATTTTCTCATTTTTAGAGACGGGGCAAGTTTGCTCTTAACAGAGTCCTGAAAAGAACGCTGTTGAGAAAAAAGCATCTGGGGGGGGGCGACAAAAAGGATGATTATTAAAATATTCCGTATCACGATTGCACCCTCATTTTTAGTGTATGATGAAGATGCAAAATAACTAAATCAAACAATATGAACATCGACTTCGTTGACTACTAAGGCAATGGATTAAAATATTTGTAGGGAACGTTTTTCCAAACTAAAACTTTGGCACTAAAGTCGCCAAGCATATTGGTAATATTTTAAAATCCTTTTACCCTTTATATTTGCTGACGAATGAGGATATCCATTATCACACTACTGCTTCTAGCTAGCTATATTCAATCTGTTGCAGAGCAATATTTTACTTTTAAGGAAGATGGAAAAATTGGGTTAAAAAATAAGGAAGGTCAAATACTAATACCCGCCCAGTATGAAGCCCTGGGTTGGAGTAACGGAAGCTTTTCAATTGCAGGACAGGTCACTGGGTATAAGCTTAAAGGATTATGGGGAGTTTTAAATCTGAATAATCAACGCATTACACCGCCCGATCATTCTTCTCTCATTCCAGCCGAAGGCCTCTTGATCGTAGCGAGTAAACAATCTGTCGCTTTTAGAATCACAACCGGTTGCATTAGCACGGACGGGAAAATAGTAATTCCCTTTACCTATACAGGGATAAAAATTCATTCATTACGAGCTGTTGCATTTATACGCGATGGGAATTTTTTTAAACACGGGTTAATTGACCTTGAAAACAAGATGCTAATTCCATTTCAATATCGGAACATCTATCCCATAGGAAGTCTGCGGTATGCTGTAGAAGATTTTCAAGGAAAAACTGCATTGTATTCTGAAAGCGGAAAACAAATTTCTGGGTTTACCATCGATAGCATCTCGCAATTCAACAACAACCTGGCAATAATTTACGAAGCTGGAAACCAAGGGCTCATTACGCGCGAAGGTGAGGTGCACGCAGAAGCAAAATATCGCAAAATACAAATTGATCAAAAATCGATCATGGGCCGGATGCCGGACGTCTGGCATATACTAGCCGCAGAAAATAAATTGATTGAAACAATCAAAGCTGATTCTGTTGTGATGCTTGGTAGTGGCCATTATAAAATCGTGCGTTCGGGAATACACCAACTTACCAACAATGATTTTAAAGCAATAAACCAGGTTTTTTTTTCAGAGATACGTTCCTTTCAAGAAGATTTTGCTGTTTTTAAATCAAGCAATCAATACGGTGTATTAAAGAAAAACGGAACCATCGTATTGCCTCCTGTATTTCAGGAAATAATTCTCCGAAAAAATTATATCCTGACCCAGGAAAAAACCATGGGCAAAATAAGTTGGTCACTACGCGATACCCTTGGGCTTAGGCAAAACCCTAAAGCATTCGATCTGATCTGTGAAAAAAAGGGAATGATTTTTCCGGTACGCAAAAACGGATACTGGGGCGCAATCAATGATGTTGGAATAGAAGTTGTGGCCTGTGTATACGACAGTCTTTTAGAGTGTGGCAATAACCAACTTGCTGTAAAGCTTAGAGGGCAGTATGGAATCATCAACTTAAAAGAAGAATGGCTGGCGTATCCTCAGCCCTACCCTGTTAAACTTCTTAACCAAGATCGCTACTTTAAAAGAATAGGAAATACACTTTTCCTATATTCTTATAGTGGTGCCGTTTTATATTTTACGAACAACCCAATCGATGTAAAAGAGAATTATTTCACCGAATCCGTATCCAACGGAGGTACCTGGGCTATAAATTTTGATGGAAGAATTATAAGCCGACAACTACCACCAACAGAACCAACAGAAGAAATATTCTCATCGACCGAAGGGTTAAGAGGGATAAAGAAAAACGGAAAGTATGGGTTCATCGATGATGAGGGTAGACTTCGCATTGCTAACCGTTATGAAGATATAAAATCATTCAGCGAAGGTTTAGCCGCCATAAAAATCCGAAACAAGTGGGGTTTTATTAACCGTGATGAAAAAATAATAATCCAGCCAGCCTATGAAGAAGTATCGTCTTTTAAAGATGGCTACTCTTTCATCAAGCAAAAAGGATTGTATGGCTTATTAACCCGCGAAGCAAAATTGGTATTGCCTGCCCGCTATCATGGAATAAACGTTCTTGCAAGTGGGAGGCTATTGTTAATCCTTGATGGGTTGCAAGGCTTGGCTGATCAGTACGGAAATATTCTTCTTCATCCGAAATACAATTCAATAACCGATCTTGATAACGGATACATTATTACTCAACAAGATGGAAAATTTGGCCTTGTTACACTCCATGGCCTCAGCACCATTCCACAAGTATACGATCACATAACCTTTGATAGTGAGAGTAATCGGTATCTCGCGCTAAGAAAATCCCCGTGGGTTACATTAGAATAGTTACTATTTTTTTTTCTTCAATTTCCTTACTTCCTCCTGTAATTTTAAAACGGAGTGCGCTAGCTGATCGGAAGATATTTGGCCCGATTCAACATCTGGAAACTGAGTAGAGAAATATGCTTTCACAGCCCACACCTCCAGCACACCTTCAGCATGAATTGTATACGGTTCGTACTGCCGGTTGTCTGACACCAGCAAGAGATTACTTTTCGTATCCGAAAAGTTAAATACCCGTTTAAAAACAATCCCCTCTTGTTGTGATACTACGATATACAGTTTTCCATTTTTTATAGAGGATAATTTTTCGACATACTCACCAAACACAATGGCTCCGGATGGAATGGGCAGCATGGAGTCACCTTTAATTTCGAACGCACGGTACGTAACATTCCGGGGTAACACAGGTAACCCAATTTTTGGAAGGTCTATTATATACTCTACATCCTGATAGCCGTTCAAATATCCTGCTGATGCTTTTTGTGATACCAACTCAATATTCTCGTTATCATCTTTGTCAACTGTAATGGCCAACACTTCTTTGCCAGAAAAACTCTTCCACTCTTTCTCGGGCAGTTTGCCTAAATCTTTCCGCGAAAGCGCATCGATACTCACTTTAAATAGATCGGAAATATCCAGCAGGCAATTCAGGGGAGGTAGGGCTCGCTCTTCTTCGTATGCACCAATCACGGGTTGTTTCAATCCCATTTTTTCAGCCAGTTCCTTTTGTGTCCATCCCGCACGGGTACGCAGGAACTTGATGTTTTTGTTTACATGCATAAATTTATTTTTAGTGAATTCAACACACACCTCTCTTTGGCGCTGTGAAAAGAACGAGAATTCAGGTACCAAAAAAATCAATACTGCACACTTCGCTCCCAACACAGCGTATCAAAAGTTGCTATGGCAAGCAATATCTCAAAACTAAATATTTTAGTTTAATATAAAAATATATTACTAATATTTTTAGTAATATAGCCGCATGGATAGAAACATCATTCACCTGGATTTAGATGCCTTTTTTGTAGCTGTAGAGCGTATGAAGGATTCACGATTAAAAAACAGGCCACTGATTGTTGGAGGAAATAGCAGAAGGGGTGTAGTGGCTGCCTGTAGTTATGAGGCGAGGAGATTTGGTGTACATTCAGCCATGCCCATGTACCTGGCGCAACAGCTTTGCCCCGATGCTACCGTAATCTCGGGCGATATGGAATCGTACAGTAAGTACTCGCACATCGTGACCAATATTATTGAAGAGGCCGCACCCATGTTTGAGAAATCGTCTATCGATGAATTTTATATTGATGCCAGCGGCATGGATCGGTACTTTGGGGCGTTTAAGTGGGCCACTGAATTACGTAAGAAAGTAATCAAAGAAAGCGGCCTTCCTATTTCAATGGGCATGTCGGTAAACAAGCTGGTATCAAAAGTAGTCACGGGCGAATTCAAGCCGAATGCTGAGAGGCATATTCCAGCAGGTACTGAACAGGAATTTTTGAGTCCGCTTGCCGTAGAGAAACTTCCCATGGTTGGAAAACAGACAACCTCTTTTTTATATGACATGGGTGTGCGCACCGTGGAGACTCTTCGCGACATGCCCCTGAAATTTCTGGTGAGTGCTTTTGGCAAAAATGGCATTAGCCTTTGGAACAAAGCGCATGGTATTGATGAATCGCCCGTAGTACCCTACACCGAACAAAAATCAATTTCAACCGAATCTACTTTTGAAGAAGATACCATTGATGTAAAGCGTCTGAAGTCTATTCTCATCGCGATGGTTGAGAAGGTTACTTTTCAATTGCGCGACCAGAAGAAACTTACTTCGTGCATCACGGTAAAAATACGGTACGCCAATTTCGATACCGAAACTAAACAGGTACACATTGCCTATACTTCATCCGATCATGTGATTTTGCGCGTGGTACAAGAGTTGTTTGACAAACTTTATAATCGCAGAATGTCGATTCGACTCGTGGGAGTACGTCTCAGTAGTTTGGTGCACGGTAGCCATCAGATTAGTTTGTTTGATGATACAGCTGAGATCATCCACTTGTATGAAGCCATGGATTACATCAAACATAAACACGGTGTTGAAAAATTAGTGCGGGCTACTACCATTGGTGTTAGTCGCAGGGTACGCATGGAAATGAATATGTTTAAGGGAAGGGTTACGAAGAACATGATTAATTAATGCTTGACACACTGAATAAGAATCCAGTGACCAGCAACCAAAACCCACATGTATCTCAATTGTCACACCGGTTTCAGTTTCAAGTACGGCACGCTGCCCATCAAAACACTTTTTGAAGAAGCCAAGCGATGCGGTGTCCATAAACTCGCGCTCACAGAAATAAACAACACCGCTTCATACCTCGAGATGCTGCGTGTTTGCAGTGACAACAGACCCCATAAAAACGGTCTTACTAAGTTTGATAAAGAACCGTATCACCTTGATCTTGCTGTTGGTGTTGATTTTCGGAATGAAAACAACTTTCTCTACATCGCTCTTGCAAAGAATAACCGAGGTTTTGAAGTCATCAACCGTTTTCTATCGCATCATAATCGCGAAGGAAAACCATTTCCGGTACATGCGCCCGAACTGGAAGAAACTTTTATAATTTATGCCTATGGCACAATTGAGCCCGACCAGTTGCGAGCGCATGAATACATTGGGATAAAAAAACAAGATCTTATCCCCTATTCAGTTCATCCGTTACGCGATGCGCATGCACACAAATTTGTACTGTTTCACCCAGTTACATTTCTACCCCCTGATAAATTGATGAACGAAAAAACTAAAAAGGAAAAAATACTTTACCGCGATTTTAATATTCACCGCCTGCTGCGTTGCATTGCCAACAATACGCTTCTCAGCAAACTTCCCGAGCATCATCAAGCTTCAAAAGAAGAATACATGCTAGGGGAAAAAGAACTTTCAAACCGATTTGATTCTTTCCCTGAACTTATTCAAAATTCTCAGTGGCTGCTTGATCAGTGTTCTATTGAATGCAGACTTGGGGAAGACAAGAACAAAAAATTTCTACGAGAGAACCCAACAGCCGACATAGAGTACTTACTAGCCGAAACCGCCAAGGGATACGTTCAACGGTATGGCCGTGATCAAACCGTATGGCAGCAGCGAATTGAAAAAGAACTCCGCATTATTGCCAATAAGGAATTCATATCGTACTACCTCATTGCGTACGATCTTATTCAGTTTGCCAAGCGAAAAGGATTCGATTTTGTTGGTAGGGGCAGTGGCGCCAACAGCACAGTTGCCTATTGCCTGGGCATTACGAATGTTGATCCCATAGAATTGGATTTATACTTCGAGCGTTTTTTAAATGAGGAACGTGTTACCCCTCCCGATTTTGATATTGATTTCTCGTGGGATAACCGCGATGAGATTTATCAGTACATCTTTGACCAGTATGGGTACGACTACGTATGCTTGTTGGGCACGCATGTTACCTATCAGGCTAAATCCATCATCCGCGAACTCGGAAAAGTTTTTGGACTACCCAAAGAGGAAATTGATGAACTGGTAGATAACCGGAAAAAGGAAATAGATCGCGACCACATCGGCCGGATCATTTTTAGGTATGCCTCCTACATTATTTCAAAAGAACTGCCCGCTAATTTTTCTATTCATGCTGGCGGGGTGTTGATCACCGACAAACCTATTTATACCTACACCGCTACCGAGTTTCCTCCTAAAAATTTACCCGTATCACAATTTGAAATGCATGCTGCCGAAGATTTTGGCCTCTACAAGTTTGATATTCTCAGCCAGCGCGGATTAGGTCACATAAAAGAAACTGTACGGCACGTAAAAAGAAATCAGGGAATTGACGTGGACGTATACCAGTTTAAAAAATTTAAAGAAGATGAAAAAATAAAAGACCTGCTGCGTCATAGCAAAGCGATGGGATGTTTCTACGTAGAATCTCCCGCCATGCGCATGTTGCTGGAAAAACTAAAGTGTGATGATTACCTCACACTAGTAGCCGCCAGTTCCATTATTCGCCCGGGTGTAGCCAGCTCGGGCATGATGAAGACATACATTGAACGCTTTCATATGCACAAGAATGGAATCAAGTATGAATCCATCCATCCCAAAATGGATGAACTGATGGCTGATACTTTTGGTGTAATGGTATACCAGGAAGATGTGATTAAAGTAGCGCACCATTTTGCAGGGCTTACCTTAACCGAAGCTGATGTACTGCGCAGGGGCATGTCGGGCAAGTATCGCTCGCGCGAAGAGTTTCAGGGTGTACGGAGCAAATTTTTTGAAAATTGTAAGGTGCTTGGTTACGAGCAAAAAGTTACCGATCGTGTATGGCTCGAGATTGAAAGCTTTGCAGGATATTCGTTTGCCAAAGGTCACTCAGCCAGCTATGCTGTGGAGAGTTATCAAAGTCTTTTTTTGAAAGCGCACTATCCATTAGAATTTATGGTAGGTGTGATCAACAACTTCGGTGGGTTCTATAAAACCGAATTTTACTTTCATGAAGCCCGGATGAATGGAGCGCACATTGAAGCGCCTTGTGTTAACCACAGCGAATATCTTACCACTATATACGGCACCTTAATCTATATTGGATTCATCCATTTAAAAAGCCTGGAAACAAAAGTAGCCCGACAAATCGAAGCTGAACGGAAACAGCATGGCAACTATAAAAGTCTGGACAATTTTTTACGCAGGGTAAATTTGGGGTTAGAGCAAGTGCGCATTCTCATTCGCGTTGGGGCGTTCCGGTTTATCCTTAAAACAAAACAGCAAATGTTATGGGAAGCCATGCTGTATTTCAGCAGTACAAAAAATCGAAATAAGACCACGGTTGACTTATTTGATACAGAGCCAAAAGAATATCCATTACCAAAACTTCAACACAACAAACTTGAAGATGCTTTCGATGAGATTGAGTTGCTGGGATTTCCCTTGTGCAATCCGTTCAGTCTTATTGAAAATCAGGAGCGAGGGATATTGGCTAATGAAATGCACAAAAATCTGAACAGAGAAGTCTGCATTATCGGATATTGTGTTACTACCAAACCTACCAGCACGCGGGCAGGTGAGCCTATGGGCTTTGGCACATTTAATGACCGCGAAGGTAATGTGTTTGATACTGTACATTTTCCGAGTGTCACCAAACAATACCCCTTTAGAGGTCGTGGCTTTTATGAAATAAAGGGAAGGGTAACAGAAGATTTTGGTGTATATACCATTGAGGTGACCTGGATGGACAAAGTGCCCCTGTTGAATAAAAAATCATTTCCACCCGAAGAACGGATTACGCAGACTGCGCAATACTAACTCATATTAAATCTCCTATTTTTGCAGCACTTAAAATACTCATGAAGTATACCCTTTCTGCAAAAGATCCGAAGTCATCGGCCCGGGCGGGCATTCTGCATACGGCCCATGGCGATATTCATACACCAATATTTATGCCCGTGGGAACGGCCGGATCTGTGAAAGCGGTACATCAGCGTGAGTTGGAAAATGATATTCAGGCAGAGATCATTTTAGGCAATACCTATCATTTATACCTAAGACCCGGAATTGATCTTCTTGAAAAAGCCGGAGGTCTTCACAAATTTAATGGTTGGAAAAAGCCCATTCTTACCGACAGTGGCGGCTACCAGGTATACTCACTTTCCGAAAATAGAAAGATTCATGATGAGGGCGTTACCTTCAAATCACACATCGATGGATCGAAGCATGTGTTTACACCCGAAAATGTAATGGATACGCAGCGCCTAATCGGTGCCGATATTATTATGGCCTTTGATGAGTGTACACCGTACCCATGCGAATACGATTACGCGAAAAAGTCATTAAAAACAACCCATCAATGGCTTGAACGGTGCGTAAACAGAATCAATTCAACGCAACCGCGGTATGGATACGAGCAAGCATTATTTCCAATCGTGCAGGGCAGTGTATATAAAGATTTGCGTGAACAATCTGCCGAATTTATTGCATCACAAAACCAATCTGGTAATGCCATTGGTGGGCTGTCGGTTGGTGAGCCTCACGACATGATGTATGAAATGACCGATGTCGTTTGTAAAATTTTACCGGCAGATAAGCCTCGCTACCTGATGGGTGTTGGTACTCCCGAAAATATTCTAGAGTGTATTGCACTCGGTATTGATATGTTCGATTGTGTGATGCCAACCCGTAACGCTCGTAACGGTATGCTCTTCACAACACAAGGCATTGTTAATATCCGAAACGAAAAATGGAAAGATGATCTTTCACCCCTTGATGAGCCGTTGGGTGGATACGCCAGCACGTTTTACTCAAAAGCTTATTTACGACACTTAATTATTAGTAAGGAAATTTTAGGCGCGCAAATTGCTTCCATACACAACCTTACGTTTTACCTCTGGCTTGTAAAAGAGGCACGAAAACATATTTTAAATGGCACTTTCGCAGTTTGGAAAACCGCGATGGTAAAAACTGTTTCCGCTAGATTATAAAATGAAGCTACTTGATCGATACATATTAAAACAACTTCTTAGCACATACGTTTTTGTAGTGTTTTTATTGCTGGCCGTAATTACGGTAATCGATCTTACCGAAAAAACCGATAAGTACGCCAAGGCCAATTTGAGTTTTCTCCAGATTTTAGACTACTACGGTGATTTTATTCCGTGGATTGCCGGGCTGATAACCCCCATTACGGTTTTTATAGCAACGGTTTTTATTACAGCAAAAATGGCCGGTCATACCGAAATAGTCGCCATGTTAAGCAGTGGTATGAGTTTCAGAAGATTGCTATTGCCCTATCTTATTGGAGCACTGCTTATTGCCTCTACCAGCTTTTGGTTAAACGGCTGGGTTATTCCTAACTCTAATAAATCTAGACTTGCTTTTGAACTAGAGTACATCAAAGCAAAAACTTCTTCCAGTTACCGCAACATTCATATGCAGGTTGCACCGAATACAATTTTGTATTTACAGAACTACAATAATTCAACTGATAAAGGATATACTTTTACGCTGGAACGGTTTGAGGATGGGAAACTTCTAGAAAAGCTTTCCGCCAAACGAATTGAGTGGGACACAACAAAAAATATATGGACATTATACGATTGGGAACTGATCGATGTGAATAAAATTTTCGAGCCGGTTACTAATTCGCCCGGCACCTCAGTAGTTGAAACAGATGTGCTAACCGCTCCTCTCCAAGCAACTTTAGAAGACGTCCCAGGTAAGCAGAGCCTCGCACTAACCAAAAAATTACCGATGGATACCGCGCTTAATATACATCCTAAAGAATTTGATAATGACTATCGAAAATATGATGGACTTACATTAACTGAACTTAGTAAGTATATAAAAACACTTAAGGCCAGGGGCTCTTCGGGTATAGCTGAATACGAGGTTGAAAAATACTCGCGCTTTGCCGCTCCATTCTCCATATTTATATTAACGTTTATGGGCGTTATCGTTTCTTCCCGAAAAAGTCGCGGAGGAACAGGCTCTCAAATCGCTTTAGGTTTTGCGCTGTCATTCATTTTTATTTTATTTTTTATGATGTTCCGCACCTTTGCCGAAGCCGGTGCGTTACCTCCTCAAATTTCGGTTTGGATTCCTACAGCTATCTTTGGCGTCATCTCTGCAATTATGTATAAATACGTTCCGCGATAATGGCCACTAATACTGATTACTTCAAACTTCATTTTCTCGTTTTTCTTTGGGGCTTTACGGCTATTATAGGAAAACTTATAACCATACCGGCTGTAGAGATGGTGTTTTACCGTACTTTTTTGGCAGCGCTAGGCATGGGCATTGTCATTCTTATGATGCGAGGTTCTTTTAAAGTTTCCTCCTCAGATTTACTATTGTTGATACTAACGGGTTTCATTGTCGCTATTCATTGGTTAACATTTTTTGTGTCTGGCCGTATTTCAAATCCATCTACCAGCCTTGTTGGCTTTGCCACTTGCTCGTTATGGGCTGCCTTCATTGAGCCGTTCGCGAAGAAAACCAAAATTCAATTTTTAGAAGTCGGCCTCGGCTTCGTTGTGATTGTTGGCCTGTACATTATTTTTTCGTTTAACTTTCAATATCCCATGGGGCTTTTTCTCGGAATTCTATCGGGGCTAACGTGCGCAATTTTCGCTGTCATTAATTCAAAACTGGTTACCCGAATCAGTTCCCTTACTATCACATTTTACGAAATGGCAGGCGCTTGCCTTGGCGTTGTTATTTTCTTTCCATTTTATATGGATCAATGGGCTACTGATGGGCAGCTTCATCTAACACCTACGCTAACAGATTGGTTTTGGATTGCAATACTTTCACTTGTTTGCTCGGTATACGCATACGCAGTGGCCATTAATCTTACAAAAAAACTTTCTGTATTCTTTATACAACTAACGTTAAATCTTGAACCGGTTTACGGAATAATTCTGGCCCTTTTAATATTCCGAGAGAAAGAGGTTATGAGTTGGAATTTCTATCTGGGTACATTTGTTATTCTTGGGGCTGTGGTAGCCTATCCTTTCATAAAGAATAAATTTAATACGCAGGTTGTTAAGAATTAATTTCTAAATAGAAACTAATTTAATACTCCACTCCAATAGGTCATGGCGGGAAAATGATCCTTCAGTTTTACTGGCTCATCAAAAATTCCATAAATGGCCGATCCCGACCCACTCATACTAGCATAGAAAGCACCATGCCCGTACAACTTATTTTTGATCTCCTGAATGAGTGGATGCATTTCAAAAACTGATTCTTCAAAGTCATTCACTAATAAATTCTTCCAACTTTCGAAAGTTGCGCGCGCTATCAAATCTTTAATGTCTACAATTTTAAACACGGACTTTACACCCCTGTATGCTTCCTCAGTAGATATATGCACCGTTGGCTTTACTATCACTATAAATTTTTCTTCCAATTTTAATTTAGCCTCCCTTAATACCTCTCCCCTGCCACTACCAATCATGGGCTTATCTTCCATAAAGAATGCACAATCACTGCCAAGTTGGGCGGCATACGTCCTTAGCTGATTGACATTCAACCCGAGATTAAAAATTGTATTCAATAACCGAAGCGTGAAGGCTGCATTAGAAGAGCCGCCACCTAAGCCAGCCCCAGTAGGAATTATTTTATGCAGATGAATTTTTACTGGAGCTAAATTAAAATCACTTTTCAATAACTGGTAAGCCCGTAAACAAAGATTATCATCATTTTTTCCGGGTATGCTATTTCCCGAGTTTGTAAAGGTCAAAACATCTGATGGTAATATTTCAAGTATATCGGTCCAGGGGACTGGATAAAAACACGTTTCAATCTCGTGGTATCCGTCAGGTCGTTTTGAAATAACGTTTAAGCCGAGGTTGATTTTACAGGGAGGGAAGGAAATCATAGTTACCCGTTACCCGTTACCGGTATCCGGCAACGGGCAGGTTAAATTACTTAGTAAGGCGTTCAATCAAATCTTCCGTAATACCAGTAGAAGAAAACCCTCCATCATGCATTAAGTTTTGCATGGTAACAAAACGAGTGAAGTCTGAAAACATAGCAACGATGTAATTGGCACAATCTTCTCCAGCGGCATTACCAAGTGGTGACATCATTTGTGCATAATCATAAAACACATCAAAGCCAGAAATGCCAGCACCGGCTGTCGTCTTGGTAGGCGATTGAGAAATGGTATTCACACGCACTTTCTTTAGTTTCCCAAACCGATAACCATAACTTCTAGCGATAGACTCAAGTACCGATTTAGCCTGAGCCATGTCGGAATAATCGGGGAATGTTCGCTGTGCGGCTATATAACTCAGTGCAACAATCGACCCCCACTCATTCATGGCATCGGTTTTTTCGGCTGTTTGCATTACTTTATGAAATGACAGCCCCGATATATCTAATGTTTTTAAAAACCACTCATAATTCAAGTCACCATAAGCCTTATTTTTACGCACGTTTGGGCTCATGCCAATGGAGTGTAGTACAAAGTCAATTTTGCCGCCCAGCACATCCATCGATTTGGTAAACACTAAATTCAAATCTTGCTCCGAAGTTGCATCGGCCGGAATAACCTCAGCATTACAGGCTTTGGCCAATTCATTAATTTTGCCCATTCGCATGGCAATTGGGGCATTTGAAAGGGTAAAACTTCCCCCTTCTTCTTTCACTTTAAGTGCTGTTTTCCAAGCAATTGAGTTTTCGTCAAGGGCACCAAAGATAATACCCCGCTTTCCTTTCAATACGTTATAAGCCATTCGTGTTTTCGTTTATAGCACAATTATACACATTGTACTGATTAGGAGGAAAAACAAGATTGAGGCCACATACCTAATTTCTAAAAGATTTTAATAAATTTATCCATTCAAAAACCCTTAAACCTCTATGGAAACTAATCACGCTTTTCTAATTTCTTGGGACTTTTACATGCTTCGCGGGTGCTTCGCTTTGGTAGGTGTAGGGGTGCTAATTTTGCTCTATCACGAATTCAAAGTTTTTCAAATTAAAGATTATAAGGAAAAATACGACTATGTAAATCTACATGAGATTCGGTATTTCTGGTATGCTGTTATGGCAATCATCCTTGCTGCTGCTCTTTTTGCAAATACAATATTAACAGAACAGATTACCTCTAATGCCCGGGGCATGTTATTCTTTTACGTTAGAATTTTTATTACCGTTAGCTTAACACTTATTGCGTATTTCACATTTTATAGCATGGTGCGCATTTATTACCCAAAATATCTTGAAAAGAGGCTGAGTAAATTACGTAACACCCCTCGTACTTCTTCGGCCGGAAACGCTATGCGAAAACTCAAAGAAGATGAGGAAGATGCTCATCTTGATGCAGATATGGCCAATGAACAAGCCACTGTGCACTCAGTAGACTACGATGTGTGGGTGGATGAGAAAACAGGTGAGAAGAAAATTGAAAAATACAATGCTTATCAGCACGTTGAAGAATGCTCGGAGTGTGGTTATTATACCATGAAACTTGACCGCGAAGAAATTGAAGTAAAACCCACAACCAACGAATCGGGATTACTGTTAAAACATTTTAAATGCGATTATTGTAATCACCGCGAGGCTCGTGAAGTTAAACTGGCTAAGCTTTCGGATAACGCATAAATCTTACTTGAATATTATATTACCCGAGCCCCATTGAATCAATGGGGTTCTTTATTTTTATTTGTGTAACTCAAAAACTTATTGAACTCATCATCAGAAGCCCCTATTGGTATATTTGACAGCGGCATTGGAGGCCTTACTGTCGCCCATGCCATTTCGCAGCTATTGCCAAATGAGAGTCTGGTATACTTTGGCGACACAGCGCATTTACCGTACGGTGACAAATCAGAGGCTGCTATTCAGGCATACTCAGTTAAAATTGCCGATGTTCTGCTCAAAAAAGGTTGTAAGGTTATTGTTATTGCCTGTAATTCGGCCAGTTCGGCAGCTTACGAGCTCCTCAAAGAATATGTACGTTCGGTTAAAATTATAAATGTGATAGACCCAATGGTTAACCTCGTGGTCAATCAATATTCCGAAAAAAAAGTAGGCTTAATCGGAACTAAACGAACTGTGCAATCGGGAGTATACCTGCGAAAAATTGAAGAAGCTAAAAATAACATCAAACTACAATCGGTGGCTACTCCGTTGCTGGCTCCCATGATTGAAGAAGGTTTTTTCGATAATCAGATTAGTCATGAAATTATTGCCCAATATCTTGCTGATTCAGCTTTACAAAATATAGAAGCCCTTATTCTGGCTTGTACGCACTACCCTCTTATTAAAAAAGAAATAAATGAATTCTATAAGAATAAATTAACCATTCTAGACTCATCCGAAGTTGTAGCCATTGCATTGAAAAAGCATCTTTTCGAGAATCATTTATTGAATTCAACCCTAGTAAAACCCACGCACCAATTCCTTGTTTCTGATTACACATCATCCTTTGAAGCCTCTACACGACTCTTCTTTCAGGAACAAGTTCATTTGGAGAAGCATCCACTGTGGAATTAAGCCCACCATGTACTTTTTAGTGAACTATTTAACAAATTACTTCGAAACTTTTGCCCAATTTGAAGTTCATAAATTCTCGTGAAGTGAGTACCCTTATATTCGTCCTGCCTTTTTTTTTGATTTATGCCATTTTTGCAATTTATGCTGAGCGGAAAATTTCTGCGTTTATTCAAGATAGGCTCGGGCCCATGGAAACTGGAAAATATGGGCTGGCGCAATCAATCGCGGACGTAATAAAACTTTTACAAAAAGAAGACATTGTACCTGCAAAAGCCGATGCCAGACTTTTTAAGCTTGCACCAATATTAATTTTTGTAGTAGTCTTTATTGGATTCTCTGTAATTCCATTGGCTCCCTCCTGGTCCGGCTCCGGCATCACCTCGGGCATATTCTTTTTACTAGCCATTGTCTCACTGGATGTGATCGGTATTATCGTTGCCGGATGGAGCTCAAATAATAAGTACAGTACACTGGGCGCATTTCGTTCCGTTGCACAAATAATTTCGTACGAAGTTCCACTTGGTCTTTCCGTGCTATGTGTTTGTATAGTATGTCAAACACTTGACCTCCAGGAAATTTCTTTTCAACAGAGTTATTTATCAACAGTACCTCATTATTTTTTAGGTATTAAATCGCTGAGTATTGAAACCACTTCTATTGGTGGATTTTTTACGTGGAATATTTTTAGAATGCCGGTTCTTTTTTTAGCATGGATCATTTTTTTTATTGCATCACTAGCAGAATCAAACCGAGCTCCTTTTGATTTGCCAGAAGCTGAATCGGAATTAGTGGGTGGATACCACACCGAATATTCCGGGTTTAGATGGGCACTTATAATGCTCGCTGAATATGCTATGATGCTACTCGTAAGCATGTTGGGAGCCGTGCTTTTTTTCGGTAGTTGGAACACCCCTTTGCCAAACATAGGCTCATTTGAGCTAGCCCGCTGGACCACCGGTATTTCTGGCACATTTGGCTTTACAGCATGGGGAGTTTTTTGGTTAGTGAGTAAATCACTTTTGCTAGTAGCCATTCAAATATGGGTTCGGTGGACTTTCCCGCGGTTGCGTATTGATCAACTTATCCGGTTAAGCTGGAAATATTTAACCCCTGCTGCTTTGGTCTTGGTAATTTTATGTGGATTTTGGACATTAATAGTCGCTTCGTGAAACGAATATACCATATCATCATTCTGTGTGCCTTCTTGGTTGGTCATTCTATCTACGCAATTAGTCAAACTAACACTAGAATTGACAGCCTTGAAAAAGTACTGACCACTACTATTCCAGATACAGTGCGTGCGGTAGTACTCATTAGTCTTGCTGATAATTATACTTTCTCCAACTTTCAAAAAAGTATACAATACGCTAAAGAAGCAGCTGAATTAGCTTCGAAATCTGGAAGCACCTATACTAAATACTTAGCCAATCAACAGCTTGCGCTAAGCTATAGTTATGAAGGTGACTATTCATCGGCATTGAAGCATGAGACAATGAGCTTACAGTTTGCTATTGTTTTAGGTGATAGTTCAAGTATTGGCTTAAGCCAAAGTAACATTGGCAATTATTATTACGAAATTGGTGAGTATGATGAGGCCTATCATTACCTAACACTTGCCTATAAATTACTTCGCAAAAATCCTAAAAATTTAAATGACTCTCTGTACATGAATATTGCCCTGCACAATGTAGGGAGAGTGTTTAAGGAGCTACGTCAATATGAGGTCGCATTAAGGCATTTGAGACTTTCTAAAAAGAATAGTGAAGAAATTGGAGATGTAGAGGGCATACCCTATTCATTAGATGAAATTGGTGATGTTGAACTACGAATGGGCGAATACGACTCTGCACTTCACTATTTAAACCTCTCTTTATATGAAGGAAGGAAAATTATGATTACTACACCCTTTACTTCAATCGTTGAACTTCGACCGAAAACATTTTCAAAGATTGCAAGTGTATATATTAAAAAAGGAGATTTCACGAGCGCATTCGCATACTATGATTCAACCTATAAATTGCACGAACTAACAGGAAATAAATTTGGTATTGCAGAAGTTAACCTGGGGCGCGGCACCGTTTATCTCGAGCAACAAAAATATGACGATGCTATGAAGTTTATAGATAAGGCCGTTACATTAGCTCAGGAAATAAACGCCCGCGTATTAGAGATCGCCTGCTATAAACAGCTTTCCATACTTTGGGAAAAAAAGGGTGACTATAAAAAATCGTTAGAATATTTTAAACAATACAATGTATTGGACGACAGTCTTTTCAGCAATGAGATGCAACAAAAATTATTGCGCGATCAAATCATGTTTGAAACCGCTACACGCGATGATCAGATTGCCGCGCTTACGCTAATGGAAAGAAATCAAAAGTCGGAAATCAGGAAGCAAGGATTCATCCGCAATATTCTTGTAGTGGTAATGGCCTTTACAGCTATCCTCCTGTTCACCTTGTACAGAAGCGGCCAACGTAGAAAACAGATTAATTCGCTGTTGCTACAACACCAGGAAGAAATGGAAAAACGAAGTATCGAACTTGAGCAACTCAATGAAGTAAAAAATAAATTCTTTTCCATCATCTCACACGATCTGCGCTCACCCGTTAATGCGCTTGCAGGACTAATAGATTTACTCGACAAAGGCGCAATAGAAGCGCATGAACTTCCCGCGGCAATAAAAGAACTTCGTGTACGATTCAATCATACGCGCTCTTTGATGAATAACTTGTTAGATTGGACTGTCCTGCAAATGGATAAAATAAACCTACAAGCTAGCAATGTGCCCTTGTGTAAAATAGTGAATGAAAATATAGAATTACTTCATTCCCTAAACAGCAAAAAAATAATTATGGTAAACAACGTTCCGGAAAATGCCATTGGCTATGCAGACAGCAATACAATTAATCTGGTAATTCGTAACCTGCTAACGAACGCAATTAAATTCACCAAAGATGGCGGAGTGATTACCATATCGGCTGAAGCCCCCGGAAATGAGTGGATAGTATCGGTTCTTGATAATGGTATTGGAATGACTTCAGATATTCAAAAGAAACTATTCAATAAAGTTAATCCCTATAGTACCCCAGGTACCGAGAATGAAAAAGGTACGGGTCTTGGACTTATTCTTTGCAAAGAGTTTGTAGAGAAGAATGGCGGACGCATCTGGGTAGAGAGCGAAGTAAATAAAGGAAGCACTTTCTGGTTTACTATTCCAAAAGTATAACAGTCATCGGATAGCTCACTTCTTTTCCCGTACTTTGTTTTATCGAACAATGAGGAATACTAAGCGCTATTGGCAACCCATCTTTCTGACAACACACTCCTTGTGGAGGGGCTTACGCATTACGTTCAGTCATATACTAAGTGCCCGAAAAAGTAAAGAGCCGCTTTCCATTCAGGATAAAAATTACTTTAATCAACCGGATGGCATAGCTACTATACAGTATCCGCACCAAAAACTTCCGGTACCTGACACCGGCCGCTACAAGCTAGAAAATGAAATTGACGACTGCATTGTTTGCGATAAATGTGTAAAAATTTGCCCGGTAGATTGCATAACCATTGAGCCCATAAAAGCGATCGAAGAAATTGGTCGTACTTCGGATGGTACACCAAAACGGATTTATGCTGCCAAGTTTGATATTGACATGGGAAAATGTTGCTTCTGCGGATTGTGCACTACCGTTTGCCCTACAGAGTGCCTCACGATGACAAAAACCTACGACTTTAGCGTGTATGACATCCGCGAACACAACGTAGCTTTTGCCAACATGACGCTTGCCCAAATTGAGGAAAAGAAAAAAAATTTAGATGAGTACCAAAAGTTAAAAGCTACTGTATCGCCTGAAAGCATGGCTTCACCAAATAAAAATACAGGACTACAAAAACCGCGACCAATCATTAAACCAAAAATAAAACCTCAAGACTCATGAAGTTGATCATGATTATTTTTTATGTTTTAGAGGTTATAGCCGGGTTGTCAGCAGTATGTATACTCTTTACAAGAAATATTTTCTATGGAGCTCTTTTTCTGATCGTTTGCCTGCTTTCGATTTCGGGTATATTCATTCTTTTAAATGCTGAGTTTCTGGCGGTCACCCAAATTCTAATCTATACGGGAGGGGTTTTGCTTCTTATCGTTTTTGGCGTGATGGTTACTGGCAAGCTTTTGGGCAAGCCGCTTGTCGTAAATAATAAGTACTGGCTTTTGGGTTGCATCCTTGGGGCATCCGTTTTCGCAACATTGCCAAAACTGTTTTCAGATGTTAAATTTTATAGCAATAATTCAGCTCTTACTCCGGAAGGATACAATTCAATCAACCAAATTGGTATACTATTCATGACAGACTATGTGTTACCCTTCGAAGTAACAGGGATTCTTCTTCTTATTGCATTGATTGGGGCCGCAGTTTCCATTTCAGCTTTTACCCTATTTAAAAAATTATAACCATGTTCCCGGTAGAGCATATTCTATATTTAAGCGCCCTGTTGTTTTCAGTTGGCCTGATGATCATCATCATCAAACAAAATGCAATAATGGTTCTGTTGGGAATTGAACTTTTATTAAACGCTGCCAATTTAAACTTAGTAGCCTTCAATCAACTTCAACCGCAAACTTTCACTGGTCAGATGTTCGCCTTGTTTGTTATTGTTGTAGCCGTGTGCGAGGCAGCAGTAGGCCTGGCAATAGTTTTGAGAGTATATAAATACTATCAAACTTCTATATTAAGCGAAATTAGTGAGTTAAAAGAATAGTCAGTTGGAGAAACTAATCACAATTGAGATACTCACAGGAGCTGCGTTACTAACACCGCTCATTTCATTCTTGCTATGCTTGCTCATCCCTGTTCGTTTCTCATGGGTTGTAACCATTGTCGCTCCTATACTTTTACTTATCAGCACTTCCATAAGCATTTATCTCTTTGTGGTTGTTCCAAACAATACTTCACTTTTAATTTCAATAGAGTGGTTTCATGTGGCACAGTACTCCTTCAATGGAAACGTAGAAATTAATCGTTTATCTATTTTGATGATGCCCTTAGTAACGATGATCTCATTCTTGGTGCATCTTTATTCAATAGGGTACATGGTTGGTGACAATGGCACGAAGCGCTATTTCGCCATGCTTGGATTCTTTACATTTTCCATGCTCGGCATTGTGCTGTCCGACAACCTGCTGATGATTTTTATTTTCTGGGAACTTGTTGGATTCTCCTCCTACATGCTAATAGGCCATTGGATCGAAAAACCTGCTTCAGCCAGTGCAGCAAAAAAGGCTTTTATCTTTAACCGGATTGGTGATGCGGGTTTTCTTATCGGAATAATGATTGTGTGGGCAAATACACAAACCTTTGATCTTCAGGAAATACTTCACATGTCCGAAATTTATTCATGGCAAACGGCCGCTTCACTTTGTATTTTTTGTGGCGTGATTGGCAAGTCGGCACAATTCCCGCTGTTCACATGGTTGCCCGATGCGATGGAGGGGCCTACTCCAGTTTCAGCCCTGATTCATGCAGCTACTATGGTGGCTGCGGGTGTCTTTTTATTATCCAGAGTTTTTCCACTCTTTACCGATGCATCCTTACAGGTTGTTGCAGTGGTTGGGGCGGCAACTGCTTTGCTGGCTGCACTCAGTGCGTTGAACCAGTTCGATATAAAAAAAATTCTTGCTTACTCAACCATCTCACAGCTTGGATTAATGGTAACGGCCGTTGGAGTTGGTTCTGCAAATGCCGCCATGCTTCATCTTACAACACACGCATTTTTTAAAGCATGCTTGTTTCTGGGTGCAGGCTCTGTTATTTACGCGCTTCAGATCGCAAACCGTCAAACCGAAAATTTTGATGTTCAGGATATTCGTAACCTGGGTGGGCTGAGAAAAAAATTACCCACTACATTTTTTACTTTTATTATTGCGGCAGCTTCCCTTGCGGGGATTCCCTTCTTTTCAGGATTCATTTCCAAAGATTCTATCATAACAAGTATCTGGTATTGGTCAGGCAACACATTCTCGTGGCGATGGCTACTTCTTGTAGCCATTTTTGTAGTCTCATTCATTACTGTTCTGTATACATTTCGAATGGTGTGGTTCATTTTCTTTGGAAAGGAAAAACAGTCAGCTAGTGCAGTAACAGAACCTCCCTGGATTCTGCGAGTGCCTTTGTTGATTTTAGCAAGTGCTTCCGTTTGGTTTTTTATAGCGTGGAGTCCCTTTAATCCATCAGGATGGTTCACAACATTGATCGGTGGCCTTCCCGATTCAATACTTGTTACATCCATATCAGGCGGGTTAGTTCTTCTGGCCTTTGTAACCGCATGGTTCGTCTATACATATAAAAAGACTCAAATTAAATCATTGAGGATTTTACAAAATGGTTTTGACCTTGACATAGCGTATCAAAAACTAGTAGGGCAATCTACTGTACAATTAGCAACTGTCGCTGAAACTGTTGACCGTAAATGGATAGATGGATTTATTCACGTTGCTGCTTACGCCCAGGTTTCAGTTGCTCACGTTGTCTTGTGGTTCGATAAATACATTATTGATAGTTCAGTAAACGCTGTTGCCTGGTTAGCGGGTGTTGCTGGCTCTTTCACGCGGTCATTTCAAGCCGGAAAAATTCAACTTTATATTTTCTGGGCCGTGGCGGGACTGATAATTTTTCTATTTTTCATACTGATATAAAATCCGGATGTCGCAATACCTGCTTAGCTCATTAATCTTTACACCCATTGCGGCAGCATTATTCGTGTTGTTTATACCCAACGAGGCTAAAAAAACATTCAGAATAGTAACCCTGGCTATTTCAGCCATCCAACTAGGCCTATTGATTTTTATAATCCATCAAACAAAAGATAGCACATTTTCTTCTTTCCTGTTAACTGAAAAAGCTAACTGGTTCTCCATAGACTTAGGCACATGGGGTGTTTTACAGGCCGAATACTTTGTTGGCATAGACGGCCTTAGTTTTTCCATGGTAACGCTTACCGTACTCATTATGCTAATCGCTGGAATTTCATCCTGGACAATTGATAAAAATGTAAAAGGCTATTTCATTTTACTTTGGATACTCAATGGAGCCATCGTGGGTACGTTTGTCGCGCTCGATTTTCTACTCTTCTATCTCTTTTTCGAATTCATGTTACTACCAATGTATTTTCTCATTGGTATTTGGGGCGGACCGAAGCGAGAATATGCTTCAATCAAATTCTTGCTATACACAATCTTTGGATCCATTCTAATTCTGATCGTGTTAATTGCCCTTTATCTCTCGGTACAAAATCCGGACGTGCAGGATCGTGTCGTGCATACCTTCAATTTGATTCACATGACGGATGCCGCAAACTATATAACCGGATCAATTCTTAATCCAGATAAAGGATGGATGATTGGTGCACACTCGGCACGCTGGTGGGCGTTCGTATTACTGTTTATTGGATTTGCGATTAAACTTCCTGCAGTCCCGCTACATACCTGGCTCCCTGATGCACACGTAGAGGCCCCCACTCCTATTTCTGTAATCTTAGCAGCATTGTTGCTAAAAGTCGGTGCCTACGGACTACTTCGCATTGCCTATCCTATTTTCCCCGACATAGCCACATCACTCAGTTGGTTTGTTGCTTTGATTGGTGTGATCTCTATTATATATGGAGCATTAAATGCCTTAGCAAGTAAAGATCTGAAGCGACTGATTGCTTATTCTTCTGTATCGCACATGGGGTTTGTCCTGTTAGGCCTTGCCTCTGTAACAACCGAAGGCGTTTCAGGAGCAGTCTATCAAATGTTTAGTCATGGAATTATTTCCGCATTGTTATTCCTGATTGCAGGAGTTCTGTATGATCGAACACAAGATCGGATGATAAATAATTATTCGGGGTTATCATCAAAAATGCCCATGTATTTCACCATCGCACTCATTGGTTTTTTTGCTTCGTTGGGATTACCCGGTTTTTCAGGATTCATTGCTGAAATCATGATTTTATTAGGGGCGTTCCGTTCGTTCAGCGCAAATGGATTGATCCATGAAAGTTTCGCTATTGTTGCTACAGCAGGTTTGATTCTGGGTGCCGCTTATTTTCTTTGGGCACTGCAACGCATGTTCTTCGGGCCGTTTTACATAAAATCTGAAATTAAACCATCGCAACTAGTTGATCTTGATAAGCGCGAGTATAGTATGCTACTTCCATTAGTACTCCTTATTCTTGTCTTTGGAATCTTTCCTCAGATTTTGTTGGATTACATCAATCCATTTGCTCAGCATTTTACCGATTCGGTATTGAACGCAGTTCGCACCATCCAAAATCCGTAAGCGGTGGAAACTGGACTTTCAGAGACATTAGAACTAATCACCAAGAGTATTCTGTATATACTTCCTGAGGTTATTCTCGCTGCTGGAATAGTAACAGTTATCCTCATCGGATTAGCAACCAAAAATAAAAGTCAAAACTTAATCGTATGGGTAACGCTGCTACTCTTTGCAGCCTCATTAATTTTTACAATTCTCAATTGGTCGCTTTATACATCGCCTGTTCAGCTTTTTGCAGGCATGATTCGGAGCGATGATTTCTCAGCTCTTTTCAAGATTTTATTTGATGTGGCCGGAATCCTAACAGTCCTGATGTCAATGACCAATGATGAGATACGCGAAACTAAATTCAAGTCTGAATACTACGCTCTGATTTTATCGGCAGTGCTTGGCGCTCATCTGCTGACAATGAGCATGAATTTTATCCTTGTATTTCTCGCGTTGGAATTACTGTCTATCAGTTCGTATGTGCTCGCAGGGTTTTCAACCAATAAAAAAGGGGCAGAAGGAAGTCTAAAATATTTCCTGTTTGGTTCGGTGGCCTCCGCCATCATGCTGTATGGATTTTCCATTCTTTTTGGATTGACCGGAACATTGGATTTTTCTTCTGGAGATTTTGTAGACAGACTTTTAAATAATCAAACGCCCTTAGTCTTCGTTGCAGGGCTAATGACACTCGCAGGTTTCCTTTACAAAATTGCTGCAGCACCCATGCACCCATGGGCACCCGATGTATACGAGGCTGCACCCATGCCAGTAGTCGCGTTTCTTTCTGTTGTTCCCAAACTCGCGGGCATAGCAGTACTTACCAAATTTACGTTAGCCATCAATTTATTCGGGCAAAGTAATTTCGATTGGCAAATCATCTTAAGCATAGTGGCCATACTGAGTATTACCGTTGGTAATTTTTCAGCCTTGTGGCAAACCAATCCTAAAAGAATGATGGCGTATAGCTCGATTGCGCAATCGGGTTTTTTATTGATTGGCGTTGTGTGCTTTTCTATTCAGGGAATTCAGTTCATGTTATTTTATGGCAGCGTGTATCTACTGGTAAATTTTGCTGTGTTTTTTGGTTTGCAGTTTTTTGAAAAAAATAATGTCAATTCAATTCCATCTTTTAGCGGTTGGGGGAGGTCGCACGTGATGGTAAGTGTTGTGATGTTCATTGGTTTTATAGCATTGGCGGGCATACCGCCCACCGCAGGGTTCACTGCAAAATTGTTCATTTTTACTTCACTGTGGAGTGCTTACGAACAAAGTGGAAAAGACATCTTAGCTTGGCTGCTTGTTTTCGGATTGTTGAACACCGTTGTCTCTTTATTCTACTACCTAAAAATTCCTTACTACTCTTTCATAAAAACAAGCGAGAAAATCGAATCGCCTAAAAAAACCAATCCAGAGAATTATTTAGCCCTTGTTTTAGTTGCGTTGGTACTACTTTTATTCATTCGGCCCGATTTGTTGATGGGTTGGCTGAATAGAATTAACTTTGTGCTTTAAATCAGCTAACCGTTAATAGTTATCATTTCGACCGATAACGGATAACGGATAACGGATAACTTTTAACCGACCAAAATGAGTGACGAAATCCTCCACGAGTGCGGAATAGCCCTAATCCGCCTGCGTAAGCCACTTTCTTATTATGTAGATAAGTACGGACCCTCGTTTGCAGTTAATAAAATGTACATCCTCATGGAGAAACAGCATAACCGGGGGCAAGACGGTGCCGGGGTTGCTAACATTAAGCTCGATATTGAACCAGGGCATCGGTACATAAGTCGGTATCGTTCCATGAAGTCGCAACCGGTGGCAAATCTCTTTAAAAAAATAGGAAAGAAATTCAGCAAAGCTCAAAAGACCGGGAAAGAAAAATTTTATGATGCAGAGTGGCTTAAAAAAAACGTAGCCTTCACGGGCGAACTTTGGCTGGGCCACTTGCGCTACGGAACACACGGGTTTAACAGCATCGAAAATGTTCACCCATTTTTGCGGCAAAATAATTGGAGAAGCCGTAACCTGGTAATGGCCGGTAACTTCAACATGACCAACGTTGAAGAACTGTTTGATCTGCTTGTAAATATTGGTCAACACCCGAAAGAAAAAGTGGATACCGTAACCGTGATGGAAAAAATCGGGCACTTTCTGGATGAGGAAGTTCAGGCGCTGTTCGAAAAATACAAAGACCTATATTCCAATCAGGAAATCTCAGACATTATTGAAAGCGAAATAGACCTGCAGCGGGTATTGCGCAGAGCCTGTAAAGATTTTGATGGAGGATACACGATGGCCGGACTGACCGGTTCCGGATCCGCATTTGTTGTGCGTGATCCGAATGGAATACGCCCCGCCTATTACTATGCCGATGACGAGGTTGTGGTAGTCGCTTCCGAAAAGCCCGCCATTAAAACAGCATTCAATATTGACTACAGTCAAATTGAAGAGGTTAAACCTGGCCACGCGCTGGTGATCAATAAAAGCGGAGAATTTGGCATGTACCCCATTGTACCCGAGGGTGAAAAAAAATCATGCAGCTTCGAGCGTATTTATTTTTCGCGTGGCAACGATCCTGAGATTTATCGTGAGCGCAAACAACTTGGCAGACTCCTCGTGCCGCAAGTACTGAAGGCTATTAACTTCGATTTAAAAAATACTGTTTTCTCCTACATACCCAATACTGCGGAAACTGCTTTCTACGGGATGATGGCGGGCATTGAAGATTACTTAATTAACAAGCAAAAGGAAGTTATTATTGAGAACAAGCCTTCGATAGATTCACTAGAAGACGTTCTTTCATTCCGGCCACGAATAGAAAAAATTGTAATCAAAGATGCCAAGCTTCGCACGTTCATTACCGATGAAGACCATCGCGATGAAATGGTGGCGCATGTTTACGATACTACATATGAAGTTGTAAATAAAGATAAAGACACGCTGGTGGTAATTGACGACTCCATTGTAAGAGGCACTACGCTCGAAAAAAGCATTTTAAAAATGCTAGATCGCTTGAACCCTAAAAAAATTGTCGTGGTCTCTTCTGCTCCACAAATTCGTTTTCCCGATTGCTATGGAATAGACATGAGCCGCATGGGCGATTTCGTGGCCTTTCGTGCGATGGTCGAACTTATGAAGGAACAAGGAAAAGATCATCTGCTGGAAGAAGTGTACGAACAATGTTTGCACGCTCCACAAGATGAACATCCACAAAATTATGTGAAGCGATTGTACGAGCAGTTTACAGACGAGCAACTCTCTGCTAAAATTTCAGAAATCGTGCGGCCGGCAGATATGCGGGCGGAAGTAAAAGTAGTTTTTCAAACAACCGAAAATCTTCATAAAGCAATTCCACACCACGAAGGTGACTGGTATTTTACAGGAAACTACCCCACACTGGGTGGTATGAAAGTATCTAACCGAGCGTTCGTTAATTTTATGGATGGCAAGCTGGTGAGAGCCTATTAAAAAAATTATTTGTCCTTACCATAGTTTATTCTCTTCTTTACTGTATTCACCGTCTTTAATTTTGGCAAAATCGAATTTCAGCATTTCTACTGTTGAAAATTTGCGTTTTAAGCACTAGATTGACGCTACCATTATTACTAACTAAACTATTATTTATGAAGAAAAATCTACTAGCAATGTGTGTTATGCTACTCTTTTTCAGTGGCCAGGTTTTTGGCCAGGAGAGAGTGATTACGGGGAAGGTCACCTCACAAGATGACGGAACGTCTGTACCCGGTGTGAACTTGTTGGTAAAGGGAACAAGCACAGGTACTGCCTCGGATTCAGACGGTAACTACAGTATCGCTGTTTCGGGCGATAATGCTGTTCTTGTCTTTTCTTTTATCGGCTATAAAACTGTCGAGGTCTCCGTTGGAACAAGGTCAGTCGTTGATGTTCAAATCGCGACCGATATTACGCAACTATCAGAAGTTGTGGTGACTGGCTATGGTACTCAATTAAAGCAAGACCTAACGGGTAATATTGCTAAAGTGAGTGGAACTGAAGTTCAGGGTATTCCAGTACCAACTTTTGAACAGGCTATACAAGGAAGAGCTGCAGGTGTTTTTGTTGAAGCTGGGAACGGAAAATTAGGACAAGGGATAAAAATTCGTATTCGCGGTTCCTCTTCAGTTTCTGCTGGTAATCAGCCGCTGTATGTTATAGACGGAATACCTATAACATCAGGAAGTCAGGCATCTGTGGGAGGTGCAACTAATCCCTTGGCGGATTTGAACTCAAATGATATTGAATCAATTGAAATTTTAAAAGACGCATCAGCTGCAGCAATTTATGGTTCACGTGCTGCCAATGGTGTAGTTTTGATTTCAACTAAAAGAGGTAAGAGTGGCAAAACAAATTTTAATCTTAACTACTTAACGGGTTTTAGTAAACCCACTAATCATGTTGAGTGGCTTAATACTGCAGAATATGTTGAGTTGTTTACGGAAGCTCGTGCCGCAACGGGTGCTGTTTCTCTCACATCATTTACTAATCGGCTTAATCGTTTTGGAGCAGACCCTGCAAATCTTACTTCATCTGGAACAGGAGTTCCGCACGAATCGTGGGCAGTTCCTGGAGCACCTGGTTATATTGATACCAAATGGGATAACTTAGCTTTTCAAGAGGCTCAAGTTAATCAGCTCGATTTTAGTGCCAGCGGAGGAACAGATAAAACAAAATTCTTTACCTCACTTACCTGGGGTGATCAGGATGGTATTCTCATAGGAAATAGATTCCAAAAAATAGGTGGACGTATTAATGTTGATCATCAGGCAACAGAAAAACTATCTTTAGGAATTAATTTTAGTTTGGCCAGAACAGTGAATTATCGGTTAGCGGATGATAATGCATTCTCAACCCCGCTGCAAATGGTGGCACTTGGGCCCATGACTCCACCAGTTGATCCAAGAAGTGAATTAATTAGTGGAGCCCTCAATCCAGTTACCGGATTGCCAAATACTAATTTTCCACAATATTATAATCCGCTAATCGATGTTGCATACAATGATCGGGTGACTACAGTTTTTAGAAACTTCGGAACGCTCTACGGCAACTATAAGATTATTGAGGGATTAACATTCCGAACTGAATTTGGATTCGATTTATTAAACCAACATGAAGATCGGTATTTTGCCACTCAGTCCTCTAGAAATTCGGGTGCTCCAAACGGAGAAGCAAATGATATCTGGACACAAGTTTTTAATTATACCACAAACAACTTCTTTCAGTACTCCAAATCATTTGATGTACATGCCTTAGACGTTGTGGCGGGTATGAGCTTCCAAAAATCAAATACAGATTTTGGCAGTGTAACAGGCCAACAATTTGCCAGCGATTCCTATAAAAAAGTTATATCTGCTGCTAGCATTACTGCAGGAAGCTCAACTGAAACTGGTTTTGCTTTTGCTTCCTATTTTGGAAGGGCTAACTACAAATTCAATAACAAATACTTAGTTAGCCTTAGCGGTCGCGTAGATGGTTCTTCCCGGTTTGGTCCAGATAATCAATATGGATTTTTCCCTGCTGCCTCTGTAGGATGGATACTTACTGAAGAATCCTTCTTAGCAGATAACAACATCCTTGAATTCCTAAAACTTCGTGCCAGTTACGGCTTAACAGGAAATGCAGAAATAGGCAATTTCCCGTGGCAGGGTTTGTACTCTGGTGATGGAGGCTATGCAGCGGTTCCAGGACAACGTCCTTCCCAAATTGAAAACCGTGATCTGCGTTGGGAGCAAACGGCTCAGACGGATATTGGGGTTGATTTTGGTATTTTCAATAGCCGCATTACCGGTGAGATTGATTATTATATCAAAAAGACCTCCGACTTGCTTCTCGCAGTAAACCTTGTTGGCTCAGCGGGGGTAGCCAGAACTCAAATCCAGAATGTTGGAGATCTTGAAAATAAAGGATTTGAATTTGTTCTAAACACCGAGAATCTGGTGGGCGCCTTTAAATGGAATACCAGCTTCAATATTGCAAATAATAAAAATGAAATTACAAACCTGGATGGCCAGGTTATTGAAGGTTCATTTTTATCAAGAGCTATTGAAGGAGAACCTATCGGAATATTCTTCGGGCCGAAGTATGCAGGTGTTGATCCGGCAAATGGAGACGCCTTGTATTTTACCCGGGATATTAATAATGACCTCATTACAACAAATGACCCCAACTTAGCTGAATTGGTGAAAATTGGTGACCCTAACCCCGAGATAATTTGGGGTATGACCAACAATTTCTCTTATAAAGGAATTGATCTGAGCATATTGTTCATGGGAGTTTCAGGCAACGATGTATATAACGGTGGTGGAAAATTTATGTCGGCCAATGGCGATTTCTATGACAATCAAACACGTGATCAGTTGAATAGATGGCAAAACCCTGGTGATATTACTAACGTCCCACAAGCAAGGTTATTTGGAGGTAACGGAATTGCCGAATCATCCCGCTACATATCAGATGGTAGTTATGTGAGATTAAAAACCTTGACACTTGGTTACAATCTGCCTCAATCCCTCATTAGCAAAGCTTCGCTTACTAAAATGAGGATTTATGTAAGTGGGCAAAATCTGTTAACGATTACCGATTACAAACTGTGGGATCCTGAGGTAAATGCTGATAGTTTTGAAAGTAACATAACACAGGGAACCGATTTCTATTCTGCTCCACAGCCGAAGACAATCACTTTTGGTATTAACATCGGATTTTAAAGACTTAAAATATGAAAAAGAAAATTTTTATACTGATATCAGCAATAACCGTGTTCACAAGTTGCGGTGACCAGTTGGATGTAAAGCCTTTTAATACAATTGATTCCGGAACTGGCACAGGTACATCAAAGGACATTGAGGCATTAATAGTAGGTGCTTATACCTTTTTAGGCGATGGAGATGTATATGGCGGAAACATGCAACGTGATGCGGAACTTATTGGCGATGATGGGGAAATCTTTTGGGATGGAACATTTACTGACCCCGCAGAAATATGGGATAATGCCATGTTGATTACCAATGGACAAGCAGAAGCAACTTGGCTTGATTGTTATAGGGTTATTAATATCTGTAACACCGTGCTCGCGAACTTATCTGTTGTTACTGCAGACAAAGTAGATCGCATTGAAGGGGAGGCTAAGTTTATCCGTGGGGTTATGTATTTCGAATTGGTAAGGGTGTATGCACGCACTTGGACAGATCCGTCAGGCACACCGGCAACAAATCCGGGTGTACCTATTGTCCTAGAGCCTAGCACTACCGCATTAGTTGACAGAAGCAGTGTAGCAGAAGTTTATACTCAGGTAATTAGTGATTTACAGGACGCGAAAACACTTCTACCCATTACCAATAGCTTTTTTGCGACAACATACGCTGCCAGCAGTATACTCTCGCGCGTATACATGATGCAACAAGATTACGCAAATGCAGCCCTTGAGGCTGATATAGTAATTGGGTCTGGAGAATTTGGCCTTCTTAGTGACTACGCAGATAATTTTAATAACTCTGCCAATGTGTTCAGTAGCCGAAGTAATAATGACAATGCAACAAGTGAAGATATCTTTGCTCTGCAAGTTACAAGTCAGTCTGGTATCAATAATATGAACACATTTTTTTCAACGACTGGAAGAGGTGACATTTATATAGAACCAGCCCATTTTGTGCTTTACGAAGCAGGTGATGATCGGCTAAACCTATTCTATGATGGAGAGCGAACCGGCAAATGGGAGAACCAGTTTGGCAATGTGAATATTATCCGGTTGGCTGAGATGTACTTGACCAGGGCTGAAGCAAATTTAGAAGCAGGCTCTACCGTTGGAGATACACCTTTAAATGACATCAATACGATAAGGAACCGGGTTGGGTTAGCAGATTTAGGTAGTGTTACTATTGCTGATATCTTGAATGAAAGGCATCTTGAACTTGCCTTTGAAGGGCACCAAATTCATGATTTAAAACGTACCGGCCGGTCAGTCGGTGCCTTGGCGTTCAATGCTCCTAAACTAATATTTCCTATTCCTAGCAGGGAAATAATTATTAATCCAGACATGGAACAAAATGAAGATTATTGATTAAATAAATTTCAAGTAAACATCAAAGCCCCCCGAGTACTCGGGGGGCTTTTTTTATTACGATTCCGTTAACTTTAACAACCACTATTTAGTATTTTAGAAAAGTAAATTTAAAGACATAATGAACTACTGGCTTCTAAAAACTGAACCCACAACGTACTCCTGGGATAACCTGGTACGCGATAATAAAACAGTTTGGGATGGTGTGCGCAATTTTCAGGCTCGCAATAATTTAAAAGCCATGAAAAAAGGTGACACCGCATTAATCTACCATAGCGGAGACGACAAAGCAATAATAGGCACGGCTCACCTTTTACGGGATGGTTATCCTGACCCGAATGACACGGCTTGGGTAGTGGTGGAAATTAAGGTTGGTAAAAAATTAAAAAAACCTGTTACCTTAAGTCAAATAAAAGCCATTAAAAAACTGGGTAGCATGGTTCTCGTAAAATCCTCTCGGTTATCTGTTCAGCCCGTTCTTGAAGATGAGTTTAACATGGTACTTGAACTAAGTGACGTATAATGAATACCCTGAAATTACTGCTTGCTTTTTTCGTTGTCACCAACATCTTTACACAAGCTGTTTCCCAACTTCAGCAACCTCACCGGTTTGAGAAAGAGCAACGGTATAGTGATGAGGATTTTAGCATCATCCCACTAAAAATTGAAGGCATTGCGCTGGTTCGCGAAGTGAATCGGTATAAAAGCGGTAACCATACCTGGGAAGTGACCTTGTTGGATTCCGCTTTACAAGAAAATGCTACGCTGGAGCTTGAAATTGATACACGTAACCACCTTGCAGGATACGAAGTTTCGCCAGGCGCTGTTCATCTACTCTTTGTGCGGAAGGATACAAAGGGTGAAATGGATATTGTTTCAATTAATTTAAAGAGTCGTGAAAGTATTCTATACAAAATCCGCCCAGAATTAAACTTTCAAATAACACATTTTATCTGTGCGGGTGAGAATTTCGTTTTCGGTGGTTATGTAAATATGGAGTCGGCTGTGTTACTCTATATGCCTTCCATCAATAACACTAAAATACTTCCGGGTTTTTTTCAAAAAAGTACAGACTTGGTTGATTTGCGTACTAATTACAATCAAACTTTTAATGTACTCCTTGTTGACAGGGTTGATCGTGATAATCGCAAAATAATTTTTCGCACGTTCGAATCAACCGGCAAGCAGTTATTTGAATGCTCTGCAAACATTGATGATGATATGTTTTTGCACAGTGGTATTAGCAGTGCCTTGGAAAAGGAAGATTTACTTGTTATTGGAACATGGGGCAAACGCAATTCTAAACAAGCTTCCGGTATTTACACCCTTTCCATTAACCCTTTTGCCGAACAAAAAATAAACCGCGTCTATTTTGGCCAACTCGAACACTACTTAGACTATTTAAAGCCTAAGAAAATTGCTTCCATAAAATTACGTACTCAACGATCGTTGGAGTTGGGGAAAATCCCGGACTTTACCAATTATGTGATGCCCTTTAAGATTGTTGAACACACAAATGGATTTTTGCTTCTTGCCGGATCCTATATCCCCTCAACTACCGGTAATCCAACCTCGCGCTACAGCACGGCTGAAACTAACTACCCCTCGTACACTCCCTATGGATCGCTTTATCCAACCACTAGAACCCCTGCCCCTGGATATACCTACGGAAACAATGTTGCCAATAATCAGGAGGTTAAAAATGTTCATGGTGCCGTAGTTGCCTTTGATAATGCAGGTGGTGTACTTTGGGATTACAGTATTAAATTAGAGAAAATTAAAAAACAATCACTCGAGCAAGTTGTTGATTTCTATACAAATGATGATGGCCTTCTGCTTCTGTATAAAAAGGAGTCGGAAATAAGACAAAAGGAAGTGGAATTTAGCAGCGGCCAGGCAACAGAATTTACCGATGAGATTCGATTAAAAGATAGCTACGATGAAATTCGTAATGAAGACAACCCCACCGGGTTAATTCAACATTGGTACGGTTCAAATTTTTACGTATGGGGATATCAAACTATTCGCAATAAACATAATGCGGCTAAAACAAGACAGGTTTTTTATATCAATAAAGTGGTTGCTCCTTAACACGCTTACCCTGGCACCATTTTTTGGCATGGCACAGCTTCAACAGTATGGAAGACTGGAGATACCCATTTCAAATAACAATGAACGCTTTGAAGTTTCTTCTGGAAAGGAATATGGCCTTGTCTTGCACCGAAGAATGACCTCACGTTCGGGTGATTTTATTGAGCTAATTCATACCGACTCATCCTTGCAAGAACTTTGGCATGGGGAACTTCCGGTGGATAAAAATCTAGTAATTGGAAATCAAATTATTGTAGAGGATAATCTCTATCTTATTCTGCACGATGTGAGGTTGGCGGATCGAAATTTTCAGTTATATAGAGTCAACCTTCACACCAGAGATTATATCAAGTTTTCGGTCAGAAATTCAATTCCATTTTTTCCAACAATGTTGGAAGTTAATACCCAAGGTGCACTTATTGGCGGATATTATAATCGAGTTCCGTTAGTACTATTCTTCCAATTCGACATCCAAAAATCAAAAATACTTCCCGGCCTATTCAATGAAACTGGCGAGTTGGCTCAGTTAAAAGTAAATCCAGATGCTTCCTTCGACTTATTAATTTGTGCTCAGAACTATCAAAAACAAAAAACCATCTGGCTAAAGCATTATGACGCATTCGGTAAACTTGAAGATAATATCATGCTTATACCCGATGATGATAACCATTTGATTTTTGGCAGGCTTATCCAAACAAACGATAACGCTCGAATTGTAGCGGGAGTATTCGGGAATAAAAATGGTGAGTATTCAAAAGGCTTGTTCATTGCTACCCTTGATGAAGTAGGCGTTCGGCAAATAAAGTATTACAACTTTGGGGAGCTTGATAATTTTTTTAACTACATGCGCGACAAACAGGAATATCGCATAAAGAGAAAAATAGAAAGAAAGAGAATTCGAGGAAAAAAACTCCGCTTTCAATATCGCTTTTTAGTTCATGAGCTATTGCCTAGTGGAAATCAATTTATTATGCTGGGAGAAGCGTTCTATAAACGCTATAAAAATCCACCGGTATCACCTTTAATGGCCTCCGCCTACAATACTGAACGAATTTTCGATGGATATCAATATACTCATGCGGCTGTATTGGGAATTGATTTTCAAGGAAATCTGATTTGGGATAATAGTTTTGAGATGAATGATGTTAGAACTTTTTCGCTCGAACAATATGTAAAAATGGATATTCAGGATGACTCTATTGTCCTACTCTACCTATCAGACAATAAGTTGCAAACAAAAATTATCCGTGATAATAACGTATTAGAGGGAAAGGATTTTAATGAGCTTGATGCGAAATCAAGCGAAGCAGGATCTGACGAAAGCCAAACTATTACTACGAAACTAGATTACTGGTATAAGGGATATTTTCTTACCCATGGAATTCAGAATACCGTTTCCCCACCCTCACAAGGAGGCCGAAGAAGGAAAGTATATTTTATAACCAAGGTTGGTTATCCGAAGGTACGCTCATAAAAAAAAACCTGTATATTTGCGTTCGGCTTATGCAGAAAAAACTGATTCTCGATTCCGACCTGCTTGATATTACACTCAGCCGCCTTTGCCAACAACTGATTGAAGCACACCAGGATTTTTCAGAAACCGTTATACTTGGATTGCAGCCACGAGGCGTAATTTT
Source organism: Cyclobacteriaceae bacterium (assembly GCA_031395485.1). Lineage (GTDB taxonomy): Bacteria > Bacteroidota > Bacteroidia > Cytophagales > Cyclobacteriaceae > UBA2336. The sequence continues at coordinate 312,361 of JANNUS010000010.1, read as the reverse complement.
AGCCGAAATCATCCACCAAAAACTTGGGAAACTTTTAAAGAGAACGATCCCGTTAGGTTACCTCGATACCACATTTAACCGTGATGACTTCAGACGCAGGGAAATTCCGGCCAAAGCTAGCGAAACACGAATTCCATTTGTTATTGAAGGTAAACGAGTAATATTAGTTGATGATGTACTCTTTACCGGGCGTACGGTGCGAGCTGCTCTGGATGCAATGATCGCCTTTGGCCGGCCTTCTACAGTAGAACTACTTGTACTTATTGATAGAAAATATAACCGCGACTTACCCATTGCCCCCGACTATGTGGGAAAAGTTGTGAATACATTAACATCACAAAAAGTTTTGGTTGAACTCGAATCAAACGGGCTTGCGAATAAAATTTGGTTGATTAATAAGGGATAAAAAATGTCAAAACTTAGTCAAAAACATCTGCTCGGAATTAAAGAAATAACCCGTGACGACATTGAACTTATTTTTGAAACTACCGATAATTTTAAAGAAGTTATTAACCGGCCCATTAAAAAAGTGCCGTCATTACGCGATGTAACCATTGCCAATGTTTTTTTTGAAAACTCCACCCGTACCCGCCTTTCATTCGAGCTGGCGCAAAAAAGATTATCGGCCGATGTAATTAATTTCTCTGCCTCTAACAGTTCGGTGAAAAAGGGAGAAACCCTGCTCGACACAGTCAACAATATTCTGGCAATGAAAGTTGATATGATTGTGATGCGGCATGCTAGCCCAGGGGCTCCACATTTCTTATCACGGCATATCAAAGCCAATATTATAAATGCTGGAGATGGTACCCACGAACATCCAACGCAGGCATTACTTGATGCCTTTTCAATTCGTGAAAAACTGGGATCTATATCCGGAAAAAAAGTAGCCATTATTGGCGATATCCTGCATTCGCGGGTTGCGCTCTCCAACATTTTCGCCTTGCAAAAACTGGGGGCCAAAGTAATGGTGTGCGGCCCTCCTACCTTATTGCCTAAATACATTAACCAGTTAGGTGTTCAGGTAGAATTTGATGTTAAAAAAGCGCTTGCCTGGTGCGATGTGGCCAATGTACTCCGCATCCAGTTGGAAAGACAACACATTAAATATTTTCCATCGCTGCGTGAATACACGCTTTACTATGGCATTGATAAAAAGATGCTTGATAATTTAAAAAAACAAATCATACTCATGCACCCGGGCCCCATTAACCGGGGTGTTGAATTAAGCAGTGACGCAGCTGACTCTAAACATTCAATTATTCTCGACCAGGTTGAAAACGGTGTAGCAATCCGCATGGCCGTTTTGTACTTACTGGCCGGAGCAGCCTGATACTTTCCTAAAAAGACGGTTCATTCCGCTTAACGCTTTCCGAGTGTTTTCGTAAATTTGCCACCCAACACAATTCCCATGTATTATAACTCTATCGTAGAAACCATTGGAAACACACCCATGGTAAAATTAAACCGGATATTTAAAGATATTCAGGGTACTGTCATTGCAAAGGTTGAGTACTTCAATCCGGGAAATTCCACAAAAGACCGGATGGCATTGAAAATGATTGAGGATGCCGAGAAAGCAGGTATTTTAAAACCCGGTGGAACGATCATTGAAGGCACTTCGGGAAATACCGGAATGGGATTGGCGCTTACTGCCATTGCCAAAGGCTATCGTTGTATCTTTACAATGGCCGATAAACAATCGCAGGAGAAAATTGATATTTTACGTGCAGTAGGTGCCGAAGTAATCGTGTGTCCGACAAACGTGGCTCCGGATGATCCTCGCTCATACTATTCTGTGGCTCGTAAACTGAACAAGGAAATTCCAAATTCTATTTACCCAAATCAATATGATAATCCTTCCAATGCAATTGCTCATTACGAAAGCACCGGACCGGAGATTTGGAAACAAACAGAAGGAACTATTACGCATTATGTAGCAACTGTTGGCACGGGTGGTTCTATGTGCGGAACCGCAAAATATCTGAAGGAACAAAAGCCTTCTATTAGTACCGTTGGAATTGATACGTACGGGTCGGTTTTTAAAAAATATAAGGAGACTGGAATTTTTGATGAGAACGAAGTATACCCCTATCTAACAGAGGGTTTTGGTGAAGACATTCTTCCCAAGAATGTGGATTTTAGTTTGATTGATCAATTCATTAAAGTAACCGACAAAGATGGCGCGGTGATGACCCGCAGACTGTCGCGCGAAGAAGGTCTTTTTGTAGGTTGGTCAAGTGGCTCAGCTGTTCACGGTGCGCTTGAGTACGCAAAAGAGCATCTGAAAAAAGATGATCTCATGGTTATCCTATTGCCGGATCACGGTACACGTTATCTCGGAAAAGTATATAATGACAATTGGATGAAAGACCATGGCTTCTTAGAGACCCGTTCATTCGCATCTACAGCCCGCGATATCATTGCAAGCCGAAACGGAAAAGATAAACTTTGCACCATTTCCAATAGCTCAAAAGTGAGTGAGGGCATTGTATTAATGAACCGCGAGGGTATTGATCAGATTCCCGTTACAGAGAACGATCATTTCGTAGGGAGCATAAGTTCTTCCGGTCTGCTTGAAAAAATTATGGGCGATCCTCAACTAAAAAATAAAACAATTGGTGAGGTTATGGACAAACCAATGCAATTTGTTGCTCCTGATAGCACGTTGGATGTGCTGTCATCTTTCTTAAACAAAGAAAATAAGGCTGTGTTGGTTCGGGATGAAAACCATCAGGTGCACATCATAACAAAACATGATGTACTAAAAGCCATTACCAGTTAGTGCATTAATAACTCATGATACGCAAAACGTCCTTTCGAAGGAGGCACAACTGAGAAATCCCCATTTGGTGAGCACCGTTGGGGATTTCTCCGCTGCGCTGCGAAATGACGTAAACTTTCTGCGTAAGTCTACTCAATAACACTCCAAAAAAAATGAGAGACAGTGCCTCTCATCTTTTTCTTTACAATCAATTTATTCAGTTATTTTATTTTCTTCCCCAGCATTTGCCTTCCTCCTTGAAAAAGGGTGAGACTCGAGGTATTTCCATTTTCATCTTTAAAGAATTCAAGTTGAGCGTCTACAACTTTTAGAAAAAATTTAGTTTTACTCTCTGCAAATATCTCAAAAAAAGGTTGCCCTGTTGCTTGTGCCCTAAAAGTCATTGCGTCTCGCCAAACTTTAATAATAAAGCCTGGGGCCAACTCATATTCGCCAGCATAATGATCAAAAATAGTTGAGTCCAGTTCAATCTGCACATGATCTGAGGGAGGCATTTTATCGGTTCTCTTCGCTACCTGAAGTATATATTCTCTCCCTTTCATTTCAACTGCTTCAATTTTTCCTTGACTACTGCGGATGAAACTTAGCTTTGAGGATGAATCTTTAAAATAAAAGGCATCCTTTGCATATGGAAAAATCTCAAACTTAGTTCCGCCTGTGCGTTGTGAGAAAAATTGATTCTCCTTCCTTGTAATGATCCGGTCTTCCTTTTCATTGATCTGATATACACCTGCGTACTCAATGGCCACGCTTTCTTCCAACGATATGGTAGAAGGAACTTCCTTTTTTATTCCAGAAACTATTTCTGCTATCTGATAAGCATACTCATCGGGGGCTACCGTCATGTTGTTTGAAAGAATGCAGACATAAATTTTATGATCCGGTACATATATTTCAGAAGTCAAGAACCCGTCAATTGCTCCGCCATGACCGATTACCGGGCTGTCGCCTAACCTACCTAATTGCCAGCCGTATCCGTAACTGATCAATTGCCCGTTATTTAATTTAGCGGGCTTCCATGCTCGCTCAAGCGTTTCCTTTTTGAGTAATTTATAATTAAAGACAGCCTGATTCCATTTCCATAAATCGTCTAGGGTTGAAAAGATTGCTCCAGCAGAATACGGAATCGATGGATGCACATAGTCGGATACGGTATACTCACTGGCATTTGTCTTCTGGTGTCCAACAGCTCGGTTAGCCGGTAGTTTAGTGTCATCCGCAAATGATGATTTCATACCTACGGGTTTAAATAAATTCTTTGAAACGTAGGCTCCATAGCTCATACCGCTTACCTTCTCAATAATTGCTCCCAATAAAAAATATCCTGAATTATTATAAAGCCATTGATCATTGGGCGCGAAATCGGGTGGATGACTCTGTATAATCTTTAACATCTCATCGACTGAAATAGATTTTCCCTTCTTGTCCTTCGACATTACATCCGGAACGCTGGTGTAACTCTTTATGCCAGACGTGTGGTTAAGAAGTTGTTCAACAGTAATTGTCTTTCCGGAAGTTGAGAATCCAGTCAAATATTTAGTGATGTCGGCATTCAACTCAATTTTTCCTTGCTCGACAAGTTGAAGGATTGCCGTTGAAGTGAATTGTTTTGTTATAGACCCAATGCGGAATACCATATCTGCTCTGTTGGAAACAGCGGGATTTAAACTCGCCATACCATAACCCCTCCGAAAAATCACCTTTTCATTCATTGCTACCAATACGGCCGCACCGGGATCTGACGCTCGGTATTTTTCATTGACAAACTGATTTATCTGCTCTGATAAGCTTTGCTGTGCAGGTGAAGATATTGCCAACAAAACAAAGGCTATGCTTGGCAAAAGGGTTTTTCTTATTCTCATAATGAATGTTTTCATGTCGGACGCAAACTAATACAAGAAGGTTGCTGAGACCTTAAATTGAGTAATTAACGGACACAAAAAAAAACGGGTACTGAACAAACGTCCAATACCCGGTTTTTAATGAATACAATGGTCTTACTTGATTATTTTTTCAGGATCAACCAAAAGTCGCTGCTCACGGTTCGCAATTTCCCAGGCAGTGTAGAATACGCACTGCGCACGTTTAGTCAATAAATCAAACTCAATTTTTGCAACTTCATCACTTGGCATGTGGTAATCTTCATGGATACCATCAAAGTAAAAAATAATAGGGATATTTTTCCGTGCGAAGTTCCAATGATCCGAGCGGTAGTATAAACGCTCAGGATGATTCTGATCATTGTATGTATAATCAAAAGCAATATTTGTGTTTGTCTTATTTACGCTCTCGCTTAATGTGTGCAGGTCAGCTGAAAGCTTATCCGAACCAATTACATACACATAAGGCGCACTATCTTTGTGTTGAGGATCTCTGCGTCCAACCATATCAATGTTCAAGTCCACTACCGTGTTTTCAAGCGGGAATATTGGATGTTCGGAGTAATACTCTGAGCCAAGCAAGCCTTTCTCTTCACCCGTTACCGTCATAAACAACATGCTTCTACGCGGGCCTTTGCCATCATTTTTTGCATGCGCAAAAGCTTTTGCTAGTGCCATCACCGATACCGTTCCAGAACCATCATCATCGGCACCGTTATTAATTAAATCGCCATCACCGCCTTTTCTCCTTCCAATGTGATCGTAATGAGCGGTAATTACAACCAATTCATCTTTCTTATCTGTTCCTTCTAAATAACCAAGAACATTTTCGGATTTGGTAATTTTTGAAGCCATTGCAACCTTATACGAAATTGCACCAGGCTTAATTTTTTTTAAAGCTTTCTTCTTAGGGTCTTCAGCCGCTGCCTTTTTTAATTTTTCCAGCGTTGTTCCCATAATTTTTTCAGCTACAACGGGCGATACTAAAAACAATCCCGCATTAGTTGCTTCTTTTGGTTTTTCCAAACTCAATCGTCCACCCGAAAGAAAGCCTTTCATTTGGCCTGCCAATATTTCAAAATCTGCAACATTATCTGTATTGCTGATCAAAACCATCTTCGCACCCTTCTCTCTTGCTAAGGCAATTGTTTTATTACCCGTGAGTCTCTCTTTAGTAAAGAGCAGCACGGCCTTATCTTTCACATCAACCTGGTTGAAGTCTGCTTCTGTAGCATTTCCTATAAAGACTACCGGACTTGTTGCTTCACCTTTGCTATCGGCAGCGCCAAAGTAAACTACACCACTATAGTTATCAAACTTGGTCTGGCCGGCTTGCAGATACGCATCTGATACCATGCTGGAGTACAAATCAACAGATTGATAATAGCTTCCGTTTACGGGACCTGTTAAGCCCAGCTCTTGAAAATGAGCTGCAATAAAAGCAGCTGCCATCTTCTGGCCACGAGTGCCTGTTTCGCGACCTTCCAGTGCATCAGAGGCTATAATTGATAAGTATTCCTTTAAATCGTCTGTTGAAACCTTATTGCCATATTGTTGGGCATTGGGATTTTGAGCTTTAACACTTATGGTTAAAATAAAAGCCCAGATAAATAGCATTTTGAACTTCATTGTAAAGATTTTTGATTAGGCTCAAATATCATTAAGATTTTGGGATTTCTGCCGATTAACGGGATGGATGTGCAGATTTTTACAGGACTGGTAAGAAAAGGAGTGGATTTTTTGTTGTACCTGTTAATTGTCTATTTACTGCTTTACATTTGTGCCTGTTTTTACCCCGAAATAGCTAAATCATGGAATATATGAACGTTGATTCTCAGTACAAAGAAAAATTCGAGTCTCGCCACAATGCTCCGAGTGGAAACCAAATTATAGAAATGTTAAAGGTCGTAAAAGCTAGTTCGGTAGATGAGCTTATTAGTCAAACAGTACCTTCAAATATTCGCCTGAAAAAACCCTTGAATCTTCCTGATGCGCTCACGGAGTTTGAGTTTTTAAACGAGTTTAAAACACTAGCCACAAAGAATAAGATTAATAAATCATATATAGGTATGGGGTATTATCCTAACTATACTCCGGGGGTAATCTTGAGAAACATTTTAGAAAACCCAGGTTGGTACACGGCTTACACACCCTATCAGGCGGAAATTGCTCAAGGACGATTAGAAGCTTTGATCAATTATCAAACCTTAGTAATTGACCTTACCGGGATGCAGATTGCAAATGCTTCTTTGTTAGATGAAGCCACCGCTGCCGCAGAAGCCATGCACTTGTTGTATGCTTCTCGTAAAGCTTCAAAGAAAAATGCAAATAAATTTTTTGTAGATCACAATACATTTCCCCAAACAATTGATGTTTTAAAAACTCGATCAACGCCTATTGGGATAGAATTAATTATTGGTGACATCGCAACGGTTGATTTGACTGACTCGAACCTTTTTGCGGTGTTATTTCAATACCCTGACAGCAACGGTGCGGTTAAAGATCATACTTCTTTCATTCAGGCAGCGCACGAAAACGATGTATTTGTATCAGTAGCCTCCGATTTGCTTGCTTTAACATTATTAAAGCCCCCCGGTGATATGGGTGCCGATATTGTAGTGGGATCTAGCCAACGTTTTGGTGTCCCCATGGGCTTTGGCGGACCACACTCAGCTTTTTTTGCTACAAAAGAAGATTTCAAACGTCAGATGGCCGGGCGTATCATCGGTGCCTCGGTAGACGCACAAGGCAACCCTGCCTATCGTATGGCATTGCAAACTCGTGAGCAGCACATTCGTAGAGAAAAAGCTACCTCAAACATTTGTACGGCACAAGTATTATTAGCCGTAATGGCCGGCATGTATGGTGTATATCATGGCCCCGAAGGATTGAAAAAAATCGCGGGACGTGTACACGCATTAGCAAAAGCATTAGAGCGTGGATTAAAATCACTTGGCCATACACAAGTAAATGAACACTATTTCGATACATTAAAAATTCCGGTAACCAATAAAGAAGCATTAACGAAAGAAGCATTAAAATGCGATGTAAACTTCCGTTACTTTAGCGATAACCATGTTGGTATTTCGCTAAACGAAACTTCAACACTTGAAGACGTGAAGGTGATTCTTGAAATTTTTGCCAACGGAAAAACGATTGCCTCTTCAAAGGGTGGTGAGGCCATTACCTGGCCGACCTCTTTAATAAGAACATCCGCATTTATGATACACCCGGTATTCAATTCCCATCAGGCCGAACATGGAATGCTGCGGTACATTAAAAAATTAGAAAACAAAGATCTATCGATGGTACACTCGATGATTTCGTTGGGATCGTGTACGATGAAATTAAACGCTACCACCGAAATGATTCCGGTTACGTGGCCTGAACTGGGTAACATTCATCCGTTCGCTCCTGCCGACCAAACAGCAGGTTACAACGAGCTTACCAAAAATCTGGAAATCTGGTTGGCAGAAATTACAGGCTTCACGGCTGTGTCGCTTCAGCCAAACAGCGGTGCGCAAGGCGAGTATGCAGGCCTTATGGTTATTCGCGCCTACCATAATCATCGTGGAGATCAACACCGTAATGTCTCACTTATCCCTGCTTCAGCACACGGAACAAACCCTGCGAGTGCTGTTATGGCCGGTATGAATGTAGTAATCGTAAAATCAGATGAAGATGGAAAAATTGATGTAGGCGATCTACTGGCGAAAGCTGAACTTCATAAGAATAATCTATCCTGTTTGATGGTAACCTATCCATCCACACATGGAGTTTTCGAAGAGGCTATTACAGAAATTTGCGAAACAATTCATAAACATGGTGGCTTAGTATATATGGATGGCGCCAACATGAATGCACAAGTTGGATTAACTTCACCGGCCAACATTGGTGCCGATGTGTGTCACTTAAATCTTCATAAAACATTTTGTATTCCGCATGGAGGTGGCGGCCCTGGTATGGGCCCAATTTGTGTAAACGATAAACTTAAACCCTTCTTACCCGGTCATGCTGTTATTAAAACGGGTGGCGAAAAAGCTATCCATGCGGTATCAGCAGCGCCTTGGGGCAGTGCTAGCATTCTTACCATCTCGTATGCATACATTGCCATGATGGGTGGAGAAGGGTTGACGAATGCAACTAAGCTGGCGATCCTGAATGCCAACTACATTAAAGAACGGTTGAGCCTGCATTACAAAATTTTATATACTGGCACGCATGATCGTTGTGCACACGAAATGATTGTGGATTGTCGTGACTTTAAAAAATCAGGTGTAGAGGTTGAAGACATTGCCAAGCGTTTAATGGATTATGGATTCCACGCACCCACGGTTTCATTCCCGGTTGCCGGAACATTAATGATTGAGCCGACTGAAAGTGAAACAAAAGATGAGCTTGATCGTTTTTGCGATGCGTTAATTGAAATCAGGAATGAAGTTCGCGAAATAGAAGAAGGGATTGTAGACAAGGAAAATAACGTACTGAAGCACGCGCCACATACAGCCACTATAATTACTGCCGATAAATGGGATCGTCCATACAGCAGACAGAAGGCTGCATATCCATTAGCCTTTGTTAAAGAGGCAAAATTTTGGCCATCGGTAAGCCGTATCGATAACGCTTATGGTGATAGAAATTTAGTATGCAGTTGCTTGCCTATTGAAGAATACGCAAAGCAAGAAGGTGTTGAAATATGATGAAGACAATTTTCCCGTTTAATCTCGCTAAGAAATCTTCACGAACGGGAAGATTTCTTATGTTGTTTACGATCGCGCTGTTTTACAATTCGCTGACTGCTGCTCAATTAAAATACAACGGACTTCCATCGCTGATCTGGCCCAAGTTATATGATATTCGTTTTGAGAAAGTAAAAGATGAATTTGGAGAGTATGAAAAACCACTCTTTAGTCAGGCTGCAAAATCAATGGAAGGTAAAATTATTTCGCTACCCGGATATATGATCCCTTTTGAGAATGGCTTAAAGGGATCTTCATTCATGCTATCATCTTTGCCAATTAATGCCTGCTTCTTTTGTGGGGTAGGCGGGCCACAATCGGTAGTGGCTGTTTCATTAAAGCATGCAATTACGTATACGGAAAAACCAATCGAAATAAAGGGTATTCTTCGACTAAATAATAAAAACCCTGACCTCATGATTTACCAAATCGAACAAGCCGAGTTTTTAGGAGAGTTTGATTTTTAATAGAACAAGAAATAATACGCAAGGCAACTTAGGATTATCCCCAATAAGGCAGCAATCGACATCTTGGTTAAAAGTTCTCTCCGATCCAGCGAAACTGAAATTCTTCTGATTTTCCTGATGACGTGATTTTGACTTTCCTTCTCTTCCCGAAATTCCATAAAAAACTTTTGCCTGTATTAGCAATAACGATACAATGGTAACCCTTTCCTTACTCGCGGCAAATAATCTGCGGTTCATACCAACTTGGCTTGCCTTTTTTCCTAAATTAAGGTTTCATCATTTATAATTTAAACCGCAGTGCTTCAACAATTGAACCCCTTAAAAGATCATAAACTACCTTGGTGGACGTGGGTCGCGCCATTCTTTTTGATTGAGCTTGGGGATCAGCTATCGCTTTTGTTCAGGTATGAAACCTCATTCTCCGCATTTTATTTGCCTACAGCCGTTGCCATTGTGCTTATTTTTTGGTGGGGACCCCTTCGGGTACTGCCGGTTATGTTTATTGAATCAACATTCAACAGCTGGTATTATGGTATTCAAAATTTCTGGCTTTGGCCTGTATTCGGTCTAGTCGAAACCACTGCTGTGCTTCTCTCATGGCTTCTTTTTTATAAGCTTCTAAAAGGAAAGTTTTGGCTTCCGGATGCTAACAGTACTATACTGTTCCTTGCGTTTGGACTTGTGATTCCTCTTCTTTTTGAGGTAACCCTGTGGGAGTTTCTTTATATCTACGATGGTAAAATGGAGAGTCATCTATTCTGGACACAGTTTAACCGCGACTTACTGAGTGAATTAATTGTTGGGTTTTGTTTTGTGGTGCCCGTACTGTTTTTTATCACTCCAAAAATGAGCAGTAAGAATTACCTGCTTAGCCCTATAGAACCCATTCAGCTATACATTACTGTCAAGAAAAAACTTGTGGCCGAACTTGTTATTAGTTTCGTATTGCTAACTGCGCTAACCTTCATTCTCACCTTCGAATTCTTTTGGTTGCTTACTGGTTTATTTTCACTTTACTATGCGATCCGATACGGTTTTGGAATGGCACTAATCGGGAATACCTACATTTTCATTATTTCCTACCTTTTGCCACCCGTGATCAACAACATTTTTGGTGCGCTGATATCACAATCAAATTCTACCAATGCCTATTTAGGCTCCTGTCTTCTCTTCCTTTTTGCCGCTATAACAGGACGTGTTATCAGTGACTTAAAAATTATCAGAAAACAACTTTTTGGTCAAAATATCGAACTCAAAGAAACCAACCAGGAACTTGATCGGTTTGTTTATAGCGTTTCTCACGATCTTAGCGCCCCCTTAAAATCAATTTTAGGATTAGTAAACATTAGTAAACTCAATAATAATCCGGAAGATCATAAACTCTATTTCAGTAAAATTGAAACCAGCGTAATTAAACTTGACGAATTCATTAAAGAGGTGCTGGATTATTCGCGAAATAAAAGACTCGAATCAACCGTTGAGCAGTTCGAATTAAATGAATTGTGCACTGAAATTCTGGAAAGCCTGAAACATATGGAGGGATATCAGAATATAGATGTGGATCTCAGCAAATTAGGCACATCGCAAATTCGAAGTGATAAAACGAGGGTCAAAATAATCTTAAACAATCTTCTTACGAACTCTATAAAATATCAAAAGCACGTTCCAGAACATCAATCGTACATCCGAGTTTCTTCGAGAAAACAGGATAACACCATAGTCGTTGAAATCGAAGATAATGGCGAGGGTATATTACCAGAAGTTCAGGAAAAAATTTTCAATATGTTTTTCCGAGGGCACGAAAAATCCAAAGGCTCTGGGCTGGGTTTATACATTGCCAGAGAAGCGGCCGAAAAAATAGAAGGAACGATTGCCGTAAAATCAAACTATGGTGTGGGCTCAACCTTTACACTCGAATTGAAGGATCAAAACTTAGATTAGGATCAAAAAAAACCTGTTCAACCCATTGGCTTCACAAAATTGAGCCTGTAATGTGTCCGTGGCATTGCGCTTACCCGTTAAGTTTATTTGTACCTTGTAAATGTTAAACCCCATTGGCATGGCCTTTTTATTTGAATCCTTTCACGAATGGAAAAAATACAGTATAGACAGCAACCTGTCGCTTGTGCAAGTTGTAGTAGAGTATGAGTGCACACAAAAAAATCGTACAGAAAAGGAAATTTGGGATGGCCTCAACTATGCCTGGGAAGTAATGAAGGATGCAGTGCACACCGGTCTTACAGAAGACATGACTTCGCGCTCGGGTATGATTAACAATGGAGCGAAGAAAGTTTACAATTATCCGAAGGCAGTCCTATCAAAAGAATTTCAAAATCTTATTTCGCGCGCATTAGCAGCAAAAGAAGTAAACTCGTGCATGGGCCGAATTGTAGCAGCACCAACAGCGGGTGCCAGTGGCATTATGCCGGGTGTACTTTTTACACTACAAGAAATTCATACCATAGACGATAAAAAAATTCTTGAAGCCATGCTGTTAGCTGCGGGCATTGCGCTGATCATGGAACAAAAAGCGAGCATTTCAGGGGCAGTAGGTGGTTGCCAGGCCGAGACCGGAACCGCTGCCGCCATGGGTTCTGGAGCCATTGTGTATTGTTTAGGCGGAGATACCGATCAGATTTTTAACGCAGTAGCAATAACTGTTCAATGTATGCTTGGTCTGGTGTGCGACCCTGTAGCAGGGTTAGTAGAAGTACCGTGTGTGGTGCGCAACGCGAGTGCGGCAGCAATCGCCAACAGCTCCGCACAAATTGCATTAGCGAATGTTAGCAGCGTAATTCCTGTTGACGAGGTAATTGAAGCTATGGGTGAGATTGGAGCCAGCATGGAAACACGCTATAAAGAAACTGCGTTGGGCGGATTAGCCGCCACCAAAACCGGGCAAGCCATTTCGAAGAAAGTATTGATCCGCGATATTGAAGTGCTGCCCGATGAGGAAGTGAAGTAGTTATCAGAAAGTAAATGAACATTTCTACTGAAAAGCCGCTCATCGAAAATCTGCAAAACGTTATAGGCAATCCTACCGAACGACACAGACAGTAACTAATGGAAAATATAATTAAGCATTTTGATAAGTACCTACCATTAGACGACAATGAGAAGGAAGCGTTGACAAGTCGTTTGACGGAGCGAAAAATAAAACGCAAACAATATATTCTACAAGAGGGCGACATTTGTAAATATTTCACTTATGTTGTAGAAGGTTGCTTCAAAATGTATGGCGTAGATAATTCAGAGACTGAACACAATCTTTTATTTGCTACCGAAGACGACTGGATTACCGACATTGACAGCTTACACAAAGAGCGACAATCAAAATTGTTTATTGAGGCAGTTGAGCCATCAACCGTACTTCAACTTTCTAAGGGCGACCTTTGGTATTTATACACCAACTATCCCAAGTTTGACAGAAACTTTCGTGTGATTATAGAGGAAAAATACATTGAACTTCAAAATCGACTGCTACAGACGTTCAGCGTAACTGCTTATGAACGATACGAAAGTTTTTTAGAACAATACCCAAATCTGTCTAACAGATTGCCCAACACACAAATTGCGTCTTATCTTGGTATCACACCCGAATTTCTTAGTAAAATAAGAAATGAGCGAAGCGGAAAGTAACGTACCTTTAATCTACATTAAGACTACTTCTTAAACCAGTTTATAGGTTAGGTAATTCTTTCATCGCACCTTTGTATTGTCAATTTCACACGAAAAGAACTTCAAATACAAAGTAAAATGAACACATTAAATTCAAAAACAAAAGTAGCCGTTATTGGTCTTGGTAAAATTGGCGAGGCAATTGCCACAAACCTCGTTAAGGGCGGACATTCAGTAATTCTTGCAGCAAGAGATAGTGCGAAAACAAAGGCTTTAGAAACAAAATTGGGCAACTTAGCAATACCCAAAGAAATTGCAGCCGCAATTAATGAAGCAGATATAATTATTCCTGCCATCTATTTCAACGCCCTAAAAGAGTTTTTTAAAACCTATTCAACAGAATTGGGAGGTAAAATTATTGTTGATGTATCCAATCCCATTGCTCCTGATGGAAATGGAGGCTTCAAAAAAATTATTGGCGAGAATGAATCCGCAGGAAAAATTCTTTCTGAGTTAATTCCTGAAAACACTAAACTAATTAAAGCTTTTGGAACTTTAGGAGTTGGTTCACTATTGAATGCGGCATTCAATGCTTCTGAAAAAAAGGTTTTATTTTATGCTTCCGACAGCACCAATAGTAACAAACAAATTGAAGAGGTTATAAAAAGTAGCGGTTTCGTGCCATTCCACGTTGGTGGTTTAGACCAATCCATACGAATTGAAGTTTTTGGGGACCTGCACGAATTTGGCAAAATAGGTAAAACCGTAACGCTTGAAGAAGTCAAAAATATAATACATCATGTTTAATCATTACTGAAATGAAAAATCTATTCATCTATGCAACTTTGCTTTTAGCGTTAGCAGCTTGTCAAAACGAAACAAAAAATCATTCTAACAATTCAACACAAAACAGTATGGAACAGACAACAGAAAAATCAGCAATCGAGAAATTATTGTTCTCTTACCGTGATGCTTTAAATGCATCAGACGTAAATAAAGTATTACCACTTTATGCAAATGATGGGGTATTTATGCCATCCAATGCCCCTTCTGCAGTTGGACAAGAGCGAATAAAAGCATCTTACGAATTTGTTTTTTCTCAAATTCAATTAAACATTGAATTTTATATTGACGAGATAATGGTTAATGGCGACTACGCTTTTGCGCGGACAACTTCTAAAGGAACAACTTTAATTCATGCAAATGGACAAACGGTGGCAGAAGAAAACAGAGAACTTTTTGTTCTTCAAAAAATAAACGGACAATGGAAAATAAGCCGTTATATGTTTAATAAAATGAAATAAGAAATACCAGAAGGGCAGTGGCGTAACAGCCGACACCGCTTTGTGGCTTTCAGAATATTTTGGTAATTCAGCAAAATTTTTGCTGGGTCTTCAGAACGACTTTGACATTGAAGAAGAAGCACAGCTTAAATCAAAAGAGTTGGAATCACTAAAGCACTATCAAAGTGCCGCGGCCTAAAAATAATATAATACGTACTAGCAAAGATTTCCCAAGTGGGCAAGCGAACGACTTCGAGGTAACTTGTACTTTGAAAAAATAAATAACATGGCAAGTGAGAAACAGTTGACCGACACCTTCAACTTTTTAAAAAGAGTCGACCGCTGAAAATGCCCGCTCATTTGGTATATGCCATAGGCGCGAGACAAAAGCAATGGCAGAAAGCCACACCCCACACTCTCTGTTACTCATTCACATAGTGTAGGGCAAAGGAAAAATTGTCCACCTACTTGCGTACATCATCCATTTTAAACCGCGGTGCAGCACTGCACTTTTGCATTGTCAATAACGACAAACAAAACTAAAACAAACAAAACATGACACGTTTAAAAGCATTAAGTCCAGAGGTAGCTACAGGCAAAACAAAAGAGTTATTCAATGGTGTTCAAAGCAAATTAGGGATGGTGCCTAATATGATGCGCACAATGGGCAATTCATCGGCTGTATTGGAAGGTTATCTTAATTTGAGTGGAGCACTTGGCCATGGAACATTAGGCGCTAAAACAGGAGAACTAATCGCTCTGGCAGTTGCCGAAAGTAATACCTGCGATTATTGTCTTTCTGCACATTCCTTTATTGGAGAGAAGTTAGTGGGGATTGATGTTCCTGCGTTAGCCTCTGCGCGGGAAGGAAATAACAGTAATTCAAAAATTGATGCAGCGTTAAAATTCGCCCAAGCCCTGGTAAGTAAAAAAGGTTCAGTAGAAGATGCTGACGTAAAATCCGTAAAGGCGGCCGGGTACACAGATGGAGAAGTGGCAGAAATTGTAGCCCACGTTGCATTGAATATTCTGACAAACTACCTCAATAAAACAGCTCAAACAGAAATTGATTTCCCTGAAGTAACTGCGTTTGAAAAAGTAAAAATCTTATAAAAAGCATTCAGGGTAGCCATTTAAATAACTATATTTTAATGGGTCGGGATGTTGATCCTGACCCATTAATTCCTCAAACCCATATCTTATGGAAGCCTGCGTTTCGCGCATCCGCATCTACCCCATCAAATCGCTTGACCCTGTTGAGCTAAAGGAGGCAGAAATAGGCATACACTCACTCCGTTATGATCGGGAGTTTGCCATGCTTGCGCACGATGGCCGTTTTATGAATGGCAAACGATCCGGCAGGGTAAATGAATTGAAGGCAACCTATGATCTACTAAACTATAGGGTAACCTTTTCAGACCGGAGTGGCGGCCCAGTCCGTTCATTCCATTTGCTGAATGATAAATCAGAAGCAGAGAAATATTTAAGCGACTTTTTTGGTGAACCCATATCCCTTGTACAAAATAAACAGGGGCAATTAATGGACATACCTACTGCCAGTAGTGTCACTATTTTGAGTGAAGCCTCACTGCAATCCTTGCATGAAGAATTCTCAGATCGCACCCTCGAAGATGTGCGCCTTCGTTTTCGTGCGACTATTGAGTTAGGCGGTGTTGAGCCATACTGGGAAGAGAATTTAGTAGGAGAACCTGGCAACGGTATGCGATTAACCATTGGTGATGTTGAAATGATTGGCGTAAGTCCGCGTGCGCGCTGCAATGTGCCGCCACGCAATCCGCTTACCGGAATCACCGACAAGACATTTGTAAAGCGAATGATGAAAAATAGGGAAAATACATTACCAGAAAACAGTCACATCCCCGCCTACGGCAGCTTGTATCACCTTACAATCAACACCTACATTCCTGAGTCGCAAAAAGGGAAATGGCTACGTGTGGGTGATAAATTGAAGATTATTGAGCCTGTCAGGCTGGAAAACGCCTCTTAGCAGATGAACAGGAAAATCATCCACCTCATTGCGTGAATCCTCCATGGTAAAGCCAGTTTCATGGTTGCACCTTTGTACAGTTAAAACGAGAAGAGTTATGACTGCTACAGAAATCAAATCAATCGGAAAATCAGATTACCAAAATTATCTTCAAAAAGGTATTGGGTACGATCAATACAAACACCAGATGACCGAAGAACTTTTGTACAATCCCGATACGAAAATAAAAGAATACATCAACCTGAACCAGCATCGTATGAGTAGGGTAGAGAAAACCTATGCTGTAAGTGAAGTGTTGGCGCAACAAGTGAAACGACTTACACACAAAACGTATTGGCTGATCCTCACCGAACATTGGTGTGGCGATGCTGCGCAAACACTCCCCGCTTTTCAAAAAGTAGCCGACTTATCGAATGGGTTGATTGAAATGAAATTAGTCTATCGCGATGAGAATCCGGAATTGATGGATGCTTATCTTACGAGTGAAAGCCGGTCGATACCAAAACTCATTCAATTGGATGCACACTACAACGTAACGGGCATTTGGGGGCCGCGACCTACTGAAGCTCAGAAGTTAGTGAAAGAACTAAAGTCAAATCCGGAAACGGCCGCCTCCTATTCAACTGAATTGCACAAATGGTATGCGCACGATAAACAAAAAGCATTGGAAACAGAAATCATAAAGTTGGTAAATCGAGCCAGTATATTTTGCCCGGATTGTTTTAACTAACCGAAACTTATTATGGAAGAAAAAAGATTACCCCTGCCCCCGTTCACCCTTGAAACGGCCAAACAAAAAATTCAGATGGCAGAAGACGCCTGGAACAGCAAAGATCCGGTGCGCGTTTCCAAAGCGTATACAGTCGATAGTGAATGGCGTAACCGAAACCTATTTATCCATGGCCGGGAGGAAATCGTAAAATTTCTTAGCGACAAATGGAAGAGAGAATTAAACTACAAACTCAAAAAAGAATATTGGGCGCACACCGAAAATCGTATTGCCGTGCGCTTTGAGTATGAATATCAAAATGCAGAAGGCAAGTGGTTTCGTGCCTATGGAAATGAAAACTGGGAGTTCGATGAAAACGGCTACATGGCCAAACGGTATGCCAGCATTAACGACTTAGAAATTACAGAGCAGGAACGAAGATTATCATAACGGGGTTATCTTGTTTCATCATTCTAATTTTTTATCATGATCAAAGAACTGAAAAGAGTTGTAGTAACCGGGCTGGGGGCCATTACTCCATTGGGCAATTCCATTGACGAGTTGTGGACAAACCTAGTGGCCGGAAAAAGCGGAGTTGATGTAATCACCAAGTTCGACACCAGTCACTTTAAAACCAGGTTTGCAGCAGAAGTAAAAAACTTCAACGCCAGTAAGTACTTCGAAAAAAACGAAGCACGAAAATATGATTTGTTCACGCAATATGCAGTAGCCGCTGCAGACGAAGCCATCAAAGCGGCCCGCATTGATTTTGAAAAACTGAATAGAAATAAGATAGGTGTCATCTGGGGTTCGGGCAACGGAGGCATTCTTACCTTTCAGGATCAGGTAGAAGAATTTGTGAATGGCAAAAAAATTCCCCGATTCAATCCCTACTTCATACCAAAAATAATTGCCGACATTCCTTCGGGTGTCATTTCCATTCGTTATGGATTACGGGGACTTAACTTCTCAACCATTTCAGCTTGTGCTTCGTCCAACAACGCTATCATCGATGCGTGCAACTACATTCGATTGGGCAAAGCCGATATGATTATCACAGGCGGTTCAGAAGCACCGATCAACGAAAGTGGTATGGGTGGCTTCAATGCGTCAAAGGCGCTGTCAACATTTAATGAAAATCCACAAGGTGCCTCGCGGCCATTTGATACTAAACGTGATGGCTTTGTAATGGGCGAAGGAGCCGGTGCATTGATTTTAGAAAGTCTGGAATCAGCAATCAAACGTAGTGCGCCCATCATAGCAGAGATTGTTGGTACGGGCATGGCAGCCGATGCGTATCATCTTACGGGCACGCATCCCGATGGAGAAGGAGCTTACTTAGGAATGTTAGATGCCCTGGAAGATGCAGAAATTACGGCCGATCAGGTTGACTATGTGAATGCCCACGCTACCTCAACGCCTATGGGCGATGAGAGTGAATTGAAAGCGATCCTGCGCGTGTTTGGTGAACGAAAAAATTTGAATATCAGTGCCACTAAATCGATGACAGGACATTTGTTGGGAGCAGCCGGTGCCATCGAAGCCATTGTGTGCATCAAGGCCATTGAGCAAGGTATTATTCCGCCAACAATCAACACCACTGAAGTGGAGCCTGCATTTGCCAATAAATTTAATTTAACGTTGCAAATCGCCCAGGCAAAAAGTATTAACTACGCAGTAAACAACACCTTTGGTTTTGGCGGACATATTGCGACTACTATCTTTAAAAAATATAAAAATTAAGGAAGTAACTATTTTCTATGCTTAATCAATCCTCGTTCACATTAGTCAATCCCCAAAACGGAAACCTGGGCTTTAAGCTCTTTTCTTTTGAAGACCATAGCTGCTTCGATCATATTCAGCGCCATAATTATTTTTCACTTATTTGGGTGATGGAAGGCAGCGGAGAGTTGAAAGCTGATTTTTCAGAATACAAATTTGGTAAAAACTCGTTGCTGGCATTTTCGCCTTTCCAGCCCTTCATGTTTTCGAAAGCAAAGAACATCAAAGGAGTCGCCATTCACTTTCATTCCGATTTCTTTTGTATCCTGAAACACCATAAAGAAGTTTCCTGCAACGGTATTCTCTTCAATAATATTTACAATCCACCTATTACAATAGTTGATGATCCCTCCGAGGCTACCTTTAAAATGGTATTAGAACAAATCAAAACAGAAATGCAAAATCCGGCATTGGCACAATACGAGTTACTGATTTCATACTTAAAAATATTGTTAATCACCGCTTCCCGCTTAAAAGCCAAGCAACAACCCGAAGCTCAAAAAGCAACAGCGAACAACAAAGAGCCTTTTATTTTACAAAACCTGAAGGATGCTATAGAAGAGCACTTCAGAACCAAGCACTCGGCCAGCAACTATGCCGATCTGCTGAACATCACCCCAAAGGCTTTAGCTAAAATCACGAAGACGCATTTTAACAAAACACTAACGGATCTAATCTCCGAGCGTATTATAATTGAAGCCAAACGCGAATTGTATTTGACTACCAAGCCCGTTAAAGAAATAGCCAGTGAATTAGGCTATGAAGACGAACATTACTTCAGTCGTTTCTTTAAAACCAATGCGGATATTTCGCCACAGCTATATCGCGACACGGTGGGTTTTGGAAGAGGCGTAGCTTAAAGCCCTCGATCAATAGTGCAAGCCTTTCAAAACAAAAAAATTCCTAGAAAATATTGTCTGTGGTGCTTTCTTATAAGAAACAATTAGTGGTTACTGCCTGCGTCCAAAGTCAAATCTCAATAATCAAGAGTAGACCTACTAAAGCGAGTACACTTATTCCTCACATAACGCCTTGAGCTTACCCAGGCCGCTGTTCCAATCCTTATCCATCATCTCTTCCATATTCATGAAGAGTTTCATGATGTTAAACGGGTACGGCATTTCGCTTTGAAAGCCCCACGTGACCTTTGTGCCTGTTCCATCAGGACTTAGTTTAATATATCCCTTTGCTTCGCTTTCGTAGGGAACATAAAATTTCAAATCAGTTTCGAGTAACGTTGGCACTTCTATTTTTGAAATAGTCTGGCTTCCCTTTCCAACTTCTTCAACATTACTTTCCCAGGAAGACATTGCCCCAACAGCTCCATCTGTTCCGGTAAGTGATTTTTTCATATTCGGATCGTAGTCATTCCATGGGCTCCATTTATCTATTGCAGACAGACTACGGACGTTCAACCAAACACTATCAATGGGCGCATTGATACTGATGGACTTCTCATAAAGAACATCTTTCGAAACGAACAAAGCAATAATCAGAATAAGAGCAACTATTGCCCCTAAGGCGATACCGATGTATTTGAGTGCTTTCATGTTATTAGAATTTTAAATGTAGCTGAAACGGCTACTAAGTTATTAAAAATTGAGAAGATTAGTAACCGTCAATAACTGAGGGCTTCAAAAAAAATGGAGATGAAATGTTCCAAAAAAAAGTATATTTATTATCTATAAACAGTCATTTCAATTAAAAGCATATGAAATTAATATTGAAGATGAAAGAGAACACAACGAACATATTTAAATTATGTACACTCATTGTTTTTTCATTTCAATGCCTTATTGCCAATAGCCAAAATGATAATAACATTACTAGTAGAGATATAAGTTACCTCACTTCCGGAGGTAAGCTGCTACCCTTACAAGCTGTTATGGACATACGGCATTATACCCTTGCTTTGGATATAGATATTAAACAACAATCCATTAAGGGTTTTGTTGAAGTAAGTTTGAATTTATCAAAAAAGGCAGATACTATTTTGCTTGACTTAATTCATTTATACACGGTTACTAAAATTAAAGTGAATGGTAAAGTGGCTTCATTCAAGCAACACGATGACAAAATATTTATAACTTCTTCAGCAGGTTTTAAAATAGGAAATCACAGAGTAAATATTGAATACAACGGAATTCCTCCTGTAGCTGTAAAACCTCCGTGGGATGGTGGATTTACGTGGACTAAAGATACGAACGGGAATGACTGGGTAGCCATAAACATTCAAGGTGAAGGAGGTAAAATGTATTTCCCCTGTAAAGATCATCCCAGTGATGAGCCTAACGAAGGGGTGGATATGAAAATAACTGTTCCTTCAAATTTAGTGGTTGCAGGACCAGGTCTATTAATGAATGTTGCCACTAAAAATAACAGATCAACATATTATTGGAAAACAAAGTATACCATCAGCAATTACTGTATTCTATTCAATATCGGTAAATACAAAGTGGTAAAAGACGTATACACTACGATTGCAGGAACTCGTGTACCAGTCGAATATTATGTTTTAGAAGTGGATACGATGCACGCTAAAAAAGTAATAGAAACAAAAATTAGAGACTCCAAGATTTTGGAAAAGTATTTTGGTGAATATCCATGGGCCAAGGAAAAAATTGGAATTGCTGAAGTGCCTAATTCAGGTATGGAGCATCAAACGATGATCACTTTTGATAACAAATTCAGATACAGGCAAGTGGGTGGTCATGAATATTCCGATAACCTGTTTCATGAGTATGCCCATGAATGGTGGGCCAATAAGGTTACCAATAAAGACTGGGCACATATGTGGATACAGGAAGGAATTGCCACGTATGCCGAAGCATTAGCTATGCTAGAATTAGGAGGAGAAGCAGCTTATAACGAAATGATAGATGGCCACAAAAGGGGTGTGCGAAATACAAAAGCAATTGTATTAGGAGATGAAGTAACAGAAGCTGAAGTATATGGTGGCGATATTTACATTAAAGGCTCTTTTTTTATGCATAGTTTACGGTATGTAATTGGGGATAGTATCTTCTTCCCAACCCTTAAAAAATTAGCAACCGATCCTCAATACACCTATGACAATTTTGTTACAACTAAAGATGTAGAGAACCTATTTAGCAAAGCCTCCGGGAAAGACCTAAAACCATTTTTCGACTTTTACTTAAGAACTACCGATGTACTCGATGTGAATGTAAAGCAAGTTGGTTTTCAGAAATATCAACTAAGGATTAACAATTTCTTTATGCCTTTACCATTCGATATTACTGCAAATGATCAAACAAGTAAATTGGTTATTCCGGCCGAAGGCATTGTTGTAAACAGTGTACTACCTCCACAGGTGGATGCTAAAGGATTCTATTTGAAAAAGGTGACCATACAATAGTGAAACTCAACGATTCGTTTACTCTTTTTCTCTATCCTTTTCGGATCACGGGTGATTTTCTTTCAGCCTTAGAAAATAGTTCCATCTGGACAAAAAGTACCCGATCACCCGATCCATCCTTTTTCTTTCCGCATATCCATTCTTTCTTTACTGAAAATGTATCAAAGCCAATGGAACAGGCTGATAAAAATCAGCTGTTTGCCTACGAAATAAAAAGCGAAAATATTACAGAAGCAGACAAAGAGAAACTCTTTCTCTTCAAGAACCTGTTTGGAAGAACCCATGCCATGCCGGGAAAAGATGGGAACATAGAATTTACCTTTGTTAAAGATTCTTCAATTTTATCCCCCACACTTTTTATAGTTCCGCTTACCCAAATCGGAATTCTTACATACGGAGTGCAGTTGAAAGAGAATCAAACCTTAAACAACCTGCTGGATTTAAATTACCGGTTGCGCATTTTTTCATCAGGCCAGGTACAGGAAATCGTATCTGCACGAAAAGAACACCCTAATGCGCAAGAAGGTGAAGCACTGATCGCCAAAAAATTGAATGAATCGACCGTAAATACGCTTTCCGAAGACGCAAAACATTTCTCATGGAAAGTACCACAATGGATTGATTACTTATTAAGCGGTGTAAAAGAACATACCCGTATTCTTTCGCCCAGTCGACTGCAGGCCTTCACATATCTTTCACTAGCAGAGTCATTGGAAGGCGAAGACCTTGATATTGCTCTATTTAGATTGAGAAGGATTTACTCCGAAAAATATTTACCCTCCTCTTCTTTCATCAACGACCGCTCAGAAATTTCGCAAACCTTTGATCAGGTGATTTATGGAGCGTCCTCAGAAGGTGCAGTTGTGTTGGCAAAGAGAGACGAGAAAGAGTTTTTGAAAAATTACAGAAATACGGTACTTAATCGAACGATCTGGTCATACTTGCTGGCATACCATCAACGGTTTGCTATGATTGCCGCTGCGGCCGATACCAATGTACTTTTTACAAACAACCAGGAGCCCAATGTTCAACAACTCTCTGATTTAATTGATCGTATTTCGAAAGTGCAATTGAAATGTTTGTTTGCAGAAATCTCTCATTATACGCAACAAAATGAATTCTATTATCTGGCTACTAAAAACCTTAAAGTTGATGCACTCTTTCATGAAGTGAAAGATGAAGTGGAAGAGATGAATAAAATACTTACTGAAAAGTGGCGTGAGCAAGAGCGGGTTAACCGCGAAGCTGAAGAAGAGAAGGCCAAAAAGAATCAGAAGAAGATAGAAGTACTATTAGCCCTACTTATTGTTCCGCAAATATGGCTGGCATTGCTCAGTACCAACATTACGTCATGGCAAAGTTTTGTAGATGAGCATTCAGTTAGCATAAATATTGTCAATGGATTTATCTGGGTAACTATTATTGGCATTGGGGCTAAACTTCTCTTTGGCAAAAAGAAATAATTAAAACACACTATTTCTTCACTAACTCCAGGTTTTCATCCAACTCAAGAAACAACATATCTCTGGTAGTGGATGTGGGCTTCACCCATGCTAAAACTGCTAGCCCGCCTGTTATTGTGGGTGTTATGTTGTAACTCTCCAAATACATACTCTCAAAACCAATTAAATCACTAAAATCCTTTTTAATTGTTTTTCCATCTTTATAGACAGAAATAAAAAATTGCGGGCCTGAAGAATAAAAAATTGCATCCCCGCTACTTTCCATCCTGTGAATATTGTCTGCATCATTACTAATGTCCGAAACATCAATTTGATTAAACTCACTATCCACAATAATTAGTTGGGCAGGTGAAAAACCTGAGAGTGGCTGAGGAGCATTACAGAGCACCGCAAAACCATCTTTATAAGGCAGTATTTTGAAAATATTTCGTAAAGGGAAATTGCCCCGCATAAAATTCTCCTTCACAGTTGTTATTCCACTTTCATTTACTTTAACCAAACGATTTTGCCAAACAGCAGGTGGAGTATAATCCACCAGCAATGTAGTTAGGGGCAAGTTAGTTGGATCCCATACAAACCCATTATTCAGAAAAGGCCAAATAAAATAGTTATTAAAAAATAGGTTCTCTCCGCCAGCCATAACCGTTGCATTGGGTGTGGCTGAATATGGAAAATTATTCACGAAAATATATTCCCTGCTTTGTTGCTCGGTAGGAGAACTAAAAAGATCATATGGAACCAGATCAAATTCCCCTTCCCTTCCCTGATCACGGAATGAAACCATTAACTGACGGTTATTCGTAACATCCCAAACCTCAAATGGTACATCTACGTAATCCTGATATTTCAAATCATCCCAATCAGAAATTGCCCCTACACCCGTTGAGCTTAAAAACCGGTGGGCCTTCTGGCTTTTACCGGGGCCAAAAATTATCTCAACATCAAAATTAGAACTGGGTCCTTCTTGGTAACCTACAAGATTAATGAAACCAGGACTTGGAGTCAAAAAAACTCTATATGACGGTAAATTATTAGCCGTAGGAATTGTGGTCTCAATAAAATAATGATCTCCACCTGTATTCTTAGCAAAAACTGAAAAGCACTCACCTGTAAATGCATCAAAATAGGGGAACGGCTGACTATGCTCAAAGGCTAAATTTCCATTGCTTGAATATTTAGAGTAGACAACATTATCACCGCCTGTTTGACTCATAGCGTATCCATCGTCAGACGCTCGTTGAAGGGAGGAATACCAACTGTATATAATATAAGGAAAGGAGGCGTTTTGATCTAGCCAGGGATTTATGGTGAAAACGTTACCATTATATAAATAGGCTAACTCATTCTGTTGGGTTGTAAACCGCTGCGTGTTCATCTCCCAATAAGAATAAATTACTTGTCCAAGTTCATCAAAATTATTGGGCACCGGAAAATCCACATCAAAAAGTTCCTGAACTATTCCATCCTTACTTAAGGTGCCGGCTTTGTATTTAGCATCCCAATCAAAATTTGTATATACCAGAGGTTGTTCATAACCGCTGCTCAATGTAAAGTGATAGGTTCCATCAGCATTCTGTTTAAAGTAAAAAATATCCGGTGCAGAACCGCCAAGTATAAGAACAGAATTCTCAGTGACCTGTTGCCCATTAAAATTGTGGAGCTGTAGCGTTAACCCTTGCGTTTTCGGAGATTTAACATCCACTTTCTCTTCCAGGCAACTCTGAAAGAAAAGTGTTGCAGACAAAATAACCAGCGCAACCTTTACTAGCTTTATAAATTGATTCCCCATTTTACTAAAGTTTGATACGATAAAATAATTTTGAAACACCAACAGTTACCACGAAATAACTTCCTTTGAAGTCATCTTCTACCCATTCGAAAATCCCCGTGTGGTATAATGAATAAAATCGGTCATCCACATTGGTGACATTATTTAGGCCTACTTCGTATCGAAAGCTTGCCGTTAACAACCAATTATTTTTTTGAGGGATATTCACTTTTAATTCCATCAAAGGTCTCCATTCACTTTTTGCGCGTACAGGTAAATTCGAATAGCTGTAATCCGCTTGGCCTGTACCATCCGCTCGTTGCATAACCAGAAAAGCATCCGAAGTATGTAGCGTATTGTAGGCCACGCCTCCATAGAGCTGAATATTTAATTGCTTAAAATTAAATTTATATCCTGCCGAGGCTTGCCACTGTGAGCGACTTTGCGATTCAGTTAGTTTGGCATTTGTTACATCATCCTTATTCTGCACGGTGAATAAATATCTTTGATACTCATAGCCAAGGCGTACTGAAATCTTTTTGTTCAAGTAATAAGCAATGCTTAACCCTACATCAGCACCTGGCTTTCCCTTATAGGTTACATTGGCAGGAAGGCCCCTTGCGTTATACACATCCGTAACCTTATAAAATGGTTGGATCAATCCAATATTAAAAGCAACTTCAATCAACGGGTGCACCCCAAAACTCTCCACGCGTTTTTTAAATTCGGGTGGATCCTGAGGAGCAAATTCAAATTGAGGATTATTTTTTAACATAAGCATCAAAGCGGTATCGGCCTGATCAAATTTTTTAGTGAAAATAGAACTGAGTGCAACCAATTTGTAAGCTTCTGTTTTTTGATCCCTATTAAAACCACTGGCTATACAACCGGCTAACAACGTTTCAACATCATTAAATCTGCCTGTATAATATGCCCGCTCTGCCTGGATGAGTGCTTGCGAGCAATCAGCTTGCCCATGAGCCAGCCATGTCGTGCTCACAAACAAGCCAGCTAAAATTAAGGTGTGGTAGTGCTTCCTCATTTATTGCAGGTTTTGGTGTATTGAATGTCATCGCCAACAAAAGTGGCCCACTCTTTTTGCGTCATATCGCGTTTCATTTTTCCACAAAGTGCATTGGCATAAAAATCCATGTTAAGGGTGAAATAACGGAGGCTGCCAATGGCATCGGCTGTGATTAACTCTTTGCCATCAGGATCAAAGCATGCCTGCAATACCCAGCCACCATGGTCTGTAAACACCATTTGTCTCGAGTTGATGGATATCATGTTCCATAGCATAGACGTGCCATCGTAACTAGCTGAAAGCAGAAATGAGTCATCTACATTGAATTGCAAATCACTAACCATTGCCTGATGGCCAGTAAGTGATTGACTAATTTCAGAAGCTTCCATATCCCATAGCAGAATAGACCCGTCTTCTTTGCCAACAGCCAGCAAGTTGCCAGCATTACTAAATTCAACTTGTGTTACTGGCTTTGAGGCAGGAATTTTTCCTATGGGTGTTACGGCTTCATTGCCCACCTTAAATAAAACTACATCACCACTTCCTAAGCCAGCCGCTAAAGTTTGTTTTGCTCTATTAAAGGAAAGCGAATTAACAATGGCGCCAGTATTATTTACCTCATTGGAGGTGAGTGATGTAAGATTCCATTTAAGAATAACTTTATCGCTTCCCCCTGTGTATAAATTACCCTTATCATCAAATACCATCGCCCACAATGCTGATGCATGCGCTGCAATTTCTTTAATTTTCGTCAGCTTGTTTGTCTCGTAAATCATCAACTTGCCTTCTTCAGAACCTACCGCTAATACCTTACCATCCTGACTTAATGCGATGGATTGAAGAACATAGGGAAGTGACTCAACAACCGTTACAGTAGCCGGGGTGGTACTCATATTAATTTTCATGATTTTTCCATCGGCACCTGCTGTTATAAAATTGTTGGGGGAAATTGCTACCATGCCTTTAACCGCCCCTTTGTGCACTGCGGTTGTGTTGAACTGATCACTATTAATTGCTTCGTAGGCGGAATACAACCCACTATAAATATCTGCCTGATAGTTATAGCCTCCATACTGTTTATTGAAAAGGAAGGCCTGCTGCGCTACCAATACCTTTTGATCATTGTCCTGCAATTGAACTGCTTTAGCCCCCATGGCCTGCGCAATAGCCAACATGCGGAAGCGGGTAGCTTCTTCTTTAGCCTGAAGAGCTTCAACAGAATTTTTCTCGGCTATAGCGGCCTGTCTTTGTGCTTCTAAACTAGCGGCATCGGCTTTAGCTTTTTCATTTAAAGCACTCTGTTCACCAGCCTGAGCTTTTAACTGAAGTTGATTGGCTAGCTGCCTTTGTCTTTCTGCCTCTTGCCGTTGAGTCAAGGCTATTGCGGATTGCTCTTGTGCAATTTTTGCCTGCTTGTCAGCTTCTAGTCGTTTTTCCTCAGCTATTACTTTCTGTTGCTCAGCCAGTTCCTTTTGCTTTAACGCTTCATTCGATTGTTCCTTGGCGAGTGTAGCATTTCTATCGGCTTCCGCTTTTTGCCGTTGTGAGTAAACCAAACCTAATATGGAGGTAAGTAAGAGAATGGAAATTACCCCCATCACAGCATAAAATGTTTTACGACTGCGATTTTTCTTTCGTACAGCTGTCTTACTTTTTCCAATAAACTCCTGCACTTTTGCCGACAGGTTCAGTTTTGTTTCATAAGGCGCTATGTAGGCAAGGTCACTTTCATTCAATAAGAAATTGCGTTTTTCATGTTCGCTCAACGCATAGGTAATAAACTGATTTACTTCTATGAGGTCGCGCTCGTAACTGGTAATCTTCTCAAATATTTTAGCGGCAATACTGTCGTGTCGTAATTCATAACGGCCGGCCTCATCTTTGTCTTTCAGTATTCTGCGATTGACTAATTCCTGTATTAAAAGATCCACTTGCTTTTGGCCAAGATCTTTTCCTATTGTTTTAGAGAAATCCGTAGCCTGTTCTGAAGTGATTTGTTTTTTTGTTGCATCAGTCGATACAAATGCTTTTAAAAGCGTGAGGGCATTTTCACTATCAGAAATTAATTCAATTTGCTCATCGAGAAATTGTGAGAGCACGTCTCCTACATTACCAAGTTCTTCAAGCAGTGTATTGGAGAAAACAATTTTACCTTCTTTTGTTTTTTCGCTTGCCTTCTTAAAAATCCGATCCAGGAAAACCTGGAGATAGGTTAGTTCTATTTCTGTTTTACTAGGACTCAGTTTCGTAAGCAGGTTTTCAGGAAAACCTTGCTCCACCTCAATCTCAGCTGCTTGACACGGGCCTGTAATACAATTTACGGCATTGGTGCGTGTCATCTTTTCAATGCGTATCCGATTGCTAAAAATTTCAGGGAGTACGTTTTCAAACTCGGTCAGGTATTCCAGGTATTCACCACGTATACAAAACACAAACCTCACCTGAATATCGGAATCAAGAACCTGTCGTACACTGGCAATAAATTCATTCCACTCTTCCCGCTCACCAAAAATGAAGAGCTCTTCAAACTGATCAAAAACAAGGTAGATAGGTTTAAAATGATCAAGATATACTGATTTCAGCATTCTGGATAATGAAACTTCACCTTTACTGGAAAGAGGTGTAAGCATGCTTTTCTCCAGTTGTTGACGCATCGAAGTGTTAATGTTCATACCTCTGCGAACATTCACGGGCAGCCAGTCGGTATCCTGAAATTTATTGGCAAGACCGCATGAAATCAAACTTGATTTACCGGTTCCGGATGCACCATACACCAAGAGTATCTTACTCTGAAAGATTTTTGTGTATACATCTTCCACTTCTGTTTCGCGGCCGAAAAAGATATCCTTATCTTCTTTGGTATAGCTATCAAGGAATTTAAAAGGAGATTGGCTCATACTCATGCAGGGTTTACGGTTGATAATGAACCTAACCTTTCCATCAATTGCTCAAAATCTGAAACCAACTCACTGTAATTACTGAGATTAGTGAGATCGCACTTTTCGGTTACTTCCGTACCCACATACATCAATTTCTTATTTTGAAATTTGGTGTACATGAAAATATCTTTCTTGATGTTGAATTTCTCTTTGGTGTCAATTACTTCAGTGCGCGTGTCAATAATAAGAGGCGAAAGATTTAAAAACTCCTTTGGCTCCTTTACGGATTTCATAAGCAGCACCGATTTAGAATCGGAGAATGTGTCCAGTGTTTCTTCCATGGATTTAAAGTCTGAATCAGAACTATTCAGAATGTCCATCCAATGTTCATACTTCGCCTCGCGATGACGCTGCTTGTTCACTTTAATTTCGCGGATGGTAACAAGTTTATACTTAGTAATAAACGCTAATTGTTGGAGGATGTAAGTAAGTTTATCGGCATACTCCACACACCGTTTTTCAATTTCCTCCTGTGTTAGGTTGATTTGATAATGGCCTATTTCGTTTCGCTCGGGCACCCAGAAATCAAGGCCTTTGTAAAAATCATTATGCAACATGCCCTTCATTTCAGGCATGAAATACTGCGCTTCGTTCTTCTCAAATAAAGTACCAATGGCACGAATGAGCCACGTAAAATTGCCAAGGCTGAGTTGCGTGAAGCGTGGTGTAAACTGACTAACAAATTTGTCGTCAAGCTCAAGTTTTTTGTTCGTAATCTCTTCATACAATTCAATCACCATCACAAAACTCATAAATTGCATGGTGCGCTCAATGGTCTTGAACAATTGGTCTAATCGCCCACGATCCAGAGTTCTCATACTACCTGAAAATAGTCGTCTCAATTCAACACCAATAGGCCAAGGGTAACTTTTGATTATCTGATCGGCTAGGATGCGAACATCCACTTCAGATTCATCATCATCGGTTATTAAATATTTGGCTAGGGCAGGTCGGTATTTGACTATTTCGTCAAACACCCCTTTGATTAAAGCATCATTAACTTGTGACAAGCAACAGGAGGGTTAGGTTGATTATGGCCAATTGGTCTATTGTTACACTATTGATGTATCAGTAGTTTGTTAAAATTTAGAATATTTTATTTAATTAACCAAAAAAGCACCTCAATGACGGTACGACAACCGCCTCAGGTTATACAATACAAGTATCTAACTCATTTCAAATAATTCGGAAATACATTGTTGCCAAAGAGGTAAATGGCAATCGAAAAAATAGTGGCCCACACTGAAGCGCTAATGAACATATAAAGAATCAGCTTGTCTCGGGGGCTGCCGAAACTAATCGCGAGTAATGCGCCCCCAATGGGAGTTAGAATTAATGGTGTAAGGAAAGCCACACCTGCTACGCCATATTTTTTCCAAAGCACTACAAAATTCCTGTTTCGTTCCGAGAATCTTTTTCGTTTCGGGAAAAAGCGATTAATCACATGCTTCTGTATCCAATCACCCGCAAATGAAAATAGCAACACTACAGTCATGGTGCCGGCTACCGTACTAACAATGGTGATCACTACATGCAGTTTGGCCGCGTACCCACCGAGTGGGCCAAAAATAAATTTCAGCATGCTCGGGAAATACACTAGGGAAATCGCTTTAAAAATCTCTTCCCACATATCGTCAAAAATCAATTATCAATGATAGCAATGGCATATTGATTAATTGTTAATTGACCATTATATCTTTTCACCATAACACAAATCTCCAGCATCTCCAAGGCCGGGTACGATATACGACTGGTCATTCAATTTTTCATCTAACGCCCACGTCCAGATATCATGTGAGGTTTTTATGTGCTCGTTCAAATACGCAACACCTTCGGGTGAAGCCACTAAAGCAGCCACATGAATATGTGATGGGTTCCCATGCTCCATCAATGCGCTTATAGATTTAATCACTGATTTTCCTGTGGCCAGCATCGGGTCAATTAAAATAACTGTTCGGCCTTCTAAGGAAGGAGTCGCGAGGTAGTCAAGCTTTATTGAAACCTCAACAGTACTCTCTTTTCTGTATGCTCCAATAAAACCACAATCAGACTGTCCGAAATAATTCTGAAATCCATTGAAGTAGGGTAATCCGGCTCGCAACACCGTTATCAGAACTGGCTTATCTTGTAACACATGAATCTCCGAAATACCAAGCGGAGTTTGTATGGAGGTAGATTTGTAATTTAGCTTCTTTGAAATCTCATAGGCCATGAGTTCACCCAATCGTTCTACGTTTTTACGGAAGCGTTCCCGGTCTTGCTGGATTGTTTTATCGCGCAATTCCAGCAAATATTGATTGGCGATAGAGTGCTGTTTATTAAGTATAGTGAACATAGAAAGGGGAATACTTTTTTCTAATCAAAATTTAAGATAAAGTTGCGTAAAGATCACTAGCTATTGAAAATATACTTTCTCAACGCTAAGCTATGAAACTCTTAAAACAACTCTGCGAAATACACGCTCCTTCCGGTGAAGAGTTCGCCTTGAAAGAATTTCTATTGAAATATATCGCCAACGAGAAAAAGAATTGGAAGGTTAAACCAGAAATTATACACGGTGAAGAGTTTCAGGATTGCCTCCTACTCAAATTCGGGAAACCACGCACCGCAATTTTTGCGCACATGGATAGCATTGGATTCACCGTGCGGTACCAAAATCAATTACTTCCCATTGGTAGTCCGGATGCCGAGCCTGGAACAAAGTTAGTTGGTAAAGATTCCAACGGGTTAATCGAATGTGAACTCGAATACGATAAAGAAAATCACGCATTCTATCGTTTTGGTCGCGTGATTGATCGCGGCACATCGCTCACGTATAAAATAAATTTCAAAGACAGTAAGTCGTACATTCAATCGGCCTACATCGACAATCGCTTGGGTATTTATAATGCATTGAAGGTAGCGGAGAATTTAAAAGATGGTGTAATCGCATTCAGTTGTTGGGAAGAACATGGCGGTGGAGCCGTTCCCTATCTTGCGAAATATATAAACGAACAATGGGGTGTTCGACAAGCGCTGATCTCTGATATTACGTGGGTATCCGATGGCATAGATCCCGGCAAGGGCGTTGCAATTTCTATGCGCGACAAAAATATTCCTAGAAAAAAATTTATTGACCACATTATTAAAATCGCACAAAAGAAAAAAATAGATTTTCAACTGGAGGTTGAAGGAATGGGCTCCAGCGATGGCCGTGAATTACAAACTTCTCCGTATCCCTTTGATTGGTGTTTTGTGGGGGCACCTCAACAACATGCTCATACTCCGCACGAAAAAGTTCACAAGCATGATATCAAATCCATGATAGCCTTGTATTCACACCTGATGAAAGAGTTGTAATTTCTGTTATTTTTGCCCCCTCTTTACAGATTACCGAATTTATGAAGATTAAGGACTTAGAGTTTAAAAAGTTTATTCCTGCAGCCAAAATCGAAGAAAAGATTAAAAATCTTGCCGATACCATTAATGCAGACTACAAGGATAAAGCCCCTCTTATCCTTCCGATACTCAATGGCTCCTTTATTTTTGCTGCCGATTTAATTAGAGAATTAAAGCTCGAATGCCGGATTTCGTTTGTCAAACATTCCTCGTATCAAGGCACACAAAGCACCGGTCAATTGAATACACTTATCGGATTAAATGAGAGTCTTTTCGGTCAGGATCTGATTATTCTGGAAGATATCATGGATACGGGCCTTACCCTAAGCAAGGTAGTGGAAGAACTGAGCGGGCTGGGCACACGTTCTGTAGAAATTGTAACGCTTATTCGCAAAGCCCCTGCGCGCGAGCATGCCGTGCAGCCCAAGTATATTGGATTCGATATTGAAAATGAATTTGTCGTAGGGTATGGCTTAGACTACGATGGCTTCGGCAGAAACCTGAAAGACATTTATAAATCGATTGTGAATTAAGCACTCCGGAGAGCCCTGACTAATTGAAAATTGATCATTATCTTGCACCCTTATCAAAATTTTGCCCATGATTAACCTCATACTCTTTGGCCCTCCAGGTGCCGGTAAAGGAACTCAAAGTGAAAAGCTTATTCATAAGTATGGTTTCGTACACATTTCTACGGGCGACCTTTTTCGGTGGCATACTAAAAATGATACGTCCCTCGGAAAACGCGTGAAGGAAATCATGAACAGTGGAGCCCTGGTGCCCGATGAGATTACGATCGACATGCTGAAAGAGGAACTAGATAAAAATCCACAAGCAAAAGGTTTTTTGTTCGATGGGTTTCCGCGTACTGTTGCGCAAGCCGAAGCATTGGATAAATTTATGAAAGACAATAACTCTGCTATCCATCACGTGGTGGCGTTAGATGTTACAGAAGAAGAAGTTAGAACCCGCATCGCCAAACGAAGAACAACAGACAATCGTGCCGATGACGAAGAAGACAAACTCAACAAACGAATTACAGAATACTTTACAAAAACCGTTCACGTACTTCCACACTATGAAAAGCAAGGAAGGCTAAAAACCGTACACGGCATTGGCAAAATTGACGATATATTCAACGCTATCTGCAAGTCGATTGACAAATAGATATGTTACCATTCTGGACGCTCTTAAATAATCAAAAGGAACCACGTCACGTGACGATTCGTGCTTTTAAGATTGTCTTTTATTTTCTTCTAACTGTTGCGGTAAGTTTTGTTGTAATTACATATTCAATTTTTGGTCATCTCTAGCTATATAAATTGTGTCAAACCCCAACTTTATTGATCATGTAAAATTCAACTCGCGCTCTGGTGCGGGTGGTGCGGGGTGTTTACATTTTCATCGTGAAAAATTTGTAGAAAAAGGCGGCCCTGATGGCGGAGATGGTGGCCGTGGTGGAAGTGTTATCTTAAAGGGAAGCTCACAGTTGTGGACACTCTTGCACTTGAAATATCGAAAACACATACTTGCCGAAAATGGTAACCCTGGTGAATCACAAAATAGCACCGGTGCTTCAGGCAAGGATGAAATTGTAGAAGTGCCACTCGGTACAGTAGCCAAAAACTCAGAAACGGGTGAAGTACTGTGCGAAATTACAGAAGATGGTCAGGAATTTATTCTTACTCCTGGAGGAAGAGGCGGAAAAGGAAATTTGTTTTTTGCAACCCCCACACATCGTGCACCGAACCACGCGCAGCCTGGAGAACCCGGCAAAGAAGAATGGGTCATTCTTGAGTTAAAATTATTGGCCGATGTTGGCCTTGTCGGATTTCCAAATGCGGGCAAGTCAACGTTGCTCTCCGTTGTATCAGCAGCTAAACCAAAAATTGCCGACTACGCATTTACAACACTCACTCCTAATTTAGGGGTAGTTCAATATCGCGATCACAAATCGTTTGTAATGGCCGATATACCGGGAATTATTGAGGGGGCTGCCGAAGGAAGAGGATTGGGTATTCGATTCTTACGACATATCGAACGGAATTCATTATTGCTTTTCATGATCCCAGCAGATGCAAACGATATAAAATCCGAGTACGGAATTTTATTGAACGAACTAAAAAAATATAATCCCGAGTTGCTAGACAAAAAACGGTTGCTGGCCATATCAAAGTCCGATCTGTTAGATGATGAGCTTAAAGTGGAAATAAGCAAAGAATTACCTGCCGAATTACCGTGTCTTTTCATATCAGCAATAACCAATCAGGGTATTACCGAATTGAAAGACCTGATCTGGAAAAGCCTTCAGTAGATAGTCAATTCAATTATACACTGTCATAAGACCAATTAAAACGCGGCTTTTCGGTCAATATGACACAAAACCTGCTCTGGCAGTATTATTGACATTGGCGCTTCAATTAATGTATAGAAACCAGTCGCAATGGAGAATAATCAAACAAAAGAACCTGAAACACAAAAGGAGCATCCTGAAACTCCACTCGATAGCCCAGAAACTTTCGAAACCCTTACTGGAACAGACGAGTCAAAAATTCAGGCCGAACTGAAAAAGGCACACGAGGATCTGGCTGAAGCAAAAGACAAATACCTGCGCCTATACTCTGAGTTTGAAAATTTCAGACGCAGAACAGCAAAAGAAAAACTTGAGTTGATTCAAACGGCCAATGAACAGTTGGTAAAAGTAATATTACCAGTTATTGACGATTTCGAACGTGCCGAAAAAGCATTTCTAGGAACAGAGAGTAAAGAGATGGAAGGATTCCTTCTTATTTATAACAAGTTTAAGAAAATTTTAGAACAAACGGGGGTGAAAGAAATGGAAGCAAAGGGAACAGATTTTAATCCCGACCTCCACGAAGCCATTACGCAACTACCAGCCCCTAACGAATCACAAAAAGGAAAAGTACTGGAAGTAGCAGAGAAAGGATATTTGTTAAGCGATAAAGTGGTGCGTCACGCGAAAGTTATTGTGGGCAATTAATTTTAAACGATGTCAGCAAAAAGAGATTTTTACGAAATATTAGGTGTGAGCAAGGGTGCTTCTGCAGAGGAAGTTAAAAAAGCTTATCGCAAAGTAGCCATACAATTTCACCCCGATAAAAATCAAGGCAATAAAGAAGCCGAAGAAAAATTCAAGGAAGCAGCAGAAGCGTACGAAGTACTGAGTGATACCAACAAACGCGCGCAGTACGATCGTTTTGGCCATGCGCGACAGGGTGGTAGTAATGGCGGACACAACATGAACATGGATGACATCTTTAGCCAATTTGGAGATGTTTTTGGTGGTGGCGGCAGCAGTCCATTCGATAGTTTTTTTGGTGGTGGCAACAGCCGCAAACGTCAGCGCAAAGGCTCAAATCTTCGTATTAAACTGAAACTCAGTTTAGAAGAAATTGCTAACGGAATTGAAAAGAAAATTAAAGTAAACCGTCTTACACAAGCCGAAGGTGTAACCTTTAAAACGTGTACAACATGCCAGGGCACCGGCCAAACAAGAAAGGTAGTGAATACCATGCTTGGCCAAATGGTTTCAGCGGCTACATGTCAATCGTGTAATGGCGCTGGTCAAACAATCGATAAGAAACCTGCCGGTGTCGACAACTCAGGCTTGCTTTCAAAAGAGGAAATAATTTCTATAAAAATTCCTGCCGGTGTTGCCGATGGCATGCAACTCTCTATGTCTGGCAAGGGCAACGATGCTCCTGGAGGAGGTATTGCCGGAGATCTTATTATTTTAATCGAAGAACAGGAAGATCAACATCTAAAACGCGATGGCAACAACATTATTTACGATCTGCACATCAGCTTTATCGATGCAGCGCTCGGAACCAGCGTAGAGGTTCCATCTATTGGAGGTAAAGTAAAAATCAAGATAGACCACGGTACTCAAAGCGGTAAGATTCTTCGCTTACGCGGAAAAGGGCTAAAAGATATTAATGGCTACGAAACGGGCGATCAGCTTATCTATATTAATGTTTGGACTCCAAAAAAATTATCCCCCGAAGAAAAGGTAAGCCTTGAAAGCCTTCGAAATTCTGCGAATTTCGAGCCTCACCCCGATGCCAACGATAAAGGCTTTTTCGAGCGAATGAAGGAGTTTTTTCATTAATTTTAGTGCTTGCGAAAACTCATTCTAAACTACCTGGCAATTATTTCACCATTCGTTCTATTTTATTTCTTAGTCAAAAATGGATTAGCTGGGTGGGTAGCTTTGGCGCTTTTGATTTACGCCTTCCTCTACCGACCGTGGATAGATGGCAAACGATTAATCTCCCTCGGGGCAATGGATCCAAAAGACTTTAAAAAAATGTTTATCCCTTTTGGTTGGTACCGCCAACAATACTTCAAAAAGCTCTTTTGGAGCACGAAATAAATCAAGTTATAGCCTCTTTCTTTGGCCAGATTACCTGGTTTTTCCATTGATTTAACAACCCTATGTCCTAAATACCCGTTTGTCTAACCTTATTGGGGGTATTTTTTAGCATTTTTCTAAATAAACTTACAAGCTGTAACCCTGTGGAGGTTGGCTCGTAACTATTCAAATGCATAGAATTTTAGGGTTTATCGGTATTGGTTTGGTCATCGTTGGCGGAGCTTTTGGCCAAATTAAGAAGCAGTTCTCTGTCGAGGATAATGCCGTATGCGAAAAAATTAAAATAAAAGTAAAAGCTAATAACGGCACGTGCTTTATAAAACCAAGTCAGAATTCGGAAATACTTACTGTGTTCAGTAATCAGGATGTAGATGAATACGCTCATCAATTTAAAAAAGAAATCAACGGGAAGGTTTGCGAAATACTGTTGGCATTAGAAGAAGCTCAACCGGAAGGACTCAGTCAAACAATCTCGTATAAAGTTTTCGGCTCAGAAAAACCCGAACAAGAAAAATTCTGGAAGATGTATCTCACCAATACAAAACCATACTTGCTCGAACTAAATTACGGCATCGGCAATGCAAACATTGATCTCTCGGGGCTTTCTGTTCAAACCCTAAAAATTAATACCGGAAGTGCCGATGTAAATATTGGCTATCAATCAGGGCTTGAAAATCTTGTAGAGATGGATACATTTTATGTAAAAGTAGACCTTGGCTCGGTTAGCGCTAAAAACCTAAGCTTGGCTAGAACAAAGTACCTGGTAGCCGATGTAGGCTTCGGAAATGTAATGCTTGATTTGTCTACTGCTCCTATTGTTAGTAATCATATTATTGGAAGTGTTGGAGCCGGCAATCTTGTGATCCTACTTCCGGCAGAAGAAACACCCATTCTTGTAAAAATTAAAGATTCCTGGCTTTGTAGTGTTCGAATGACCAACTCGCTGAAAAAGATCAGCCCCAATACCTTCGCCAATGCTGCATACACAAAAGATGCAAAAAACTCCCTTACGTTCGATCTGGACGTTTCTATGGGTAACATAATTTTTAAAGAAAAGCGCTAAGCAAACACGCTACCCTAGGTCTTAAAAGCGATTCATAAAAAGTCGCTGTCAACCGTAATTCCTGCCTATATTTTGACACTAATCACTAGTCAAAATATAAACCTGTGGAAGCACTCTCAATAAAAAATGTATCCAAGCGGTATACCAATCATGTAGCGCTAGACAATGTAAGCCTTACTATACCAGAGAAAAGTATTTATGGATTACTAGGCCCCAACGGAGCGGGTAAAACAACCCTTATCCGGATTATTAACCAAATCATTAATGCCGAAGAAGGTGAGGTTTTCATCTTTGGTGAAAAACTTCATGAGAAACACATTGGTACAATCGGCTATTTACCCGAAGAACGCGGACTTTACAAAAAATTAAAAGTAGGTGAACAACTGTTATACCTGGCACAATTAAAAGGCATGAGCCGCAGCCGGGCAGCAGAACAAAGTAAGAAATGGCTAAAGAAGTTTCAGATCACCGATTGGTGGGATAAAAAAGTTGAAGACCTGAGTAAGGGTATGGCGCAAAAGGTGCAGTTCATTAGCACCGTTATGCACGAACCAAGACTTATTATTCTGGATGAACCCTTTTCGGGATTTGATCCCATAAACGCTCAATTAATTACCCAGGAAATTTTGGGTCTTCGCGACAACGGATCGACTATTATTTTCTCAACACATCGGATGGAGACGGTTGAAGATCTTTGCGACCACATTGCACTGATCAACAAATCAAAAAAAATAATTGAAGGCCAAAAAAAACAGGTAAAAGATCAATACAAGTCGAATACGTTTATTGTTGAACATCACGGCAATAATTTACAATTGGCGCCTGAACGTTATCAAATCATTCATCAGGAGACGCTTGAAGACAACCTCATGGTAACCACCATTAAAGCCAATGCCGACATCAAGGCAAACCAGGTAATTCGGGAACTGATTGATAAGACTGAACTGCAAAGCTTCCGCGAGAAAATACCCAGCATGGCCGATATCTTTATTGACCTTGTAAAAGGTGAAGACGATGAAGCCCTTCGTAAACATTTGCAAGAAGCCGTTTAACAATAATAAAAACTGAACCTCAACCTACTGACATCATGAACAAGATTTGGTTAATTATACAACGCGAATTTTTAAACCGGGTACAAAAAAAATCATTCCTGATTACGACAATTTTGGTACCCTTAATATTCCCAGCCATTATTGGTGGAATGATT
Organism: Cyclobacteriaceae bacterium; assembly: GCA_031395485.1. Taxonomy (GTDB): domain Bacteria; phylum Bacteroidota; class Bacteroidia; order Cytophagales; family Cyclobacteriaceae; genus UBA2336. The sequence goes on along the minus strand of JANNUS010000010.1, from coordinate 272,479 downwards.
TACTACATGGTTCAAGAAGCAGAATCTGCAAAACCTGATACCGTTCAGGTAGTCGATGAGAGCGGAAAATTCTCTTTTGAGAATACAAAGCGATTCACGTATGTAAAACTTGCGATGCCGTTAGAGCAGGCAAAGAAAGCATACAACGAATCGGAAGACTTCGCATTGTTATACATTCCTCAATTCGATATTAACAAGCCTGAAGGTTTCGCCATTTACACAAAAGAGAACCCCAGTATTGAAAAGGTTGATAATCTGGAAGATAATCTGGCCGAACGCATTCGTGAATTGAAACTCGAACAGTTTAAAGTGGATGAAGCCACATTAGATGCGCTAAAGACTACTGTGAGTTTAAAACAAGTAAGTTTAAGTGAAACCGGTGAAGAGAAATCAAGCAACTCGGGTTTACTGTATGGTGTTGGTTTTGTGCTCGGCATCTTAATTTACATGTTCGTATTGGTGTATGGCATTCAAATTATGCAAGGTGTTATTGATGAAAAAACTTCGAAAATTGTTGAAGTCATCGTCTCATCCGTGAAACCCTTTCAATTGATGATGGGAAAAATTATCGGTATTGCTTCCGTGGGATTATTACAATTCACCATTTGGATTCTCATTATCACGTTCGTTTCCAGTAGCGTGCTAGCTTATTTTGGTCTTAAAATGCCACAAGAACAAATGCGGGAACAGATAACTAATCAAATCAGCAGCCCGGAGGCACAAGAAGCCGTAGCCGCTCAAAATTCTAAGGTTGTTGATTTCCTTGGAATGCTGAATGAAGTGAATTTTGCTAAAATAGCTGTGGTGTTTATTTTCTACTTCCTTGGAGGCTATCTAATGTATGGTGCATTGTTTGCAGCGGTCGGATCAGCGGTAGACTCCATTCAGGAATCTCAGCAATTTCAATTTCCGATAACGCTACCGCTCTTAATTGGTTATATGAGTTTGTTCTTTGTTATTCTCCGCGATCCACATGGGTCAATGAGTTTCTGGCTATCAATCATACCGTTGACGTCTCCGGTTGCCATGGTTGGCCGAATAGCTTTTGGAGTTCCAACCTGGGAATTGGCTTTGTCAATGGTGCTATTGGTGGGCGGATTCGTTTTAACAACCTGGATCGCTGGCCGTATTTATCGCGTAGGCATATTAATGACAGGCACCAAAGTAAGCTGGAAGGTACTGGCCAAGTGGTTTATGATAAAAAATTAGGGTTGTATCCTTACAATCAAAGTATCTACGAACCGGGTGAATTTCATCCGGTTTTTTTATTTATTTTTCATTCCCCATGGCACGCAACCCTTCGGCACCTACCATTGATTTCTATCAAAATAACTCCAAAATCAAGTGGATTGTAGTTGTTGTATCAACCGTGATCAGCATTGGCTCAGTTTATTATACCGATGTTCTTGTTGATCAGCTAAAAGCCCGTGAAAAACAACAGGTTGTGCTGTTTGCAAAAGCCATTGAATACACCGCGAATGCAGCAGAGGGTTCATCGAATGATATTAATTTTGTTACACAGGAAATTCTCTTCCTCAATAACTCCATTCCTATTCTTCAAACAGACGAAAAACAAAATATTATTGACTCGCGCAACATCGAACTTAACCCGGGTTGGTCGAATACACAAAAACAAAGTTTCTTAAAAAATGAATTGGTAAAAATGGAGGCAACCTATGAGCCGATAACTATACCGCTGCGCGATCCGCAAACCAACGAGGTTTTTGGTACGCAATATATTTTTTATAAAAACTCATCCTTGCTAACCCAAATCATTGCATACCCTTACATACAACTTTCTGTCATTGCTATTTTTGGTTTTATCTCCTATCTCGCTTTCAATTACTCCAAAGCAGCTGAGCAAAACAGGGTATGGGTTGGCCTTGCCAAAGAAACAGCACACCAATTGGGCACGCCCTTGTCATCACTCATGGCCTGGATTGAGGTGCTTCGCGATGACCCCGACTTAAAGAATAAGGAAATCGTAAGTGAACTCGAAAAAGACACGCGCAAACTAACTATTGTCACCGAACGATTTTCCAGTATCGGATCCTTTCCTGTTTTACGGGAAGAAAACATAGTGACCTTAATTAACAACGCAATCAATTACTTACGTCCACGTATTTCATCGAAAGTGCGAATCGATGTATTTACCCTTTCCGAAAACATACCGGTAATGGTTCACCCCCCGCTGTTCGAATGGGTGGTTGAAAATCTTTGCAAGAATGCCGTAGATGCTATTGGCGGATCTGGCGCTATTGCCATCAAAATTTTGAGAGGTAGCGATAAAAAGGTTTTTATTGATATCTCCGATACCGGAAAGGGCATTCCCCGATCAAAAATTTCCATGATATTCAGGCCGGGATTCACGACCAAAAAAAGAGGGTGGGGATTAGGGCTTACGCTTGCCAAACGAATAATTGAATCGTACCACAACGGCAAAATTTTTGTAAAATCCTCAGAAGAAAACCAAGGCACCACCTTTCGAATTGCACTTAACGCGCTAACCTAAGGAAAGGATGTTTGCTTTTTTTCATTAAAAATCTTATCGCAAACCACATTGGGATTTGAGGGATAAAACAGTAGTTTTGCGCACGAATTTCAAGCTCTTACAACCAGAGTTTCATTACATTAAAACATATAAATCACTATCAAAAATGGCGAATATTGGAAAGATCACCCAGGTTATCGGCCCCGTTGTAGATGTGGCGTTTGATGCCCCCGGCACAAAGCTCCCGAACATCCTCGACTCGCTCGAAGTTACTAAAGGCGATGGAACAAAAATTGTATTAGAATGCCAACAACACCTTGGTGAAGACCGGGTGCGAACCATTGCGATGGACGGAACCGAAGGCCTTGTAAGAGGCATGAAAGTAACGGATTTGGGTGCCCCTATCTCTATGCCAATTGGCGAGGATATTAAGGGACGCCTTTTCAATGTAATCGGTGAGGCGATCGATGGTATTAAGCAACCGAAAGGAACGCAACGGCTACCAATTCACCGTTCAGCCCCCGCTTATGAAAATCTTTCTACTTCAACAGAGATACTCTACACGGGTATAAAAGTTATCGACTTAATCGAACCATACGCAAAAGGTGGTAAGATCGGATTGTTTGGCGGTGCTGGTGTTGGTAAAACCGTATTGATTCAGGAGTTAATTAACAACATCGCAAAAGCATACTCTGGCCTATCGGTATTTGCCGGTGTGGGTGAGCGTACGCGTGAGGGAAACGACTTACTTCGTGAAATGATTGAAGCGGGTATTGTAAACTACGGTGAAGAGTTTATGAAATCCCTGCACGCAGGTGGATGGGATTTGTCGAAAGTAACAGAGGCTGATTTGAAAGAATCAAAAGCAACCTTTGTGTTTGGTCAGATGAACGAGCCTCCTGGCGCACGTGCACGGGTTGCTCTCTCAGGACTTACCATGGCAGAGTATTTCCGCGATGGTGATGGACAAGGCAAGGGCCGCGATATTCTTTTCTTTATCGATAATATTTTCCGTTTCACCCAAGCAGGTTCTGAGGTGTCAGCACTTTTAGGTCGTATGCCATCAGCCGTGGGTTACCAGCCTACGCTTGCCACCGAAATGGGTTCGATGCAAGAACGCATCACATCAACAAAAAATGGTTCCATTACTTCCGTGCAAGCCGTATACGTACCTGCCGATGACTTAACTGACCCTGCTCCGGCTACTACGTTCGCCCACTTAGATGCTACAACAGTATTATCGCGTAAGATTGCTGAATTAGGTATCTACCCTGCGGTAGATCCGTTGGATTCTACTTCACGGATTTTGCGTGCTGATATTGTGGGAGAAGAACATTACAATTGCGCACAACGTGTAAAACTTACGCTTCAGCGTTATAAGGAACTACAGGATATTATCGCCATCCTTGGTATGGATGAATTGAGTGATGAAGATAAGCAGGTGGTACACCGCGCAAGACGTGTACAGCGTTTCTTGTCTCAGCCTTTTCACGTTGCCGAAGCCTTTACCGGCTTAAAAGGTGCGCTAGTAGATATTAAAGATACTATCAAAGGATTTAACATGATCATGGATGGTGCTGTTGATCATTTACCTGAAATGGCCTTTAACCTGGTAGGTAGCATTGAACAAGCCATTGAGAAGGGTGAAAGAATTATTGCTGAAGCAAAGGGTAATTAATTATGTACTTAGAAATACTTACACCAGAAAAAAAAGTCTTTGAAGGAGATGTTACACTCGCTACGTTTCCGGGTGCCGATGGATCTTTTCAGATTATGGATAACCACGCTCCGCTAATTAGTTTGTTAAAAGAAGGACTGGTTGAATACAAATCAAAAGAAGCCTCTAATACTGTAACCATTACCGGAGGCGTTGTGGAAGTATTAAGTAATAAAATTATTTTGTTGGCAGACGGAGTGAAGTAACGAATGCAATCCTCATAAAAAAAGCCCAGACGCACTGTCAGGGCTTTTTTTATTATCTACAACTTTATTGATGTATCAACCATCGAATAAAGAAATACAATCCGATCAGTAAGGCTACTGCGCCAAGAACATAAAGCACACTACCTCCAATAATTAGTAGCACAATACCAACAGCCCCGAAAATAGCGGAAAGCTTTACATCATTCGAAAGAGATTGAGCTGAATTTCCGTAGGCAGAATCGCTACGTTTCATTTTTACGATCTTCTTAACTTCCCTTCTTAACTCCCTTCTTTCTTCCTTCGTCACTATTTTTAGGTTGGTTATAAACTCCTCCTTAGCAATAGTCGGGGTTGTGTTGGTTACATAAATTTTATCTTCGTTAGCACTGGCCACCAATGTTTTTTCATCAATCAACAATATTGATTCCACTGCTGGCTCTTCCATGGCAACCGGAAGAGCTGCTTCCTTTTTCCCTTGGCTGTAATCATGATAACTGAAGCGGTAGGAATATTTTGGAGACGAACAAGAAGCAAGTACCAACGTGATAACAAACAGGGGTAGGTATTTTTTCATAACAAATATGATCAAGTTTATGTATTCTTAAATTTAGAAAATATCCGACTAAAAAAGCGTTTTTCGAAGTTCCAGAAGAACTTGAACTGTCCAAGCACAAATCCATACGCCAAAAGAAGAATATTGTAGACAGGAAGTATCATTACATAATAGGTGATATTTGCCCACAGTGGTTTTTCACCATCTGGAAACCAGTAATTAAGCAACGGCCTTTTTATTAATAGAACTGTTGTGCCCGTGAAGGCAAAAACAATCAGGATAACTACCACCTGCCAGGTATTCTGCAGGTTCCACCGGTTTTTAAGCTTATCAACCCAACGTGCCATAAAAGTTATTACTCAAGCTTCGAAAAGTAATTCCAGAATCCGTCATCTGGAAGCGGGGCTTGAAATTTTACCATTTCTTTTTTTACCGGATGAATAAATTCAAGGCTCTTGGCGTGCAGACTAATACTTCGGCCATCGCCACTTGGGCTCTCGTAACCGTATTTCACATCGCCACGAATGGGGCAGCCCATGGAGGCAAGTTGAACTCTGATTTGATGCGGCCGTCCTGTAATCGGATTAACCTGTATAAGCCAATGCGACTGGGCAGTACCCAAAACTTTATAACTCAGCTCAGATCGAAGCGCGCCAGGCGTTTCTCTTGTAAAAAAAGTAGTCTTATTTTTTTTCTCATCTTTCAATAACCAATGAACAAGCGTGCCCTCGCTTTGTTTTGGTTTGTTCTTTACAATGGCCCAGTATGTCTTTTTTGTTTCCTTCTCACGAAATAAGGCATTCATTCTCTCAAGTGACTTAGAAGTACGTGCAAGAACTACTACTCCGCTAACGGGCCGATCCAGTCGGTGAACAACCCCTAAAAAAACAGCCCCCGGCTTTTGGTATTTCTCTTTAATGTATTGTTTGCAGAGTTCAACTAAGGGTGTATCACCGGTAGCATCGCCTTGTACCAAAACGCCCGATGCTTTATTTACAATCAGCAAATGATTGTCTTCATAGATTACCGCGAAATCAGTATGACGGGCCATAGCTCCACGTTAATCCTTAAACTCGGAAGTAAAATGGAATTGAATTTCAGGGAAGTTCTCCTGAACCATTTGCAGCCATCCTTTTGATTCGGCCATAAAAACAAGCTTACCATCCTTATCGCGCGCGATGTGACGTTGCTTGGAGTCAATAAATTCCTGAAGTTTCTTTTGGTTACTACTGCTAATCCAGCAGGCCTTGTAAATATTTTGCGGAGCAAATTGAACCGTGGCTCCATATTCATTTTTCAAACGAAATTGAATCACTTCAAATTGAAGTGCTCCTACCGTTCCCACGGCTTTACGCTTCCCTAATTCGTAGGTAAATAATTGCGCAACACCTTCTTCCATTAACTGAAGCAATCCTTTTTCTAATTGTTTACTCTTCATGGCGTCCATGTTCACCACCTCTTTGAAAATTTCGGGAGAGAAACTTGGGATTCCCGTATAAACAAGTTTTTCGTTTTCGGTCAGGGTATCACCAATTTTTAGGTTACCTGTATCATAGAGGCCAACAATATCACCCGGCCACGCCTCATCTACAATTTCACGATCTTGCGCCATAAATGCCGTTACATTTGAAAAGCGTATTGCTTTCTCCTGACGAACATGGTAATAATTTGTAGCGCGTTCAAACTTACCTGAACACACACGCAAAAAAGCAATCCTATTTCGGTGTTTCGGATCCATGTTAGCATGGATTTTAAAAATGAAGCCTGTAAACTTATTTTCTTCTGGCTTAACTTCACGCAATGTTGTTTCTCTTGGAATCGGTGGTGGAGCGATTCGGATGAATGTATCGAGTAATTCCTTTACCCCAAAGTTATTTACCGCGCTACCAAAAAATACAGGAGCAACTTTCCCATCCAGATACTCTTTAACATCAAATTCAGGATAAACGCCTTCAATCAATTCTACATCCGCACGTAATTGCTTCGCGTAATTCTCTCCAACTAACTTATCAAACTCTTCACTTTGAATGTCGGCCACCTCCACAGTTTCTTGAATAGTAATTTTACTGGGAGTGAAGAGATTTAATTTCTTTTCATACAAACTGTATACACCCTTAAAAGTCTTTCCCATGCTGATGGGCCAACTCAACGGTCGAACTTTTATTCTAAGCTTTTCTTCAACTTCATCCAGCAACTCAAATGGATCGCGGCCTTCGCGGTCAAGCTTATTTATAAAACACAATACGGGGGTATTGCGCATCCGGCAAACTTCCATCAGTTTTTCCGTTTGTATCTCTACGCCCTTAACACAATCAATTACCAGAATAACACTATCCACAGCAGTAAGTGTACGATACGTGTCTTCAGCAAAATCCTGGTGACCAGGGGTATCCAGCAGATTGATCTTGATGTCTTTATAATTAAAACCCATCACCGAAGTAGCCACAGAAATACCACGCTGCTTTTCAATTTCCATCCAATCGCTGCGGGCATGGTCTTTTATTTTGCTGGATTTTACAGCACCCGCTTTTTGGATTGCTCCTCCGAAAAGAAGTAGCTTTTCAGTTAATGTGGTTTTCCCGGCATCGGGGTGACTGATGATGCCAAAGGTTCTGCGTTTTGCGATTTCCTGATCTAAAGTCATATTGAAAAGAGGTGGCAAAACTAATTAATTCTACCATCAGCAAAGCAAATAAAATGATGCAATTCTGCCATCCTGTCACCTTTTTCACCAAAATCCCTGCTGGCATGGGCATTGTAATGCAATCTTGGGTTAGAAAATCGAGCTAAAATCAGAGATCATATAAAATAACATGTCATGGGAAAAATCATTGGAATAGACTTAGGAACCACAAACTCTTGTGTGGCAGTAATGGAGGGCAACGAGCCCGTAGTAATCGCCAACAGCGAAGGCCGCAGAACCACACCTAGTATCGTGGCATTTCTCGATAACGGTAAAGGTGAACGCAAAGTAGGAGACCCTGCCAAACGCCAGGCCATTACCAATCCGACAAACACAGTATCCTCCATCAAACGTTTCATGGGTAAAAAATTCAATGAAGTAGATGGAGAAAAAAAAATGGTGTCGTATCAGGTAGAAAGTGGTAACAACGATACAGTTCGTGTTCGCATAGGCGACAGACTTTATACACCACAAGAAATCTCCGCCATCATTCTTCAAAAAATGAAAAGTACCGCGGAAGATTATTTAGGCACAACCATAACCGAAGCTATTATTACAGTGCCCGCTTATTTCAATGATGCCGAACGTCAGGCAACAAAAGAGGCAGGACAGATTGCAGGATTGGATGTGAAGCGAATTATTAACGAACCTACAGCCGCTGCATTAGCGTACGGTCTTGATAAGAAAAATAAAGACATGAAAATTGCAGTGTACGACCTCGGTGGTGGTACGTTCGATGTTTCAATACTTGAGTTGGGCGATGGTGTATTCGAAGTAAAATCAACCAACGGTGATGTTCACCTGGGTGGTGATGACTTTGACATGCGCATTATGAATTGGTTGGCCGATGAATTTAAGGCTGATAAAAACATTGATCTGCGCAAAGACCCAATGGCCTTACAGCGATTGAAGGAAGCTTCTGAAAAGGCGAAGATTGAATTATCATCTTCTCAGGAAAGTGAAATCAACTTACCCTACATCACTTCCGTTGATGGCGTGCCGGAACACTTAGTGAAGAAAATCTCCCGTGCGAAATTTGAACAACTATGTGATGATCTTATTCGCAGAACACTGGAGCCTTGCCGTAAAGCGGTAGCAGACTCTGGAATTTCTGTTGGACAAATTGATGAGGTTATTTTAGTTGGAGGTTCAACTCGTATTCCACGCATTCAGGAAGAAGTAGAAAAATTCTTCGGTAAAAAACCATCGAAGGGTGTTAATCCGGATGAAGTAGTTGCCGTAGGAGCTGCTATTCAAGGTGGTGTGTTAACCGGTGAAGTGAAAGATGTATTGTTGTTGGATGTTACTCCGCTTTCGCTTGGTATCGAAACCATGGGTGGTGTAATGACAAAATTGATCGAATCAAACACTACGATTCCTTCTAAGAAATCAGAGACATTCTCAACGGCTTCGGATAGCCAACCTTCTGTAGAAATACATGTGTTGCAAGGTGAGCGCCCGATGGCGAAAGACAACCGCACCATTGGTCGTTTCCATTTAGATGGAATACCACCCGCTCAACGCGGTGTTCCTCAAATTGAAGTAATCTTCGATATTGACGCGAACGGTATCCTTCACGTAGCCGCGAAAGATAAAGGCACCGGCAAAGAGCAGAAGATTCGCATTGAAGCCAGCAGTGGCCTAACCGATGCGGAAATTCAGAAAATGAAGCAGGAAGCGCAGGCGCATGCTGAAGAAGATAAGAAAGTAAAAGAGCGCGTTGAGAAAATTAACCAAGCTGATTCACTGATTTTTCAGACCGAAAAGCAGATGAAAGAATATGGTGAAAAACTATCCGATGGAAATAAAAATGCGATTAACAGTGCATTAGAGAATCTTAAGGAAGCCCACAAAAGCCAGGATGTAACCGCAATTGATAGCACAATGGCAGCATTGAATGGAGCATGGCAGGCGGCATCACAAGAGATGTACCAGGCAAGTGGTGGTGCCGATGCAAATGGTGCAGCTGATGGTGGTTCTACAAATTCAAATTCTACCGCGTCTGATGGCAGTCCGGTTACAGATGTACCTTTTGAAGAAGTGAACGATAAGAAGTAAGCACGCACTGATCATAAAGTAAAGCCCCCCGAGTACTCGGGGGGCTTTTTGCTTTACAACATATTTATATTCCAATTGCAACCTGTTCAAATTCTTTATCACACTACTCCTCATTAATTTTTGCTATCCACGTTCATTTTTAATGAATGGTACATATTACATTACACCTTATTTCCTTGGTTTCTATACCTCCTTTTAATGCTCCTCCAAGCCCTCCAGCGATTTGCCATAGTGGAGCTACCGTTACTACCGAAAGTTTAGCGCAGCATAATTTGTGATAATGATTGGTAGTATCTTTTAGTTATACAATGTATCTTTATTACAATGAAACCTAGCACACTCCATACAATATCAGTTACCAGCATATTACTGATGTGCTGCTTATTATCTAATTGCGACCCTAACTTCCATAAACCATCTAATCACCCCTGCAATTTCCCGGATGTTTGGACAGAAAATAACCTGAGAAGCCCATGGACCTATAAATTTATTGATAAAGTTACTTCAGCCAATTTAGTTGATACGGTTGTGAATTCAATAATCAATGCTGACAGCGTGATATTGATGGATGAAAATTTTCAAAAACTACCTTTCCAGTATAACCAACAAAAGGCATATAGATACCTTATCGACAATTGGATTTTTGATAATTTGTTTCCTTACAATGGCATGCCTGGACCATGGGATAACCCCCATGCATATTTGAATTTAGAACATAGAACTTTCTACTTACAAACAGCTTACGATGATATTGATACAATAGATATTTATTTCGAAAAGTGTCTGATCATGCCCCCGATTCTTTTTAATGGGCTTAACACTGATCAACCCGATAATGATCTGAATGAAGGGTATGCTTCATTTTATTTTAGGAAATAAAACCTCACTACTTCCTCATTAATTTTTGCCATCCTTGTTCACTTTTAATGGTAAAGGTACGCCAACCTTACATTACTCTGACTTTCTTTATTTCTATGCTTAATTTAAACTACTGTTTTAAGAAATGTGATCAATCCGTAATTAAGGCATAGCATTTATAAGAAAGCCCTCAATGAGGGCTTTCTTATTTTCTCCCCTTCTTTAACTTTACACTCCTTAAAAGCTACGCATGATCGTTTTAAAATTTGGAGGCACCTCGGTTGGTAAGCCCGAGCGAATGAAAAAAATCGTAGACCTGGTGCTGTCAACGCCTGGACAAAAGATAGTTGTCCTTTCGGCCTTGTCGGGGACAACCAACGCTTTAGTAACAATCGGAAACCATTTGGTGGCTGGTATTCAGGAGAAAGCTAAGAAAGAAATCACAACGCTGGAGGCACATTACCTCAACTTTATTAAGGGTTTATATAGCACGGAGGGATTTCATGCAATTGGTCAGGAGATTGTAAGTCGGTTTTTTATTTTTATTCGATTACTGGCTACAGGTCATCCCGATAGCTATCGGGATCGGGATGATGTAAAAAGTTACCGGGAGTTATTGGCACAAGGTGAACTTCTTTCCACCGAACTTTTTTATCAACATTTACAGGAACGAAAAATTAACGCTCGACTATTGCCCGCGCTGCATTTTATGTCGATTGACGAAAATGAAGAACCTGAACTTGAAAAAATTGAGCAACGTTTAAAACCTTTATTGGCATCGTTGAAAAATGTTGATGTCATCATTACACAAGGTTTTATCTGTCGCAACCACCGCAATGAAATTGACAACCTCAAGCGTGGCGGAAGTGACTATACAGCATCCTTGATTGGATCAGCACTACGGGCTGAAGAAATTCAGATCTGGACGGACATTGACGGGATGCACAATAATGATCCACGCATCGTCAAAAAAACATTTCCGATATCAGAACTCACCTTCGATGAGGCTTCGGAGCTGGCGTATTTTGGAGCAAAAATACTGCACCCTTCTACTATCGTTCCAGCACAGAAGCACAATGTGCCCGTTCGTCTGAAAAATACGATGGATGAAAAAGCAGAAGGCACACTCATTAGCAATAAAGGTATTGAAGGTACTTTCAAGGCAGTTGCCGCGAAAGACAACATCACGGTAATTAACATCAAGTCATCGCGTATGTTAATGGCCTACGGTTTTTTGCGCAGGGTTTTTGAGGTGTTCGAGCAACACAAAACTCCTATTGACATGATCTCTACCTCGGAAGTAGCCGTATCGCTTACTATCGATGTCACCGAAAACCTGGATTCCATCATCGTTGAGTTAAAAAAATTCGGTACGATTGAGGTGGAGAAAAACCAGACCATCATTTGTGTAGTCGGTCATAATATTGGCAAACAGAAGGGAGTATTAGAAAAAGTGTTTCACGCTCTGGCATCCGTTTCGATACGCATGGTCTCGTGTGGTGGAAGCAATAATAATATTTCGATAGTCATAGAACCTTCCTTTAAGGTACAAGCCCTGACTGCTCTCAACGAAAAATTGTTTGGAATAAAGTGAGCATAAAAAAAAGCGTTTGATCGCCCAAACAGTTTTTAGTTTTTAAATCAAACTACAATTGTACAATATCAACCAGTAGCTTTTCGGTAGAAGATGTGTCTTCTCCACTGGTTTTCCCTAAAGCTATTGCTCTATTCGCATATTCTTTTGCTTTTGCTTTATCGCCAAGTTTAAAATACAAATTTGCTACGGTATCCATATTGGCATAGCCTTCATACAGCTTGATAGACTCCAGCCCCCAGGTTACCGCTTTTTGCAGGTGTTCTGTGTTGGTTACATTTTCGAAAAAATTCCACGCCACACTGTTCAATTCACTCCAATCACTAGAAGGGTTTTTTTCATAATAACCAATAGCCTGTTTCGCATAGCTATCCCAATCTTTTGTTGTGCGAAATACATTCATGGCAAATGAGTTCGTTAGTTTGGGTGCTTGTTCGGGCAGTGTCTTACTAAAATACTCACTCGCAGTCTTAATACATTGCGCTCCTTGTTCTTTCGTGAGGTCGCGTTTAAAGCCAACTACCTCGAACGAACTTTGATATACCATGCCATACATTTGTTGCTGATAGCGTTCCTTACCCATGGAGCCTTCAAACACCGCTGCATTCTTCCGCATAAACTCAAAGTTTGGGTCGCTGGCAGAGGTCGTAAACTCACTAATAAACTTTACATTTTTTTCTTCTAATAAATTGGTTTGGCCTTTTAGATAGGTCGCTGCCAACTCTTGTGCTTTTGACCTATCGTAAGCTCCTTTCGCTATGTAAGCAAGATTATATACGAACTCAGGATTCGTTTCACCATTGTCAAACCTTTTCAACAGCGTTACATATTGCTTCTCCGGATCAAGCGCATTGGAGGAAGACTTTATAAATGCAGGGGTCTCCATTGAACCCACCAACCGATGAACCAGTTCGCCATTGCCATCTACAAACAAATAGGTTGGATAGACATTTACTTTATACTGTTTGGCAATTTCAATCCCTTCACCTTTTTCCATATCAATTTTAGCATTCACGAAATTCTTATTGAAGAATGCCCCAGCTTCAGCAGTAGGAAAAACATTTTTATCCATCCATTTACATGGTCCACACCATGTAGTATACGCATCAAGAAAAACATACTTGTTTTCCATTTTTGCCTTCGCGAGAATATCCGCCCACGTTCCGGTTTCAAATTTCATACCGCCAGCATTTTCGGCTGTTTGCGCAGTACCAGTCAAAATCATTACTGCAAAAAGAAAGGTCACTATTACTTTTTTCATAGTTATAATTTTAGATCTCTAAGATACGTTTTTATTCATTCGGATAAATCAATTCGCTACCAAAGGCTAAAATTGCCTACCAACGGATACTATTAATCACGGTAAATGAAACCCTAAACCAATTGCCGCAAAGCCGCCTCAAACGAAGCCTGAGCAATTCCTGTTTTAGCTGGATTTACGGTATGGGCTTTTTCCAACGCTTTTCGAATGGTCTTTGAAATGTCGTTAAAAATTGAGCCGTCATCCATGCTCACTTCACTTTCCATAAAATATGCAAACACGCGAGCCATACCACAGTTGGCAATAAAGTCGGGTATTACTGAAAATTTTTGATCCGCATAAACACCTGTTGGACCAAAGAAAATCTCCGGATCAGAAAAGGGAACGTTAGCACCACACGAAAAAACTTCAAGTTTGGAGGCAATCATCCGATCGACCTGATCTTTATTAACTAAGCGCGAAGCAGCAGCAGGCACAAAAATTTCAAACTCTGTATCCCATATTTTTTTATTCACCTCATCAAACGATAGCAAGTCAGCTGAAACCAACCGGTTGTTTTGACGATTTACTACCAACCCAATAATTTCTTCTTGCGTAAATCCATTTGCATTCATCAAACCTCCTTCGCGACTGATGATACCAACAATTTTTACTCCCATTTGAGCCAAATAAAATCCAGCCGCGGCACCCACATTTCCCCAGCCCTGCACTACAGCTCGTTTTCCTTTTAATGCGCCACCCCATAATTCGTAATAGTGTCGCACGGCTTCGGCTACTCCATAACCAGTACACATGTCGGCAATCGTATATTTTTTACTGAGCAACGGGGTGTACTGTTCATCTTCAATAATTTTTACAACACCCTGGCGTAATTGTCCGATACGATTTACTTTTTGCGCTTCTGTTGGTTTATAGTGGCCGGTAAAAACTCCTTCTTGCGGATGCCAGATGCCCACGTCTTCGGTTATCGGAATTACTTCATGAATTTCGTCAACGTTTAGGTCACCGCCCGTTCCATAATAGTATTTCAATAATGGCATTACAGCCGCGTACCAACGTTGTAATACACCCGCTTTTCGCGGATCGTTTGGATCAAAATTGATTCCCGATTTTGCTCCGCCAATGGCGGGCCCTGAAACCGTAAACTTAACTTCCATCGTTTTCGCCAGCGATTCTACTTCTCGCTTATCGAGGCCAGCACGCATACGTGTGCCTCCGCCAGCGGCACCGCCCCGCAACGAGTTAATGACAACCCAACCTTCGGCTTCGGTTTCAGTGTCTTTCCACTCAAATACAATCTCCGGTTTTTTATTCTCAAATTTTTGAAGGAGTTCCCGCATACAATAATTTATTTTTTACCGCTGATTGTTAGAAAGCAAGTTTAAAATTCTCCAATCATCAAGCCAGCTGAAGAGTTCTGTGTTGCTCCGGTGACACTTTTCAAACAATTTACTTCGTTCCGCGAGCGAAGCACGCCCAAAAATGCAAAAACAATTGCTTCTTTAAAATTTACAATTTCCACTTCGGGTATAATCAACGTAACATTATCACCACAGCATTCCACTAACCGATACATCAAAAACGAGTTAAAAGCTCCTCCTCCAGTACAAAGTACGGTCTTGCCTTTTCCTAATTCCAAAATGGTCTTCGCAATTTCTGTAGCGGATGATTCGGTAAATGTTCTTAGCCTATCCCGAACAGATATACTTTCATTATCCAGAAGCGGCTGAATACTCTGCTCAAATAATTCTCTGGCCAATGAAGGCCTTGTTGATTTTATTTTCGTGTAAACTCGACTAAGCGCATCGAATAATTTTTTATTTACTTCTCCGGCCGATGCTAGTTTCCCCGATGGATCATATTTCTTTCCTACCTTATTGGCAAGATGATTTAGGCCCATATTTAAATAGCATACATCAAAAGCAATTCGTGCTTTCTTTTGATCAACCGAAAGGTTTGCAATGCCGCCAAGGTTTAGGCAAACATCATATTCGTTAAAAAGGATTTTATCGCCAATAGGAACAAGCGGTGCTCCCTGGCCACCATGGGCAACATCTAAACTTCTAAAATCACAAATCACAGGCAAGCCTGAAACAGCGTGAATCGCATTTCCATTTCCTATCTGAAAAGTAAAGCCTCTTCCGGGTTGATGAAAAACTGTATGCCCATGAGAAGAAATGAAGTCAATATTTTTGATTTTATTTTTATCAATAAACTTTTTGCAAAGGCCGCCTAAATACGCTCCATAGGCATTGTCAATATCTATCAATGCATCCGAAGGCAGCGTATGAGCTTCTTTCAATTTCTTTAACCAACTTGACGGGTACTGGACGGTCTCTGCTTTTTCGATGGTGAACTGCCACTGCTTTTTAAAAGAAAATGTGCAGTAGGCAATGTCCACACCATCCAACGAAGTGCCCGACATCAAACCAATAACTTTATATTTCTGCTTTGAATCCATACTTTTGGTAACCGTTATTCGTTAACCTTGCCTAGCATGCGTGTAAATCTTTACGGATAACCAGTAACGGACAAGAGCACATGAATTTAGTAATTGATTACGGTAACACAGCTGCCAAGGTAGCTATTTTCGATCAGTCAAAACTGGTTGAAAAACTATCGTTTACTTCAAAAGAAGAACTTCATCGTTTTGTACTCGCTACCAAAGCAGAAAATTTTATTGTTAGCTCCGTTAATGCCGATGCCGATCAGATTTGCGATTGGGCACTACACGCTAAACAAAAATTTGTGCTCAGGCATACACTACCGCTACCCATTACTGTATTATATAAAACACCACACACGCTAGGAGTCGACCGAATTGCGGGGGCGTGTGGTGCTGTACAACTTTTTCGGGGTTTCAACAGTCTAGTAATAGATGCCGGAACATGCATTACCTATGATTTTATTGATGAGGGCACGAATTACCATGGAGGGAGTATCTCACCGGGTTTATTTATGAGGTTCAAAGCGGTTCATACTTTTACGGCCCGGTTGCCGTTAGTGAGCCCAACCAATGCTCCAGAATTGATCGGGAATAGCACGGAAAAATCTATTCAAAGCGGAATAATTTATGGTATGATAGAAGAAATTGAAGGAATAATTGAGCGATATCGAACTAATTATCCCGATTTAAAGGTGATTTTATGTGGTGGGGATGCTGCTTTTTTTGAAAACAAATTGAAAGCATCCATATTTGCATCCCCGGATTTAGTGCTTTTCGGTTTAAACAGTGTTTTGATTCATAATGTCGCTTCGTAAAAGGTATTTTATCTCCCTGATTTTTATCGCGTTGTCATCTGCAGCCTTTGGGCAGGCAGCCACTACGCCATTTTCTACATTCGGAATTGGCGAACCATATGGCAACGCCCTCATTCAAAGTCAAGGAATGGGCGGTGTTGGCGTAAGTCACCCACAGTTTTGGTCAATTAATAATCAAAATCCCGCGCTTTTAGTATTTAATTATTACACGTCATTTCAGGCGGGCGCACTCCTTGAATCTCGTACACTTAAATCCGATTCAATTAGTCAAAAAGGCGTAAATGGTAACCTCAATTATCTCGTAACTGCTTTTCCAATAAAGACTGGAAAATGGGCAACATCTATTGGGTTAATGCCTTACACCAATGTGAATTATAAATTGAGCTATCAGGAACAGGTTATTGATAACCAAACTAATTTACCAATTGATACCGCAGGAGTATTAGAGCAAGGAAATGGTGGGCTTACGCAATTATACTGGTCAAACGGGATAAGAATTACGAAGGATTTTTCCGTTGGATTAAAAGCAACGTATTTGTTTGGTTCTGTTAATCGCGATTACTCGAATCTGTTGGCGGTTGAAAATCAACCCTTATCCTATATTGTCGGTATTAAAGAACAAACTTATGTTAAGGATTTCATGTTCACAGGGGGTCTATCCTTTAGCAAAGATTCTTTGTTTAAAGATGATTTTCGGTTTAGCGCTGGGTTAACCTATAGTTTTTCGTCTGACCTAAAAGCGAGTAAAACCACCGTAATTCAACGAAGAGTTACCACAGGAACACCCATTACATCCGACACCCTTATTATTGAGCGCGGCCACATGCGCGTACCATCAGGGTTAACCGTTGGGTTATCGCTGAGTAAAGGCTCTAAATGGACAATCGGAACCGAGTTTTCAGTTCAGGATTGGGCTAAATTCGAAAACATAAATAACGAAGACGAAAATCTGGAAAAAACCTTGCGTGTTTCGCTTGGTGGAGAATTTACCCCCGATGTGCTGGCCAGTAATTATCTAAAAAGAATTATTTACCGAGTTGGTATGAGCTATGAAAAAAATCCATTTGTGATTGAAAAGCAAGCTGGTTCTGGTATTTACAAATCGGTAAAAGATATTGGCATAAATTTTGGCCTCTCGCTGCCAACGGGCTACTCCAGTCTTGATTTGGGTTTTAGAATTGGGAAAAGAGGCGATAAAGCTGAAAATATTTTTGAAGAAACGTATTATAAAATTTTCTTCGGAATCACATTTAATGATAAGTGGTTTATCAAACGAAAGTTTGATTAGTCTGACGATCTTACACGTATTAAGTTCATTGTTACAAGAAGCCATACTACACTATGGCTTTTCATTTTCAGTATGAAAAAAATTTTATACCTGTTATTCATCCTCACTGTTGGCTGTGCTCAGAAAGAGAACACTGTTCCACAAGAATATGAAGGGCCACTTCAAGAAGCAGAAGGTGTTGAACTCGACTATACCGAGAATCAACTGATTAAAGTGAAAATGAAAACTCAGCTGTTATACGAATTCAAAAATGGCGATCGGGAATTTCCAAAAGGCATTTATCTTGAGTTCTATAACGAAATGGGAAAACTATCTTCCACATTAAAAGCAGACCACGCATACTATTTTAAAAGTGAAGATAAGTGGCGAGCGGTTGGCAAAGTGGAGGTGATTAATACAGAAAAAAACGAACAACTGAATACCGAAGAACTATTCTGGTTCCCGGCAAAGGAAGAGATTCTCACCGAAAAATTTGTTACCATACGCCAGCAGGAAAGTATTATTTATGGTGAAGGGTTGAAAGCCAAACAAGATATGTCGACCTACTCGATACTTAAGCCACAAGGTGAGATCGAAATTGCAGACGAGGGATCTTCTTCTCAAAACTAATGCAGCTTCCAACAACATGAAACTAGCAGACATTATTCTTCTCTCTCTTTCGGTAGCTTTCATCATCATGGGTATTCACCAAAACATGACAGCGGGTTTGGGTAGTGCGTACTGGCTTATTATGGCATCGTGCGTGTTTTTGTTCATTTATCTTTATCGGAAAAGAAACGGTAGGGCCAGCGACCAAAAGTAGCACTTCAATATTTGCCCAATTGGCTGTAATTCAGTGCTTTTACTCGTTTAAAACATTTCCCCTTTATTTTTCAAGCCTATTTTTCTAATTAATAATACGGGTTAAATTTGCGGTTCTTTAAAATTTAGAATATGGCATTGATTGGTTCATTAC
Organism: Cyclobacteriaceae bacterium; assembly: GCA_031395485.1. GTDB lineage: Bacteria > Bacteroidota > Bacteroidia > Cytophagales > Cyclobacteriaceae > UBA2336. Next base: position 253,554 of record JANNUS010000010.1, on the reverse strand, counting down.
GGGAAAAAATGGGTGTTGGGGTAGTCATTTTTGTATTTGTGGCTATTGCCGCCTTTGTGTTAGGTGACCTTCTTGGAAATAATTCAGTATTACTGAATGACAACAGTGTGGGCGAAATTGCCGGAAGAACAATTTCACTGGAAGAATTTCAGCAATCGGTGCAAGAGCGCGAAGCTAACTATGTGCTGAACTTTAATCGCCAACCGGGAGATCGGGAAATGACAACTCTACGCCAACAGGCCTGGGACATGCTAATTCTGCGTAATGCAATTCAAAAGGAATTTACAAAAGTAGGTGTCACTGCCACGGTAGACGAGGTTGAAGACATGATTCACGGAAAAAATGTAGATGAAAACGTGAAGCAAGCCTTTACCAACCAGCAAACAGGTCAATTCGACCGACAGCAGGTTATTAGTTATCTTCAACAACTCCGCTCCATGCCTGAAAACTCGGAGCCACGTATTCGGTGGGAAGTTTTCCAACGTGATATGAAGCCTGGTCGCGAACGCATTAAATACGAAAACCTGCTCATAAAAAGCACGTATGTAACTACAGCTGAGGCTGAACTGGATTACCATAATCAAAGCGATGTAGCCGAAGTAAAATATCTTTTCGCTCCGTTCTTCGCCATCAGCGATTCGGCAGTAACACTTACGGATGCCGACTTCAAAGCATTCTACAACAAAAATAAAGATCGCTACCAAAGTGAACACACGCGCAATTTGAGATTTGTTCAATTTCCCGTAATAGCCTCTTCGGATGACTCATTAGCCATCAAAGAAGAAATAAATAAACTTGCAACTGAATTTAAAGTCGCTACGGATGACTCAGCATTTGCAGCCTTGAATTCTGACAATAGCAATGCGTACGCAAAATATAATTTAGGTTCTCTACCAACATTCATTTCAAAAGATGAATTGACAGCAGGAACTGTAAAAGGGCCGTTCATTGATGCCTCAACCTATAAACTGGTTAAGGTTTCAAAGATTGGTAAGGATACAACCGACTACGCTCGTGCAAGTCACATTCTTATTCGCTGGGCTGATGAAACCGATCAAGCCAAAAAAGATGCAAAAGAAAAAGCCAGAAAAATTCTGAACGACATTAAAGGTGGGGCTGACTTTGCCTTACAGGCACGCGAACACGGAACTGATGGTACAGCCCAAAGTGGTGGCGATTTAGGATGGTTTCCACGAGGCGAAATGGTAAAGCCTTTTGCCGATGCGGTGTTTACAGCATCCAAATCCGGATTATTAAATGACGTTATTGAAACTGATTTTGGATATCACATTATTAGCGTAACAAATTTAAAAGACAACACACTCTATTCAATAGCAGTTATTGAACGTGAAATTACGCCAAGTGATGCTTCTATAAATGAAGCACTCCGAAAGGCCGAGGCTTTTGCCGTTGAACTTTCAGGTGTTGAAGATTTCAATGCACGAGCTGAGAAAGAGAACATAACAGTTTACGAAGCTAAAAATATTCTCTCATCAGAAAGACGCATCAACACACTAGCAGATGCGCGTCCGGTCGTGCAGTGGCTTTTCCGTGACGCTAAAAAGGGTGAGGTTTCAACAGTATTTGATTTACAAGAATTATATGTGGTGGCGGTAATGTCTGGTGAAATTGAAAAAGGCTATAAGGCACTTGATCTAGTGAAAGCCGATATCACACCAAGCGTTCGGAATGAAGTAAAAGGAAAAATGATTATCGAAAAGCTTAGTTCACTTCAAGGAACCTTGGAAGAAATTGCTTCTGCTTTTGGAAAAGACGCTTCCGTGAACAGCATGACGGATCTTAAATTATCTACCACCAATATGCCAGCCGTGGGCTTTGACGCAAAAGCAGTTGGTGCTTCTTTTTCTCCCGAAAGCGGAAAGCGAACTAAACCCTTTGCAACCGATAAAGGCGTACTCTTGGTTGAAATGCAAAATAAAACAATAGCTCCGGCCATTGCCGATTACGCATCCTACAAAACTCAAATACAACAGGTTGCACAAAACAGAAACACTTCTGGCATAGCAGAAGCAATAAAGAAGCAGGCAAGTATTATTGATAATCGTTACAAGTTTTATTAGCAGACATTAATTCTATACGAAAGCCGTTCTGATCTGTCGGAGCGGCTTTTTTCCTTATGGATCAAGAGTGGATCAATAATTTTCGAAATAAATTAGACGAGCATTATGGCTGGCCTGCGCTTTATATTTTTAAATTTATTGTGCCTTCGGCAAAAGAAATGGAGCTAAAAAATCTCTTCCCCATGCACATCCCAACCGAAAGAAAATCTGCCAAGGGAAATTATGTTAGCATCACGTTTCAAATGATGATGCCCTCGAGCAATTCTGTAATAGAAGTATACGAACGTGTATCCACTATTGAGGGGCTGATTGCGTTATAGAGGCGGGCGTTTCACTCATAATAGCATAGGACACCAGATGTGAATGATGTAACTTAGATTGATCAAGTCTTAAATTCTGATTTTATGTGGAAAGAAGAAAACGATAGGCTCATGAAAACCTTTGTGTTTAAAGATTTTACAGAAGCCTTTGGGTTTATGACAAAAGTGGCATTGGTAGCGGAGAAGATGAACCATCATCCTACCTGGACAAATACCTGGAACACAGTAAGCTTTGAACTAAGCACACACGATGCGGGTAACACCGTAACCGATCTCGACCGTACGTTAGCAACCGTAATAGACACACTTGCCTAGTGGACGAAAAGACGTCATTATATCTTGTACCTACACCCATCGGCAACCTTGGCGATATTACGTTGCGTGCCCTTGAAATACTGAAATCGGTAGATACCATTCTTGCTGAAGACACACGCACATCTGGAATTCTTTTAAAGCATTATGAAATTAAAAAACCGCTACAGTCCTTTCACATTTTTAATGAACACAAAACTGTAAATGGATTAATTGAACGACTGAATAAAGGAGAAGTAATAGCCTTAATAAGCGATGCTGGCACACCCGGAATATCCGATCCTGGGTTTTTGTTGGTTCGCGAAGCATTAAAAGCGGGGATAAAAGTTGATTGCCTGCCAGGTGCTACGGCATTAATACCTGCGTTAGTAAAGTCTGGGTTTCCAACGGATCGGTTTGTCTTCGAAGGGTTTTTACCGCATAAAAAAGGCAGACAAACGCTGCTAAAAAAATTAGCGGAAGAAGAGCGTACCGTTATTTTTTATGAATCGCCACACCGGTTAATAAAAGCCCTCGAACAACTAAAAGAGTTTTTTGGTGCCGATCGTCAAGCATCTGTTTCGCGAGAGCTTAGTAAGAAATTCGAGGAGACAAAAAATGGCACCGTGCAAGCATTATTAGAATACTTCTCGGCCAAAGAAGTAAAAGGAGAAATTGTAATCGTTGTTAGTGGCAAATCGAAAGAAAAACTTAATGATGATTAAACCGTTTAATGTAGTATCATCATTGCAATTGTTGTATGGATCTTCAAAGAATTAATCAGGAAGTTATCGAGTTGTGTCGTTCTACAGCCAGCTTTATTCGCACCGAGAGCGAAAATTTTGACCGCACCCGTATCGAACAGAAAGAGAAATTCAATAACCTGGTATCATACGTAGATAAAGAAGCCGAAAAGAAATTAGTCGGCACGCTACAAAAAATTTTACCACAGGCCGGTTTCATCACAGAAGAAGGCACCGTAGAACAATCCAAAACAAACGAGTACAATTGGATAATTGACCCGCTAGATGGCACCACCAATTTTTTACATGGACTGCCCGTATATGCCATTAGTATTGGACTTACGTACAAAAAAATTACGATACTGGGCGTGGTGCACGACATAGTACATAATGAAAGTTTCCATGCCGTACAGGATGGAAATGCTTATTGCAACGATAAAATCATACGCGTATCGGTTGCCCAATCACTTTCCGAAAGTTTACTCGCAACAGGGTTTCCGTATCACCATTTCGGAAAAACAGATGCTTATCTTGATATTATTAAAGAATTCCTGATTAAAACACATGGTATTCGTAGACTCGGCAGTGCCGCGATGGATCTGGCGTACGTTGCCTCCGGAAGGTTAGATGGTTTTTTTGAATACAATCTCAATGCTTGGGATGTTGCAGCCGGTGCCTTTATTGTGCAGCAAGCCGGAGGAGTTGTTACGGATTTTTCGGGTGGTGAGAATTTTCTCTTTGGCGGAGAATTATGTGCTTCCTGTAAAGATATTCACACCGAAATGCTGGAAATAATCGAGACGAAGTGGAAAGAACAAATTATCGGATAAACCAAGGCTAGCTCATCCTGAAAATTTGACTTTCACTTTACTATTCGTATCGCAAAGATTTAACGGGGTTTGCCACTGCTGCTTTAATTGACCGATAGCCAACGGTGACCAATGCAATCAATAAAGTGACTCCTAACCCTGCAAAAAATATCCAGATATTGAGATTGATTCGGTATGCAAATTCATTAAGCCATTCGCTCATGACAAACCATGCAAGTGGTGCGGCCAGAAAAAACCCTAAAAAGATTAGTTTTAAATACTCCTTTGAGAAAATAAATACAATGCCCTCAACGGAAGCGCCTAATACCTTTCGAACACCAATCTCTTTGGTTTTTTGATTGATCATAAATGTTGCCAAGCCAAACAGGCCTAAGCAACCAATAACAATAGCGAGTGATGTAAACATGGATAATAGAATTGAACCACGTTCTTGGCCTTCATAAAATCCCCGAATCGATTCATCCAAAAATTCATAGGAGAATAGGTGATCCGGGTAAGTTGATTCCCAAAGATTTTGTACGAGTGGCAAGGTTGCCTGAAACGACTGAGGGTTAATTTTTAGTGATAAGCTTTGATAATTTCTAATTCTATTCAATAAAACGGTTGGCTCGATCTCGTCCGACAGGGAAGTAGTATGAAAATTTTCAATAACGCCTGCAACGGGAAGCAGTCTTCTCCAAACTCTGATTCGCTTTCCAACTATATCCTTCGGGTCATTAAAACCCGAAATCTCAGCTAATCTTCTATTCACCAAAACTCCACGGGCAGTATCGAGATCTTCGATATTCCCTCCAGCCAGTATGGTTAAGTCAAACAGATCAACATAATTACCATCGACAGTTTTAACCTGAGTGTCATTTCGCTGATCCTCCGACTGCCCTTCGAGGATGAAGCCTGTGCCATTTACATTTCCAGAGGAAGGAGGCGTATTGGATAGGCTGTATTTTTCGACACCCGCTAACCGGGAAATCTCATTGGCGAGCGTTCTCATTTTGCTTGTGTTCACAGAATCCGTTGCAGGCCCTTCCGATTCCGGAATTGGCAATGTGATGATAGCATCTTGTCTAAATCCCAACTCCTTATTCTGAAAATAATTCATCTGTGTGATAAGAACGATCGTACCGATGATCAGAAATTGAGAAATAAAAAATTGAGCTACAACCAGCCCCTTTCGTAAAAAGTATCCAGATGAATTGCGATTACCGGTTGAATTTTTTAGCGCATACGAAGGCGCAAAAGATGCAATGACAAAAGCAGGATACAATCCGGAACACAATGCCACCATCAAAAATATTATTGTTATGAAGAATAAAAGTTGTGGGTTACTCAAAAAATTAAAGGAAAGTGACAATTCTAAAAAAGGATTAAGGAAGCCAAGCGCTAATTGCGAAGTTCCTAATGCGATAATCATGGCAATGAAAGTTACCAGACTTGTTTCTCCTAAAAACTGAAAAACTAATTGTGCCTGTGAGCTACCCAATGTTTTTCGTATACCAACCTCCTTCGACCGCTTGATAGCTTCCGCAGTGGTTAGGTTAATAAAATTGATGCTTGCCGTTACAATAAGAAAGAAGGCAACAATCCCCAATGCAATCAAATTTGTCTGGCTTACCGTATTATAATTGTAATTACTGTACCGATCATCAAAATGAATATCCGCGAGAGGCTGGAGTACAAATTTCTGGTTATCGAAATTTTCTTCGGAGCTATACTTCTTATAAAAGGCATCCATTCGCCCTTCAAGCTTGGAAATTTGTTCTCGATCTCGCAGTAGGAAATAGCATTGCTCATCACTCCAAATGCCACCCCATCCTTTTTCCTCATTCACTTTACGAATAGTTTCGTAAGATAAATACAGTGTAAAGGGCATATCCGTATTATTGGTTGGATCACTTACAACTGCCGAAATCTTATATTCCTTCTCATCATATTTCAACACCTCTCCAACTACATCTTCTCTATCAAAATATTTTTTTGCAAGCGAAGTACTTATTACCGCTTCATTTGGCTCATCTAATCCCGTAACAGCATCACCTATAATAACCTGACGATCGAAAATCTTAAATATGCCAGGTTCTGTAACTACAACTCCCCTTTCTTCTTGAAATTTTTTACTCTCACCAGATTTTTGAGGTATCAGAATAAGGGCGCCTGATTGATACTGGGTAATTACTACTTCTTCTGCCTCCGTAAAATCCAACCTAAAAGCTGAAGGCAAGGGTGCTGGAATACCGGGAGTGTAAAAACTTCCGGTATTGCCATCGGATGTTGTTACAACCCTATAAATACGATCGTACTTCGATTGAAACTTATCGAAACTAGTATGGTGTTGAATCAGTAAGAAGAGAACTAAACTGGCAGCAATACCCAAGGCCAGCCCAATGATATTGATGATCGAAATATTTTTCTGTCGAACTAGATTTCGGAAAGCAGTTTTAAAATAGTTATGGAGCATAATTCTCTAAATTGTCAGCATCTATTGTCAACATCAATGCCAATAGAAAAACCTCATTTCAGCCTCATTTCAATCGTTTTTTAAATTAGCGTTGTTCATAAGTGTGCGATATTGTCCGTCATCGGACGAAGGAATAATTCATCAAGGCTTCCCGTTATTAGGGTATAATCAGTAGTTTTACTACATGATTCAGGGAATAATTGTAACCTTAATTTTCATAGGAGCTGTAGCCTACTTAAGCTGGATTGTCTATAACCAACTTAAGGCCAATACAAGCTGTGCAGCTGGCTGCGGTAAATGCAGCGTGGTGGATTCTAAAAAAATTGAAAAACAGATCCTTGCGAGCATAACGGTTAAAAAATAATTTGCTGTTTCACCCCCGCGAACTTAACGTTACCGTTAGCCCCTTCGAAAATTAATATCTTCTATTTTAAAAAATAATCCTTGATTAAAATCGCTAAGTTTTTCGCATTCATAACGCTCCACGTTATACTCGTATCAAGTTTACCGCTTTATGCATTTGATACCTATCCTAAAAATCCCGATATCGATATACAGCACTACCGCTTTGAACTTACATTGTCGGATGATACGGATGAGATAAAGGCAATCGCCACGATTAATATTCTTTTTAAAAGAAAGGATATAAATAAACTAAAGCTCGATCTAACAAATGTTGAAAATGGGAAGGGAATGAAAGTTGAAAGTGTTACGCAAGCTGGAAAAACCTTAGTTTACACGCATTCAAAAAACGAACTTAACATTATGCTTAGCAGCCCTTCGTTGCAAGGTCAGCATGTTCAAATAATCATTACATACTCTGGTATTCCGGTTACGGGTTTACACATTAAACCAAATAAATATCAGGAAAGAACTTTTTTCAGTGACAACTGGCCTGACCTTACACGTAACTGGCTACCGGTGGTAGATCATGTAGCAGAAAAAGCAACATGTGAGTTCATTGTTACTGCGCCTCTGCGCTACCAGGTTGTGTGTAATGGATTGTTGCTGGAAGAGACCAATCTCAACAGCACGCAGAAAAAAACTCATTGGAAACAATCCGTTCCCATTTCTCCGTGGCTCTACGTGTTGGGCGCAGCAGAATTTGCTGTTCAGTATGTTGATACATTCGAGGGCAAATCCATTCAAACCTGGGTGTTTCACCAGGATCGTGATGCGGGTTTTTCTGATTTTGCAAAGCCAACCAAAGAAGTACTTGAATTTTATACACAGTATGTTGGACCGTTCGCATATGAAAAACTTGCCAATATTCAAGCCAGCAGTGTATCGGGTGGTATGGAGTCATCTTCTGCAATCTTGTATAATGAAAAATCAGTTGTGGGTGATGGGAATTTTCGTTGGAAAAAAGTTGTAATCCACGAAATCGCCCACCAATGGTTTGGTTGTGCTGTTACAGAGTCTGATTGGGATGATGTGTGGCTCAGCGAAGGATTTGCTACCTATTTTACCGCGCTATTTATTGAGCATGCTTATGGCATAGATGAGTTTGTAAACGAGATGCAGGGGGCCAGAAAGCAAACTTTTGATTTCTACAAAACGAATCCTGATCATTCAATCGTGCACAACAACCTTTCTGATATGAGCAAGGTAACGTCAAGCCTTACATATCAGAAAGGTGCATGGGCACTGCACATGCTACGGAATTTAATGGGTGACGTGGCTTTTGAAAAAGGGATTCGGAATTACTACACGCGATACATGAATACAACCGCAAGCACAAAAGACTTTCAGTTTGAGATGGAGCAGGTATCGGGTCTTAACCTTACCGATTTCTTCAGGCAGTGGCTTCATCAGGGCGGTAAGCTTATGCTTGCCGGAGGTTGGAAATACGATTCTCAAAAAAAATTGCTTTTAATTGACCTAACGCAGGAACAAAAAGATGGCTCGATGTTTACTGTGCCAGTCGAGATCGGAATTTATAAAAAGGGTCAGTTGATTCCAGAAATTAAAAAAGTGGAGTTAACAACTTCGGCAGGTCAATTCTCCATTCCGTTTGATACGGAGCCCGAAAAAGTAACTATCGACCCACGTACTGTATTACTGGCTGAGTGGAGTTTTATGAAGCGATAATTGGGCAGCGTTTATGCCCACACCTTTGTTCCTTCTGTGCAATTCTTACAAATCTCGATTTCACTTCTCGATTTTAGCAAGGATGCCCGAAAGTGATTGTACTTTTCTCCAAACCAGATTTCTTTAAACGATTGCTCAATTAAATCGCCTAATACAAAGTGAGCATCCTTGTCGAAGCAACAGGGCACTACCTTTCCATCCCAAGTGATTACACAACTGTGCCACATTTTCCAACAGTGATTGTCGAGATCATTTTTTATTCCATACGAACCATCCGCTAATTTGCGGTAACGTGAATATTTTTCCTGTACTGGAATTAAATCAGAGCCATGCTTATAATCATAGATCTGTGCAGTTTTCAATACTACTTGATCAACCCCCAATTCATCCGCCAAACTATACACTTCGGGTATTTGATGCTCATTGGGACGCACCACTAAAAATTGAAAAATTACATGCGGGGTTAATGATTTCAGTTTCTTCTTCCAGGCAATAATATTCTTCGTCCCCTCTATTACTTTCGATAAATCTCCTCCTACCCGATACGATTCATAGGTATCCTGGCTAGTCCCATCAATTGAAATAATCAAGCGATCTAACCCCGATTCAACAGTTTGCCTCGCAACATCATCTTTTAAAAAATGAGCATTCGTAGAAGTCGCAGTATAAATTCCTTGTGAAGAAGCGTACTTCACCATCTCTAAAAATTGTGGATTCAAATATGGCTCGCCTTGAAAGTAAAAAGTGAGGTAGGTAAGTGTATCCTTCAACTGGCTGATTGCCCTTTCAAACATTTGTTGTTGCAGCATTCCGGTCGGCCTGGTAAACGAACGCAAACCGCTTGGGCATTCCGGGCAACGCAGGTTACAACTGGTGGTGGGCTCAACGGAAATACTAATTGGTAAACCTGTGATAGCAGGTACGCTGGTGATCCGGGATTTGTAATAGCTTCCTAAAATAGAAGATGCATTCCACGCCTTTTTTAAGGAAAGCCTTGATGCAACATTCAATCCATCGCGAAAACCTCCAATCATGCTGCCAAGATAAAAGGAAAACAAATCAAATTGTATTTATCTTACCGGTTCAAATTTGAGTATGAAACGATTTGTCATAATTGCCCTTCTGTTAATAACAATCTTTGCGCACGCACAGCCAACCCAACTATCCGATTCAGCCGAAATTTCTGTACTAACACTCGGTCCGTTTCAAGGCGAAGTGTACTCAGCATTCGGCCATAGCGCTATGCGAGTTTACGATCCTATGAATGGGCTTGACCTGGCATTTAACTGGGGTGTATTTGACTTCGATCAGCCAAATTTCTATCTGAATTTCGTGCGTGGAAGGAACAATTACATGTTAGGAGTGTATCCATATGATTTATTCCGTGATCACTACATCGGTCACAATCGCTACATACATGAGCAGGTATTGAATTTATCAGGCACTCAGAAACAACGTTTGTTCGAGTATCTTCATTGGAATGCCCAGTCCGAAAACAGAAGCTACCTCTACGATTATTTCTATGACAATTGCGCAACGCGTATTCGCGATGTGATGGTTAAAGTTTTTGGCGACACCGTAAAGTTTGATGATTCATACATTAAAACCGATTACAGCATTCGCGAGCTTACCGATATTTATTTAAAGCATCAGCCATGGGGCGATTTAGGAATCGACATCTGTTTGGGGCTTCCTATGGATAAAAAAGCCTCGCCCTACGAATACATGTTCTTACCCGATTACATTGAGTCATCTTTCGATCATGCAAGTATGAGCAGCACACCCATTGTAAACGAAAAAATAAATGTTTACGAGAGTCGTGAAGAGAATTATCCAAGAAGTCTGTTTCATCCAATGAATGTCTTCATTTTCGTGGCGGTTATTGCATTGCTGTTGAGCGTGTTTGACTTCAAGCGAAAGAAATTATCAACTTGGTTCGATGCTACATTGTTTGGTGTTGCCGGATTGGTAGGACTTTTACTCTTTTTATTATGGGTAGCCACCAATCATAAAGCCGCTGCGAATAATTTCAATCTACTATGGGCTCTACCAACACACCTGATGGTCGTGGTTGCATTTTATAAAAGTCCGAAGTGGTTGAAACAATATTTTTTTATTACCGCGGTAATATGCGTACTCACACTTTTAGTGTGGCCACTATTGCCACAGAAACTTAATTACACTCTTGTTCCGCTCGTGATGGCATTGGGCTTGAGGGCGTTTACCCAGTATCGGTTGAGATGATTTGTAATACATCACATCCTGATTTGCCAGCAAAAAAGTAGAATTGGCTATATTTAGATTATGAGGTTTGGTATAATCCTGCTTGGCTGTTGCCTTTCAATAGTTCTGCACGCACAGCCTTCCATCGATCTATTTACGATTTCAGGGTTTTATGGTCCTCCTGCTGCCTACCAAGAACCACTTGGTGGAAAAGCAATGGAGTCTGGTACGTTGATAAATTTAAAAATCCCAATTGTTTGCAGCAATAAAACAATCTGGTTTAACGACTTCACATATTCCTTGCATTCAACGAAAAATGACCTTGCTCCAGAGCCATCGGACATGATTACATCTATGAGGCTGCATTCATTCATCTTTCAAACAGGTATAGCACAAAAACTAAATGATCGAAATGGATTCCAGCTTCTGTTCGTGCCACGCTATACAACCGACTTCAAGGGAAGCGATCGCAAGAACTGGCAACTCGGGACTATCGGTTTGTATGAACATCGCTTTAATCAACGTTTGTTGATGCGGTTTGGAGCCTTGTACAATGGTGAACTTTTCGGCCCGTTGCTGGTACCCCTGATTTTTGCAGACTGGCAATTGAGTGATCGTTGGAATATTACGGGCATGTTACCCATTAATCTAAAGGTCAGTTACAAGATCAGCGAACGCCTTACCATTGGTGCCAGCCATTTTGGATTCACCACCACCTATCGGATCAATCAAGCCGAATTCAAAACTGATTACATTGAACGCAACAGTATAGATGAATCTCTTTTTGTACGATGGAAGATGATTGGCAATCTTCATGTAGAAACTCGATTCGGTTACTCCCTAAATCGTACGTATGCCCAGTATGATGAGAATCAGAAATTAGACTTCCGTCTGAGTATTGTTGGTTTTGGTGATGATCGAGTGCAGAAGAACGTAAATTTCAACAGCGGCTCACTGGCATCCATTAGATTAGTCTATAGTATTCCATTGAATAACACGAGTAATAAATAAATATCAAAAATTACGGGTTGCTTTGGCTTGGACGAGTCGCCTGAATAATTCCATACATTTATAATATCATGCTGACTATTGGAATAAAATTCGAAAGCAATTTATGTTGGCTGACCACTCTGTTTTTTTTAATCCGGGCACGGTAGGTGCATGCCGCGCATTGTGGTAGAAAAGATGACAGAACATACGCGCTACCTGGCCGAACATGTAACAGAACTGCAAGACAGCTTTTGGGAAAAGGGAAGAATGCGACCTCGCACCATGGGGTCTCAATTTGGAGTGAGACATTGCACCCACATTTTTAATAGCGAGGCTGAAATTGATAAAGCACTTGAAATTGTGCGAGGACTTGCTAAGCGATAACTAAACTGTCCTATTTTAATTTTAATTCAGCGTGCACTCCGTGTCCTAAAAATACCCTACATATGAATTGGCCTATTCGCGGTAGCAGCCAAACATGCCTCCTTAAACGCCTCCATATACGTAGGGTGTGCATGTGACATGCGTGAAACATCTTCAGCCGAAGCGCGGAACTCCATTGCTGTAACGCCTGCAGCAATCATGTCGGCAGCACGGGCACCAATGATATGAGCACCCAAAATTTCATCGGTGTTTTTATCGGCTAATATTTTTACAAGACCGTCCGTATCCATCGATGCACGGGCACGGCCCAATGCTTTGTATGGAAAGTTCCCAACTTTATACGCACGACCAGCTTGCTTCAATTGCTCCTCCGTAGAGCCTACGCTAGCCACTTCCGGCCACGTGTACACTACCCCGGGAATCAAATTATAATTAATGTGTGGCTTTTGTCCGGCCATCTGCTCGGCAACCATCACGCCTTCCTCTTCGGCTTTGTGTGCCAGCATAGCACCTCGCACTACATCACCGATTGCATAGATGTTGTCAACTTTTGTTTTCAGGTGGTCGTCTACAGGTATCTGACCCTTCACAGTTTCAATACCAATTTTATCCAATCCAAGTCCCTCAGTGTACGGTCTGCGACCAATACTCACCAGACAATAATCACCCTTCAACTCCAGCACTTTTCCGCTTTTATCTTCTGCCTTTAGTGCTACTTCTTTGCCTTTGTTTTCGAGTGATGTCACTTTGTGGCCTAAGTAAACTTCCATCCCTAACTTCTTGGCAATCTTCAACAGCTCTTTGCCCATTGTTCCATCCATGGTAGGAATGAGGCTATCCAAAAACTCGACTACCGTAACTTTCGAACCAATACGCGCATATACCGAACCTAACTCCATTCCAATCACACCTCCACCGATTACAATCAAGTGCTTCGGAATTTCTTTTAACTCCAATGCTTCCGTGCTGGAAATAATTCTTTTCTTATCGAACGCTGCAAAAGGTAAAGGCGTTGGCTTTGAACCTGTAGCAATAATTACTTTCTCGGTGGTGATGGTCTTTTCCTTTCCATCTTTTCCAAGGATTTTGATTGTGTTCTTATCAACAAAAGAACCCATTCCTGTCAGCACATCAATTTTATTCTTCTTCATCAGGTATACAATGCCATCGCATGTTTGCTTCACCACATCACCTTTGCGCTTAATCATTTGCGCGATGTTCGCTTTGGGCTCAGAAATATCAATGCCGTGCTGCTTAAACGAGTGGCCGGCATTATAAAAATGCTCGGAAGAATCCAACAGTGCCTTTGAAGGAATACAGCCAACATTTAAACATGTACCACCCAGTGTATCATATTTTTCAATGATAGCGGTTTTAAATCCTAACTGTGCGCAGCGAATCGCGGCAACATATCCTCCAGGCCCGGAGCCAATAACAGTGACGTTGTATTGCATACTAAAAAGGTTTATTCAAAAAAAACTTTACTCTGCGATTTTCTTAGCGGTCTTTGCGGTTCATTTTACCGCAGAGGTCACAGAGGAATTCACACAGAGGCCGCAGAGTTTATAAAAATTTCAATTTCTTATACACCCAAAATCAATCTTCCCGGATCTTCCAACAATTCTTTCACTCTCACTAAGAAGCTCACGGATTCTCTTCCATCTACAATTCGGTGATCATACGAAAGTGCCAAGTACATAATCGGCCTCACAACCACCACACCATCTTTTACAACAGCGCGTTCAACAATGTTATGCATACCCAAAATCGCAGACTGCGGAGGATTTAAAATTGGCGTTGACAACATCGAGCCAAACACACCACCGTTAGTGATGGAGAATGTTCCGCCTTGCATTTCATCAATGGAAAGTTTTCCATCGCGACCTCTGGCAGCAAGACGTCCTATTTCCATTTCAATCTGATCGAACGATAACGACTCTGCATTACGAATTACAGGAACTACTAAACCACGCGGAGTAGAGACTGCAATCGAAACATCACAATAGTCATGATAGATTGCCTCATCACCATTAATCTGAGCGTTAACTGCGGGCCACTCTTTAAGCGCAACACAAACAGCCTTTGTGAAGAATGACATAAAGCCGAGCCCTACTCCATATTTTTCTTTGAATTTATCTTTGTACTTGGAACGCAAATCCATCACAGGCTTCATGTCCACTTCGTTGAAAGTAGTGAGCATGGCTGTTTCATTTTTCACCGATACCAAACGTTTGGCAATCGTCTTGCGCAACGAAGTCATTTTTTCTGCCCGCTTGTTGCGACCAACTCCTCCTGAAATTACCGGTGGCCCCGATGGTACCGAAGCTTTTGCTGGTGCTGGGTTTCCCGGAGAACCAACTTGTGCTTTTACTGCATCCTCTTTTGTAATGCGTCCTCCTACTCCACTTCCTGTAACTTGTGATGAGACAACACCTTTTTCATCCAGAATTTTTGCTGCTGCTGGTGAAGGATGACCTGCTGCGTAAGACTTATCCGCAGAATTCGGTGATGCGGTTGCTGATGGAGATGAAGTTGCTGATGCTCCAGCAGGTACCCCATCCATTACTTCAATTTTACAAATCAATCCACCAATCGGAAGCGTTGTTTTTTCCTGCGCAACAATTCTTAAAATACCATTGGCTTCGGCAGGCAATTCAAACGTTGCTTTATCTGATTCTACCTCTGCTATAATATCGTCTAGTTTCACAAAGTCACCTTCTTTCTTCAACCAGGTCGAAATCGTTACTTCGGTGATAGACTCACCAACCGCAGGAACTTTCATTTCTTTAACAACTCCCGTAGCCTTTGGTGCTGTAGATGGAGTTGAAGCAGTCGCTGGAGTTGCCTTGCTTTCAACTTTCGATGCTGACACAGCGCCACCTGCCAATTCTTCAATTTCACAGATCAGTTCACCAATTGCAGCTGTTTCTCCTGCTTGTTTCCTTATTCTAAGAACACCTGCAGCTGAAGCCGGCAACTCGAAAGTTGCTTTATCTGATTCGAGTTCAGCAATTACTTCATCCATCTGCACAACGTCACCATCTTTTTTTGTCCAGTTAGCAATCGTTACTTCGGTAATGGATTCGCCTACAGTGGGTACTTTTACTTGGATAGCCATGTAATATCTTGTTTGGGTTTAATTAAATTTCAAATGCCTGATTCACAATTTTCTCTTGCTCCGCTTTGTGAACTTTCGAATAACCGGTAGCGGGGGAAGCACTTGCTTTGCGTGCTACAAGTTCCAATCCTGCTTTAAACATGTAGCGCAATATGTAACTCCAGTATCCCATATTGGAGGGCTCTTCTTGTGCCCACACCAGTTTCGGGTTTTTATATTTCTTCAACACAGCATTCAATTGTTTCTCCGGGAAAGGGTGCAACTGCTCGAGTCGAACAATGGCTGCATTCTTAATTTTTTTCTTTTGCTGTACTTCTTGCAGATCAAAGAAAATTTTTCCTGAACAGAGTATCACTCTGTTCACATCTTTTGCAACAACATTAGGATCATCTAGCACCTCATTGAATGTTCCTGAAATAAAATCCTTTACCGGAGATGAAACAGCAGCATGCCGTAGTAAAGATTTTGGAGACATAACAATACAGGGCTTGCGAAACTCCCACGTTATTTGTCTGCGCAACAAGTGAAAAATATTAGCCGCTGTAGTAATGTTTGCCACCACCATATTGTACTCAGCCGATAATTGTAAGAATCGCTCGGGGCGCGCATTCGAGTGTTCTGGACCCTGCCCTTCATATCCATGCGGTAACAGCATGACCATACCATTTTGTCGTTGCCATTTTGATTCTGCACTTGATAAAAACTGATCAATCATTACTTGTGCACCATTGGCAAAGTCGCCAAACTGCGCCTCCCAAACTACAAGTGAATGGGGCGTAGCCATCGAATATCCATATTCAAAACCCAGAACACCAAATTCAGAAAGCAGGGAATTATAAATATGAAATTTTTCCTGACCCTTCTCTATATTATCGAGGCCACAATATGTTTCGTTTGTATTTGCGTCCCAGAAGTACGCGTGACGATGAGAGAATGTACCGCGCTTCACATCCTGACCAGTAAAGCGCACAGGGATTTTATCTAACATGATAGATCCATAGGCCAGCAACTCTGCTTCGGCCCACCCTAATTGCTTATCTTCAAAGAAGGCAGTTTTGCGATCTTTTAATAGCTTTTCAATTTGCTTTAGAGGTTTGAATCCATCCGGAATGGTACTCAAGGCCTTACCAACTTTATCAACAGCAGCTTGCGTAATGGCCGTCTTGGGCGATTGATCAAAATCTTCCGGCTTCGCTTTGCGCAACTGCTCCCACTCTTCTTCAATTTTCTGAGTTTTATACGGAAGTGGTTTTTGTTTCACTTCGTTCAATCGATCTTGCAACTGATTGCGAAAATTCTTGTCCAGTTCATCCGCTATGGAAGCGTCTACTCCGCGTGCTACTAATTTCTTCACGTACAACTCGCGAGGATTCGGATGCTTCGCAATGATGTTATATAATTTTGGTTGTGTAAATTTTGGTTCATCACTTTCGTTATGCCCATGTCTGCGGTAGCAGAGCATATCAATAAAAATATCCTGACCAAATTTCTGGCGATACTCCACCGCTAAGTTCGAACAAAACGTTACCGCTTCTGCATCATCACCATTCACGTGCAGTACCGGGGCGTCAATTATTTTAGCTACATCCGTACAATAAATAGCCGTGCGGCCATCTTCAAAATCAGTAGTAAAGCCAATCTGGTTGTTGATCACAAAGTGAATAGTGCCACCCGTAGTATAGCCAGGCAAGCCCGACATTTGCACAATCTCATACACAATGCCTTGTCCGGCAAGTGCAGCATCTCCATGGATAAGAATAGCCATGGCCTTTTTCAAATCGCCTTTGTACTCATCATCAATTTGCCCTCGAGTATAACCAATCACCAACGGATCTACCGCTTCAAGGTGCGAAGGGTTCGGTGTTAACTTTACATATATTTTCTTTCCAGAGGGTGTGTTCAGGTGACTGGCGTATCCCAAGTGATACTTCACATCACCATCTCCCATTGTTATGTCAGGATTTACATTGCCTTCAAATTCTGTAAAAATCTGTTCGTACGTTTTCCCCAGAATATTAGAAAGCACATTCAAACGACCACGGTGGGCCATACCAATCACTACTTCTTTTACATCGAACTCCGCTAACTTATTGATGATCGCATCTAATGCCGGAATTGTATTCTCTCCGCCTTCTAATGAAAAGCGCTTCTGTCCTAAAAATTTGGTGTGAAGGAAGTTCTCAAAGACAACGGCTTCGTTGAGTTTAGATAAAATTCGCTTCTTCTCATCAAGACTGGGGTTGTGACTGTAATATTCTACTTCACACTTATTTGCGAACCACGCACGTATTTCATCGTTACGGATGTAGTTATACTCGAACCCAATTGGCCCCACATAAACCAATTGCAGTTTCTCAACAATTTTTTTTAGTGTTGTGCGTGTTAAGCCGATTTCTGCGGCCACATCAAATTCAGATTCCAGATCCGCCTCCGATAACCCAAAAAATTTAAGATCCAGATTTACACTGTGGTTGCGTCTTTCACGAACCGGATTTGTAAAGGCTTTAAGATGGCCAAACGACCGGTACGCAAAAATCAAGTTGCGGACTTGCGTTTCCTTTATACTGGGCCCCGCCTCCGTGGCACCGTTTTCTCCAAACCGTTGAAGAGAAAAATCATAGCCTTCGAAAAACTTCTGCCAGGTGGAATCCACAGCCGTTGGGTCTTTCTTATAATTTTGATAGAGTTGGTCGAGATAGCCAACGTCTGCATTCGAGATGTAGGAGAACTTATCCATAGTGCCATTTATATGAGGGAATCAAATGTAAAAAAGGGTTTTATGATTAAAAAATTGAATACTCGCTTAAGCAAATATAACTCATAGTCATTTTATTAACCATTCTCATGCGCTTCAATTGTTCAGGAAGAAATTTGCCTTATCTTTGCGGGCTTTAAAAAATGGACGAGTTCCAACGTTTAAAACCTAACAGAAAATGGCAGTAAAAATCAGATTGGCCCGCAGAGGCCGCAAGAAACTGGCGAAATTCGATGTAATCGTAGCAGACGCCAGAGCACCACGTGATGGTCGCTTTATTGAAAAAATCGGGACATACGATCCGTTGACAAACCCCGCAACTATTGACTTGAATGACGATAAGGCATTCCAGTGGTTAATGAACGGTGCGCAACCTTCTGATACCGTAAAAGCGATGCTTTCGTACCGCGGTATTATGATGCGTAAGCATTTACAGATTGGTGTGGTAAAAGGCGCTGTTAGCCAGGAAGAAGCTGACCGCAAATTGGCGGAGTGGAAACAGGCTAAAACAGCAAAAATCGAAACGAAGAAGGATACGCTTTCACAAGCTAAACAAGCCGATGTTAAAGCTCGTAAAGCAGCTGAGACTAAGGTTAAAGAAGCACGTGCAGAGGCAATCAAGAAAAAGGCTCAAGTTGTTGAGGCTGCCGCTACCGAACAGGCTGCTCCTGCTGCAGAGGCAGAAACAACAGAAACTCCTGCGGCTGCCGAAGGCGAAGCACAAGCTTAATCTACAAATGAATATATTGAATGCTCCTGACTTGTCGGGAGTACCTCACCCCCAAACCCCCTCTCCATGCGGAGAGGGGGCTTTTATTTTAAAATGAAATTAACCGATCACTATAAAGTTGGTTTTATCATGCGGCCCCACGGCCTGAAGGGAGAAGTTACCATTTCACTGGATGCTGAAGCCCCGGTTGATTGGGAAAATCTGAAATTGATATTCGTTGAAAAAAAATCACAGCTGGTTCCCTATTTCATCGAGAGCATCTCTGTTCGTAACGACAAAGCTTTTGTAAAGCTGGATGATGTAAACACACCTGAACTAGCCTCAGCTTTAAAGGGAAGTTCCTTATACTTATCAAAAGAAAGCCGACCAAAATTAGAGCGTGGCGAGTTTTATAATGAAGACGTTATTGGGTTTGAGGTATTCGATGATGTCCATGGCCCACTAGGCTTTGTTGAGGATGTTGAGCAGGCTGGGCCTAACCGCTTTCTTATTGTATCCTACCTGCAAAAAGAAATCATGATTCCGGTAAACGGCCCTTTCATTAAAAGTATTAACAAGTCGAAAAAGAAAATCAATGTCAGTCTTCCGGATGGATTTTTGGATATTTGATTATGCGCATTGATATCATTACCTGTTTACCCAAGCTACTGGAAAGTCCCTTTTCAGATTCGATTCTGAAACGGGCCATCACCAAAGGTTTGGTAACGGTAAACGTAATTGACCTCCGCAACCATTCTACCGACAAACATAAATCAGTAGATGATTACGCATATGGTGGTGGTGCCGGCATGGTGATGATGATTGAACCCATTGATCGTTGCCTGACCGAATTAAAATCCAAGCAAGCATACGATGAGGTAATTTACATGAGCCCCGATGGAGAACTGCTTTCTCAAGCCATCGCCAACGAGCTCAGTCTAAAAAAGAATTTGATCATTTTGTGTGGCCATTATAAAGGTGTGGATGAGCGCGTGCGGGAACATTTAATTACCCGCGAAATCAGTATTGGGGATTACGTGCTCTCAGGCGGTGAATTGGCCGCAGCCGTGGTGGCCGATTCCATTATCCGCTTATTACCCGGTGTGCTTTCCGATGAAACATCAGCTCTTAGCGATTCTTTCCAGGATGGATTGATTGCTCCCCCTGTCTATACCCGCCCGGCTGAATACAACGGTTGGAAAGTACCCGATGTACTGCTGTCGGGGCATGAGGCTAAAATTGAAGAATGGCGTCACAATCAGGCACTTGACAGGACCCATAAAAGGAGGCCTGAATTACTAAAAAAGGGGCTAATTTGAAGTACCCCCATCTAAAATTCTAAATTCTACATTCTGAATTATAAATTCTTTTGATACCTTTGCAGTCCGTTTTTGAAAACAATACGTTTTATGGCCGATTTGATTAAAATTGTTGAGCAGGAATACGCAACAGTCCGTAAGAGACTCCCCGCTTTTAAAGCTGGCGATACCATTAATGTTCACGTAAAGATAAAGGAAGGTGCTAAGGAGCGAATCCAGCAGTTTCAGGGTGTTGTAATACAACGCAGGGGATCGAGTACAAATGGAGAAACTTTTACCGTGCGTAAGGTTTCTAATGGTGTTGGTGTAGAGAGAATTTTCCCTACTTCCTCGCCCAGTATCGATAAAATTGAAGTTATAAAATTAGGCAGTGTTCGCAGGGCTAAATTGTATTACATGAAAGGCCGTCACGGCAAATCGGCACGTATCAAAGAGAAAATTTAATTATCAGAGCATATTCAAAGCCCCTCGAGTATTCGGGGGGCTTTTTTATGCGATTTATAGCCAATAAAGTGCCCTAGCTTACTATTAAATAATTAATAACTTTGTCGTCCACTCATTATTAAAACATGGCAAAACGCAATATCGCAAAGCTTTTAGGCAAAGATGCCAAGTACTTGCTCGACCACAAAAGCAAGACCATTTCTATCGGTCAGCTTCATACACCCTCCTCCGATTTTGTCGATAAGATATTCATCAATTCAAACAGAAGTCCTCAGGTATTAAGAAATTTACAGGCTATGTTCGACCGCGGAAGATTAGGCGGAACGGGCTTTCTTTCAATATTACCAGTTGACCAGGGCATCGAGCATAGTGCGGGAGCATCCTTCGCTAAAAACCCGTTGTACTTCGATCCTGAAAATATTATCAAACTTGCGATTGAAGGTGGCTGCAACGCGGTGGCCACTACCTATGGCGGGTTAGCGATGATGTCGAGAAAATACGCGCACAAAATTCCGTTCATTGTAAAAATCAATCACAACGAACTTCTCACCTATCCCAACAAAGCCGATCAAATTATGTTCGGCTCAATAGACGATGCCTGGAATCTTGGGGCAGCAGCGGTTGGGGCAACAATCTATTTTGGCTCTGATAATTCGACCCGTCAGATACAGGAAGTAACAAAAGCTTTTGAACGTGCCCATCAACTAGGAATGGCTACTATTCTTTGGTGCTATACCCGCAATAATGCCTTTAAGAAAGATGGTAAAGATTACCATGTTTCGGCTGACTTAAGTGGTCAGGCCAATCACTTGGGTGTTACCATTCAAGCCGATATAATCAAGCAAAAACTGCCGGAGAACAACGGTGGGTATAAAGCCTTGAACACTGGTGGAAGTACATACGGTAAACTAGACGAACGAATTTATACTCAGCTTACGTCCGATCATCCTATTGATTTGTGTCGCTATCAGGTTGCCAATTGCTACATGGGTCGCGCGGGCCTTATCAACTCGGGTGGTGAATCAAAAGGAGCAAGCGATTTAGCAGATGCTGTTCGTACAGCCGTCATTAACAAACGTGCCGGAGGTATGGGGTTAATTTCTGGAAGAAAGGCTTTCCAGCGTCCAATGAAAGAAGGCGTAGAAATTTTAAACGCTATTCAAGACGTGTACTTGGATGAGGCCATTGATCTTGCATAAGAAGGAACGCTCGAAATTTTGAACTTTAAATCTAGAACTGAATATGTCGTGGTTTAACAGAACAGATAAAGGAATTTTAACACCCACGGAATACAAACGCGAAGTCCCCGATGGGCTTTGGTTTAAATCACCCGCTGGAAAAATCGTTCATACGCGCGAGCTGAAGAACAATGCCTATGTAGTTCCGGAAGAAGAATATCATGTTCGGGTTGGATCGAAAGAGTATTTCGAAATTCTTTTCGATGATAACGAATTCACCGAGCTTGATCCTGCCATGGAATCGGCTGACCCATTGAAGTTTAAAGATACCAAGCCCTATCCAAAACGAATAAAAGAAACACAGGCAAAAGTAGATTTGAAAGATGCGGTTCGTACAGGTTACGGAAAAATGAGTGGCCTCGATATTACGATTGCCTGCATGGATTTTAGTTTCATTGGTGGATCCATGGGCTCCGTTGTGGGTGAGAAGATTGCACGTGCCATGGATCACAGTTTAAAAACCAACAAACCCTTTCTGATGATCTCCCGCTCGGGTGGAGCGCGCATGATGGAAGCTGGTTTGTCGTTGATGCAAATGGCTAAAACCGCTGCTAAAATTGCGCAGTTAGATCAGGCAAAAATTCCGTACATATCCTTAATGACCGACCCAACCACAGGTGGTGTTACTGCATCGTATGCCATGCTGGGTGATTTTAATATTGCAGAACCTTGTGCCCTTATTGGCTTTGCCGGACCACGGGTTATTCGCGAAACAATCGGCAAAGATCTACCAAAAGGTTTTCAAAGTGCAGAGTTTGTGTTAGAGCACGGCTTCCTCGATTTTATTATTGACAGACGCAATCTGAAAAGCAGATTAAGCACACTGCTGAAAATGATTCAATAAAAAACCGTCATTGCGAGCTGAAGAGTAGCGTGTGAGATGGGGGCCAACCCACATACCTCTAGTAGTACTTTTTTACGGAAGCCCTTGCACCTGTCCCTCTGGCATCAAAGAGGTTTTTATCAGGTTCTCGTGGCTTGAGGAAGCAGTTTCAGAGCTCCCTTTTTAGGAGGCTATTTTTTTTTCAAGAAGGGCTATATGCGGCAACAAAATACTTATGTAAGACACACACCCTCCCACAAATTTTTTGTAGAGTGAATTCTTGCTTTGATTTGTAAAGATAATCAAAATTACCCAATTTCTTTTTTTGCAATTTTCATATCTATTTCATTTTCCCACTTGGCAACCACTATAGAAGCTACCGAATTACCAATCAGATTAGTAATTGAGCGTGCTTCAGACATAAAGCGGTCTATTCCCAAAATGATAGCCAGGGATGCAACAGGGATATTGCCTGTTAATGGTATTACTGCTGCAAGTGTAATGAAACCACTGCCTGTGACACCTGCCGCACCTTTTGAAGTAAGCAGTAAAATTAACAACAATGTTATTTGATCAGATAGCACGAGCGGTGTATTGGTAGCTTGAGCTAGAAATACCGCTGCCATGGTTAAGTATATAGATGTTCCATCAAGATTGAAAGAATAACCGGTGGGAACTACAAGCCCAACAACTGATTCTGAGCAGCCCACCTTTTCTAACTTTGTTATTAACGAAGGTAGAGCTGCCTCAGATGATGAAGTGCCAAGTACTATTAAAATTTCTTCTTTAATAAAACTAAGCAAACGAAAAATGTTGAACCCAGCATATTTGAGTACGCCTCCTAATATTATAAGAATAAATAATATACACGTGATATAGAAAGATAACATCAATTGACCGAGTGAGGCAAGAGAACCGATTCCATATTTACCAATAGTGAAACCCATGGCTCCCAAAGCCCCAAGTGGGGCAGCTTTCATAATAATTTTTAACAACGCAAATAACCCAGCTTCAATTGAATTGATAGCATTCAACAGGGGCTTGGCCTTAGTACCAATTTGCGATAAGGCAATACCAAACAAAACAGAAAAAAAGAGTACTTGCAATAGGTCACCGTTAGAGAAAGCATTAATGATGGTGTCAGGTATGATGTGCATCAAGAACTCAATCGTACTGTTCGCCTGTCCTTTTGATACATAATTAGTAACCGATGCTGCATCAAGCGTGGTCGGGTCAATATTCATACCAACACCTGGTTTAAATACATTAACCACAACCAAGCCAATAATAAGAGCAAACGTTGTTATTACTTCAAAGTAAATGATTGCTTTAAGCCCCACTCTACCTACCTTCTTCACATCATTCATGCCTGCAATTCCGCTCACAATGGTGCAAAAAATAACGGGCGCAATCATCATTTTAATAACCTTGATAAAAGCATCTCCCAATGGTTTTAATTGTGTTGCAAAGGCTGGAAAATAGAAACCTAATGCTATACCAATAATAATAGCGATGATAACCTGACCGTATAGACTTTTTAGAAACTTTAGCATTAATAAATATTTAAATAGAACTAAGTACGAGTAGAATACTAGAGTAACTCATTCAACAAAGATTTAAATTCTGCCGACTGATACATTGCAGCACCATCATGACCAATTCCATTCACAATGGTTTTTGAGTGATTATTATTGGAAGGGTAAACAAGTTGCATGTACCGGAGCATATTTTCTCCACGCAGATATCGGGTGGACCCTTGCAACGTATTCTCGCAGTCAGTTGTGTTTAGTGTTGGATCGGGCTGACTTCCATTACCGAGTAGGTATGTAATAGAACGAGTAACGAACTTCAAATTGTAAGACTCTTTCGTTGCACCTAAAAGGTAAGGTGGTGTTGTATTAAACCCAAGTGGCCAAAGTTGATACGGTGAACAACCAATCGGTGTATATAATTGATTATCCGTTTCATTTATTCGCTGTCCATCAGGGTAGTAAAAGAATTGTGAATTGGCCACTATATATTCAAATTCTATTCCAGTATGTGTTGATTCTGAAACATTAGCTCCAGCATAGACATGCGTAAATGCTCCACCCGATGAATGGCCTGTAACAATTATTTTTTCGAGTACAGGGAAGCGCGTTGAGTTGGCAAGTTGCTCAACAAGTTCATCTATTACCTTAAAGGAACTTAGTTGATTGGTGTTAGACGATTGATTGCCGAGCCTATAGTTTGAACCACTCCAGTAAAAATCATCAGGCGAACCTGTTGATGCTTCCCTAAAAAATGGTGATATAAGTATTGTTGAAGCATTCAAATCCAGTGCAGTAAGCGTATTCGTGAGGTAGGTGAAGTAATTGTCAGGATCAAAACTGGCACCATGCACCACAATAATGGCTTGCTTTAAATTCTCCCACTCAGCATTCTCCTCGTAGATGGGGTAATTGCTATAAAACTCAAACGTTCCCATCCCCGTACTTCCTTGCAACTCAATGCTTCGCAAACAGTCACCAGTAGACGTACAAGGTGTCATCGATCGAATCACATCATCATCTGCAGTAGTGAAGGTATAATTCAGGGGCTCAGATAATCTCTCACCACCCGCACCTATTACACCTGTATTAATAGTGAATGAATAAGGTTTGGCATACTCTAATTCGGGAACGATAGTCGCTTTGGTATTTCCGTTAGCATAGCTTACGGTGAAGTTCACCACAGTAACCCCAGTAAAAAGCGATAGCTCTGATTTGAATTTAGCTTGATCAAGTGCTGCCGAAAATACCAGAACTATGCTGGCATCAATCGGCACATTTATATTATCACCAAGTGTTGCCCCATTAATAGTTGCCGTCAGGATTGACATTTCGGGAGCAGGATCTGAATCAGAGCCGGCACATCCAATCAAAAAGCTTAATCCAGTAATGCACACAAATAATTGGCAACGATTCATATCAAATGTTTTTGAAGAGAGGCGCCCATAAAAGCACCTCTACTTTCAATTTTCAGCTATCTATACCTAATTAATTACAAAATGTATAAGGGCAAGTTGAAGAGGCATTAGTCGTAGCAGTGGTTGAGCAACCTACTCCTCCATACGTCCAAGCTCCAGCTACTTTGTATGCCCATGAATTATCGTAATCCCACACTTGTCCTGTCCCATCAACACCAAGGGCTCCATATGTTTCAATAAGAAGCGCATTTTTAAATAGCTCAATTGTATCATCTCCATTGGAGGTAACACCAGGCGATGTAATAACATAATCAAATTTCGTATAACAACTTTCAAAGTAGTTCGATGCATTTGTTACGTCCAGATCCCTTATTAGTAAAATATGTTCGCCTGCCGCTACGGACTGAGCAGGGAATGGTATTTCGACACCATCAGAAAATGCCTGGCCATTAGCTGCGATGCCGGCACCAAAAACACTCAAGTCAGGTATATCCTGCAATGCAAACAGATGGTAAGCCCTTAAATTTGTGCCTCCATTGTGATTAAGATCCATAATGCCTCTGAACTCAAGGCCGGGATGGAATAGCGGATAGCGACATCTTGAAGTTGCATCTGTAGCCTCTCCTACTGCATTTACCGGACAATTAACACCTGCGTAATACCACTCCTCGCCCATTTTGTATGCCCATGAATTGGTGTATTCCCAGTATAGTCCTGTTCCGTCAATGCCAGGTTGTCCAAAAGATTCGATGGATACACCATTTTCATAAAGCAAAATGGCATCATTACCATTATGTGTCATACCTGCAGTTTGGAATTCGGTGAAATTGGAATAATTGCTTCCGAAATAAGTAGCTGCTAGTGCTGCGTCAACATTTCTAACAACAAATAGTTCATCTCCGGCTAATGCTGATTGTGCCGGGAAGATAAAGTCTTTATCCAACGGATCGGCAGCGGCACCATTAGTGGCAATTTGAATGTGATAAATACTTAAATCTGGAATGTCTTTAAGAACAGTCAGATGAATAGCTCTTACCAGTCCACCCGTTCCATTGATATAATCATCTAACTCCATAACTCCTTTAAGTTCCAAGGCGGGAGCCTTGTCTCCTAATGAAAGTGTTAATTCCTGAGGCGGGTTATTATTCCCATTCACAACATTTGATAGCGTAATAATAATAGTCTCAGTTCCTTCAATAGCGTCAGCTTCAACCCCTGTAATAGTAAATGATGCTGATGTCTGACCTGCCGGAATAGTAATACTAGATACAGATGAGTTATAATCTGCTGGAGCAGCCGTTCCTCCAAAAGCCAGATCAAATGTAACATCATCAAAAATAATATTATCGATAGAAGTTGTAACCGTAACACTTTCTCCCTCGAAAAATGTTAGCGCACTGCTTGTCAATGTTATTTTGGGTGGAGCAAAGGCTTTGGTGGCAAAGTTAAAGGTAAATGCTTCAACTGATTTTTCACCATTAGCGCCATAGGCACCTATCGGTAATTCAATTTTATAAGCCGTTTCGTACTCAAACCGTGTAGTGGGTGCAATGGTTACAATGGAACCACTCTCATCGTATGCAATTGAGTAAGGAACTTCAGGGCTTACCGATAATGCTGCTTCAAAAACAGTAGCATCCAAAGCATGTGAAAACACCAATTGAAATTCAGTCAGTACTGATAATTCGGCTGCCCCATCAACAACTACATTGTTACCTACTGTTATTTGGAGCACCCGCAGGTCGTTGGTAATTGGAAATCCATCCTCTTCCTTGGTACAACCAGTAATTAACGTTGTTATTATGAGAACTAAGGAAAGAGCTCTTTTCATGGAAATTGTTTTAAAAAAACTCATGGTTCTAAGATTTAGTCTGTAAAATTTTTATAATCTCGATTTAGATTTCATTTAAGCATTAGAAAATTAAAATCATCAACCAGTTGGTGTAAAAAATTTGCGTCATCCTGATTCATGAATAGTAAATAAAGAGTTTCATTGTTGGCATCAATTGTTGTTAGCCTGAATGGTATTTTAGAAGTGCTTTCATGTGTTAGGTATTTGTAGAAAGCAAGTCCCAGCAAATAAGTACCGTTTGAAGACGGATGTTTGTCATCATGAAATAAATCAAGGTCCGGTCTTAACTCCCGAACTTGTTCAAACAACGGACCCGCTGGCACAAAGCCTGCCCCGGTTCGTTTGGCAAGTTCCAGAAACGCTGTTGTTATTTTTTTTTGCATGAGTGGATTAGACTTGTAGGCCCATGTCATCATTAGCACCGGCTTCGCCCCTATTTTTTTAATGGCTTCAACAAACTTTCCACCGTATTCAAAAAAAACATCAGGGGTTTCTATCGTACTTAAACTGTGATCATTCAAAACCACATAATCCCACTTTTCTTCTTTTAATTTTTTCATACTCACTGTGCCTTTTTCACCTTTCCAATGTTGCTCAAGGTTTGATCCTCCAACAGTTGATTGGCGGGTAATGATCACTTTGCCTTGAGTTTGAGCCATTGAATTGACAACTTGTGGTAAGTTGAAAAAGTAAGTGAGGCTGTTTCCTATAAACAGAATCCGAGTGGTATCCTTCTGCCCTGTTGCTACATTGCAGATAAAGAATATGAATGCAAGGCAAATCCACTTATACAGATTGGTTTTAATTTTTCTCATTGTTTGTGTCTTGCACATCCTTTTTTCAGGATGTGATTTGTTTATCCTTTAAAAAAAATTACTGGTTTACCTCGGTTGCATCAAATAAGCTCGGAATGGGATTAGGCACATTAGTATTCGCATTTATCTCTTCCTGAGCATACAAAAAACGTTGTGGTAATTGTGTTCCTGTGTTTGGTTGTACAGCCACTCTAATTAGGGCTTCACCAACTGTTCTACGCACATCATTAAACACCTCAATTTGACCAAACAAGGTAACGTACCGCTCCTGCATAATTTCGCGAAGCAACGCGTTAACAGGAGTTAGGCCATCAGGATTTTCGATGCCAAGCGCATCAAAGTCCCCAGCAACAAACGGGGCATACAATACATTTCCCATTGTTGGGTTAACAAGGTATCCCCCTGTGCTCATATAACTTCTGAATTCGTTTAACCGACTAAGCCCTGTATTAAAATCAGCGCGAGCACCAGCCTCAGCAAGTATCAATTGATTTTCAGCATACGTAACGATTGGAGCCGAAGCATCTATTTGAGCAAACCCATTGGTCTTTGTATTGGGCTGAACGCCAACACTGGTCGTTTGTAAGAGATACGCATAACGTGCCGTCTCATTTGTTTTAGCATGGCCGCGGTAATTCCCTGGTATTGGGTTTCTACCTAAATTGGAATCGATAATACTGGCAAAGAAATCAGACGTTACGAGGTCAGATTTTCGAGACGCAAGCTCGAAGAATTGGTAATGTAAATTTTGATCTCCTGTTGCAGTGCCGTGCTTTGATTTCATATTGTTGGCACCAAAACTCCCATTTGAACCAATGCCGCTAAGTGCAGCAGTGTAAGCGTTGGCATATTCTTTCGTATGCATGTAATACCTTGCTTTTAGCGTGTTGGCTACTTGTATCCATGAAGTTGGTGCGCCATCAAAATAAATTTCGGTTGTTGAAGGTGGCCTTCCTGTTCCCATGTTAAGGTTTAAAATGGCTTCATCAAGCATTGTCTGAACCTTTCCATAGACAACTTCCTGCGACTCAAACTCCGGATTTTCAAACTCAATTCTTCCGGCTTGGTCGAATGGAATATCTCCCCATAATGAAGTTGCCGTTCCCAAAGCCAAGGCCTTGAGAACCTGAAGAACACCAATGGTAACACCTTCTACACCTTGCTCTTGTGCTAATTCTTCTGCCACGTTAGCATTTCTGACAACGCTACTGAATGCAGTTCTCCATTGACTATCAAAGTCGGCTGCTACCAGCGCGTATTCTGAATAGCTTAGGTGCTGCCTGCCAATGCCTGTAAATTGGCCAGCAAAAATGCCCGCCCTTCTGGATGCTTCGCCTGATTGAAGAACAATGTTGGCTACCTCAGCAGAAGTTAATACATATTGATAAGGTGCTGAATTGGGATTGTTAGGATTTTTATTGAGATCTTCAACAAGGTCACCACAACTGGTAAGCACTCCGATTAAAACTGTTGTTAGTAATATTTTTTTCATGATTTCTGATTCGTTTCTTGATTAAAAAGTAAGAGAGACAGAAAAGACATAAGATTTTGTGCCGGGGTTGTTGTAATAATCAATTCCCCTAGAGGCACTCACGCCTGATACGTTTGTATCTGGATCGTTGCCTTCAAAGTTGGTCCACAAAATCAGGTTCCTACCGGTAATGGACAGGTCAAGTCCTTTTACATCTAAGCGCGTGGCTGATTTCAGTAGAGGCCCCATTTTATACGAAAGCGTTAATTCCCTTAGGCGCGTCCACGAGCCGTCTTCGACAAATAATTCATGATTACCAGCAAAGAATCCACCCGCACCGTTATACCATTCTTGAGTAACGGCAACAGGCCCTGCTCCAAAATTTCGAATAGATCCTCTGAATGTTGTGCCGGCCAGAATTACATCGCCAGCATAGGTTAATAAATTTTGTGAGGCGGTAACTTCACGGTCTGTTGAGCCCCAAGTTCCGTAATCTACAAGCGTAGATTTTGTACCTGCAAAAATATCGGCTCCTTGATAGGTTTCAAGTAACACAGACAAAGAAAAGTTCTTATAAGAAACTGAGCCTATTGCAGAACCTTGCCAATCGGGATTAGGATCTCCAATCACACCCTGCACTGCATCCATTCTCGGAAACCCATTGGCATCAAAAAGAATATTTCCACCCTCATCGCGCAACGTTCTGCGACCCCACAATATTCCGTGCTGAAGACCAACTACAGCCCTGTTGTTCACACCTGCCAAGCCTGTTGGCAAGGCGAATGATTCTGCACCAACAAGGTTGGTAACCTCATTCTTGTTATGGAAATAGATAAATTTTACTTCCACATTCCAATCGGAAGTGTTAAGTATTGTATAGCCTGTTTCAATTTCAAGGCCCTTATTTTTCATGGCTGCGGCATTCGAGTACAGTTGGTCATATCCCCTTGATGTGGCCAACGGAAACCCTAAAAGAATATCACTAGTCTTGTTTGAATAATACGTGGCGCTAAGGGATAGCTTGTCCTTCAAAAAGCGAAGGTCGGCACCAAACTCGATTTCTTTTTTTCTTTCTGGCTTTAAAGCAGCGTTGCCCACATTAGAACTGGGTGCAAATGCTCCTGTTCCATACAAGCTGCCTGTTAGGCTTCCACCCAATTGATCATTGTAACTTGGTGAAACATATTCAGGAAAAGTAGAATAGCGCACCGGCTGTACCCCTACCTCAGCATAAGAAACGCGTAACTTACCAAACGATAATATTTTGGATTGCAATCCCTTTAGTTTACTAAACTGCCAGGAAAGTGAAGTGGAAGGAAATAGAAAAGCTTTATCTGAGTTTAAACCAAAAGTAGAAGCCCATTCTGCACGCAGCGTGGCATTAAGAAATAGCATATCATAAGCCGAAAAATTACCAGCGGCATAAGTGGCTGCCGTTCTCTCACTTCCAAACGTGGAAGACACCGTCCGGTTCGCAGGCGTAGCATTATCAATATCAAGAATTTGATCATCGACATCAGCATACACAATAAAATTTGTTATTCCTGCACCCTGCTCTATTCTTTCCTTATGATTGAAATTGAAGCCAACTAAAATATCTCCATCGAAATTAGCAGAAAAAGCTTTTTTGGCTTTTGCTATGTAATCCATATTAAACACACTATTTGTTGCAAGGTCTTTGCTTAGATCACCATTAACGAAAGTTGCAGACGATCCGGGTGAATAAAATTCTTCTGTTCGTTCAGCATATTTATCTATTCCAATTCTGCCAATTAAATCAAGCCATTTTACCGGTGTAACGGTCAAATTCATACTTGCTATAAACCGGTCAACGGTGTTGTTATTAAACTGTTCTTTTACTGTCCACAATGGATTATTAAACACCGCATTGGAGGTGGCACCAATTGGATTTCTATACGATCTCTGTCTATTTATAATGGGTGCTGCTGTGCTCGATGCATAGTAATCTCCCCGATAACCAGAGATATCAAAATCAGCTGGTGTTCTTAGAAAACCTAAATACAAACCATTATTACTTACCGAACGCCTGATGCGGTTAGAATTGGTTTTTGTGTAGCTAAAGGAAGAACTCAGTTTTGCAATGTCATTAAACTTAAAACTGCCTTTAACAGAGGCCGTTGTTCTTCTATAATCTGAATTGCGAATGACCCCTTTTTGGTTAAAGTCGCTTATGCTCAGGTAAACTGAACTGGTATTATTACCGGAAGATAAACTCAGACTGTTCTCGAGAAATCCTCCATTTTGAAAGACCTTATCAAAATTTCGATCGGTATATATTTCGCGGGAATTTTTGGTAATAATCGGATAATGTGTTGCTCCGTTTTGATCAATAAAAAACGCACCCGCAGTATTTACCTCATCCGGCTGCCCTGACCTATCTGATACTTTATCTCCCCACGAATAGTTAGAGTTTATATCGTAGTTGCCATTTGTACCTTGACCAAATTTTGTTTGAAGTGGGTACTTCCTGCTAATTTGATCAACAGAGTAAGTAGACTTAAAATTTATTTCCATTTTTTGATTAAGCTTTCCGCTTTTGGTGGTTATGAATAATACACCGCCCAATGCCTGAGTGCCCCAAAGAGCAGCTGCGGCAGCTCCCTTCAACACAGAAACACTCTCTATGTCGTTTGGATTGATATCATTTAAACGGGATTGCTGAGCATAATTATTGTTGTTCCCTCTTACATCATTGCTAATGGGTATGCCATCTAAAATAATTAGCGGCTGTGAATTGCGCTCAAGCGAAGAAATGCCCCGGATCTGAATGAATGCTCCGGCTCCAGGATCCCCAGAGTTCCTTGATATTCTAACTCCCGATGATTTTCCAGATAAGGAATTAACGAGTGTAGATTCTGCTGATCCTTGTATTGTTTTGCTTGACACATTTGACGTAGCATATCCTAACTCATCACGAGATTCTTCGAAGCCAAGCGCTGTTACAACGACTTCTCCAAGTTGGGCGAAGTCTTCCGTTAAAGTAACATTAAGAATGGTTTGATCACCTACCACTAATTCTTCCGTGGCATAACCAATGTAGGTAAACAGGAGCACTGCATCTTTACTCGTTAGGTTTATGGAGTAGTTCCCATCTATATCCGTAACGGTTCCATTGGTAGTTCCTTTTTCGATTATTGAAGCGCCAACTAATGACTCCTGTTTTTGATCAACAATGCGGCCTTTAACAACACTTTGAGCGATGGCCTGACTACTAATTATGATAAGCAAGACAAAAACCAGGAAGCGGAGTTCTTTCATATAATTTTGGTATTTAGGTAACAATTAGAATTTTATTCTGTGTTTTCAATCGTTTGCGGAATAATAATTCATACAATCGTAAAGAATATATTTTGATAAATTGCGCTTTCAATAAATTATATGAATTTTTATCCACTTTTAACGAATTTCAACAGTCAAATAATTATTAATCAATACTTTAGCTAGAATGGAAAACTCGTACCAAGAATTCATTTCCTCGCTAAAAAAGCTCTACGGAGCCTTTGATGAAACCCAAAAAAGATTTGAAAAGGGACCAAATTCAGAAATTGCCAGAGAACTGGGATATAGTGATGCTCAGTTTTCTCGATTGGTAAATGAATCTGCCACTGAAGGTGAATATATACGTGCAAATAAGAACGCAAAACGGATTCTCAGCCTACTTGACTTAGAGAAAAGATTTGAAGGAATTTCTCCAAAGTCCAAGTTCAAACGCGCACTTACCTATAGCACAATCGCCATCGTTTGTCTTTTGATTGGATTTGGTATAGGCGACAGCAATAAACCATCCAAACAAACAGGTCAGTCTAAATATGACATGCTTAGGTGGGCTTTTGAATCTAATCTTCGAAAACCATATAAAAGTTTACGTGACTTGCCAGCCGACTGTAATTTCGAATGCTATAAATATCAAGGGAGATGGGAGCTAAAAAATAAATATAAATTTCCATTCCTTAGTGAGAGTGGCGGGCTCCACTATTTAGCCAAATCTGTTGTTTCTTATACTCGATGCGCTCCAAAAGACAATCCAGAAGGCAAACTTATCCAAGGCTACGAATATCAAGAACATGAAATTTGGTATGATATTCAGGAGCGACCTATAAGCAAGTTCATTCAGGAGGACGGAGAACCATTACAATCCTATCAAAAATTGGAGTTTTCAAAGACAGCCGAATTTATAAAGATCGGGACCATACATACTTTTTATTTTAATGGCTTTAGGTTGGACACAACACTCATTTATCGTGAAGGTGAGATTATCGGAAGAGATATTGAATTTGTAAAAGACGAAGAGTTAGTTGAGTCGATAAGCGACCCATCGCTCTTAGAAAAGATTAAAAGAGAAATGGTGCAGATTGTCCAAAATCCAATTCAAGATTTTTCTCAACCTAGTCAATGTGAGCCTGCCCCGAAAGCACAAACAGATTTTCATGCCGTATCCAATGGTGATGCTATGGTCTTTAAATGCCAGATGTCAACCGCTCATAGATTTTCTATTAACTACACAAAAACATATATCCTGAAAGATCAGTTTATTAAAGACAGGTGTATATCACGAATTAAGTAGTCATCCCTTAAAAATTCATTTTTAGGGAATAGAAATTTGCGGCTATGTTTTTCGCACCACTAATGAGCTGATTAAGGGTATAAAAAATGAACGCAAAAAGACCAGTGGATTTACCTTCCACTTGTTGATCATCCGTTTGAAATTCATACCTGCTGCGGCTAGCATTACATTGATGTTATCACCTTTTATCCCTTTGTAAAAGTTTCGACTTAGGCGATGGTCTTGTTTTAAGTGGCCAATCTTAGGTTCGATAGCAGCTCTGCGTTTAAACCCGTTTCGTAGTTTTTGTTTTTGATACGGTGTTCTGTGCTTGCCTGGCTTGTCTGGGATAACAATGGTTGTGCCGAATACTTCTTTCACACCACGGTATCCCCGGTCAACAAAATTGTTTATGAGCGTAATACCCGTCAGCTTTTGTTGTTGCGCTAGGCGGGGGCTAACGTTTTGCTGTCGTGTACGTCCTTCTCGATATTGATAGCACCAATAATAACCCTGGTTGTTTTGGTGGTGATGATACTCACCTTACTACCAAAATCATACTTCTTATGCTCTTTGCCTTTGGTCATACACTAAGTATGTGGCTCGTGTAGGCTGTAAATTTTATTGCTGTCGGATTTCTTTTGCAAAAATACTTTTTTGAACAGTTCAAGTGTGTCCTGATGCAATCCGGGTGTGAGTTTGCGCGCTAACTCCAGCACCAATTTTCCGGCAATGGTTTTTACTTTTCGGTCTGCTCTGCGTGATCTTCTTCTATTTTTTGAATTGTTTCGAAAGCGTTGTTCCATTAGTAATCTTTTCATCGTACGCGTGTAACGTTGGCGTAGTTCAATGCCTTCATGGTCAGCAAGGGTAACACATTTTTTGATGATCTTACGATGTAATTTATTATCGGTAGGATAGGTAATATTTTTTTCTTGTACCGTAGTATCCGTGGTGGCTTCTTGCTCGCGTCCATCTTTTCCGTTTACACGGATGCTTTCTTTAAAGATCAACTCAATCCCTTCTTCACCAATGCGGTTTCTAAAATGAACAAGCTCACTCGCCTCACAAGGCCCTCCACAGGCATACGTTCTTTCACCACTAAAATATTGGTAGTAGATATTTTCAAACCATTGCTCCACAACGCTCTCATCACTCAGGTTACGAACATGTTTTAACATGAGCAACGACACCATCAATCGGATCGGTTTTCCCGGACGGCCTTCATCTGAATACAACTTGGAAAAAGCCTTTTCAAAAACATCCCATTGGATTTGATTGACCAAAATGTACAGTGGATGACGATGGCTCAACTGTTCTTCAAAGGTGCTGTAGAAACTAAGTTGGGAGGGAGACGCTGGTTTTCAAAGCATAAAAAAATCTGCAAGGGTTTCGATATAAAGCTCTACTTTCTTGCAGATTTTTTCAACTCATTTCGATTCATTTTCCCAGCAAATCGAACGTGTTCTGGTTTTTAAGGGACGACTACTTTGAAAACTTTTCGAAGTTAAATTCAAGCACTACTTTCTTTAGTACCTCCAGCTCCACTCCGGTTCCTTCTATGGTAAGGAAAAATCGATTATAAACGCCCAGTAATATTTGCGAGTTCCCTTTGCGCACATTGTACGTTTCCCATCCGGTGCAGTCTTTTACCTCAACAGGTCTCACAATTAATGAATCTGTCTCTACAAGCGTAAACATATTCCAGTTGCGGGTAACCTGATTGTACATAACGGGAGCTTCTTTGTAATCAAATAACAAGATTTTTATAGAGCGTTTACGTTTGGCAGTAAAGCTCTTCTCGGCCATAGAGTATTGGATGTTGCCGAGCTTAATAACCTTGCTCTTAAACTCTTCGTTTGGGTAAAACCCACTAATCTTATCGGGAATAAGTTTTATAATTTTTTCGGATGGTAAGGCTTTGTTTGACTGACCCAATGCATTGGAAAAGAAAAGTACGAAGAAGAATAGTATGCTTAAATATTTCACGTGCGTAATGTTCTGAACAAAATTTAAGGCTATCAACTATTTTATCATCGTAGTTGGCTAGTAAAGATATCAAACCAGCCTGAAACGGTGTGTGTATTATAACAGAGCCCGACCTCCTGGAATCACCTCTTTATCCCTTTTGGTAATTGCCTACGTGCTGTTGTCTTATCCACAATGCTTGGATCCGTTATCACAGTGTCCCTAACATCGAGAACTTCAATATCAAAGACAAGAATTGAATTTTCTTTTATATCGCCCGCCTCTTGATCTCCGTAGGCCAATGGAGAGGGTATATAGAAAATGCCTTTGTCTCCCTTTCCTAAAACTTTCAACGATGAATGCCAGCCAGCAATCACGAGTGACTCATCGATAATTACCTTTAATGGTTCATACACACCATCCGGCTTAAATAAACCATTTTGCTGAGCAACGGATTTTACATTAGAAACAAAACATTTTCCATTAAGTAAATAGCCAGCATAATTAACAACAGCTAATTGTTTTGATTGAGCCCTAACGGATGAAACTTCTTTCACAATAACATATCGAACTCCCTCATTTGTCTTTTCTGCTGTAATGTGCTTTGATACAAGAAACTCATCTATAATAATAGCGTCCTTCTGTATTTTAGCCTCCATCCTTTTTGCGAGCTTATCAGTTAACCAATAACGGTAAGCCTCGAGCGTCATTATCGTGTCAATCTTAACATGGTACGTTAGCCTTAGGGTCGTATCAATATGACTTGGAATTGGCTTACTCTCCACGTCCTTATAGTATCCGGAAACGCTAAAGTCAACTATTATACTATCACCCCTGGACACCATCCTCAACATTTGCTTTAGCTTCTTTTCATTGTGGAGTTTACTCGTATCCCTTACACGCTCAACCATGGGAAGGCCCCTTAAATACGTGTCTCTCCAAACGGAATCATTAGAATCTATTAGCTTATAGTTAAACAATACTGCATCATCCTTCTTTGGCAGTATGCCATCACCCCTTTTTACAATACGGAATTTCAACCCATTGGGTGTCTCCTTTACGTTGCTTCCGCACGCCATAAAAAGGAAACATTGTAAAACCAATAGAAAATGAGAAAACTTCATAGCTGAATATTTTAAGCGCAAAAATAAAAAAAGCTGCCCATAAAAATGGGCAGCCCTTTTAAAAATTCAATTCAAAAAAAATGAATTAACGAGGTTCCACGTACGTCATATGCTCATTAATGAAGCTTGAACGAATATGTGGAGGGGTAGGAACCAAACTTGGCTGAATCATGTGATACGTTGCATCAATTGATCCATCGCTTTCATTCCATTGGTTTGGTCCAACATTAGGATCCCAAAGCAAATCACGCGAGTTACCAGCGGGTGCCCATGGGCTATACATATTAATAATTTCACCTGTAGCTGGATCAAACTCCATGGCTACTCCAAAAGAACCATAAGCACTTTGCGCTCCTAAATTGTTCATCGGATGGAAATATGTTTCGAAATATGGATCCCACCACCAGATTTCATCTGCACCGGTAGTTTCTGCATGCCAGTCAAATGGATACCATGCCGAAAAGTTCCCATTAACCTGGTCTGTCCAAGGGTCACCAACTACTTCATAAATACCATCATACTTGTTGATCGGCAACGCTTGAACGATGGTAAAAGCGTGACCACTATTAATCTCATAGCCATCTGAAGAATTTAAGATTACAAAAGGAATCACGTGAGCCAGCCCTAAATCAAGCGGGCTGGTATCGATCGTGATCTCAATTGTTTTTGCTCCTTCATTTGGCGCAAATGTTACAGTTCCCTCCGCTACGTTAAGTGTATAATTTGCTGCATCCAGCAAAACATACGCGGTTCCATTAGCAGTATTATAAGAATCTAATGAATCAGTATTGATCGCAAGTGTAACCGTCACCTCTTTGTTCATCGCACTTGTTGACACAGCATCGCGGTAAATAGTCAGCAACGCTTTTGTTTGGTTAGCAGTACCCGGTAGGAACGTAACAACTCCAAAATCTTCGCCTTCGAAGCGAAACTCATTCGTACCTTTTCCGGCTATCTCATCGGTGCCCTCTTCAACACAGGACACAACCCCCATGCTAAATAGCATGAGAGAGGCCATCCAAAATTTTATATTTCTTATCATTTTCATATCTGTTCTATTAAATGGTTAATTAATTTCCTCCACCACCATTCCACCAAACAAGTGTCTGGTCAGTGTCTGTACCCATTCTGTCGATCGCTACCTGCAGCTTATCTCCGTTCAGCGTGTACTCAGCCTCTGGAAAAGCAAAGCGCACCGGAATTTGGCCGCTTGCATTAACAGCATCGGGTGTTGGAGCCAACACTGGAAATCCAGTTCTTCTCCACTCAGACCAACCCTGTGGACCGTTTGGATAGAAAGTAAGCCAACGCTGTTCTGCAATTTTCTGAGCATCGCCAGGAGTTTGTGTTAAATTAATACTTGCGTTTGCAATGTAGTTTGCATACAGTGTCGCATCATACACACCCCACTGTTCCCAGGAAGCCTCAATGCCATCCTGATAAAATCCTTCTGCATCTGCTTGTACACCACTCCAGCCTTCATTAGCGGCTTCTGCTCTTGCCAAAAATACATCAGCATACGTGAGCGCAAAAAACTTAGAATCTTCGCCTCTGAATTCATCCGCCAGGATAAGGGACCAATTTGGGTTTGCATCTGTGTAGGCAATTGCCTCCTCACGAACCAATCCGTAATCAACACCTGTTAAAACACCTCCTACAGCATTACCAAACGCTTCCCTTCGTGCATCGGTAGTTGCATTCAATCGATTTGCCACCAAGGTACTTACACCTTGATCGGCACCAATACCAAACCATGGGTTCTTGTACGTGCCTCCTGGATACGTAAGAGCAAAATTATCATCATTGCTTTCAAAAATACCTCCGTTTGCTCCAAGGTTGTTTATCACATTGTCAAATTGGGCTTCACCACCAGCAGCATCCGCTTCCGACATACGCAACGCTAAAATAAGGCGTAACGAGTTCGCGAACTTTCTCCACTTGGCTGTGTCTCCTCCATAAATGAGATCACCTTTTACAAAAATGGGATCAACACCCAGTGCGGCAGCGGCTTCTTCTAACTCAGCGAAAATACCGTTGAATCCTTCTACCGCAACAGTCGCAAAATAAATATCTTCTTGCGCGTCAATTGCTGGTTGAGGATTCCCTTTCAGTGCTTCTGAATAAGGCATATCACCAAACTGATCTGTTAAAACTGAAAACCGGTAGGCCAATAATATTCTGGCTACCGCTACAGTAGAAGGATCGGGGTTGATGTTAATAATATTCTGCAAGTCATTCATGTTACCTGCCATCTCACCAGACCAGCTAAACTTATCGTTCGCGTATAACGAACTTTCTGTGTACTGAGTCTCTGCAAAATACTGACAATACAATCCTGCACTAAAACGCGCTCCGCCAGCCACTGAACCACCAATTGCAGATTGTGCATTGGATAGTAAGGCTGAAGAAAGTGGCGTTACCGAGGCATTGGGGCTCACGTTAATGTCACCAAAATCACTGCACCCTGAACCTACTACGAGGAGTGGGGCAACTATATAGGCTAATAATTTTTTCATGTTTCTTAAGATTTTTTTGTTTCTGATCACCATTAGAAACCTAGTTTCACATTAAATCCGTACGATCTAACACTTGGGAACTGACCGTTCTCACCAAACGCACCGGAGATTTCAGAAGGATCGAAATCATCAACCTGAGAGTACATTAACCAAAGGTTTCTACCAACAACCGATACACTGGCGGACGTAAATACTTTGCTCAACATGCCGATTTTCTGAACTGGGATTTGGTAGCCAAGGCTCAACTCACGCAACTTTACAAA
Organism: Cyclobacteriaceae bacterium; assembly: GCA_031395485.1. Lineage (GTDB taxonomy): Bacteria > Bacteroidota > Bacteroidia > Cytophagales > Cyclobacteriaceae > UBA2336. The sequence goes on along the minus strand of JANNUS010000010.1, from coordinate 213,220 downwards.
CGTAAGGTCATAAACATGCGGATCAACAATTTTAGAGTTGAAGAACTGGTGGTAGTACGTCTGTGCATCAACATACACATCTACGTCACCTTCAGAAACACCATCACCATTGGCATCGAGTACACCTACTACGTGTACACCGCCACCTTCTGATACTGGATCTCTAACAGGAACTCCGTTGTCGTTCAAGCTGGCTGTTCTCTTCGTTAAACCAGAGAATGATCCCCACATGTCAGAAACAGAGAAGAACTTACCGCCTTTTTGGAAGTCGATGTTCATCGATAGTACAAAATTCTTGTACGATACCGTGTTCAGGAACCCACCTGTAAAATCAGGTAACACACTGCCAAAAGTTTTTGGTGCTGTAGAAGCAACAAATAACCCACCGGCCGTTACAATTGGTTTACCATCGATAAACGTTTTGCCTGTTCCTCTTATTTGACCCCACGCCTCGCCTTCAACATGGTATGTTGTAGCTAAGTACGAAGCGTTACCTGTACCAGCCTGAATAGCCGGAATACCTTCTACCAACTCAACAATGGTTGATTTGATTTTAGCAAAGTTTAGCGTTGCATCCCAACGGATATTGTCGGTTTGTACCGGTGTACCATCCAGTTGCAATTCTATACCTGTTCTGTCGATCTGGCCAGCGTTAATTATTTTAGCCGTATAACCGCTTGCTCCAGAAGTAGGAACTTGTAAAATCTCATTCGTCTTAGACTCATCGAAGTATGTGAAGGCAACTCCTACACGATTTTGTAAGAATTTCAAATCCACTCCAACTTCAAACGCTGAAGATAGTGAAGGCTGAATGTTTGGATCAATCAATACATCCGGTGTACCGGATAGCGGATTGCCATTCCATGAAGTAGGGGCTACTGCATAGGTAAGTGCAGTCTGATATGCACCTAAGTCAGAACCAACCTGTGCCCAGCTGCCTCTTAGCTTACCATACGATAAGAAAGGAAGCGCGCTTTCAGTAAGTTCGCTAAACACGAACGTTGCACCAACAGAAGGATATAGATAGGAATTATTATCGACTGGCAATGCAGAACTCCAGTCGTTACGTACTGTCCAATCTAAAAATACAGTCTCTTTGTACCCTAACGTACCACGCATGTAAACGCTTCGCACCTGCTTTTCAGCACGGGTGTTATCATAATTCAAGACTCCTCTTGAGTTAGAGATGGTGAATAGATCTGGGAAACTTAATCCGTCAACCGTATTCATGTTCACATTCGAAGATTCCTCCAAGCGTAAATTACCACCACCGGAAACATCTAAGCTTAAATCGTTATTCAAGAAACGCGTGTTGTACGATAACAGGAATTCGATGTTGTCTTCCTTAAATAAGGACTGACCTGTTCCATAAAAATCCCACTGAGGCTGACTCGTTGGTCTGTTCTCTGTGTAGAAGCTATACGGTAGAATAGAAGGACGCTTGTTTTCAAACGAAACCACGTTCTGATTCTTGCGATAGAATACCGTTGCCTTTAAGTTATCCAGGATATTAAACGACACGTTAACATCGCCAAATAACCGATTTCTCTTTTGCTTATAATCGATTTTCTCAAAATAAGCAATATGGTTGTACCAGTAGTACCCTCTGTAAAATTTATCTCCGGCAGTTGCATACGAAGTAGGATTAAAATGGTTCCAGGATACTAAACGGCCTTCAGGCGACTTGAGGTCTACCAGTTCGCGCATCTTATTCATATCGAGGTTTCGGTGAAACCACTGGTTAAATGAACCTGAAGATTGATTGCTGTACGCATCATCAAATTCACCATTAATAATAGTGTTTACATAATTGATATTTGCGCCCACTGTAACCAGTTTGCTCAAATTAACAGATGCGTTTAACGCAAGTGTATTCTTGTCCTGACCAGTGTTTGGCATAATACCAGTTTGATCCTGACGTGTATACGATACGCGCATGTTAGCATCATCAATAGCTTTTGTAAAACTTACGTTTGTGGTAGAGTTAATACCGGTTTCATAAAAATCACGGATGTTGTTAGGCTGAGGTAAAAGTTTTGCTGTTTTACCAGTATATTTTGTACCCGGTGCCCAAGCATACCATGGAATATAATCCTGACCATTCATACGAGGACCCCAGCTGGCGTCATCTGTATAGTCATGGTAATATTCACCGTCAAGATCCTGCCATTCCGCAGGCATACCTGGCTCATAGTTAAACTGAATAAGATCTGTCACCGCACCACCTGCATACGAGTTTTGGTACTGAGGAAGCACATAAACGTTATCGAAAAATACGTTCTGGCTTAAGTTAATACCCATTCCTTTGGTTTTCTGACCTTTCTTAGTAGTCACCAAAATAACACCGGCATCACCTCTTTGTCCATAAAGTGCAGAAGCCGTTGGGCCTTTCAACACGTTAATTGACTCGATGTCGTCCGGGTTAAAGTCAACGGAGTTTGTAACAGGCGTTCCGTCAATTACATACAACGGCTCCTTGTCATTTAGTGAACCAGCACCCCTGATTCTGATGCTTGAGTTTCTGCCAATGGCAGCACCTGACTGACCGCGAACCTGAATACCAGCAACCTTTCCAGACAACGCATCATTTACGTTGTTGGCACGGGTTAAATTCAGTTTTTCAGATCCAACAGATTGCGCTGAATAAGGCAAAGATTTTACTTCACGCTTAATACCCAACGCAGTTACCACCACTTCAGAAAGTTCGGTGGCATCCAATGTTAATTGGATATCGATGGTTGTTCTTCCTCCTATTTCAATTTCCTGAGCCTTAAGGCCAATGAAAGAAAATACGAGAGCCCCCGATGCAGAGGGAAGTGTTAAGGAATATTTACCATCAGCATCCGTTGTTGAGCCGTTGGTCGTTCCTTTTACTAAAACGTTAACACCAGGTAACGAAGAGCCGTCTTCGGCTGAGGTTACCTTACCGCTCACTGTAACCTCCTGGGCGTAGGACCCCCATGAAATTGCAGCTGCGCACATAAGTAGTAGAATCTTCTTCATAGATTAGTTTTTGTTTAAGGATCAATTTTAGGTAAAAAACATCACATAAACATAACCCACTTTACGTTATTTCGTAATTTTATTCTCCTGTATACTGCAACACCAATGAATATTTGGGGGAGAGAACCATACGGGCAATAAAAAAGCCCCCCGAGTTACTCGAGGGGCTCAATATTATATAGGAAAGACTTCTATGCCTCTACAAGAACTGGCTGTACCGATACAAGCGACTTATTCTCTCTTCCTTTTTTAAAGACAACAACACCATTCGTTAATGCAAAAAGGGTATGGTCTTTACCAATGCCTACATTTTTACCGGGATGGTGTTTTGTACCACGCTGCCTAACAATGATATTACCAGCAATCACTTTCTGACCTCCGTATATCTTAACGCCTAATCGTTTGCTTTCCGATTCGCGGCCGTTCTTTACTTTACCTTCACCTTTTTTGTGTGCCATGAGAGAAAGCTATTTATTATCCTAAAATGTTTTCAATGAGCAGTTTGGTGTACTGCTGGCGATGGCCGTTTTTCACAGCATAGCCTTTTCTTCTTTTCTTTTTAAAGATAATCACCTTGTTACCTTTAACATGCTCGAGTATCTTCCCAGATACCTTCGCGCCTTTAACAGTAGGGGCGCCAATAGCTACTTTACCACCATTGTCAATCAAAAGAACCTGGTCAAAATTTACGACTGCGCCAGCCTCTCCATCTAACTTTGGGGCATAGATATATTGATCTTTAGCCACTTTGAACTGTTGTCCAGCAATGTTTACAATTGCATACATAGTTTTCCAAAAATTGGACTGCAAAGGTAGAAAAAGAATTCAAAAATCAGAACTTGAGATTTAGAATTTTAAGCTGAACCCACAAATTGAGCTCTTAATCCCTGCTCAAAAATATTTTTTATTTATTTTATAAGAAGTATTTAACTGAAAGTCATGCGTTAAAAAGGGAAATTAATACGCTCTCACACAACTACTTATCTCTTATTAAAAACTGCAAATCTGACGTAGAAACGCAACTTTATGCCAAAATATCGTCTTTGTTTGTATGCATGATTTTCGAATCTTTGTAGGCTTAGGCAGGCTGAACGATTGCAGAATCTTGTTCCGACTTCTAAGTACAATTTAATACGTTTTTTAAGCTGGGCTTTCCGGTTTCAATAGCCAGGAAGTTCTTTTTTATAACCAAAACAACCCTAAAACCCGCACCAATGAGTAATACTCTACTGGAAGAGCCTATTTTAAAGGAGAACAAGGATCGATTTGTTCTTTTTCCGATCCGACAACACGAAATCTGGAAATTCTATAAACAAGCAGAAGCCAGCTTCTGGACAGCTGAGGAGATTGATTTAAGCCAAGATCAAAAAGACTGGGAAGCCTTGAATGATGGCGAACGTCACTTTATCAAGCACGTGCTTGCCTTCTTTGCAGCAAGTGATGGTATCGTGAATGAAAATCTGGCCGAGCACTTTATATCCGAAGTACAGTACACGGAAGCCAAGTTCTTTTATGGTTTTCAGATTACCATTGAAAACATTCACTCTGAGACCTACTCTTTATTAATAGATACCTATGTTCAAGACCCGAAAGAGAAAGACCTGCTCTTCCACGCGATTGAAACCATGGATTGTGTAAAAAGGAAAGCAGAGTGGGCTTTGCGTTGGATCGATAAGGGAACTTTCGCAGAAAGACTAATCGCGTTTGCTGCTGTTGAAGGGATTTTCTTCTCCGGTTCATTCTGCTCCATCTTCTGGTTGAAAAAGCGCGGGCTGATGCCGGGATTAACCTTTTCTAACGAATTGATTTCCAGGGATGAAGGCTTGCATTGCGATTTTGCCTGCCATTTATATACCCGACACGTCATCAACAAACTTCCCGAAGAAACCGTCATTGGTGTGATTAGAGACGCAGTAGAAATTGAGAAGGAGTTTGTGACGGATGCACTTCCCGTGAATCTGATTGGTATGAATGCGGAACTGATGAGACAGTATATAGAGTTTGTAGCCGACCGCCTGCTAAATGAACTCATTGGCAAAAAAATCTATGGAGCAACCAATCCGTTCGACTTCATGGATATGATTTCACTACGCGGTAAAACGAATTTCTTTGAGAAGCGTGTGGCCGAATACCAGAAGGCTGGTGTTTTAAACAGCAGCGAAAAAGATTCTACTCCAAAGTTTTCATTGAATGAAGATTTTTAAATAACTTCAACACACTTTTTCACCATTTTTTAAACTTTAAAAAACAACCCAATATTAATGCTTGTTCTTAAAAGAGACGGACACCGAGAGTCCGTAAAGTTTGACAAAATCACTGCACGCGTTGAAAAACTCTGCTATGGCTTAGATCTCAAATTTGTCAGCCCGGTAGAAGTCGCAATGAAGGTGATTAATGGTCTGTACGATGGTGTAACCACGATTGAACTGGATAACCTGGCTGCGGAAATTGCCGCTACGTTAACTACGAAACACCCTGATTACGCTAAGCTAGCTGCTCGTATTGCGGTTTCTAACCTGCACAAGGTTACGAGCAAGTCGTTTTCCAACACCATGAAACGATTGTATACCTATGTCGATTCCAAGACAGGCCAAAATGCTCCGCTCATTTCCAAAGAAACATGGAAAGTGATCAGAGATCATGCGGCCGAATTGGATGAGGCGATCATATACGATCGAGATTTCAGTTACGATTTCTTTGGCTTCCGAACCTTAGAGCGCTCATACCTGATGAAGGTGGATGGTAAAGTGGTAGAACGCCCACAGCACTTACTCATGCGAGTAGCTGTTGGTATACACGGTGAAGACATCGCAGCTGCGATTGAAACGTATACCTTGCTTTCAGAAAAGTGGTTTACACACGCAACACCTACATTATTCAATGCCGGCACTCCCAAGCCTCAACTCTCTTCCTGCTTCTTATTAACGATGCAGGATGATAGCATTGATGGTATTTACGATACACTAAAGCAATGCGCTAAAATTTCACAATCAGCCGGAGGTATTGGACTTAGCATACACAATGTTCGCGCAAAGGGTTCGTACATTAAAGGAACTGGTGGTACTTCGAATGGTATCGTTCCCATGCTTCGCAATTTCGACATGACAGCACGCTATGTTGATCAAGGTGGTGGCAAGCGCAAAGGAAGCTTTGCTGTATACCTGGAGCCCTGGCATGCCGATGTATTTGATTTCCTTGCACTAAAGAAAAATCACGGTAAAGAAGAAATGCGTGCGCGCGATCTTTTCTACGCTATGTGGATTCCGGATTTATTCATGCAACGCGTAGAGAACAATGAAATGTGGTCACTCTTTTGTCCGAATGAGTGCCCTGGATTAGGGGATGTATGGGGAGAAGAGTTCGAACGCCTATATGAGAAGTACGAAAAAGAAGGCAAGTTCCGCAAACAAATAAAAGCACAGGATTTATGGTTTGAGATTCTTGAATCACAAATCGAAACCGGAACACCCTATATCCTTTATAAGGATGCCGCTAACCGTAAATCGAACCAAAAGAATTTAGGTACAATCAAGTCAAGCAACCTGTGTACAGAGATTATCGAATTCACCTCGAAAGATGAAGTAGCCGTTTGTAACCTTGCTTCCATTGCGTTGAATAAGTTTGTTGGCGAAGATGGTAAGTTTGATCATCAGAAGTTGTATGAAATCACAAAGGTGATCACCCGCAACCTCAACAAAGTGATCGATGTTAACTACTATCCGGTTGAGGAGGCGCGTACGTCAAACATGCGTCACCGTCCGATTGGATTAGGGGTACAAGGATTAGCCGATACATTCATCATGCTGCGCATGCCGTTCGATTCAGACGAAGCACGCAGATTGAATGAAGATATTTTTGAGACTATCTATTTCGGTGCGATGGAGTCATCGATGGAATTGTCTCAGAAAAACGGACCCTACGAAACATTCAAAGGATCACCGGTATCAAAAGGAATTTTCCAGTTTGATATGTGGGGTGTTACTCCGAAGAGTGGTCGCTGGAATTGGGAACAACTGAAGCAAGAGGTGAAAAAGCACGGTGTACGTAACTCGCTGTTAGTTGCTCCGATGCCAACCGCATCTACTTCACAAATTCTTGGCAACAACGAATGTTTTGAGCCGTACACATCAAACATTTATACCCGCAGAACATTGTCTGGTGAATTCATCATTGCTAACAAGCATTTGATGAAAGACCTGATTGAGCTTGGCTTGTGGACTGAAACCATGCGTCAGAAGTTGATCGCAACAAATGGTTCTGTACAGGCTATTCCTGAAATTCCTCAAAACATCAAGGACATCTATAAAACTGTTTGGGAAATTTCTCAGAAGGCGATCATTGATATGTCGGCTGAGCGTGGTGCATATATCTGTCAGTCACAGAGTTTGAACATCCACTTGAAAGATCCAAATTTTGGTAAGCTAACATCGATGCACTTCTATGCGTGGAAAAAAGGCTTGAAGACCGGCATGTACTACTTGCGTTCAACTGCGGCTGCTGATGCTATTCAGTTCACATTGGATAAAACCGCCATGCAGCCGGTTGCGGTTGACACGAAAGTAGTAAGTGAAGTCGTTGCAGAAACAGTTGCCGTGTATCAACCAGCAGTAGCCGTTGTTGCAACTGAAACACAACAAGCAATTCAATATACGGCTGCCGATTATGACCAGAAGCGTGCCGACATGGCGTGTTCACTGGACAATCCGGATGCGTGTGAGGCTTGCGGTTCTTAACCTCACTCCGATCCTTTCCAAAAGGAGATGGAGGTAAATAAAATTGTTTAATAGAAGCCCGATCCGAAACGATCGGGCTTTTTCTTTTAAATTGTAATCGCTAATTGATGCACCCATGAATAGAAGAAATTTTGTAAAGAGCACTGGCATAGCCGCAGCCGCGTTTTCAATTTTACCCGTCTCCGAATTATTTGCGCAAAAACAAAAGGTAAGAATTGGAATTATCGGAGTAGGCCTGCGCGGTCAAAACCATTTAGAGCTCGCACTCATGCGCTCAGACACAGAAGTGGTAGCCATCTGCGACATTAACGAGCAAATGCTTGGTGAGGCCATGGAGCAAGTGAAGAAATCAGGAAAGCCAGCACCTAAAATTTTTAAAGGCGATGTGAATGCCTGGAAAAAATTATTGGAACTAAAAGATCTCGATGGCGTCATCATTGCTACGCCTTGGGAGTGGCACAGCACGATGATCATTGGTTCCTTGGAAGCTGGTATTAAATACGTGGGTACTGAAGTAATTCTTGGAACTACACTGCAAGAACATTGGGATGTAGTGAAAGCAGCCGAGCGTTACAAAGGCCACGTGATGATGATGGAGAACGTCTGCTATCGGAGAGATGTGATGGCTATCCTTAACATGGTAAGACAAGGAATGTTTGGTGAACTTATACATTTGCAAGGAGGCTACCAGCACGATTTACGCGAAGTGAAATTCAACGATGGTAAACAACCGTACGGTGGCGGTGTTGAGTTTGGTGAAAAAGGATTTTCGGAAGCAGCCTGGAGAACCAATCATTCCGTTTATCGCAATGGTGATCTATATCCAACACATGGCATTGGTCCTATCGCTGAAATGATCAACATCAATCGAGGCAATCGTTTTTTGTCACTCAGTTCATTCTCTTCAAAAGCACGAGGCTTGCATGATTATGTGGTAAAGAAAGGTGGAGAAAATCACCCCAATGCAGCGGTAGAATTTAAACTGGGCGATGTAGTAACTACGATGATCCGTTGCGCCAATGGTGAAACAATTTTGTTGCAGCACGATACTAATTTACCAAGGCCTTATTCATTGGGCTTTCGGGTGCAAGGCACAAAAGGTATATGGATGGACGTGAATAAATCCATTTACTTGGAAGGCACAAGTCCCAAAGCGCATCAGTGGGAAGAAGCTAAATCCTATCTGGACAAGTACGATCATCCGTTATGGCAACGCTGGAGTAAAGAAACTGCGGGTGCGGGGCATGGTGGTATGGATTTCTTTGTTGTTCATGCCTTTATTGAATCCATAAAAAATCAAAGCGCTCTTCCGATGGATGTTTATGATGCAGCCGCCTGGAGCGCGATTACACCGTTGAGTGAAAGAAGCATTGAGCTGGGCAATGAAACAGTGGAGTTCCCTGATTTTACCAGCGGACAATGGATGTATCGTAAAAATACGTTCGCGATAGACGATTCATATTAGCAACGCACATTCAAATGGAAAGTCCGGTTATACAAGCCGCTAATCGCTTTGGTTATGATCCAATTTTAATTGAATCCTTAACAGAAGGTCATATTCATAAAACGTATAAGGTAACGTCAGCTAAAAAAACCATCATCCTTCAACAGGTAAATACATCGGTATTCAAGAATCCTGAAAGTATTATTGAAAATTATCACCTTATCAGCCGGAGTCTGGATAAGAATACTAGAAGTAGAATTCCTGTAATGATTAAAACAATTGAAGGCCACGGACTTTGGCTAGATAATACTGGTTCATGCTGGCGAGCTTTTGAGTTCATTGAAAATTCCTACACCGAAAATCTTCCGGCTACAGCCGAAGTAATTTTTAGTGCTGCTCAATGTTATGGCGCTTTTGTTCGGTCGTTGTTGGATTTGGATTCAAAAAAAATCACCCCAACAATTCAAGGGTTTCACGATTTGAACAATCGGTATAATCAATTACAAGAAGCTATCAAGTTAGGAACACCATTAAGATTAAAAAAAAGCGAAAGTCTGTTGGAGAACGTTGAGGTAAGAAAATCGCTGGTAGATTTTTACAATACTATGATTGAAAATCCGGAATTTAAAATCCGAACGATGCATCACGATTGTAAGTTGAGCAACATTCTATTTGATACGAGTAGCAAACAGGCAATCTGCCCGATTGATCTTGACACCACCATGCCAGGATACTTTTTTTCCGATATCGGTGATATGATACGGAGTATGGTTTCGGATGCAGGTGAAAGTGATTCGCCCGAATCGATCACGTTGCGAAAAGATTCTTACCGAGCCATCATAACGGGTTATCAATCAGGAATCGGAAGTGCGTTTACAAAAACTGAGCTATCGCATATTCATCACGCAGGATTGATGATGATTTATATGCAAGGCATTCGGTTTCTAACGGATTACCTTTCGAATGACGTATACTATAAAACTTCACACTCCGAGCAGAATTTTGACCGGGCTGCAAATCAGCTTGCGTTACTTGAAAAATTAGAAGCGTTTTTAGAGGTGGAATATCACTATACAATCAAATAGACTCGACCTTGTGTAGTATTCTGGATGAGGTCTTGCTAACCAGCAAGGTATGCTTCAACGGACTTTTTATACACTCATAGAATGTATAGTCTGATGCTTTAGAATTCCAGAAGAAAGATGTTGCTTCATGAACTTGTTCAGATAATGTTTCTTTGACTTCCAACGGATTTGATTTGCTATCCAGCAATGTACACGTCAATGAAGAGACATTATTATCAATAGTAAAGGGTAATGAGCCAATGACAGTAAGGGTATCCTGCGCATTTGCCTCATACTCAAAATAGTATGCGACCTTACCGGGATCGGCAAAAGTAATCTTCACTCCATGAATCTCATTAATTCCATCGATGGTAGAAGGATGTAAAATATCGGTCAGAACGGAGGCGTGTGTAATACTATAAACCAGATCAGGATTAGCGTTATTCTCTTTCTGATCCGTTGGCAGATAAATAATAAAAACCGCAAAGAATCCTGTGATCAATGCGGCCCTGATATAATTCTTAACAAGCAAAAAATTATGCCGAAGCATACTTTTCAGCATTAAAACGGTAAATCATCACTTCCACTGCTCGCATCCGGAGCAAAGGATGCATCCATCGCAGGGGCCTCAGATTGCTGGCTACTTCCACCTTTGGCGATTTTCCATGCGCGTACATCGGTATACCAGCGACCGTTATACTCACGGCTTTCGATATTGATTGACGCAGTGATTTTATCTCCCATGGTGATCCTGTTCTCGTCCACTTTTTCGCCCCATAACGACAAGCAAACCTTCTTTGGGAATTGGCCCGGGGTTTCCATAATAAATTCCTGTTTCTTCCATACTCCGTTTTTACCCTGGCCTGTTTGCATTGGTAAAAGACTTACTACTATTCCTGTTATTTCCATAATGTTGTTGTTTCAAGAGGTCAAAGATATTAAAATACTGTTTCTAAAATGCCCCATTTTTAATCTCTTCTACGACTAAAGGGTCTAAAAGTGTGGACGTATCGCCCAGATTAGACATTTCACCTTCGGCTATTTTCCGTAAAATTCTTCGCATGATTTTTCCCGACCGCGTTTTGGGCAACCCACTAACAAATTGAATTTTATCGGGTTTGGCTATCGGCCCAATAATTTTGGATACCGTTTCCCGGATTTCAGTGCGAAGCTGGTCTTCATCCGTTGGCTTTTCATAACAAATAACAAAGGCGTAAATTCCCTGCCCTTTTATGTCATGTGGAAAGCCTACTACTGCGGTTTCGCAAACAGCTGAATGCTCATCAATGGCACTTTCAATCTCGGCAGTACCCATATTGTGGCCTGATACAATAATGATATCATCTACACGACCCGTAATTCTATAATACCCTTCCTCATCACGCTTGCATCCATCGCCTGTAAAATATTTTCCCGGAAAGGTGGAGAAGTACGTATCCTTAAATCGTTGGTGATCTCCGTAAATGGTTCTTGACATTGAAGGCCAGGGGAATTTAATTGCCAACCTTCCTTCAACTCCATTGCCGTTAAGTTCTTTTCCATTTTCATCCATAATGGCAGGCTGAACCCCCGGTAACGGGAATGAGGCATGTGCTGGCTTTAATTTCGTTGCATGAGCTATTGGTGATATCATAAACCCACCGGTTTCGGTTTGCCACCACGTATCGATGATAGGACATTTCCCCTTACCAATATTTCTATCATACCAATGCCAGGCTTCTTCATTAATGGGCTCCCCGACTGTTCCTAATATTTTTAAAGAAGAGAGATCATGTCTTTCAACAAAACTTATCGGTGCTTTTTCCAATGAACGTATGGCCGTAGGAGCTGTATAGAAAATATTCACCTTATGTCGTTCAATTACTTGCCAAAACCTTCCCCAATCGGGCCAGGAAGGAATTCCTTCAAACATAACGGTAGTTGCACCCGCAGATAATGGCCCATACAAAATGTATGAATGCCCGGTGATCCATCCAACATCAGCGGTGCACCAATAAACCTGACCAGCCTGGTACTGAAAAGCTGTTTTAAATGTGTAATCGGTATAAACCATATAACCTCCGCAGGTGTGTACCATGCCTTTGGGCTTTCCGGTTGAACCGGATGTGTACAGAATAAAAAGCAAATCCTCTGAATCCATTTCTTCGGCTGAACAGATTGCATTTACTTTTATAATTTCGTCATGCCACCACACATCGCGACCAGGCTTCATGCTAACAGTTGACTGTGTGTGTTTCAGCACAATAGTCTTTTCAATGGTTGGGCATTTCTCCAATGTTTCATCTACAATTGTTTTGAGTTCAATTTTTTTATCTCCGCGAGATGCTCCATCGGTAGTCAGCACTGCTTTGCAACCCGAGTCGTTGATCCGATCGACTAATGATCCGGAAGAGAATCCTGCAAATACAACCGAATGTACGGCCCCAATTCTTGCGCAGGCTAATACCGCAAAGGAAAGCTCGGGTATCATCGGCATGTAAATACAAACACGGTCGCCTTTTTTTATACCATTTACCTTTAACATGTTTGCTGTCTGGCATACATGATCAAACAGTTGCTGATAGGTAAAGTGCTTTGCATCATCCTTCGGGTCATTCGGCTCCCAAATCAATGCAGTTTGATTGGCCCGTTCAGGCAAATGGCGATCAAGGCAATTTTCAGTAATGTTCAACTTGCCTCCGATAAACCATTTTACTTCCGGTTTATGGAAATCCCATTCCAGTACCTTGTTCCATTTCTTACGCCACGTGAAATTTTCGGCAATGGCCTCCCAAAAAGCCTCCGGATCATTAACGCTGTGATCGTATTGTTGTTGGTATTCTGAAAAAGATTGGATGGAACTCATACCGGGTTTATTACGCGAACTAAAAATCGTGTCTTTTAAACCAAAATCAAATACATATTTTGATTACCCTTATAGCATGTACTGAACGGCCACCGCCACGAGTGCTCCGAAAATAGCCACCGTCATTTTACGCGCGTTAAAGTGGTGATCGGGACTACTCTCAAAAACAATGGTCGTAGAAATATGAAGAAAATTTCCACACACGAGGGCGTATAAATAGGTGAGGCCAGAGTCAGATAAAACTTCAGCATCTACCAAATACGTACTCACCAATAAGCCAATGGGGGCTGCCAATGAAAATCCTACGAGGTATGGAATTGCTTTATTACGAGAATGCAATTGAAACGCCAACACGGTCATCAACGCAAAAGCTGCGGGCGCACGATGAAGAGCAATGCCCAACAGAATGGCATTCACATCATAATTAATAGAGAAAGAATCCGGCTGGGCAAGCATAGCACCTTCCAAAAAGGCATGCACGCATAATGCAATAAGCAAAACAATGGCTGAAACCTGATGGTGTTGGTGGCTATGATGACTGTGTTGCTCATCGTGGGTGTGGATGTGCCCATGTTCAATTCCTGAAGTAAAATATTCAAGCAATTGTTGAAGGAAAAAACCTGCCAATACAAATAGACCTATCAACTCTACTTCCCGGTTTTGTATGTATAGTTCCGGTAAAATATGGATCACCGTTATACTAAACAGGTATGCTCCCGCAAATACCAGCAGCAATTTGAAATTTCTTGTCTTGCCCTGTGGCAGTAAGTATATAGCCAATCCGGAAAGTAGCGGTGTTAGGAATAGTACGAGCAATTTTAGCGTCATGGGCACAAATCAACAAGGTGCAAGTTATGGAAATTGTCTCTACATGCAACATTGTTGCTTTACTCAATACCTTTCAATCTGTCAAATGTGTACCTTCGCTAAACAATTCCGATTATGCGAGAAGAATACCTGAGTGGTGATAGCGAGAACCTGAATGCGGCTGAAAAAGAAATTGAAAAGGCATTACGCCCATTATCATTTGATGACTTTACTGGGCAACAAAAAGTAGTTGATAACATTAAGATTTTCGTTCAGGCAGCAAAACAACGCAATGAATCGCTTGATCACGTATTACTTCACGGCCCTCCAGGATTAGGCAAGACCACCCTCTCCTACATCATAGCAAACGAACTTCAAACCAATATCAAAATTACATCAGGCCCGGTATTAGATAAACCGAGCGACCTTGCCGGTCTACTTACCAATCTTGAAACAAATGATGTTCTATTTATAGATGAAATACATCGACTCAATCCCATTGTTGAGGAATACTTGTATTCAGCTATGGAAGACTTTCGGATTGACATCATGTTGGATTCTGGTCCGAATGCACGATCAATACAAATTGGGCTAAACCCCTTTACACTTATTGGCGCAACAACAAGAGCTGGATTACTTACCTCTCCCTTGCGTGCTCGTTTTGGCATTAATTCACGATTGGAATATTATGACTCCGTGTTATTAAAAAAGATCGTTAATCGCTCGGCTGTAATTTTAAATACACCCATTGAGGATGATGCTTCATTTGAAATTGCGCGCAGAAGCAGAGGCACACCCCGTATCGCCAATAATTTGTTGCGTAGAACACGCGACTTCGCTCAAATAAAAGGTGATGGTACAATTACCATGGCCATCGCACAATTAGCCTTAAAAGCACTTGATGTTGATGAAAACGGATTAGACGATATGGATAACCGTATCCTTATGGCCATTATTGAAAAATTTAAAGGCGGACCGGTTGGACTTTCTACGATTGCAACATCCGTGAGTGAAGAGGCCGAAACAATCGAAGAAGTGTACGAACCATTCTTAATCAAAGAAGGATACATTAAGCGAACATCGCGTGGACGGGAAACAACGGAAAAAGCCTATAAGCACTTGAAAATTATCCCTCCTGCCAGCAAAGGATCAGGATTGTTTGATTGATACTCCACTTCATAAAAAAAGTGTCATGAAGTTTGTGATGACAAAAATTATTCCGCAAGTATCCTCTGCGAACCTCTGCGTGAATTCCTTTGCAACCTTTGCTGTAAAATTTTTAACCGCAAAGAACGCGGAGATCGCAAAGGATGACGCAGAGCAGTACAATATTCACTATCCGAGGAACGGGGAGTGAATTATGAAATCTGCATCGCACCAAACACAACTCATTAAATCTATCTCCTCCAACCTTGGATTTAATTTTTGCGGCATTTCGAAAGCAGAGTTCTTGAAAGAGGAGGCTCCACAATTAGAAGAATGGCTGAAGCGCGGCTACCATGGAGCCATGGGATACATGGAAAATAATTTTGATAAACGCCTCGATCCTACATTGCTTGTTCCGGGAGCAAAATCAGTCATCAGTCTTGTTTATAATTATTATCCAGAAAAGGATTTAGCAAACGATAACCAACTCAAAATTGCAAAGTATGCTTACGGAGAAGACTATCACTTCGTAATAAAAGATAAACTCAAAGAATTTCTTCATCAAATACAGGAGCAAATTGGAGAAGTTCAGGGGCGGGCCTTCGTTGATTCGGGTCCTGTAATGGAAAGAGCATGGGCTAAAAAAAGTGGCATTGGTTGGATTGGTAAGAATAGTTTGCTTCTCAATCGATCGATGGGAAGTTTCTTTTTTCTAGCCGAGCTGATTGTTGATCTTGAATTAGAATATGACGGCCCTCTCAAAGATTATTGTGGAACGTGTACTGCCTGCATGGATGCCTGCCCGACCGATGCTATTCCACAGCCGTATGTTGTGGATGGAAGTAAGTGCATTTCGTATTTTACCATCGAACTAAAAGATGAAATTCAAACAACCGTAAAAGGAAAATTTGAAAATTGGGTTTTTGGTTGCGACATCTGTCAGGATATTTGCCCGTGGAATAGTTTTTCAAAACCACACCAAGAACCTCGTTTCAATCCTCATCCGGATTTAGAGAATATGAAACAACAGGAATGGAAAGAAATTACGGATGATGTGTTTCAAAAACTGTTTAAAAAATCAGCGGTAAAGAGGGCTAAGCTGGGAGGATTAAAAAGAAACATTCGTTTTATCATAAATTAATATGTGTATCCGTTTCAAGTCCTAAAATAGTATGAACGTCATTTCGCAGTGAACCTGACGAAGGAGGGTGAGCGGAGAAATCCCTTGAGGGTTACACGATAGGGGATTTCTCCGTCCTGCCTATGGCCGGACTGCGAAATGACGAATAAATATTATTTAGGACTCATTGCGGATACTCAGATTAATTAATCCGGGATTTGACATGACGAACTAGCCATAAAAATTAAGTCCCCCATTTACGGGGGACTGGTTTTACATAGCTTAAAATTTCAGGCTACCACGAAGCACCGCTGCAAAATGGCTTCGTGTTGATTCCCAAACTGGCTGTAACACCATTGTTTGAGATTTTGGATGTCAGCGCCAATCAAAATTTCGATGGCCTTTTTCAGCTCCTTTTCAAAGAGCCGTGCGTCAAAACTCACCTTGGTGAGCACCGTTTTGACATAATTCAGCATGGAAACATGTTAACGTACGAGATAAAAAATTTGTTAAAATTCACCTGTTAATTTAGTGAGCGGTAAACGTAACTAAAAGAACATTTTTAGTTTTGTAACGATGATATTGGTACGAAGATTGACAATGACACGATTTTTTTTAAAAAAATTACCCGTAACCCTTTTTTTTGCCTTGGTTGCGGCCCCGTTTGTAAATGGGCAGGCCATTCAGGTTATTTTGGGCCCTGATGAAATCGGGGAAAACCAAGCCTGGACTATTACCGCCACCATCCAGAATGACCGTTTTAAAACCAATGACTACAATTTCCCGGATATTGCCGGCTTTAGGAAACGTGGTACTTCCTCACAATCACAAACAAGCATTGTAAACGGGCAAGTCTCGTCATCGCAGAGTATAGTAATGACCTACCTGCCTACGAAACAAGGTACATTTACAGTACCCGCTTTTAAAATGCGTATTAATGACCAGGTAATTAGTTCGCCCGGCAAAAAAATAAAAGTAGGGGCCCCCATACAAAATCAGACACGAGACCCTTTCCGAAATTTGATGGAGCGCGATGGCTTTTTTGGTGCTGGAAATACTGAATTTGTCGATATTAAAGATGACGCCTTTCTAGCCCTGACAACAAATAAGAGTGAGGTTTATGTTGGCGAAGGTTTTACAGCTGCCTTATCTTTCTATGTGGCTGAGAATAACCGAGCTCCCTTACAGTTTTATGAACTAGCTAAACAACTTTCGAATATTCTCAAAAAAATAAAACCATCTTCTTGTTGGGAAGAGAATTTCAATATTGAAAATATACAGGGCGAATCCGTAACCATTAACGGTGCAGATTACACGCAATACAAACTGTATCAGGCTACATACTATCCGCTTAATGCAAAAACTGTTGAGTTTCCGAGTATAGGATTGGAGATGATAAAATTTAAAGTAGCCAAAAACCCCTCTTTCTTTGGGCAAAACAGAAAAGAAGATTTTAAAACATTTTATTCGAAACCAAAAACCATAAAAATAAAAGAACTCCCTCCTCACCCCTTGCGCGACCAAGTAGCTGTTGGAAATTACCGCCTCGATGAAAAAATCAGTAGTACAGCTTTACAAACAGGGCAAAGCTTTTCGTACGAGTTTAATATTTTTGGTGAGGGTAATATTTCGTCCATTGAAAAGCCTGTGACATTCAAGGATGGTAGCTTTGATTTTTATGAACCAAACGTGCGTCAGAGTATTAACAGAGAAAATAACCACGTTACCGGTACAAAATCATTCAACTACTTTGTAATTCCAAAAGAACCAGGTGAGTATCGCATGCGTGATCTCCTGCATTGGATATATTTTAACCCCACTACTAAAAATTATGATACACTTAAACCGCAGGCGGTGGTAGTTGTAAGTGGCGAGAGTTTGAAAAATGATGTTATTGAATCAACCGATGCTGGTTCCTTCTACGATAAGATTAGCACCACAGACAATACGCTGCATACTATATCGGATAAAGCATGGGTTAACCCTGCACTCAGCATTTTTGTTTTGGTGATGTTGGCCGGATCAGCTTATCTTGTGTTCAGAAAGACATAAGACGTAAGACACAAGTATCAAGATCGTCTTAAGCCTTACATCTTGCTACTTTACGTCCTAATATGAGCAACTCTTACGGAACCCTTTTTCGCATTACAACTTTTGGTGAATCACACGGCCATTCAATTGGCGTAGTGATTGATGGCTGCCCGGCTGGATTGGAGATTGATGAGACGTTTATTCAATCGGAGTTAGATCGCAGAAAACCTGGTCAATCAAAAATTACAACGCAACGCAAGGAAGATGACACCATTAAAATTCTTTCAGGCGTATTTGAAGGAAAGTCGACTGGAGCACCCATCGCTATTGTCATTGAAAACAGCGATCAGCGAAGCAAAGATTACAGCCATTTAGAAAATACATTTCGTCCTTCTCATGCTGATTATACCTACGAGGCCAAATACGGTTTTCGTGATTATCATGGTGGTGGCAGAAGCTCTGCTCGTGAAACAGCAGCCCGAGTAGCAGCAGGTGCTGTCGCTAAACTGCTTTTAAAAAAATATGCTGTTGAGATCAATGCCTTTGTATCGCAGGTAGGAGAATTAAAAACATCACATTATACTCAACTTGATCTTAGCAAGACAGAAAATAACATAGTTCGTTGTCCTGATCCAGCCATGGCCGAAAAAATGATTGCGCTGATCGATCAGGTGCGATTGAATCGCGATACCATTGGCGGAATTGTTACGTGTGTGATTAAAAATACACCAGTAGGATTAGGTGAGCCAGTATTCGATAAACTTCATGCTGAACTAGGAAAGGCCATGCTGAGCATCAATGCTGTAAAAGGTTTTGAATACGGCAGCGGGTTTGAAGGTGTTAAGCTTAACGGTTCACAGCATAACGATGAGTTTGTGAACGAAGGTGGAAAAATTAGAACAAAGACAAATCACTCCGGTGGAATACAAGGAGGTATCAGCAATGGTGAGGATATTTATTTCAATGTTGCCTTTAAACCGGTAGCGACCATTATGAAGGATCAACAAAGTGTGGATAAAGAGGGAAATGAAACTACCGTTTCTGGAAAAGGTCGACACGATCCATGTGTAGTGCCGCGGGCTGTGCCCATTGTAGAAGCTATGGCTGCTTTGGTTATCGCTGATTTCGTTCTTCGTTCAAAACTTTCGAAGTTGTAATGGGTAAAATTTTTAAAATCCTTTTGTTCCTTCTGGTTAGCCTGACAACCGAAGCACAAATATTCACAGTTGAAACTGTACCTAACACCAAGCTTGTAAATAACAGTTACGTAAGCGACCCAACACACATTTTAAACGACACCACGACTGCGCGCATCAATCAAATTTTGGGTGAATTAGAAAACAAAGCCACGGCACAAGTAGCTGTGGTGATGCTTCCCTCCATTGGAGAAGCCGATCGTTTTGAATTTGCTCAACGTTTGTTTGAACATTGGGAAATTGGCAAGGCTGAAAAAGATAACGGCTTACTCGTACTGTTTATACTTGATCAACGAAATATTCGGTTTCATACAGGCTTTGGATTAGAGGGAGTATTGACCGATGCACGTTGTAAGCAAATTCAACAACAATTTATGGTACCTGCCTTTAAGGAAGGAGATTATAATTCCGGAATGCTCCGCGGTATTGAAAGCGTTACTGCAGTCTTAACAACCCCTGAAGCTATTGATGAAATACTTGCAAAAGAAGAAGCCGTTGAGGATCGAAACTTGTATGTTTCATTTGGGTTTCTTTATGGAATCGCTTTCATTATCCTATTTTTTGTTGCCTGGGGCAATAAAAAGTTCGACCCGCTTTCCGAAACCCCAAAAGCTATTCTCTCAAAAAAAAGATGGTTTTTGTTATATGGCTTCCTGCCTTTTGCGCTGTTACGGACCGCATTTCAACTTGATCTCTCATACGGAGTTTTCTTTTTGCTGGCCTATGGCTTAATCATCATCCTATTTCTTGAAAAATATTACCGGATCAATACCATCATCAGTGCACCCTTCATTGAAAAAGGAAATTATCAGGCGTTGTACAATTTCTATATGACCCAGAATGGCTTTTGGCTTCGCGCAGCCATCTTCTTTTTTATCCCCATGATCTTTGTCTACCAGACTTACCGAAAGAGAAGAAACTGGTTTCGTGATCGCCCCCGCCTATGCAAAAAGTGCAGAACCCTTACTCAAAAGATGTCTGAAAAGACAGAAGATGAATTTTTACATGCCGGTCAGATTGCCGAAGAGAAAATTGGGGTTATCGATTACGATGTTTGGAAATGCGATGCCTGTGGATCCACCGAAATACTGAGCTATCCAAATCCCAAAACCGAGTATACACGCTGCCCAAAATGTAATTACCTTACCTACCATTTCGGTGCCAGGCGGACTATTGAAAGCGCAACCTACGCTTCTCAGGGTCGTGGTGAAGAAGAACGCACCTGTCTTCACTGTGGACATCATCACATCGACACTTTTGTCATTGCCATGTTAGTGGCTGCCGCTAGCTCTTCATCCGATAGCAGCTCATCATCCAACAGTGATAGCGGAGGTAGTTGGGGAGATGGTGATTCGGGAGGTGGTGGTTCCGATAGCAGCTGGTGAACAAAATTTTAAAGCATGACAAACGAAACCCCAAAAGAACTTTTTGATAAAGGCTTCATCTCGGAAGATCAATACAAAAAAATCGACCTCATCACTTCGGGCAAAATTGTGTCCGTTTTTTACGAATTGCGCTCGCTGCTGTATCTGGGCGTGATGCTCTTTACTACTGGTGTGGGTATACTCATCTATGAAAACATCGGAGATATTGGGCACATCGTGAGTATTATAGCTCTATGTGTATTAACTGTTATTTGTTTTTGGTATGTTTTCAAAATTTCACCTGCTTATACAAACCAACAAGTAACATCTCCAAATCCGTACTTCGATTATATTGTGCTATTGGGAAGTTTACTCTTTATTTCCGTACAAGGTTATCTGCAATTTCAATATGCTATCCTGGACGAAAATCTTGGATTTAGTACCCTGATCACAGCGGTTTTCTTTTTCTACATCGGCTATAGGTTTGACCATCTTGGAGTCCTGTCGTTAGCCATCACAGCCCTTGCTTCTTTTTGGAGTATCCGTTTATCTCCACAAAAATGGTATAGTGACGATTTCTTCTCAGAATCTAATCTTCACATCACTGCCATTATTTTCAGTATTGTGGTGGCATCGGTAGCGTTAGTACTTGACCGTAAGTCCATCAAGAAACACTTCACGTTTACATATCTGAATTTTTGTATGCTTATTTTTTTTGTAGCCACCATAGTAGGTCTGTTTGAAGATAATGATTGGTATGGAATATACTTGCTATTGATTTACGCTGGCTGCGTATTCACCTATTATATGGCACGCTGGAAAAAATCCTTTCTGTTTCTCCTCTATGCTTTTGTTGCCGCCTATATTGGTACAACCTATCTCCTATTCGAAACTATCCTATCAGAAGCCTACATGCTTTGGTTTTATTATTCTATTCTATCATGTGGGGGATTCATTTATTTTATTATTAAATATAAAAACTACTTTACCCGCGAGTCATGAAAAGCGCTTACAACGAAACAGGATTGTATAACCTTGCGGTTCAAAAAGAAAGTAAGCGTTGGCTAAAGCAACAACTAATTGAAGGGGATCAATTTCAAAAAATAAGTGACACATACAAAAGCCCATTTTACCACCCCAATTTTATTATTCGCATTCTACTTTTTGTAGCTGCCCTGTTCGCACTTTCGGGTGTTACAGGATTATTTACGGTGCTTATTATTGATATAGGCGAGAAGGCAATTTCAACAGGATGCATTATTTATGGAATCGTTTCTTTTATTTTTCTTGAAAAAGTATTCATTGAAAACAACCATCATTATAAATCAGGTGTAACAGAAGCACTTCTCTATCATGCCTGTGGTTTTACCATTGGCGGAATTGCTGTTCTATTCGAATTCAATGAACATGCTTGGCTAATTTCTTGCTTTATCATTTTAACCTTTGCCGCAATTCGATACCTCGATCTGATTTGCACGATTTTAGCGACCTTCTCTTTTGCGGGAATTTTGTTTTATGAGTTCTACAATCTGGAGGGAATCTTTCAACAGGTAATCCCGTTTGTATTTATTCTGGCTTTTACTCCATTGTATTTTATCACCAAAAAATTCAAGAAAAATAATGCCCTAAAGTTTTGGTTCAATAATTTATTGATTGTGGAGTCTGTGAGTTTGCTACTCATTTATGCTGCCGGGAACTACCTAGTGGTGCGCGAGCTGAGCATTGAATTGATGGGTCTATACCTGGAGGAGGGTAATGATATTCCATTTGCCTTTATTTTTTATGCCCTTACAGTTCTTATTCCCATTGGGTATTTGTACTTCGGAATAAAAAATAAGGATATGGTTTTGTTACGGGTTAGCCTGATTGTACTGGCATTTTCTGTTTTTACATTCAAGTACTACTTTAGTCTGGGCCATCCCGAAATCACGTTTACGGTTGCCGGAGTAATTCTATTAGCCATCAGCATAACTCTCCTTAACTATCTGAAAAAACAACGCAACGGATTTACCCGTGAAAATATCCTTTTCGAAAAATGGGGCAACCTGAATGCAGAAGCTTTCATTATTTCCCAAACCATGGGCGGAAATCAAGTTACGATTAAGGAGCAATTCAAAGGAGGTGGTGGAAGTTTTGGGGGAGGCGGTGCCACAGGAGGTTACTGATTGTTAAAATCGCTTGTTTCTAAACCCCTTCCGCAGTAACATTGGAACTCTTTATCATACTCAACAAGCGTCTTTCTGATTTATGGAACTACCCGCAGCACCGAAGAAAAAAAGTAAACTCACAGTATACATTATCATCGCGCTGCTTATTGGCATCATCCTAGGGTTTGCGCTCAACAAAAGTTATTTAGCAGAAGAAAATACCCAGCTTGAAAATCTTGATTCAAGAATAAAGACAATCAAGCACGATCAACACATGGCTACCGACAGCACACAAATCCTTACGCTTCAAGCCCAAACGAAAACACTAAACAAAGAGCGAAATGAAGTTCTGAGTTCAAGAGATAAAAAAGTAGAACCCTTCTCGGTTTTAGCCGATATCTTTTTACGCCTTATTAAAATGATTGTTGCTCCGCTCGTCTTTACCACGTTGGTAGTAGGCGTAGCAAAACTTGGAGACATTAACGCAGTTGGGCGGATTGGTGGAAAAACTTTGCTTTGGTTTCTTAGTGCATCGCTGATGAGCTTGCTCCTTGGTATGATCATGGTCAATTTATTTCAACCGGGCGTTGCTATGCACTTACCCCTTCCAGATGCCGGAGAATCCACAGGCTTGGTGAGTGTTAAGCTTTCTTTAAAAGAATTTTTGTATCACGTATTCCCGAGCAGCGTAATTGATGCCATGGCTAAAAATGAAATACTTCAAATTGTGGTATTCTCTTTATTCTTTGGTGTAGCCACTGCAGCCATTGGAGACGCTGGGAAAATTGTTATCAATTTTATGGACGCTTGCGCTCATATTATTTTAAAAGTAACGGGGTATGTAATGAACTTCGCTCCCGTTGCTGTTTTTGGAGCGATGACGGCTATTATTGCCAAACAGGGACTTGGCATTTTAAAAACGTATTCCATTTTTATAGGAGAATTTTACTTCAGCTTATTGATGCTTTGGGCTTTACTTGCGCTGGCAGGTTTTATCGTTATTCGAAAGCGAATTGTCTCCCTGCTGAAGCATATCAAAGAACCCATTCTTCTTGCCTTTAGTACATCGAGTAGCGAAGCTGCCTTTCCTAAAACGATGGAAGAGTTACAGAAATTTGGCTGCAAGGATAAGATCGTAAGTTTTGTACTTCCGCTTGGCTATTCGTTTAACCTGGATGGCAGCATGATGTATATGACATTTGCTTCTTTATTCATTGCACAATCGTATGGTATAGAGTTATCCATCGCAACACAAATAAGCATGCTTTTAGTACTCATGCTTACCAGCAAAGGAATTGCCGGGGTGCCCCGGGCTTCGCTAGTAGTAATTGCCGGAACGCTGGCCACCTTTAATATTCCCGAAGCGGGGCTTGCTCTGCTACTAGGAATAGATCCCCTGCTCGATATGGGCCGGAGCGCAACCAATGTTGTGGGTAACAGCGTAGCTACCGCAGTTGTAAGCAAGTGGGAGAACGCATTGGAAGCCGAACAAACTGTAACCTAAGGTTAATTGCTAAGAAAGAAATCAACTTCCTCAATCGAGGACGAACTTTAATTACCTAATTTTGTTCTTCGATCATATCACCTATATCTATGCTACAAGTCGCGCCTAAAGATGTCCATGTTTACCTGGAATCCAACCCAAACCCCAACTCACTGAAGTTTGTGGTGAATGAAATGCTCGTCCCCGAGGGGATCAGTTTTGATTTCCCGGATGCCGAAAGTACTTCCGATGCGCCTTTAGCGATGGAGCTTTTCCAATACCCATTTGTGGATCGTGTTTTTTACATGAGCAACTTCATTACAGTAACTAAAAAGGGTGATGTTGAGTGGTTGGAGATACAAGGCACGATAAAAGAGCACATCAAAAAATTCCTTGAGTCCGGAAAGTTTATTATTGAGGTTCGCGAGCCTGAAACCGTATCGACAGAAGAGGAAACAGAGATTGTAAAGAAAATAAAAAATATTTTAGAAGAATATATTCGCCCGGCTGTAGAGCAAGATGGTGGAGCCATTACCTTTCATTCCTTTAATGAAGGCATTGTGAAAGTTAAGCTACAGGGTTCTTGCAGTGGCTGTCCTTCTTCCATGGTAACATTAAAAGCCGGAATTGAAAATCTTTTTCAACGTATGATGCCGGGTGAAGTGAACTCGGTGGAGGCGTTGTAATAAAAATTATAACCGATTATAATGGGCCCTGCTTATTTCGAGCAGGGCTTTTTTATTTTGTATCTTTAGCGATGCGCTTTTTCAGTATACCAATTCTATTGGCAATGTTGGTTAATCTTTCAGATGCTCAATCGGTGAAGGTAATGACCGACAATATCCGGTACGACAATCCCGGAGACAGTGTAAATGCATGGCCGAATCGTATTGAAAAAGTTTCTTCATTAATTCGTAAGTATGATCCTGATATTATTGGTGTTCAGGAGGCTTTGCACCATCAGCTTGAGGATTTAATTCGTGTACTGCCCGACTATTCATACGCAGGCGTTGGTCGTGATGATGGAAAAGAAAAAGGAGAATACTCCGCCATTTTATTTCGAAATAGTCGGTTCGGGTTATTCTCGAAAAATACGTTCTGGCTTTCTGAAACCCCGGATATTCCTGGAAGTAAAAGTTGGGATGCTGCTATTACGCGCTTAGTTACTATCGCTAAATTCTTTGACAAGGAAAGTAAACTGGAATTTAAAATATTCAATACACATTTTGATCATATTGGTGTTCAAGCAAGATTACACAGTGCTGCATATTTAGCCGGACTTGTAGCTGGATCACGATTCCAAAATGAAATACCTGTACTTGTTCTTGGAGATTTTAACTTTGAAAGAACTGAAATGGCCTATCAATCCTTAACAGGAGATGAGCCATCAGATGCTAAACCATTAATAGATACCAAATCTGCTAACGATAATACAGGAACGTTTTGTGGATTTGAGGTTGGGAAAATGGAGTGCCGGGCTATCGATTATATTTTCCACACGAAAGAATGGATTCTAAAAAATTATCTGGTGATCAGCGATAACGATGGTACATACTATCCTTCCGATCATTTACCAGTCATGGTAGAACTTGACTTGATCTCTGAGAAATAATTCTTCAATATACCGTCACTTCGCGGGAGGCACGACCAAGAAGTCCCTGCAAAATCTAACCGTCATTGCGAACTGAAGGGTTGGGATGTGGGTTAGCGTGAAGCAATCCGGTGAGGTAAAAACGGTGTTAGAACACGGGATTGCTTCGTCATTCCATCACACTTTCCAGCTCCAATTCCTCGCAATGACGGTGAGTATGGTGACTGCCTTCTTACTTAAATCTTAGCTTAACCCCGTCAGATAACCTTCTTCGAACTCTTCATTCTCGATCGAGAATTCATCCGCATCGAAATACGCAGGGAATTTATCGCGGAAAGCAAGCAACGAATTAGCGCTTATCTGCAATGTTTTTATCGCCTCCACACCTTCAGAAGAAAATATTACTTCGCCTTTAGGACTGATGATCGAGGAATTGCCATTGTGCTCAATAGAATTCCCATCTACCCCAATGCGGTTCACGCCAACAACATAGCTCAGGTTTTCAATGGCGCGAGCTTTTAGCAACGAACTCCACGCTTCAATGCGGGCGGTAGGCCAACTTGCTACATAGATGAGCAAATCATAGTTTAATCTTTTGGAAGAAGAATCGTACGTGTTGCGACTCCACACAGGAAAACGCAGATCGTAACAAATTAAGGGGCAAATTCTCCAGCCTTTCCAGGAAGCTACTAACAAGCTTTCGCCTGATGAATATGTTTTGTGCTCGCCCGCCATTCGGAAAAGGTGACGCTTATCGTACGTCTTATTATTTCCACCGGGCTCCATCCAAAGCAGGCGGTTAAAAAAGCGATCGTGAACATTCACAATATAACTACCCAATATTAACGCTCCGGTTTGGTCGGCCATCTGGCGCATCCACTTAAACGTGCGCATATTCATGTGCTCGGCCAATTTGGGGGCATTCATGGTAAAGCCGGTGGTGAACATTTCTGGCAATACGATCACATCCGTATCCTGGCCGATTTGCCATATTTTCTCTTCAAATGCTGCAAGATTGGCCTCGGTCTCTTCCCAATAAATATCAGACTGTATTAACGTGATTTTCAGATCCTGCATGAGAACGTAGTGGTTTCGCCCGCAAAGAAAGTCGCAAAAGACTTAAGACGCAAGACATAGTTATAAGACTTAAGACACAAGATTTAAGACACAAGAAAGAAGTAGAGACTAGAGTTTCCTTAAAATCTCTATTGCCCGATCAAGCGTTTGTTCATTCTTGGCAAAACAAAATCTGAGCAGCTTATTATCGGTCTTATCCTGATAAAATGCCGATACCGGGATAGCGGCAATTTTATGTTTCTTGGTTAGTTCTTCGGCCATTTCCATGTCGGGTAGATTCGAAATGCTCTTATAGGAAAGTAACTGAAAATAAGACCCATAGCAGGCAAGCGGTTCAAAGGAAGATCCCTTAATGCCGGCTAAAAAATAATCTCGCTTTTGCTGATAGAAGGATCCAAGCCTCAAATAATGATCTGGCGTTATCATGTATTCGGCTAGCGCTAATTGAATAGGTGTGTTTACGCTAAATGTAATGAACTGATGCGCCTTCCTTATTTCGGTGGTAATGTGTTTGGGAGCTACTACATACCCAACTTTCCAGCCCGTAGCATGAAACGTTTTACCAAACGAAAAAACAGCCATGCTTCTTGCTGCCAGTTCTGGGTAATACAACACACTTTGGTGTTTAATATCTTCAAAAATAATGCGTTCGTAAACCTCATCGCTTAACACCATCAAGTCGTGCTCAATAGTAATCGCCTGAAGATTTTTTAAATCCGATTCTGATAACACAGCCCCACTCGGATTGTGTGGAGTATTTATCATGATGATTCTTGTGCGTGAAGTAATCTTTGATCGCACTTCCTCCCAGTCAATAGAAAAGTCGGGGGCTTTAAGATTGATGTGTACCGGTACACCACCATTTAACCGAATGGCGGGATTATAGGAATCATACGCTGGATCAAAAACAATCACTTCATCACCAGTGTGAACCAATGCTGCAATGGCCGAAAAAAGTGCTTCTGTACCTCCAGCCGTTATTGTTATTTCTGTTTCAGGATCTACCGCACGCGAATATGTATTTGAGATTACTTCTGCAATGACATTTCGCAATGCAGGTACACCGGGCATGGGGGCGTATTGATTGTGACCTTCCAGCATGCGTGTATGAATGAGATCGATGAGTGTTCTATCCACCGGAAAATCGGGGAAGCCTTGTGAAAGATTGATGGCTCCATGTTCCATCGCCATCTTCGACATGATGGTGAAGATACTGGTGCCAACTTCAGGTAGACGAGAGGTCAAATTCAAGGTTTCAAATTTCAAGTTAATGGCTAAATAGGTTCAGGGAAACCTGAACCTTGTGACTACTTTTTTAGAGGTGCTAATATCCGATATTCTGTATCTACTTCGCCCCGACTAATGTCATTAAGTTTTCCTTTTAACAGACGCTTTTTGAGTGGCGTCAAGTAATCAATAAAAAGTTTGCCTTCAATGTGATCGTACTCGTGTTGTATGATGCGTGCTTTAAATCCACTGTACTCTTCTTCCAGCAAATTCCACTGCTCATCATAATACCGAATGGTCAATTTCTCTTTACGTGAAATCTTTTCGCGAATGTTGGGTATACTCAAACAGCCCTCTTCAAATTCCCAAGGCGTACCCGCTTCTGTTAAAATGACCGGGTTAATGAATGCCTTTTTAAAATCCTCCATGTTTTCGCCTCCTGTCTCGTCATCATCTTCTTCATCCTTCAGTGCGCTTCCATCCACTACGAAAAGACGAACGCTCTTACCTATTTGTGGTGCAGCCAGTCCAATTCCTTGGGCAGAATACATGGTTTCATACATATCCTGAATGAGTTGTGTCAGGTCTGAGCCACTCTTAATGTCTTTAGCACGCTGACGCAATACCGGGTCTCCGTAAACAACTATCGGGTAAATCATGGGGCAAAGTTAATAGTTATCTGTTAATGGTTAATAGCAAAATCCGCATTCATGGATACCCTTAACGACTTACAGATTCTAGGTAAGACTGCAAAATGAGCGTTGCACTAATTTTATCCACATTCCCTTTTACCTGGCGATCTTTCTTTTTCATACCGCTATCAATCAGAGCACGTTGCGCCATAGAACTGGTGAAGCGTTCATCGGCTTCGTGCACGGGTTTGTTAGGATAGCATGCTTTCAACTCAACAATGAATTTCCGGATAAGCGGTGCCATTTCTGAATCTTCATTTCGCAATGTCTTTGGCATGCCTATAACAAATTCATCAACAGATTCCTTTTGTGCGTACGCTTTAAGAAAAGTAAGGAGATCTGAAGTTGGTACGATTTCAAGCGGGGTGGCAATAATGCGCAATGGATCTGTTACAGCTAAACCCGTTCTTTTTTTTCCATAATCAATGGCAATGATTCTTCCCATTAAAACGCTTTAGTAAAAAACACAGCGATCAGATCAATTTTGTGATGACTTAGTAAAGAAGGCATCCTTTACCTTGCGTTCAAGCGCCATAGCCTTCGGAAAAAGGATTTCGTTTTCAATACGCGCATGCGTGATGAGACTTTTTTCAAAATCCTTGAGTTCGTTATAAATCACCTTTATCTGAAGTGGAGCGTCTGTCTGCAATTGATATTCCTTTGTGATTTTACGAATACCTTCCATTTCATCGTCATGTACCTCATGCTCCATTGCAAATTTTTGGACGGAGTGCTTTTCGATCAGGTAGTACAGTTTTGTTGGAATATAATTTCCTTTCGAGGCGCGCTCTAAAACTTTGATGTATCGAAAGAGCGTATCCTCTTCTTCGTATATATGGTGAATAAAATCTTCCACAAAAAGCGGGAACACTAATTTAAGATCACGTTCAATTAACGTATACTCTTCATGCTCCGCTTTATAGCTATTTATAAGCTTGGCAATGTACGGAAGCTTGTGCTTGATGTATAAAAAATGAGAATGCTTTAGGTACTCAATTATCAAATCAATTGGATAAGATATCAACGGAAGGTCCGTTTCTTTCAAATGTGTCGGTGATTCCAGCTCACGAACAACCTGCTCTATCTTTAATCCCTTTTTTACACAAATTTCTTCCAACGTAAGTTCCGAGTATTCATCAAACCGTATCCCAAAATAAAATAACACATACGCATGCACGTAATTTTCATCTACGAGTTGAGCAATGCGTTTATTTTTAAGAAGTGTGTTATCCATAGAACCCTCAAAGATAACCATTGCAACCAAGAAATGCATTCGAAGGGCTAATCCCTGATAAAATTCAGTTTTTTGTACGAATCCTGCCAAAAAAGGGTCAGCAAGCAGTATCATCGGCCAACATTTGCTAAATAGCACCGTTAAAGAAGAGATCAGAAAAATTGCCTATGAGCCATCAATCGAATACTAAGTACCAAATCAGACTGCCATTAATCCTTTGCCTCGGTCTTGCCGGAGGAGTATTTATCGGTGCCAATCTAAACACAAAAAAAACTTCGGATGATGTAGGCAAGGACATTCAAAAACTTCGGGAAGTGCTCACGTACATTGATGGAAAGTATGTTGATTCTGTAAAAACCGATAAACTGGTTGATGAATCCATTCAGCATTTATTAGGCAAGTTAGATCCGCACTCTGTTTATATTCCTGCATCCGACAGAATACTAGCCAATGAAGAACTACAGGGAAACTTCGATGGCATTGGTGTTGAATTCAATATTTTCCAAGATACCATCGTTGTCATTTCCCCGCTCAGCGGTGGCCCTTCTGAGTCTTTGGGAATTTTATCAGGCGATAAAATTGTAAAAGTAAATGATAAAAATGTTGCCAGCATTGGCATCACCAACATGGAGGTAATGAAACTGCTGAAAGGGCCAAGCGGCACAGAAGTGAAAGTTACCATCGTTCGTTCAGGCGCACATGAACCATTAGAATTTACAATTGTTCGCGATAAAATTCCGCAACGTTCATTGGATGTCGCGTACATGGTCGATCATGAAACAGGATACATTAAAGTAAGTCGGTTTGCCGCTACAACCTATGACGAATTCAGCGAAGCACTTTCTGACTTAAAATCGAAAGGAATGAAAAAACTCATTCTTGATTTGCAAAGCAACGGAGGCGGCTTTATGCACATCGCCATAAAAATGGCCGATGACTTTCTTTCCGATGGAAAAAAGATTGTATACACCAATGGAAAAGATACAGAATTAAATACGGATGCTTCTTCCACTTCGAACGGAAATTTTGAAACAGGCGATTTAATTGTACTCGTTAATGAATGGAGTGCTTCCGCATCCGAAATTGTATCCGGAGCGTTGCAAGATAATGACCGTGCATTAATAGTTGGACGCAGAACGTATGGAAAAGGATTAGTGCAAAGTCTTTTCGATTTAAGCGATGGCTCTGAGTTGCGCTTAACAATCTCGCGCTACTACACACCCAGCGGTCGCTCGATTCAAAAACCGTATGATGATGAAGAGGAGTACTCGCTCGATATTCTTAGTCGATACAACAAAGGCGAGTTTTTTCATTCGGATAGTATTAAGTTCAACGACTCGTTAAAATACGTTACGCAGAACGGACGCACCGTGTATGGTGGTGGTGGCATTATGCCTGATTATTTTATTCCGTTAGATACTACCTTAAACAGTCATTACCTGAATGAGCTTTATTCTGCGATGGCCGTCTATGAATATGCATTCAAGTATGCCGACAAGCATAAAGCAGAACTGGAGAAAAATGGGTTTGATTTATTCTATTCTAAATTCAACGTTACGGATGAAATGTTGAATGATCTTACAAAACTGGGGCAATCCAAAAAAGTAAAACCCGATTACGGAGAATTGAAGCGGCATAAAAAACTATTTCAGGTACATGTAAAAGCCCAAATAGCCCGCAGAGTGTGGGGCAACGAGGGTTTGTACCCAATCATGAACGAAACCAATGAAATTTTTCAACAGGCGTTGAAACTGTTCGACAGAATTCCGGAATTGAATCGGACGAAAATGTAATAATTGCAAATTCCAATTATGTGTATCCGTTTCAATTCCTAAAATAGTACGAACGTCATTTCGTAGTGAACCTGACGAAGGAGGGTGAGTGGAGAAATCCCCTGAGGGTTATGCGAAAAGGGGATTTCTCCGTCCTGCCTATGGCCGGACTGCGAAATGACGAACAAAAAAAAATATTATTTAAGACTCATTACGGATACTCATAATTCCAATTATCAAATATCAAATCGCAATGATCAGATTTGATGATTGTGATTTGGGTTTTCTGTGATTTGGTAGTTTTAATTTTGGTAATTTAGCCCTTGTTCAAATCACAGAATTATGTACTACCATCGCCTGGGAAATATCCCCCCGAAACGTCACACGCAATTCCGCCAGCCTGACGGAAGTTTGTATAAAGAAGAGTTAGTAAGTTCTGAAGGCTTTTCGGGAATTTATTCAAATCTGTATCATATCAATTCGCCCACGCAAATTAAAGCCGTAAAAGATCCGGTAAAGTACGGACCAAAAATTATTAGCGATTATGCGTTGCGGCAGACACACCTGAATACATCGAAAGTAGGAACTACCGGAAATGATTTTCTTGATGCACGCAAAGTGTTGCTAAAAAATAATGATTGCGCTATTTCTATCTGCTCGCCTAAGCAGCGAAAGATGGATTACTTCTATAAAAATGCTGAGGGCGATGAAGTATTATACGTCCACGATGGCAAAGGTGTATTGATTTCACCGTTCGGAAAACTGGAAATACGCCAAGGCGACTATGTGGTAATACCACGGACAGTTATTTATAAACTTGAATTTGAAGAAGGCCCGTTGCGATTATTAATTGTTGAAGCCTCATCTCCTATTGAAACGGTAAAGCGCTATCGCAATGAGTTGGGTCAACTGGGTGAGCACTCGCCTTATTGTGAACGCGATATCCGCCCTCCGCACGAACTGTTAACCGATACCAGTAAAGGCGAATTTTTAATGAAGATTAAAAAACAAGGCTACCTCCACGATTACATTTATGATTTTAGTCCGCTGGATTTAATTGGATGGGATGGATTTTTATGGCCCTATGCTTTTTCAATTCATGATTTTGAACCTATCACCGGTCGCATTCATCAGCCACCCCCAGCACACCAAACATTCCAGGCACATAATTTTGTGATCTGTTCATTTGTACCTCGGTTGTTTGATTACCATCCATTAGCCATCCCGGCACCATACAATCACAGTAATATCGACAGTGATGAAGTGCTGTATTATGCCGAAGGAAATTTTATGAGCCGCAGAGGTATTGATCGCGGATCGTTTACGTTACATCCCGGTGGGTTACCCCATGGTCCGCACCCAGGCACGGTTGAGAAAAGTATTGGTGCCAAAGAAACACACGAACTCGCGGTGATGATTGATACATTCAAACCCTTATTTCTCACCGAAGATTCATTGGAGTTTTTAGATAAGAATTATCCCATGAGTTGGACAGATCATTCAGGTGATGGATTTAATGAGGTGAATACGCCTTAAATGCATATACTCAGACATTGGCTGCAATTGGGCCTTCTCCATGGACAATGACGACAATAATAAATGGAAAACGATAAAGAAGCAGCACGAAAGAAATCGCTTGGAGAATTAGGCGAGTTGTTTGCAATTAAGGCACTCGTGGACAAAGAATTTGACAGAGTAAGAAATTTGAACGATAGACAATTAAACGAGCCGTTTGCAGACATCGAATGCGAGAAGGATGGGGAAAAATATATTGTCAGTGTTAAGGCTCGAAATAAGTTTCAAATAGACGGCAAACTAAACTCAAGGTATAATCTTGGGACAAACGCTTACGACAAAGCTGCGGCATCGGAGAAGAAACATAATGCAAAAGCCCATTGGATGGCAATTCAGTTTGACAAGAAAAGCTACTCAATTTATTTTGGGACATTGGCCGAACTTAATGGATCGAAGGCAATTCCAGTTGACAAGTGTGAAAAAGGGCAAATTGGAGAGGTCTGGGTAAATAACAAGCGACACTATTTTGACTTTGACTTTTATACTAACGTCAAAAAGTAATAATTGACTCCATCTAGCGCAAGCATCCGCTTGTGCTTTTGTTAATAGCAACGTAATACTCTATTAATATACAAGCTATACTTTTGTGATCCCTCTTTTAAACGCACTTTCAAATGATGTTGAGGTATAGAATTTGGCTTTCTTTTTTTCTATTGATTATTTTTTATCTGAGTCAGCCTCAAATCGTAACAGGGCAATCGCAAGAGAAAATATACTCAGTATTTATACAAACGTTTATTAAGGGCATTCACTGGCCGGGATCTACTACCGATAATTTCGTTATTGGCGTTCTCGGATATCCTCCACTTGCTGCGGAATTAAGTCAGACATTTGCCACCACCAAAATCAAAAATCGAAGTATTGAGATTCGTGAATATGCGAGCGCAGAAGATATTGGTGTATGTCAAATGATTTTTGTGCCCGCTTTTAAGGCTCGTTCGTTCGAGAAAGTATTGGCAAAGGTTGGCACGAAACCAACGCTTATTCTTTCCAATAAAATGGACATGGCTAAAAAGGGAGCTGGTGTTAATTTTATTCTTATAGAAGGCAAATTAAAATTTGAAATCAACTGCAAAACCATTGAGCAACGAGGGTTGAAAATTTCATCTAACATAAAAACGATGGGCATACTAGTTGAATAAAATTTAGATGACCAACTTCACTCTATGGGGCGTTCGCAGCGCTAGCTTACCACACGTTGATTTCTTCCGATCCAATAATATAGAAGCGTTCCGAAAAAAGGAAGAAATACTACTACACTACACCAAATCCATTTCGCTTTAGATCCCCTGAAAGCACTGTTCATAACGTCAACTATCGCCATGAGCGGCAGTACGCCCATAACCATAATAATGATCCCAAAAAGTAAAATTGAATTCATACTGGTTGACTATTCAACATAATAAAAAATTAACTTTTCCCCCTACTTACCCAGTAGCCAAAAACTGCTGCGGTGAAAAACATCAGTAGACTGTAAATAGCAGGCGGCACTGCCATCATCGAGTTACCTATAACACTAAGCGCTATGTAAATGGCGAGCGTGCCATTGTGAATACCGATCTCCATACCTATGGCAATGGATTGCTTCTTTTCAATGTTTACAAACCGTGGAATAAAATACCCTGCCGCCATGCTCAGGATGTTAAATAGCAATACCGGAATACCCAGCACCCTGAAATAATCAAGCAGCACTTGCTTTTCACGAACGGTAACTGAAACAATGATAATAATCAGGATCAATGCAGAAGCGATTTTTACGGGCTTGTCCATTTTTGCGGCAAACTGTGCCCACCTGCTTTTAATAAACATACCAATAGAGACTGGCACTAATACAATCGCAAAAACTTCCACTACCTTCGTAAACTGCATGGGCACATACTGACCGGAGTTCATAAAATAATCGAGTGAGAAATTTAAAATCAGCGGAAGCGTGAAAAGTGTAAGCACACTGTTGATAGCCGTGAGCGAAATATTGAGTGCCACATCGCCTTTGGATAAATGACTATATAAATTAGCGGTAGCACCTCCCGGAGATGCAGCCAGTAGCATCAAGCCAACGGCCAACCCTGCTTCCAATCCGCTTACTTTCACCAGGAAAAAACAAATCAGGGGTAACAGCACCATCTGGCATAGCAATGCCACCGTCACCGCTTTCGGATATTTCGTTACACGCTTAAAATCCTCAAGCGTTAACGATAAGCCAAGACCCAGCATAATAATGCCCAGGGCAATTGGCATAAAAAGGGAAGTTAGATCTGATTGTTGCATCCGGTTTACATTAGTCTCGAAGTTACTAAGTAAGTTAAGGGTTCTTATTTATAATCCATGCTTCAATCACCCGCGGATAGTGTGCATATTCAAGTTGATGAACTTTCTGCGCAATCTGTTCAGGTGTATCCGTTGCGTCAACAGTACAAGAAGCCTGAAATAAAATTCTTCCTTCATCATACTGTTCATTCACTTCATGAATGGTGATGCCCGTTTTCTTTTCGCCTCCTGCTTTTACAGCTTCATGCACATGCATGCCATACATTCCCTTGCCCCCGTATTTTGGAAGAAGCGCAGGATGGATATTGATAATTTTTCCTGGAAAGATCTTCACTAAAGCATCCGGCACCAGCCACATGAAACCTGCTAACACCACATGTGTGACCTTCTTTTCTTTCAACCAGTTTATTACTTCCCCTGTTTCCTGGAATTGAGAACGGGTGAATACGAGAACGGGTACACTGTATTTCTTTGCCCGTTCTAATGCATACGCCTGCGGAATATTACTTAACAGCAACACAATTTCAATAGACGGATGCTGTTGAAAATGCTTCAAAATTTCTTCAGCGTTTGTTCCGCTTCCGGAAGCAAAGATGGCAATGCGAAACTGTTTCATGGAATGAGCGTCATACTGAGTATGCCCAACAGCATAATAACTTTACAAAAACTGCTGAGCCAGCCATAATCTCTTTTTGTATCTGCCCGAACAAGTCTTGTTACAAGCCAAGCCAGCGGTACAAATAATAACATCACAAAATAGATTACATCCAGCTTAACATAAAGCTGATTGATGATAACCACAATCAACGAAAAAAAGACTATCAGAAGATACAGCATAATCTTTGTTTTACGAATGCCCCAAACAATCGGCAGGGTCTTGCATCCGTAGGAATTGTCTCCTTTTAAATCCTCCATATCCTTAATGATCTCCCGGACTAACGTCATAAAGAAAGAAAATAAAGCATAAATCAATATCAGCACCATGTTGGTACTGTATAAAAGAAGAAGGATAGCAATGGAAGAACCTGTTAATACCGCAACGGTAAAATTTCCAATGAATGGAAGTCGTTTCAATAAATTAGAGTAAAACCATAACACAGAAACTGAAAATACACTCACCACCGCAAGCTTCCACGAAACAAACAACCCTACAATAATTCCAAGTACGGAAAGTGCCACATGCAATAAAATTGCAAACCGTCTGTGAATCGTTTTTCCAACTACTACACGTTCCGGGCTATTGACGTAATCAATTTTTACATCGTAATAATCGTTGATGACATATCCGCCTGCGGCAATCAACACGGTTGAAAGTGAAAGAAGGAAAAGACTGAGATCATGAAGAATATCTGCCTTGGCCAGAAAGTACGCTGTAAAATATTGTGCGAAAACAATAATCAACAAATTCCATGCGCGGGTCAGGCGCACCAATGCTTCAACTGTAGGGCGAAGGTCTGGTGAGGACATTGCGCAAAGGTAAGATTGATTCTGGATTCTGGGTACTGGGTTTGGATAAAACAATCCATAATCCAGCATTTAGTATCGGACAGAATCAAAACTTCAGCGTAAGCATGGCCATAAAGTTTGTTCCTGCTTGAGGATAATAATAAGGTGTTCCAAAATACGAGTATCCATTCGATACATATTCCACATCGAAAACATTATTGACCAGCAGACTTACATCAATCGCCTTAATCCCTTTCAGGGTAAATGAGCAATTGAATTTCAGATCATTGATAAAATAATTCTCAATCATTAGCTCTTTGCTCTGCGTGTTATCAAGGTATTGCTCTCCAACATACTTGGTAAGTAACGAAGCCTGGAAGTTTCGGAAGGGTGACCATGTCAATTGACTTCCTGCAACCCAGTTTGGCGAAAGAATGATAGACGTACTTTTTGTTTCAGAAAGATTTGTTTCGTCCACTACATAATCTTTGTTCTTATTGATGCTGGTCGCCACGTTACCACTCCAGGTTAACCGATCTGAAAATCGAACAATACCCGAGACTTCTAACCCTGTGCGGTAACTCTTGCCAACATTAGCCCGGATGGGATTGCCTACGTTATCCAATTCACCGGTAAGCACCAATTGGTTGGTGTAATTCATCCAGTAATAATTTATTTCCAGATTATAGTTTTCCGCATTTCTCCTCCACCCCGCTTCCATGTTATCTAATCGCTCGGGCTTTGGTTTCATATCTCCGTTAAAATAATCAGTTCTATTCGGCTCGCGATTAGCAATTGCATACGAACTGTATACCATGTCGCGCCCTGAAAGCGTGTAACTCACACCAGCTTTTGGATTAAAGAAATTGAGATTGTCATTAACACTATATGTACTTAAATCATCCTCGGTACCGGCAGTCGTATAGTCTACATTCCGGTACTGCACATCTACAAAGACATTGAATGCCGGAGAAACTTCATAATTCCACTTTGCATAGATATTGAAATCATTTTTCTGCGATTCACCATCGTAATACAGTTGGCGGATTTGTGAATTGGCCGAATACTGGGCCCAGATGATTTCACCAAAATGTTTTGCGTTTGTATACTGATTATACCCTCCGCCTATCGTGAGCGAAGTTTTTTCTTTCTCGTAATTAAACGAGAATGTGGTTCCGTAAAATTGATTGTCGAGCCACCTACGAACAATGAAATCACCATAGGTTAACGTTGAATCACATATTACAATATCATTCAACCCCAACTCGGCAAACAGTTTGGCTTGCTTGTACTGTTCATAATATCCACGGCCGTATGTATAATGTAGTGAAATGGAGGCATTCCAATTTTCACTCACGCGTTGTGTAAGATGAAGTTGCGCGTGATCCTGTCGGTAATTATCTACTTCGTTATCGTAATACCCGGTTACATTCCAATTCGCATCATACAAAGCTCCGGCTGAATTAAACGTTCGGTTGGTTTGCATCGTAACTGCATCATTTCCATTCCACGATTGATAGGTTACCTCATGACCACCAAAAACAATTCCTTTAATAACAGTTTTCTCGCCATAATATCCTCCACTTACATAATACGAATTCAAGTCAGAAGAAGCGCGGTCAATGTATCCATCCGAAGTGATCTTAGAAAAGCGACCGTCAAACGACCAGCGATTATTGATAAGTCCCGTTCCAGCTTTCATAGTTAATCGTTGTGAGTTGAATGATCCGCCACCCAGCATTAGCTCGGCATATGGATCGCGTTGCTGCGAAATGGTTTGCACATTTACACTTCCGCCAAAAGAACCCGCACCATTGGTTGAAGTACCCACACCTCGTTGTATCTGCACACTTTGAGTAGAAGATGCGATGTCGGGAATATTTACCCAATATGTACTTTGTGATTCGCTGTCGTTGTACGGAATGCCATTGATGGTAACATTAATACGCGTTGCATCGCTTCCGCGGATACGCACTCCGGTATATCCGATTCCTGCTCCCGCATCGGAAGTAGTTACCAACGAGGGGGTCCAGTTGAGCAAGAAGGGCATGTCTTGTCCGAAGTTTAGTTTTTGCAAATCCTTATCACTCACATTGGTATACGTTGTAGGTGTTTTCTCATTTGCGCGTGTTGCGTAAACAATAACCTCATCGGTGAGTTGAGTCGATTCGCTCAACAGAATTGTTAACTCGGTATTTTCAGTCAACGAAACTTCCTCAATTTTATCTTCATATCCGAGAAAGCGAACACGAAGCGAGTATTCACCGAGTGGCAATTTTGCAAACGAAAATTTTCCGAACGCATCAGTTACCAAACCTTGGTTCTCCCGTTGCACCGAAGCTCCTTCTAATATCTGATTTGTTCTCCCATCTCTCACCGTTCCGGAAATTGAAAACTCTTGCGCTATTGCGCTTGTTGACAGCAACATTACTCCAGCAATCACTACTGATTTAAACATTATAATTTTGGTTTAACCCGCAGACACATCGGGGAATGTATCGTACTTACGGCTTACCTTGCCTCCCTTCGACCGCATTACCGGCATCAGGTTCATTGGGTATAATCTCAGCCCTTGTTTTTAGGCACCCCCATTTGTCTTTCGACCATGCAAATGTAGAAAAGAAATCAGTCTGCACAATTGTAAATTCTCGCTACCTTTACACCGTGTCAAAAGTAACCGTAAATAAAATTACCGTTGTTGAAGTGGAGAATACCGATCAAGGCATCACTCTTGATGGCAAATCCTTCGACTGGGATATTGTAAATATCACGGACGGCTATTTTCATATTATCCAAAATAAAAAAAGTTATAAGGCTGAAGTTGTTAAGGCCGATAAAACTACCAAGACTTTCACCTTTAAAATCAACAACAACATCCACACTGTAGAGGTAAAGGATAAATTCGACTTGCTGCTGGAGAAACTAGGGATGAATACCGCAGCTTCTGGCAAATTGAATACTGTAAAAGCTCCGATGCCGGGTCTTATTATTGAACTGAAAGTGGCAGTCGGAGATTCCGTAAAGGCCGGAGATCAACTCTTGATTCTCGAAGCCATGAAAATGGAAAATATTTTGAAATCATCCGGTGATGGTGTAGTCAAATCGCTGAAAGTGAAGAAAGGTGATATTGTGGAAAAAAATCAAGTGCTGATTGAGTTTTAAACTCAGTTGATAAGATGATGTAAATGCTGAAATCCTGAATTATATTTACGGGATTTAACTAGCCTAGACAACTGCATGAAATACAAACGCGTACTACTCAAGCTTAGCGGTGAAGCCCTGATGGGGACTAAAACCAGCAATATTGATCCGGCTGTGCTTGAACAATACAGTGAAGAGATTAAAGCGATTCAGAAGGAAGGCGTTGAACTGGCCATTGTTATTGGCGGTGGAAATATATTCAGAGGCGGACAGGCAGAAACCCTCGGCATCGACCGCGTGCAAGGTGATTACATGGGCATGTTGGCAACCGTAATTAATGCCATGGCCTTACAAAGTGCACTTGAACGACACGGTGTTTATACTCGACTCATGGCGGGTATTAAGATGGAGCAGGTATGCGAACCATTTATAAGACGTAGAGCGATCCGCCACTTAGAAAAAGGGCGGATCGTTATTTTTGGTGCTGGTATTGGCAACCCCTATTTCACGACCGACTCAACAGCCAGCTTGCGCGCCATAGAAATACAGGCCGATGTTGTATTAAAGGGTACGCGTGTAGATGGCGTTTATAATAAAGACCCTGAAAAATTTCCGGATGCTGTTCGTTACAATACGTTGTCGTTTCAGGAGGCTTATGAAAAGAGTTTAAATATCATGGACATGACGGCTTTCACGTTGTGCATGGAAAACAAATTACCCATTATCGTTTTCGATATGAACAAGAAAGGGAACTTGTTGAAAATACTGAAAGGAGAAGAGGCTGGAACACTTATAAGTTAATTTTAATAGCGATTAACGGATAACTGATAACTTTAATCTTATGGAGGAACTTGAATTATTTATCGAAGAGGCTAAAGATTTAATGAACAAAGCTTTCACGCACGTAGGGCATGAACTTGTAAAAATCAGAGCCGGTAAAGCAAATCCTTCTATGCTGGATGGTATCATGGTTTCGTATTATGGAGCCACGACACCACTCAATCAGGTTTCATCTATGACTACGCCTGATGCCCGTTCGATCTTTATTAAACCCTGGGAGAAAAGCCTGATTCAGGAAATTGAAAAATCTATTCGCGATGCCAACCTCGGCCTCAATCCACAAAATGATGGCCAACAAGTGATTGTTAATATTCCCATGTTAACAGAAGAACGAAGAAAGCAATTGGTGAAACAAGTGGCACAAGAGTGCGAGCACGGAAAAGTTAGAATTCGAACCATTCGCAAAGAAACCAATGAGCAACTAAAAAAAATAAAAGGTGTTTCGGAAGACGATGTTAAAAACGCGGAAGAAACAACTCAAAAACTTACCGATGACTTCATTACAAAAATTGAAGCACTCATGAAAAAGAAAGAAGCTGAAATCATGACGGTATAGAATTTTAGAAGCATGAACGACTTCCTTCAAAAATTAGTAAGCATTATGAAAAAATTCCTCGCCATTGTATTGTTGATTGGAGCCGCGGTACTTGCCTTTTTATATTGGGGTACCTATGAGCAAGGTGTAATGGCCGGAAAAGTGTTGCGCATTACCCAAAAAGGAATTCTATTTAAAACGTACGAGGGTAAACTAAATTTAGAAACCTTTGGCGCGCTGAAGAATGCAAGCCCAATTGCTGAGTCGTTTGACTTTTCAGTAGAGAAAAATCAAACAGACGTTATAAAACAACTTGAAGAAGTATCGCTTAGTGGAGAGCGCGTTAATTTGCATTTTGTAAAACGATACATGGCTTTCTCCTGGCGTGGCGATACGCGGTATTTTATTGAATCAGTAGAAAGAAGTTCGGTTATTCCTGCGATTCCACTGCCACCGAAGTAATCAAGCATGCCTCGCGCAAAAACAAGCTGGGTCTTTTTCATTATTATAGTCAGTCAGTTTTGTGGAACTTCCTTGTGGTTTGCAGGCAATGCCGTGCTTCCGCAACTTCAAACACGCTATCATTGGCCATCCGAATCATTAGGGTACATCACTTCTTCAGTTCAAATAGGTTTTATACTTGGAACACTTCTGTTTGCCCTTACGGGAATCAGTGATAAATTTTCGCCCTCACGTTTATTCTTTATCAGCAGTATAGTTGCGGCAGCATGCAGTGCAATCTGTCTTTTCAATTTGTCCTCATTTGAGTTGGTATTAATGAGTCGTGGCCTTACCGGATTTTTTCTGGCCGGGATTTATCCTGTTGGAATGAAAATCGCGGCTGATTGGAATGAAGAGGGCTTAGGGCATTGGCTTGGTGCCTTAGTTGGTGCGCTGGTATTGGGTACTGCATTTCCACACGGACTCAAATTAATCCCTCAATTTATAGAACCTCAATCATTACTCACAGTTGTGTCCATTCTCGCGGCAACAGGCGGAGTACTTATTTTAGCTTTTGTAAAAGACGGCCCCTATCGCAAGCCATCCCTTCGTTTTTCATTTGCTGATATTCGTGATGTTTTTAAAACCTCCGCCTTTCGGTTACCGGCTTTTGGC
The DNA here is from genome assembly GCA_031395485.1 of Cyclobacteriaceae bacterium. Classification (GTDB taxonomy): domain Bacteria; phylum Bacteroidota; class Bacteroidia; order Cytophagales; family Cyclobacteriaceae; genus UBA2336. The sequence continues at coordinate 170,323 of JANNUS010000010.1, read as the reverse complement.
TACTTCGGTCACATGTGGGAGTTGTATGCCTTTTGGGCTTTTGTTCCGTGGGCCATTACCTACTATAAAAGCATTCATCCATTTTCACCGATTCATGAAACACTATTCGCGTTTATAATTATTGGGTTTGGGGGAATCGGGTGTTTGGTGGGAGGAAAATTATCCTTCAAGTTTGGAAGTAAAAATGTTGCGCAGGTTGCTTTAATTGCATCCGGAGTGTGTTGTTTGATTTCACCTTGGATATGGTGGCTTCCGCCTGAGGTCTTCCTTTCCGTTTTAGTTTTTTGGGGATTTGTAGTGGTAGCAGATTCTCCACAGTTTTCAGCATTGGTAGCTGTTAACGCACCGCCATCTGTAAGAGGCTCCGCTATTACCATCACCACCTGCATCGGTTTTGCTATTACAATTGTAAGCATTCAACTTCTTACTATTCTACAAGACATAATCTCCGGTCAGTATCTTTTACTTTTATTAGCACCCGGACCAATTATTGGTGTTTTATTGCTGAACCGTAGTACCTTCACAAAATGAAGGCTACTATTATTGTTTACGGCTCCTACGGCTATACGGGCAAACTTGTTGTACAAGAATGCAAAGCGAAAAATCTGAATGTTATACTAGCAGGTCGGAACCTAGAAGCATTGCAAAAACAACACGAACAAACCAGCTATCCGTTTGAAGTGCTGAATGTGAGTGATACTGCAGCGTTAAAAAGTCTATTGCAAAAAGGTTCCGTAGTTATTCATTGTGGTGGTCCATTTCGATTCACGGCAAAAGAAATGGCCGATGCCTGCCTCGAGACAAAAACCCATTACACGGACATTACCGGTGAGTATCAGGTATTTGAAATGTTGGCCGGGTATGATGCAAAAGCCAAACAAGCCGGCATCATGATCATGCCGGGAACAGGCTTCGATGTAGTTCCATCGGATTGTTTAGCGCTGCATTTAAAAAACAGACTGCCCTCAGCAACGCATTTACAATTAGCCTTCACCATGTCGAAAGGCGGGCTTTCCCGTGGAACTTCAAAAAGTATGACAGAAGGTTTAGGATACGGAGGTATGATTCGGACAAACGGAGAACTCGCGCCCATTGCACTCGGTAAAAAATTCATGGAAATTGATTTCGGTTCGTTTAAAACAAAAGCATTAAACATTCCATGGGGAGATATTTCTACGGCCTGGCGTAGTACGGGCATCCCCAACATTGAAGTGTATACGGGCGCTACCGATAAAATGATCAGCAACGCAAAGCGAAGCAATTATTTTAACTGGTTATTGCGCCAGCGCTGGTTAAAAAATTTCATGCTGCGGCAGATCGATAAAAAACCAGCAGGTCCTAGTGATGAGAGAAGAGAAAGCGGCCGAAGCTTTCTGTGGGGAAAAGTTTGGGATGGCACGGGGAAGGAATGTACAAGTTTGTTGGAGGCTCCAAGCGGCTATTCACTTACTGCTAAAACAGCCGTATTGATCGCAGAAAAAATTCTTGCTGGTAACTTCAAAACAGGTTATCAAACTCCGGCTATGATGTATGGAGAGGGTTTGATTTTGGAAATAGCTACTACTAAACGGGTTGATGTTTAATAAAGCTCAAACAATAGCAACCTTTGAAGATTCCTGAATTCATAAACCAAAGACTCAGTGCACTTCTAAAAAGTTTACTGTATTGGATTGTATTCTTGATTTTACTTTTTCTGGCTGGTTCTCAGCTAAAGCCTATTTTCCCTGACAACTGGAACGAGTTCGTATATGGAATCTTCGGAACCCTTGCTGCGCTTATTGCAACCCGGATACTTTTAAAAATCGATAAAAAATCATTCGCAGAATATGGTCTAGTCTGGCAGAAGGGAACCCTTGTTAGATTCCTGAAGGGCTTAGCGCTTGGCACTTCCATTTTCCTGCTGATCATCCTCACATTGATATTGTTTACTGAGCTTCAGATTGACAGAAACCCGAAGGCGTGGAATCCCTGGGCATTTTGGTATTTAGCGATCATACCATTAGCGCTGATGGAGGAAATTGCATTCCGCTCCTATCCATTTTTAAAATTGAATAAAGTTTTTGGACTGCGCATTACACAAATTGTAATTTCACTAGCCTTTGCGTTGTACCACATACTTCAAGGCTGGGATTTTCAAATAGCTTTTTTGGGTCCGGGCATTTGGGCTTTTGTGTTTGGAATTGCCGCCATCCGACCTAACGGAATTGCACTGCCAACCGGAATCCATGTCGCGCTAAATCTGATTCAACAGTTAATCGGAATAAAAAGCAGTGCCAATGAGTCCATTTGGTTGCTTAAACACAGCGAAACTGCCTCAGCGGAAGCAATTGCACATACCGATGCAATAGGTTTATTGACACAGATTTTAGTTTTAGGCTGTGCACTATTTATTACAGAATTCCATATTCGGAAAAAGAATAAGGCGCGCTCCTTCAATTGATTATAAGAACTTTGATAGGTAAATAATTTTGATAATAGGCACCGCTAAGAAAAACATTAAGGGTTGTTTCACAGACGAAGGGCAACTGAAACATACAAGAATTTTAATTTTCTGATACCACCGGATTACCAGCATTCACCCACTCGTTTATACTTCCCGAATAATTTTTTACATTCTTAAATCCATGTTTTTGTAAAACGGAATAGCCTATAGCGGAGCGGTCGCCCGATTGACAATGAATTACTACCGGCTGGTCTTTTCTGATCCTATCAAGATTTTTTTCTAAGGTTCCGATAAACACATTTTCTGTTCCACTGATGTGGCCCGCATTATATTCGGCCGCACCACGCAAATCAATAATTTGGGCTTGGTTCGTCTTTTGAATTTCCTTGAATTCATCCAGTGAAATCACATTACTCTTTTCTAACGTGTTCCCCAAATCAGTCCACACACTAACATCCGGAACATAACCGTAAATATTATCTAAGCCAATGCGCATAAGTTTTCGCACCAAGTCATCATGTTTTGATTCCTCCGCTACTAAAATAAACGGCTCCTCATACGTCATGAACCAGCCCATCCAGGTAGCAAAAGCATTGTTACCTTGAATATTAATGGAGCCTGGAATAAAACCTGCTGCAAAATAAGTCTTTAAGCGTGTGTCAATTACGTTGATGCCATTATCCATCGCTGCTTTAAAATCTTCTTTGCTTAATTTTTTCAATTTTGGCACCTCTGTAAGAAGTGGTCGTGCCACTTTGTTTAGCTTCTTCATCATGGCGAAATACTTCGGTGGCTCGGGCTGGTCTTCCAACAGGTATTTCACAAAACCGGGTTCATTATTTTCATATTGCAAAGCCCAATTTCTTACCTTTTCGTACCCTACCGTGGTGCTAGGCACGGCACCCAAGGCTTTGCCACACGCAGAACCTGCACCATGCCCTGGCCATACCTGTATGTAATCGGCTAACGCATTAAATCTTTTAATTGATTTGTACATTTCCTTTGCTCCTTCTTCTTTGGTGCCCGCAATACCGGCTGCTTTTTCTAAAAGATCGGGCCTGCCAATATCACCCACAAATACGAAGTCGCCAGAAAATAACATGACAGGCTTATCGCTTGCAGGAACATCCGTCAACAAAAAACTAATACTTTCCGGAGTGTGGCCGGGTGTATGCAACACTTCAAAGTTCAGATTACCTACGTGTATAATAGCTCCTGCTTTTAAGCCCGTGTGTGCAAATTCATATTGCCACCCTTCCCCACCTTCATCCGACAAATAAAGATTGGCGTTCGTGAGCGCAGCTAATTCGCGGGAGCCTGAAAGAAAATCGGCATGAATGTGCGTTTCCGCTATATGCGTAATCTTCATGTTGTTTTGTTTGGCTATTTCCAGATAGGTATCTACGTCTCTCTTTGGATCGATTACCATGGCAACGCCTTCTTTTTGGCAACCAATAAAGTAGCTGGCTTGTGCCAGGCTTTTGTCATACACGTGTTGAAAAAACATAAGCTTTTCTGTTTATTTCTATTGTTGATGTTGTGTTCTGATTTCCATGACAAGGTAACGCTTTTTGATTGAGCAAAAGTTAGTGCAGACCAGACTTAATGCAATGGCTTTTATTTTCCATTTGATTTAACAAAGTTTTGCGTTTCCCAGTTCCTAAAAGAAAAAATACTTAGCAAACGTAACAAGCCCCAGCACAAGAAGGATGCCACCGGGAATCATTTTTATGATGCCGTTGTGCTTCATGAGCCTTACCATTCGATTGGACATAACAGCCAGCAACGAAAGTAATGCCATGGCGCCAACAGCGGTACCCAATACATAACTATGCAATCTCCAACCTGTGCTCAGGTCAATCCAGCCTTCCATTTTTAAATAGGCAGTGAGACCAATCCAAAAAGGTATGGCTTGTGGATTTAAAATACTCAGTATCAGTCCTCTTCGAAATCCACTCTCCTGGAGTCTCACTGAAAATGTTGAGGGTCTTCTTACCGACCATAAACTAAAACCACCAAGAATAGTCATGACTATAGCGCTTAGCAGTTGAAAATTATTCAATACTAAAGGAGAGGAAGTGATGAGGTATTCGAATTCTACCGCTATCCATGCATACGGATATTCAATAATGGCCACTGCCAGTGCAAAACGTAAGGCGGCTTTAACCTTGTTCTCCAACCCTAATTGAAGCACCATGATGTTGAGGGTGCCCGGTGGAATGGATCCAACGAAACTGAACAAAAAACCAATGATGAAAACCTGAAGCAACAAGATGCGTTTGGGTTACGTAAATACTGAATTCAAAAATATCTCTGCAATTCTACTCACCTGAACTGCTTTCAGCAAATGGAATTTAAATCATTCATAGAAAAAAGCTACTGCTGTACCGCTTTCAAATCAATAATTACGCATAGTTTGAAAAAACTAACAACCGCAATGGAACAGAGAGCTTTTCATTTGCTTACTCTTTAACAACCGGATTATTGGATTTCGTCCACGCAAGTATACCACCCTGTAAGTTATACACTGTTTTAAATCCTAAGTCACTCAGTATTTCAACTGCCGAATCGGCACGGCCTCCGACCCTGCAATAGACAAAAACAGGTTTATTCTTATCCAGTTTGCTGAGTTGCTGTTTAAAATCTCGCTGATAATAATCAATGAGCATTGCGTTTACAAGGTGGCCTTCATCGTATTCACTTTTTGTACGAACGTCCAATACAATTTTGTTCTTCGTTTCATACAGTTTTTTCCCGTAATCTCGCGCATTGAGAAGTTGTGAAGACTGCGCCATGGCAGCATCTACTCCCAAAAGAATGTGAACAAATAACAAAAGTGATTTTAATAGCTTCATTTTGAGTGATCAGGTTTTTCTCAATATCTTAATTTTATTTATAGCCTTGGGTTTTGCTCTATGATGTTTTGTCTTTTACCTGTAACGGACTAAATTAAAAAACAAGTTCTTTACCTAAGATATATAAACCCATCACAAACACGAACCAACCAAACGCTGGTTTCAATTTTTCGTTGGAGATGAATTTAGTCAGGTAACTTCCACCCACTATGCCAACCGTGGCAAAGCCAGAAAAAGCTAATAAAAACTTGTAATCAATGATCATACCGGAACCTAAATCGCCTGTAAATCCAATCAATGATTTAAGCGCTATAATTACTAAGGAAGTACCAACAGCTTGTTTCATCGGTAGACCCGCTAATAAAACCAATGCAGGGATTATGAGAAAACCACCACCGGCCCCAACTAGGCCCGTAATACCACCAACAAATAAACCTTCCAAAAAGATCAACCGGTAGTTGTATTTTATTTCATCCGATAAGTTATTTTCCTTTTTAGATTTCCGAATCATCGCACTGGCGGCCAGCAACATCAGTATGGCAAACAACACCATTACAAACAATGCTTTCGTAACAACGAAAGAGCCAAGGGAGAAAAACGGATCTGGAATAACTGGAACTACAAATTTCCGAACCGAATAAACAGCGAGAATAGAAGGTAAACCAAAAATCAATGCTGTTTTAAGATGGACGTTGCCATTCTTAAAATGACTGAATGAGCCAATTAAACTTGTTAAACCAACTACAAATAACGAGTAAGCCGTTGAAAGAACTGGATCAACACCAAATAAATAAACAAGTATGGGCACCGTGAGGATAGAACCACCTCCGCCCATCATACCCAGCGAAAGTCCCATGACAATCGCAGCCACATAACCAATTAATTCCATGATTTTTTTTTATGAAATCAAAACTAACCTTTCCAAAACCTTAATCAGTAACGCACCACAGGAAGAACTGCGAAATCCCCTATTCGATTAACCGTCAAGGAGATTTCTCCGCTCACCTTCCTTCGTCAGGTTCGCTACGAAATGAAGTTCAAGCTATTTATCCCTGCACGAATAAACAAAAGAATGTTTTATCTTGAGGTATAAAATTAAATCCATGCGACCAAAATTAACCCGCTCGAAAGATAAAATTATTGCCGGTGTATGTAGTGGCTTGGCAAAGCATTTTGGATTAGACACTTCCCTCGTGCGCATTGCCTTTGTGCTTGTTGGCTTTATTACGGCATTTGTTCCCCTATCGCTTTTTTATTTAATCATGTGGTTTGTGATTCCGGAAGAGTAAAGCGTTATTTAATTTGAATCAGCGGAGTTACGGGCGAAACCAATCGTCCAAAGGGTTTTAATTCAATCTTTTTTGATCGTAGGAACCCTTCAAACTCATTCGCTTTCCCCTCTTCAACACACACCAACAATCCACCACTCGTTTGTGGATCGCAAAGCGTAAGCAACGATTCTGCACCAATGCCCGCTACTTTCTTTTCATAGCTCTGCCAGTTGCGCATGGTGTTGTCGGGGTAAATCATTTTGGAAGTGTAATGTTGAACGTTTTTTACTAACGGTATTTTGTCATACTCAACTTCGGCCGAGAGACCGCTACCTTCACATACTTCCAATAAATGCCCGAGCAATCCAAAGCCGGTGATGTCTGTCATCGCTTTCACATAATCCAGTTTACCAAACTCATATCCAAGGGCATTCAATTCGGTCATAATCCGTACGGCTTCTTCCAAATCGTCTGGTATAGCGATCCCTCTTTTTTGTGCCGTAGTGATAATGCCAACACCAATGGGTTTGGTGAGGTACAACAAACATCCTTCTGTAGCCGTGTTGTTGCGCTTCAAATTTTCTTTCTTCACCGTTCCGGTAACGGCTAAACCAAAAATTGGTTCCGGACTATCAATGCTATGCCCACCAGCTAATGGAATGCCGGCCTTCTCACAAACAAACCGGCTTCCATCCAAAACTTGCTGCGCTAATGTTGCCGGAAGTTTATCTATTGGCCAACCGAGTATGGCCAATGCCATCAATGGTTTTCCGCCCATTGCATATACATCGCTGATTGCATTCACGGAAGCGATCGCGCCATAGGTAAACGGGTCATCAACAATGGGCATAAAAAAATCGGTGGTGCTCACCAGGCATGTGCCATCGGATAGTTCAAAAACCGCGGCATCATCTTTTGACTCATTTCCGACCAACAGGTTTTGAAAATTTGTTTTCGCAAAATCCGTGTGAAGAATGGTGTCGAGTACAGCCGGGGAAATTTTACATCCACAGCCAGCACCGTGTGAGTATTGAGTAAGTTTGATAGCGCTCATAGCGTAAATGTACGTCACTCCCGTCACTATATAATCGTCACTTCGAAGGGAGCCTGCCTGCCGGTAGGCAGGGCACGACCGGAGAAGTCCCCTATATTAGTGTACCGAACATTCGGATAACCCTGAGGGGATTTCTCCGCTGCGCTGCGGAATGACTACTGTATACCCTACGAATTGAAAGTGGCTTTTAAGCTTTCTGCAAAAATCTCTGTGTTTTTTCCATCCCAAGGTAACGTAGCTTTTATTCTGGCCTTTTTATTTTTCAGTCCGTAAAGATATGTTTTGTCATAATAGGTAAGAAGGATTTCAATCGTGGAAGCCATATCACCCAGCAGCAACTTCTCTTTCGCGGCTTTGAAATGTTGGCCACCGAGTCGTTTCGTTATACGCTCCATGGCTTTTAAAAATTCTTCTCTGTCAGCATCTCCATATTCATTCACCAACCGCTGGATTCGGAGTGTTCTATCCAGTTCTACTTCCACTACAGGACTAACACACATTGTCTGCCAAAAATCATCCGGCAAAAAAATTCTTCCAACAGCACTCGATTCATCTTCTACCCAAATTGGTTTGTTGATATTGAATTTCAGAATTTCCTCAAAGAGATTATTTTGAAATTGTTCGGTGGTAGGTTGAGGCGCTTGCATCAATCCGCCAAACGTAGAGCCTTTATGGCTGGCTAACATTTCCAAATCAATTACCTGTTCACCCTGTTTCGCCAGCGCCCGCAGAATTTCACTTTTTCCGCTGCCGGTACAGCCACCAATAATTATAAATTGAAATGGTTTTTTAAACGACTCAAGCGCGGCATGTCGGTATGTTTTATACCCACCGCTAAGCTGATGTGTTTTTACTCCATTCATATTCACAAACTGGCAGAAGTTTGATGAACGCATGCCTCCACGCCAGCAGTGAACAATCATTTCCTGCTTTACGGAAACTTTTTCGGCTTCAACAACCATCGTATGCAAGCGTGGTCCTACCAACCGGAAACCAGTCGTGATCGCCTCCCGCTTTCCTTTTACCTTGTAATCGGTACCCACGGCAATGCGCTCGGCATTGTTAAGCAACGGAATATTAATAGCGCGCATAATATGACCAACTTCGTACTCGCCTTCCGAGCGTACATCAACTACCGGGAGAACATCACGGAGATTAAAAAATTCATCAATAGAGATGACCATAGCGCGAAGGTAACATCCCGCATGCCACCTTCAAAGAAGAAATGCATGCGTTGGATTAATTGTCTGAGAAATTTACTGCAATGTTTGTTGCTATGCCTATACGAAAACCGTAGTCGAGATACTTGCCATCACGAAAGGCGACAGCGCCTTCTAATCTAAAAACACGAAGAATGCCATCGATGGAATACCCTACTTCTGTATAATTTTTAGCCGTGGGCGTTGCCAAATAGTTTAAAAATACATTTTCACGTATACCCAACATTCTAACTTCATAAATCGAGGTTACTAAAAATCTTCTAAAATTATAGTGAACATTAGCAGCAAAATATTTATCGGCTGTACTGTATAAGTAATAATCCATTAACCTAAAACTTCCGGCTGGGTCTGAGGTGCTAAGAGGTGTTCGGTTACCGAGAAAATGCTTGTAGTCCATAAAAGCCAGGCTGTCCGAATTTAAAAAGGCTCCTGCTCGCACGTTAATATCCACTCTTCCCCTAACCCCATTTCGAAATGAGTGCTTTGCGCCTACTTCTACCTGATCAAAATCGATGTCGCTCAAGAGAATATTTTTTAACCCCTTTCGATATTGCAATGAGAATGTTGGCGTTGAGTTATCGACTACAAATTTTCTTCCATTACGGATTTTGAACTTCAACCACGGTTTTGCAGTAAACATTAAGGACCCAATAAATGCTTGATGTGTATTGAATCCTGTGGTATCTACCTCGAGGTTAATGGGGGCGTTTGGTGTATAACCTTCAATTTTATCGCGATTAACCCACTTATAATTTGTTTGATTTGTCAATACTCTGCGCTCGGCCCATGACAACGAAGTTTCTATCAAATACTTTTGATTAATTCTTTTAACAAAAAGTATGTCTAAATAATCTCTCTCATAAATTTTAATAAGATTTTCCTCCAGAAAAAGAGTCATAAAAGTATTTACAACAGGAAGAATAGGCTTATCGGGGTTAAACTGCTGTATGTACCGTCCGCCTTCAACTTCAAATCGGTACTTTTTATTGCGAAGTGCAAATTTTAGGTTCCCTGAAAATTTTTCTCTTTCAAAAGAATAACGAAATGCAGGGCTTATGTTAAGGCGCGTGCGGTTAGTATCGCGAAGACTAATACCGTAGTTCAGCCGATACAACAAATAGAAACCCTCTACCGTATTAAACCACACTTGTGGAAATTCAATTTTTAGATTTGAGTATTTAGATATCTTATAACTGTCGCCTGTAAGGATGTCCCATGGCTGGAACCCCTTCTTGTTATTTTTTTGACGTTTGATTGTATCTCCCTCCTCTTTTTTTCTTTCCTCAACGGCCAGGCTATCCATTTTTTTATACCCAATTACCTCTTCACTTGAAAGTGGCACCGGGCGAATTTGCGTCCAATACACTGAATCCTTTCTATATGCTCCGCTATCAATTTTGAAACTTGTTTCTGAAATTAAATCTGGCTCCTTCTGTTCCTTAACTTCCCTCTTCTCTTGTTCCTTAAGAATTGTCTTCAGCTCCTTTCGGGTTATTTCCTTTCCGGAGGCAAGGCGCTCTTGTAAATTCTGATTTTTTACGATCGGTTTTTTCTCGATTGCCCTTGCTACCTCTTTTTCAATTTTTTCATCAATAACTTCCATTTGCGGAATAACCAGCTTTGGGTTAAGCTGTATTTTATAATTACTTACGGTGGCGATGTAATCATAGACAAACTCAAATCCGAAAAATTTCCCTCCAATTTTAAATTGATTTGAAACTGGCAGCCATGCCTTTTCTTCAACAGGGGCATACACTTGCTTAATCCCAATCTTTACGCCAAGCTTAATCGTATTTAAGTCGAGGCTGTGCAGGCTCCACCAGTCTTCAATAATATAGAGTGTACCCTCTACCACATTATCGCCCCGAAATCTGGGGGTTACTTTTATTTCACTCACCTGATACTCCCGGTCTTGAAATGTACCCCGATACTCAAACTTGTAATATGAAAATGCCGAAGGCGAAAGCGGAGAGACGGTTTCCGCTATAATAGGCTCATAAAAACTTCCATTGATAAAATTGGTAGGAGAAGTATTATTATCCTTGCCATCGCTTCGAATGGAAATAACTCGTTCCTCAAATTTATTCGGGCGGGTATATTTAATTTCACTTACCGATTCGGAAACAAAAGCTTGATTCTTTTTTATACCCTCCTTCTCTATCATTTTTTTTGCCAGCCATGGATAATCAACAAGTTTGCCTGTACCTTTTGTATAGACATTGGCGGAATAACTATTGAGCTGCTGTGTGTGGTATTTTGCTTTCGCAATTGCTTTGCGCATGATGGTATAGGCAGGGTCTTCATTATTTGAATTAATAACCGCACTTCGCAAGATGATGGCCTGGGTTTTTAAAACAATGACAAGCGAACTCGCCTCCGCCTCTATTTTAACTTTTCTTTCTTGCGTCTCGTGACCTAAGAATTGAAAAACCATGTCATAATCACCTTGTGGTAACAGTATTTCAAAGTAACCTTCAACATTGGTAGTGGTGCCTGTACCTACTTGCTTTACATAAATTGTAGCAAAGGCAAGCGGCTTCCCGTCATCCGACTTTACCGTACCGCGAACTCCCTGAGCGCAAAGTGAAGAAGTGATAACCGTACATAAAATGAAGATTGAAAAACGAGGGTGAATCATGCACTAGGTATTTGCAGAGTTGGGTGCTGCTTTATTGATAAAATTTCTTTTCACGTATAACAGCTTCTACGGCATCTGGAACTAGGTAACGAACCGATTGATTCTTTTTTATACAGTTCCGGATAAACGTTGCGGAAATATCCATCATGGGCGCTTCCACCATCTTAACGTTAGGATGACGCTTAAGTTCGGAGTTTGTTACATTCGGCCGAGGGTAAACATACAGCCCATAGTCTTCTATAATCCGCTCATAGTTTTTCCAGCGCGTAAAGCTTTCCAGATTATCTTCGCCAATAATTACTTTAAACTCTTTGCCCGGATGTTTTTCGGTGAGATGTACCAAGGTATGAATCGTATAGTTTGGTTTCGGTAGACTAAATTCAACATCCGAAACTTCCAATTTATAATTCTCATATACAGCAGCACGAACCATATCATACCGGTCAAAATCATGCAATAATCCTTTTGCTGGTTTCAGGGGATTTTGTGGTGTAACCACAAACCAGACTTTGTCCAAATCGGTAGTCTCGGCCAAGATGTTGGCTATAATCATGTGCCCCATGTGAATGGGATTAAACGAACCGAAGAAGAGTCCTATTTTCATATCTAGTCCTTAGTAGTGAGTCTTGAGTCATTCGCCAATAGCATTGTTAATACTAAACTATGGACTCAGGACTATGGACTCAAGACTTTAATTTAAACTCATCATACAACCGCTGTGCTTCTGCAAGTGATCTGTTCAGATCTTCATTAATCAGCACAACATCAAACTCATCCTGAAATGACATCTCAAAGTTGGCTTTGAATAATCTTCTGGACAAACTTTCGAATGACTCGGTGCCTCTACCCTGAAGACGTTGTTCCAAAATTTCCATAGTCGGAACTTTTACAAAAATTGCCAACGCTTTACCACCAAAATATTTTTTAAGGTTCAACCCTCCTTTTACGTCTACATCAAAGATCACGTCTTTGCCCTCTTGCCAAATGCGTTCTATTTCTGATTTTAATGTTCCGTAATAATTTCCTTCGTAGACTTCTTCCCATTCAATGAATTCATTGTGAACAATCTTTTCTTTGAACTCATCCGGAGTAAGAAAGTGATAGTCTTTACCATCTTGTTCCACACGACCTCGCCTATCACGCGTAGATGCAGAGATTGAAAATCCAAGATCAGGATTGTTTTTTAATAAGTGTTTTACAATAGTGGTTTTTCCGGAACCGGATGGTGCACAGAAGATAATTGCTTTGCCTGCCATCAGGATGCTTTTTCGCTTATGCTGCTTTTAATTCGGTCTACCAATTCAGGTGGAGCACATTGACCACAACATTTCGTCTTGATCAATTCTTTGATTACCATCTCCAGGCTATACTCTTTATAACATGGCATGCATCCTTCCATGTGTTCTTTAAATTGCGTCTCTTGTTCGGGTGTGGCAGCACCATCGAGAATGGCCTGTAACATTTCCATACAGGTTGGCTGATTGCCAGCGGAAGGAGGAGATTGGTGACTCATAGCGTATGATTTTTATAACCCATTTTTTTGGCATACTCACTTAGTTTCTCTTTCAGCAAATTGCGGGCTCGATGTAAGCGACTTCGCACCGTGCCAATTGGTATATCTAAAATTTTTGCCATCTCATCGTACTTAAAGCCTTCCAGATCACACAAAATAATTACAGTACGAAAATCAACATCCAACGAATTTAGGGCGTTAGAAATCTCATCTCCCATCATATCCTGCAACGACTCCACCCGCAAATCAGGTGTGATCTGGCGGTCTACATCTTCCGAGTTATAAAACGTTTCAACTTCCTGGTAATCGACTTTGGCTGGTTCCTTCTTCTTCTTCCGGTAGTCGTTAATGAAGCTGTTTTTTAAAATTCGAAACAGCCAAGCCTTCGCATTAGTTCCTTGCTGGAATGACTCAATGAAGCGAAAGGCCTTTAAATAGGTGTCTTGAACGAGATCATTAGCATCATCCTCATCAAAAGTAAGACGATACCCAAAGTTGTACATAGCATTAATGTGAGGCATAAACTCACCGTCAAAAACCTGCTGCTTTTGCTTATCGGTATAGTGTTGCTTGGGTGCCTCTTGTTCTAATGCGTCCATGGGATGTCAAAAATAGCAAAAAACGATAAGGAGACTTATACCGCTTCTAAATAAGGTAGAAACTTCAAAAGTTCCCAGGAACAATTTGCTCCTAGGAACTTACCCAACCCACAAACCCAACAGCTTTTACCGGCTCGCAATGGAGCCAAATGACTTCGCCATGTTGATGAACTCAATGCGATAACCTTCTTTATCTACTCCCTTCGAACCCTGTGCCATTTGCACTACCTGATCGTATGAGAAATTCTTAACATACTCCGATTCTCTCAGCAACATGCCAAAGGCTGCTACAGAAGCTGACCAGCGGAAATCATCTGAAGTTTTACTCAGCGCAATCTGGCTATCCATTAAGGGATGAACAATAAGCTTGCTTACATCTTCATCGGGTTTCTTATAACGAAATTTCACCGTCATCAACTCTTTAGACTTAGATGCAGCCGGATCAACTTTAGTTGTTTGATACTTCAATTCATCAATCTTTAAAAATTCACTCTCTACGCCTACCGGAATGATTTCATACAATGCAGTTACGGTGTGGCCTGAACCAAGTTCGCCAGCATCCTTTTTATCGTTGTTGAAATCTTCACTCTTTAACATGCGGTTCTCGTATCCGATCAATCGGTATGCTTTTACTTTCGATGGATTAAATTCGATCTGTAGCTTCACATCTTTCGCAATGGTGAACAACGTTCCGCCAAATTCATTCACCAACACCTTTTGAGCTTCTGTGATATTATCGATGTAGGCGTAATTACCATTTCCCTTATCGGATAGGATTTCAATTTTAGAATCTTTGTAATTACCCATTCCAAAACCAAGTACTGTTAAGAACACGCCATCTTTCCTTTTCTCTTCGATCAGTCGTTCCATCCCGCCATTGCTTGATTCGCCTATATTAAAATCGCCATCGGTAGCAAGAATCACCCGGTTGTTGCCACCTGCTTTGAAATGTTCTTTTGCTACAGCATAGGCTAACTTGATACCCGCACCTCCTGCCGTTGATCCGCCAGCTTGCAAATTATCTAACGCTTCCATTATTTTCTTCTTCTCTGCACCTGAGGTTGGCTCGAGTACAAGTCCGGCTGCACCAGCATACACTACAATGGCTACATGGTCTTGCTGGCGAAGTTCGTTTACTAACATCTTAAAAGAAGATTTTAATAATGGAAGTTTATTCGGTTCATCCATAGAGCCTGAAACATCAATCAAAAATACCAGGTTTGAAGGAGGCAAATTCTGCGTAGGGATTTTCTTGCCCTGTAATCCGATGTGTACCAATTTATGTTGCGGGTTCCAGGGTGCAGAAGAAATCTCCGTGATGATGTTGAAGGGATGCTCATCGTTTGGCTGTGCATAATCATAGTCGAAATAATTGACCATCTCTTCAATACGCACTGCGTCTTTCGGTGGGCGCTGACCGTTATTAATAAACCTGCGCATATTGCTGTACGAAGCTGCATCTACATCAATCGAAAAAGTAGAAAGAGGATTTCGTAACGCATCATGAAAAATATTTTCCTGAATGGCATCGTATTCTTCAGTGTTGTACTGTGGCTGCTGATACATATCCTGTGAAGCAACCGAAGGAGCCATTTCATAATCATAGTTGGCTGCGCCCGTGGCCGCCTTATCTTTCTTGACACGCTTATATTGACCTGTTATAACCGCTTCAGATAGTTGAGCTACATCCTGATTCAGGGCAACATTGATCACATTGCTTACTCCAATTTTAATTTCTTTTGTTTTTAATCCGATAAAAGAAAATACCAACATACCACTACCGGAAGGAATTTGAATTGAGTATTTCCCTTTTGCATCCGTAGCAGTTCCAGTAGCCGTGCCTTTCAATAAAACATTTACACCCGGTAACGAGCTTCCGTCATCGGCAGAAGTGACCGTACCAGTAATCGTTCTGGTTTCGGGAATAGAAAATCCCAGAGAAGAAAAAACCAGGGTAGCGAGAATCCAGATTTTCGTTTTCATATCATGTTTAGTTTGAGTTTGGGGATGAGATGCAGGTGTCTCACAAATTCCATAAGGGTTTTAGAATATTTACCTCTTTCAGTTAATGATCTCCGTTGTTGGTTATTCGTTGATAGTTGCTGGTTTTGCCACAAACAACTATTAACGAACAACGAATTTTTACTATCTTAAAAAGTGCTTTCCCGCAAACCTCATAGCGAAATGACTGATCTGGAGCTTCTCGCGCAGTACAAACTGTCGGGGGAGGTGACTTGGGCTGGTGTGCTGTATAGCCGCTATAATTCGATGGTGTATGGTGTGTGCCTTAAATACTTGAAGAATCGTGATGAAGCAAAAGATGCCGTGATGCAACTTTTTGAAAAACTGGTTACCACCCTCAAAACGCATGAAGTAGAATACTTCAAAAGTTGGCTGTATGTAACGGCACGTAATCACTGTTTAATGCAATTGCGCTCGAAAAAAGGGAAATACACCGAAGAAATTTCACCCCTGCTTATGGAAACCTCTGCCGAGGCGCATCTGGAAGAGCAGGACGAAATGGAATCAAATCTTGGTAAATTGGAGAACTGTATTGAAAAGCTCGGGCATGAACAAAAAGCCTGCGTTTCAATGTTCTTTCTGCAACAGAAATGCTATAAAGATATCACCGTGCTTACGGGGTACGATCTAAATAAAGTAAAAAGCTTCATCCAAAACGGAAAGCGCAATCTGAAGATTTGTATTGAGACAACATGACAGACTACCGTCACGATATTGAAAAGTATTTAAAGGGGGAACTTACACCTGCAGAACGGAATGCGCTTGAGCGAAAGGCGCTGCACGATCCTTTTTTAGCGGATGCATTGGAGGGTGCCGAACAAATCAAAGCAGAAGATTTTTTAAAGGATGTTGATGCGCTGAATGAAAAAGTTGCGGATAAAAAGATCATAACAGTTTGGATGTGGCCAGCACGCATTGCCGCAGGGTTAGCGATTATTGCAATCTCCTCTTTCATCATCTGGACGGTCATGAAGCCAGAAGTTGCTCAAGAGTTAGCATTCGAAAAAAGTGAACCTGTAGTTACACCTTCAGCCGCTGCTGATTCCACAACACCTGCAACGGGCGTCCCTTCTTCACCTCCTGTCGAACAACCAGGCGCTGGCCCAGCCATGCGGGACAAAGACGTTGCAACACGATCTGGCGCTCTATCAACAAAACCAACAAGCGAAAATGCAGTAGAATCAATAGTAAAAAATGAATCTGGAACAGATGACATGATTGCTGGAGCAGAACAAGCCAAAGGAGAAGAAATAAAAGCAGACGAAATAGCTGCTAGCGAGTCAGTAGCACAAGCAGTTGAAAAAGAAGTGGAAATTTCACGTGCAAAAGCATCCGATGACATGGAAAGAAAATCTGCAAAGAAAAAAGATGCAGCCCCTACCGCAGCAGATAAAAGAGAAGCAGGATTGGCTTCTTCTACTTTAGCTAACGTAATCCGTGGACAAGTAACTGCTGTAGAAGATGGTTCTGCACTGCCGGGAGTAAACGTTATTATAAAAGGGACCACAACAGGAACCGTCACCGATGCGCTAGGGAATTATGAGGTTACTATTGACACTTCAAATCCCACACTCGTTTATTCTTTTATTGGATTACAGAGTACAGAGGTAAAGGCTGATCGACAGGAAGTGAATGTGCAAATGGTAATGGATGTAACACAATTAAGCGAAGTAGTTACTGTTGGTTATGGTGCACAAGCCGGAGAATCATACCCACCCACTGTTGATCTTGCTCACCCAGAAATTGGTAATAAGGCATTCAAACAATATTTAGAAAAAAATCTGCACTACCCCGAGCAGGCAAAAGGCAATAAAACTGAAGGACGCGTAACGGTTCAATTTACGGTAGAGGCGAATGGAGCACTCACAAACTTTATCATACTCCGTGGTATTGGCAGCGGCTGCGATGAAGAATTGATTCGCTTGATTAAAGAAGGAACAAAGTGGGTACCCACCAAAAAAGATAATGTTCCCGTTCAAGACAAAGCAAAAGTGAGATTGAAGTTTGAGTTGCCGTGATAAATGCGGGTGCATGTATTTAAAAATTATGTGCAACTATAGACACGACCAAAAATGAAAGAGCAATAAACAAAAACAATAAAAGTTATACAATGAAACAAACAATTTTAGGAGCAGGTGGCGCAATAGGCATTGAGCTGGCAAAAGCACTAGCGACATATACCACTGAAATACGGCTGGTAAGCCGCAATCCGAAAAAAGTTAATCTTAATGATGAACTGTTCTCGGCAGACCTCACCAAACGCGAAGATGTTTTTAACGCTATAGCCGGTAGTGAAATAGTTTATGTCACTGTGGGTTTTGCTTACAATATTAAAGCCTGGTTAAAGTTGTGGCCTCCATTTATGAGGAATGTGATAGATGCATGTGTCCAGCACAATGCGAAATTAGTTTTCTTCGACAATATTTATGCAATTGGTGGAGATAATGTAAAGCATATCACCGAAGAATCTCCGATTAGTCCGTGTAGTAAAAAGGGGGAAGTACGAGCTGAACTTGATAAGCTCATTTTAGATGCCATCGAAAAAAGGAAACTGAATGCCATCATTGCCAGGTCAGCCGATTTCTTTAGTGAAGTGAAAGGAAATAGTATGGTAATGAACTTGATTTACGATAACCTTATTAAAGGGAAAAAAGCACAATGGTTTTGCAATGCCCGGAATATTCACAGCATAAGTTATACTCCCGACCTTGCCAAAGGAACTGCCATCCTTGGGAATACGCCAGATGCATATAATCAGATATGGAACTTGCCCACAGACTCTGAAAAAATAACAGGTGAAGGCTGGGTAAATCTTTTTGCTAAAGAAATGAATACAAGCAATAAATATCAGTTGCTGCCTAATTGGCTCTTAAAAGTTTTGGGATTGTTTATTCCAATTATGAAGGAATTTCCAGAAATGAACTATCAATATGACCGGGATTATTTTTTCGATAGTTCAAAGTTCAATAAGCGTTTTAACTATACCCCTACCAAAAATGCAATTGCAGTAAAGCAGACAGTTGAACAATTGACGAAAAAGAATGCCGGCAAATAACAAAGTGCTTGTGCAATTATGGTTTAATGTGCAAGCTATCAGTTTTTATCTTCGTTCAACGTTTAGTCACTTGGAGCAAGACGCAGCTTCGAAAACCCAAGCCGTCATAAACACAAAAGTACATGGGCAATCCCTTAACTATAACGTGCGCATTCCATAGTTCGGGGATTGCTTGGTCACCCACCCACATCCCCCCAGTTCCTCGCAATGACGTTCAATTTTAAGTGAGCACTTTATTTTCTATTACAAACTCAATTTTCAACTTCCCCCATTATCCTATATATTGAGACGCAATACTTATCACAACCACTACCATCATGAATATCAAGCAGCGCCTCATCGTCATGAATTTCTTAGAATTCTTTGTGTGGGGATCGTGGTTGATTTCACTCGGTGGTTACATGATTGTTACATTGAAGTTTACAGGTACACAAGTAGGTAGCATTTATGCAACCATGGGTATTGCTTCGTTGTTCATGCCAACCTTGTTGGGTATCGTTGCCGACCGCTGGGTTAATGCGGAGCGCGTATTAGGGATTTGCCATCTTGTTGGTGCGGGACTATTGATGTGGGCATCTACCGTTACGGATTATACCACGATGTATTTCATTATGCTGCTCAATGCAATGGTGTATATGCCAACCATCGCACTCAATAATACGGTATCATATGCGGTGTTAAAAAAAGAAGGCATTGATATCATTAAAGTATTTCCACCAATTCGCGTATGGGGAACAGTCGGTTTCATTCTCGCTATGTGGGTTGTTGATTTTGGCGAATGGACACTTAGTCCGTTTCAACTTTATGTAAGTGCTGGTTCGGGTTTACTATTGGGATTATATGCTTTTACCCTGCCCGCTTGCCGTCCAGCCAGAACAACAAAAGAACGTACACTTCTCTCCACTTTTGGTTTGGATGCCTTTGTGCTCTTCAAAAATAGTAGGATGGTGATCTTTTTTATTTTCGCTATGCTGTTGGGGGCGGCTCTTCAAATCACCAATACATTTGGCGGAACATTTTTAGAAGACTTTAAAAGTTCCTATGCCGGATCATTTGGTGTTGAGCATCCCAACCTACTTCTTTCCATTTCTCAGATCTCTGAGACGCTTTTCATTTTAACAATTCCTTTTTTTCTGCAAAAATTTGGAATCAAAAAAGTTATGCTCCTCAGTATTTTTGCGTGGGTGTTGCGCTTCGGATTATTTGGCATTGGCAATCCAGGCGATGGGTTAATCTTTTTGGTGTTATCGATGATCATTTATGGTATGGCGTTCGACTTCTTTAATATTTCCGGTTCGTTGTTCGTAGAAAAAGAAGCGGATCCCAGCATTATGGCCAGCGCACAAGGTTTGTTTATGTTAATGACCAATGGTATAGGAGCTTTTCTGGGTGCTATGCTTAGTGGTTGGGTTGTAGATTTTTTTACGGTGGACGGTATCCGAAACTGGCAAAGTATCTGGTTTAGTTTTGCAGCATACGGACTTTTACTCGGAATTATTTTTCCATTTGTCTTTAACTACAAGCATGAGCCTAAAGATGTTGTTGTAGCGAAACATTGAAAATCCTCGTCATTGCCAGGAAGCTTCCGAAGGTTGCGCACGAAGCAATCCCCTGACTAAAGCGTGAGCATTTCATAGTCTGGGGATTGCCGCGGTCGTTCCCTGCCGGCAGGCAGGCAGGCTCCCTCGCAATGACGGTCTACTCGAGTTTTTACTTCTTATAAAACTTCCACGAAGTCTTAAAATCTTTTGTTAGTGGTTGGTTGGTTAAAATAGCACGCACCATTTCTACGGGCATGCTGTTCTCCTGAAGCACGGCATCGTGGTATTGCTTGTAGGTCATCTTGCCACTGTCCACCAATTCTTTTTTGAGCGAATAAAACTCAAAAGCACCCGTCATGTATGCGAGTTGGTACAATGCGCCATAATTAGCTGTGAACGAACGTCTCACTTCTGCTTCCGCATTAGCGCGCTCATGGCCAACACGGTCCACTAAAAAATCAATGCACTGCTGTGGAGTCCATTTATTCAGATGATAATTCAGTGAAAAAATAATCCGTGCACAGCGGTGCATGCGCCAGAACAACATACCGATGCGATCTTCCGGTGACTGGGGAAATTTCATATCCCATAAAATCATTTCCCAATACAATGCCCAGCCTTCAGTCCAAAAGGGTGTGAAATTATCACGATAACTTTTATTGCGATCATTCATGAATCCTTGTAAATGATGACCCGCAATCAATTCGTGGTGAACGGTGGCACGAGAAAAATGTGGGTTGTTTCCGCGCATGCTCATGAGTTTATCTTCATGATTCATATCGCCCGTAGGATAGGCTATTTGAAGCACTTCCCCTCCCAGAAAAAATGGACTGACTAATTGTTGCTTGGGTGATAACATGCGCATACGCCACGTTTCTTCCGCAATCGGTGGAATGGTGAGTAGATCGTTCTTCTTTAAAAAATCTACCGACTCATTATATAATTTGAACATAGCCTCCGGTTGATACCCTTCCGGCACAAAAGATTGTTTTACTTTTTCCTGCGCTTGTTTCCAATTGTCGCCAAAGCCCATTTCACGTGAGGCCTTCAGTAATTCAACATCGCACCACGCAAATTCTTTATTGGCAATTTCTATCAATTCTTCAGGCGTATACGAAATCATTTCATATTGCAGCAGTCGCAATAACTCATCACGACCAATCGGATTGCCAATAATCCCGCTGCCGTCATCTTTCGGAAGTGTGGCTGGATCAACTTTACTTTTTACTGCAACTGCATATTTTGTTAACGCAGTGTCTAACTTTTGGTATGGTTTTGTTACCCACCAGGTAAACTCCGGGTCGTACCCATTGTAGAATTCAAAAACACTCTTCATTGCAACCTGCTGCCCTTTGATAGTAGCTTCTGCGCGTGAAGCCAATTCGCGAGTCAGGTTTGGTTCTTGTTTTAATTTTTGGGTGCTTCCTTGAATGGCTTTGTAGATGTCATTCAGCTGCTTGGCTACTTCATCACTTTTTAAATGCTTTCCTCTTCTGCGTTGTTGCTCTAATTGATAGATCGGATCAGCAAAGGATGTATATTTTTTAATTTGATCAACTTCTTTTTCTTCTTTCGTGAGGGCGAACAATTCATTTTCCAGGTCTCGTTTCATTAACAGATAATCCACCCTACCACTCACTGACATGGCTTCGAAAGGTAATTGCTCAAGCTTTGTCAGGTAATCTTTATAAAAGGTTTTAAAACGTTCCCTTCGTTCCGGAGAATTAGAAACAACATAAAACCGTTCAAGGCTTCCGCGATCAGCACGATAGGTAATGATCAGCGGATATACTTCTGTTATCGGCTGTGAATAGCTGAGAGTTTTACAAAATGAAAGAATCAATAATGTGAACAGGAGGTGAAAAGATTTCATGGCAAGTAGGTTTTGAGCTTCTAATTTAATCTAAATAGAGGCGCTTCAAAGTTCTAATTCCTGTTTTGGTAATTGATCGCCAACGAACGGTTGCGACCGAATTCGTACTTTCTTTCATTTAGGAGTGTCAAAATTTGTATCAAAAACCCTCTTTTACTCTGGACTGATTATTGGCATACGCCATATACCTTAACCGAAGCCTGTATGCTTTTAAACTATTTTAAGATTGCTCTCCGAAACCTTGTCAAGAATAAACTTCACACAATTATCAATGTGGCCGGCTTGGCCCTCGGTATAGCCAGCGTATTTCTCATCACCATCTATATACAATATGAACTGTGTTACGACCGGCATTACGATCAATATGAAAACCTATATCGGATAACCTGGGAAAACGAAAATCCACAAACACGCACACCTCATCCCCTCGCACAAGCCCTGGCCGAAGACTTTCCCGAAGTCGAAAGTGCCGTTAGTTTATCACCACTTTGGGCTGCCGGACTTACTCGTGAAATATTTTCCGTTCGTAACCTCGAAAAAAACTTGCGTTTCGATGAACGTAATATCCTGGCCGTTGATACTACTTTCTTTGATGTGTTCCGATTCCCGGTCGTGCGCGGAGATGCAAAAAAAGCATTGAAGAATGTAAATGGCATCTTGCTTTCTGAAACGATAGCTAAAAAATATTTCGGTGATGAAGATCCCATTGGCAAACATCTTTCTATTAATTCCGACACCGTAGTCATGGAAGTGATGGCTGTTTTCAAAGACATTCCTGCACAAAATCATTTTCATTTTGATTTGCTCGTATCGTACGTGCGTGAAAAATCATTTGACCCCGATGATGAATATTATACCTGGGCCGATTTTGGTCATTTCAATTACCTGCGCTTAAAGCCTGGAGCTGATCCTAAAGCCCTGGAAAGCAAACTGATGACTTGGGTAAGAAAATACATGGATGTATCGGATGAAGATTTTCGGTCATACGCAGCAAACAATCTCGGTTTTCGTGTTCAACCCGTCACCGACATTCACTTGAAATCTCACCTGCGTTGGGAGCTTGAACCAAACGGCAACATGGAGTACATATACATCATGGCAGCCGCGGCCCTGCTTACACTCATTATCGCGTGCATCAACTTTATGAACCTGATGACTGCAAAATCAACAGAGCGTGCGAAAGAAATCGGGATACGGAAAACCCTTGGCGCATTGCGTCAGCAACTTTCTTTTCAATTCCTGGGCGAATCGGTCATTATCGCGTTGATCTCCATCACTCTTGCCGTGTTGATGGTGGAGACAAGTTTGCCATTTTATAATGCATTAACCGGTCATTCGTTCAACCTCAATTATACAGAAGCACTTCCTATCCTGTTAAGCCTGGGTTTGGTAATCGGAATTGGTTCCGGAATTTATCCTTCCCTGTTCCTCTCATCTATTAAACCTCATTCCATTCTGAAAGGGAAATTTCAGGGCTCGGCCAAGGGAAGCAGCTTACGCAACATACTGATCGTTTTTCAGTTTGCCATTTCCATGGTGTTGATCTCTGGTGCGGCTATCATCTTTAACCAGCTCGATTATATTCAAAATAAAAATCTTGGGTTTAACAAGGAGGAAGTATTACTCATTCCCTTGAAAAATGAATCCATCATGCCGCGGATACAGGCTTTAAAATCGGAATTAATGAGAATAGAAGGCGTTACTTCCGTATCCGCAAGTTCAAACATGCCAGGCGGGCAGTTCAATCAAAACGCGGTGTTTTCAGTAGAGAACCCTGAGGAAGATATTGATTTTTCAGAAGCCTTTGTCGACTACGATTTTCTCAAAACCATGAACATTGAATTGGCTGAAGGAAGATTCTTTGTTGCTGAAAATCTGAGTGACTCCACCGTTTCTTTTGTAATTAATGAAACCGGAGCGCAGCAACTTAATCTCACGGTTGGCAAAGAACTCAGGTGGGAAGCCTATGGACGGTCGATCACCGGTCGGGTAATCGGAGTGATGAAAGATTTTCATTTTCAGTCCTTTCACGAACCCATGCGTCCTTTGCTTTTTGTACTGTACCCAGCCTACAATCACCTGGTTGTTAAAATAAACACCAGCGATTTTGAAAATAAGGTTACACAAATCAAAAAAGTGTACAGTGAATTCGATCCTACCTTTGAATTTGAATATTCATTTTTGGATGGCAGGTTGAATCAGCAATACGAGGCCGAGCAGCGAACTGGTATAGTCTTCAGCACCTTCGCATTTATTGCCATCGCCATAGCTTGTTTCGGTTTATTTGGTATGGCCATGCTCACATTCAATCAGCGAACAAAAGAAGTCAGCATTCGAAAAGTTTTAGGGGCATCTGTTTCCGGATTGATCATTTTGCTATTACGCGATTTTACGAAACTTATTTTCATTGCCATTATTATCGCCACCCCTATTGCGTGGTGGATGATGGACAGGTGGTTAGATAATTTTATGTACCAGGTTGGTGTCCATCCGACTGTCTTTCTTATTTCCGGTTTGTCTCTACTCCTGTTTTCGTGGATTACGCTCAGTTATTTTACGCTTAAAACTTCCCGGATCAATCCTGCTGAAACACTTAAAAACGAATAAGGCTATGCTATTCAACCATTTCAAAATCTCTTTCCGCCAGCTGATAAAGAATAAGGTGATGAAGTAACAATTCTAAAAACACACAATATGAAAATATTCTCTAAAACAATTTTAATTATAGGTCTGATCGTATTGACCTCAACCGTATACGGTCAAACCACTGAGCGTGATCTTGTATATGCAGCTGTTGAAGATTATGTAGACGGTCTTTACCTGGTTCAACCCGATCGCATTAAAAAATCGGTACATCCTGAACTGACCAAGAAAGGGTATTGGAAAGCGAAAGATAAGACCACCTATGACTATGATGGCATGATGACGTTCGATCAATTGGTAGAACTGGCCGGTAAATGGAATGCAAAAGACTGGCTGCCAAAAGATGCCATGAAGAAGATTGATATCTACGATGTACAAGACCAGACTGCCATTGCAAAACTCACCGCACATTGGGGCACCGATTATTTTCAGTTAGCCAAGTATGATGGCAAATGGATGATTGTCAATATTTTGTGGCAGGGGCCTTTGAAGGCTTCGAAGCCAAATTGAAATAGTAAAGCCTCACAACACTCACCTTAAAAGCCAGTCGCATACCGGCTTTTTTCGTAGGTTTATAAGGAAATGCGATAGTGCATGTACTCAAGTGTCGGCAGCCATACCGTGGGACTCGACAAAACGAATAAATAATTTTGACAATGGAAACTATAACTTGGAAGAATTCAAACTTGAGCGGAAACACGTTAGACTTTGAAATTGGTAATCAATCATTAGGGACGCTGACTTTATTGAATCCGTTAAGTTCTAACGCAAGCTTCGACAGCGAGAAGGAACAAATATCATTTAAGCGAGTTGATTTTTTGGACAACAAAGTGATCTTAAAAAAGAACAACGAGTTCGTGGGAGAAATTGGCAATAGACTTCTGGGGCGGACATTCCTAAAACTTAAAAGCGGTAAGACTTATAAGCTTTCATCAAACTTAGTCGGAAGGAATTTAAAATGGAATGATTCAAATGGAATTGCCGTTGTAGAATATTCTTTTGCGACTCTAAAGTCAATGAGAAAAGGTTTTATAACGACAAGTGACTCGATTGATACAACCGAGAAAGACATTTTAATTAACAGCGGACTTATCGCAGGGTGGTTCAATGCTTACCGTTTGACGTTTGGCTTTTTGGTCGTTGGACTGATTCTGTATTTATTACCGAAACTGATTTAGGTAAATCCATATCTTACACAACCCTCTTCCGAATCACTTTTGCATACGTTCGGCTTACCGGAAAACTTTTTCCAGTTTGCATTTTTACAATCATTCCACCATTAAAGTGTCTTTCAATTTCTTTCAGAAAGTTAATATTGATAATCGTGCTGCGATGCACCCTAATAAATGTTTCGGGGTTTAATATCTCCTCCAGCTTACCAATGCCCGATGAGCTAACAAATTGATCACCTTTGGTGGTAAGAACGGTGTAATCTCCGGATGCCTCTAAAAACATAATCTCCTCAACTGCAAGGTTCAGCAATTTCTCAGATTTCTGAACAAAGATGTGTGAATCGTACGAAGTTTTGTTCTCCGTTTTCAAACTGCGAAGCAATTCTCCTACGTTGTTCTGCTCCAGTTTCATGCGGGTTACGGCTCGTTCAATGGCAAGTTTAAAGCGCTCCTGGTCTAATGGCTTTAATAAATAATCTACTGCGTTTTTCTCAAATGCTTTAATCGCATACTGATCATACGCGGTGGTGAAAATTACAAATGGATCGTGCTCAATTTCATCGAGTACTTCAAAGCCAGTCATGCCCGGCATTTGAACGTCCAGAAAAATCAAGTCAGGCTTCAGGTTATCAATCATCTCAATAGCATCCTTCCCCGTGGCAGCCTCGCCAATTACACTTAAATCTGGACTATGCCCGATGTACTCTCTTAATAATTCACGTGCCAATTGCTCGTCATCAATCGTTAAACAAGTTATTTTCATACAGCTCTATTTTTTACTTCATTAATTTGTTTGGGTATTTTTTCTTCTGCACTAAAAGGGATAAAAAAACTTACGGAGTATCCCCATTGACTTGAGTGAATGCGTAACCCCGAACCCGGGCCAAAGGTACTTCGCAATCGCTGATCTGTATTTTTAATTCCAACTCCATTGGAGTTTCCATCCATTACTTGTTTTGCATTGGCGCCCATGCCATCGTCTTTTACTTCAAAAAAAATCATCTGGTTAATGTTTTTCACGGTTAGCATAATTGTACCGCCTTCATTCTTAGGGGCAATCCCATACTTCACCGCATTCTCAACAAGGGGCTGCAATATCATGGGGGGTATAACTATTCCTAGGCAGGTGTAATCTATTTGCTTTACGAATTTTAACCGCTCGCCAAACCGTACTTGCTGAATACGGATATAGTTTTCGATAAAATCGAGTTCGTGCACAAGCTTAACCATTTGGTCTCCGTGCGAATCAAGCGCATAGCGAAATATATCAGAAAGTTGCGTAATCACTTTTCGTGCTTGCTCTTTGCTGGAACTCACCAGCATATTGATAGAGTTAAGGGTATTAAATAGAAAATGAGGGTTAATCTGCGACTTCAGAAGCGATAGCTGCATCTCGCGATTTTTTAAAGCTAATTCTCCCTTCTCTTGTTCTTTTCGTTGTTGCCCTTGAAAATGCCTAATAACATAATATACTGCGGCCGTAATTATGTATTGATCGTGGAAGTGGAGGCCCTCCCATTTCAATAGCCCGAGGACGTGCTCTTTCCAATTATCAAAGTATACATATCCTTCAACATAGTCTTCCAAATAATAAGAAAACGATCCCATCACCATAAAAAAAACCATGACTCCAATTACATGACCAGCTACCTGAACATAGAGCTTAAACTGAAATAAAAAATGCGAATAGAATAAAATGATAATCATTAAAACACATAGCACTTCGTACAGGTATAGGGCATTCCAAAAAACATAATCAGAAGGTAAATCCAGTTCCCATTTCAGCGCAGCACCCACAGCATAATTTATCAAGTACCAAAGGCATAATAGCAGGTAAGCTCGCTTCCAAACATGCGGTATTTTTTCTAAACTAATCAAGGCGCTAATTTGAACCATAAAGCTACGCAGAAGAAGGTAAACCCGTTAAGTCATTCTTTCGGGCGGTTAATGCTGAAAATATGCAGATAACCTTACCCGGTGTTTGAAAGAATCGGGTGATTCTACATCTTCGCCCAACACATGCGACAATTCCTCTTCATATTATTTTGGTTTACCGCGTCATCGATTACCGCTCAAACAATTATTGTTTCCGGACGAGTTTCTGACCAGCAAACCAAAGATCCCTTACCATTCGCCTCTGTTTACATTAAAGGAAAGTCTATTGGAACGATTACCAACCTAAATGGAGAATTTGATTTTCATATTCCGGAAGAGTACAGGAACGAAATGCTGGTAGTCAGCATGTTGGGATATAAAAATTATGAATCCCCCATTTGGTCCATGATATCGCCTGTGGGGACAATCATTGAAATGAGTATGTCGGCCATTTTACTCAACGAGGTAGTTGTACAGGATTCTCTTTCGGGCGGTGACATTTTACGCATTGCGATCAGTCGGATCAAATATAATTACCCCATGAAGCCCTTTTTATTGGAGGGTTTTTATCGTGATATTAAAAAAGTAGGTGGCACATACATTTCCTTGCTTGAGGCTGCCGTTGAAATTTATGACGAGAGTTATGCCGAACCGCGTAACAAATTTAAGCTGCGCGAGGGTGTACGGTTGTTAGAGGTTCGCAAAAGTATTGGCTATGAAAGTAAGTTTACTTCCTATTTCGATCAGGTTAATTTATTGGAAGACCTGTTACTCCACAATGATGTTCGCTACAGGCAATTTCCGGAAGAAGACATTTTTTTTAATAGTTTGGAACGAAAGCCCAATACCACCTATGATGGCAATGAGGTTTATGCCATACGTAATTCGAAAGATTACA
This sequence comes from Cyclobacteriaceae bacterium, assembly GCA_031395485.1. Lineage (GTDB taxonomy): Bacteria > Bacteroidota > Bacteroidia > Cytophagales > Cyclobacteriaceae > UBA2336. The sequence goes on along the minus strand of JANNUS010000010.1, from coordinate 141,651 downwards.
ACCTAACTATTTATGTGGATAAAGTAACCTACGGAATACTTCACCTGGTTTTTGAAAGCAAGCTGATGAATGACGACAGCAAGAAACAGTCCATGGTCAGTCGATTTGTATATGTTAAACGAGAAGTCAATTTTAATAAAATCAATAATAAATTATACCTCCGTTATATGAGCATGGATTCAAAAATTAACTGGTATGACATTAAAACAAATGCGTTGAAGTTTGAAACCGCTCTGTTTCAACAACTACTTGTAAATCGGATAAGTCCGAACACCGCGAGTCGTATCAAGTCGGTAGAAAAAATGCGCAACTATAGTTTGCAATTCCAGGACTTGGCCTATAACAAAGAATTTTGGGCTCATTATAATGTGATCAAAGAAACTCCTCTTGATAAAAAAATTGTTGAGGACTTAGAGAAAGCCGGCCCATTAGATAAACAATTCGAGGGAAAATATTGAAACAGTAGTGCTAGAATCGCTAATGCCTAATCGCCCAGCCTTTGAGCTTTATTTTGTGTTGATCAAACAATTGCTGATTTCCCTGTACTATAAACTTCTTTTGAATACCCCCTACCGCTACGCCTGCCAGCCCACCAACTAAGGAGCCCACTATTGCCCCGTTGATACCAGCCAGCTCAGGGAAACAAAATACAGCGGAGCCACATTCAACAGATGAATACCCAACTTCATAGCCTATGAAGGAGCCTACGATAACACCCACTATAAATCCTGTGCGAATGGTGCCTCTCTTTCGTACACTAATATTTCTAATCTCACTACTTAAAATTCGGTGAAAGACTGTATCGACTGATCTACGAACAACATTGGCTAGTTCAACGTCCGTTTCATTGATGCGATAAAGTATTCCCTTAATTTTTGTGCCATCTACCTGTTCAATCTGAGCTGTAAAAACCTTCTTCTTAACAAACTGTGCTAAACAGTTTTGAAAAGGAAGTACAACGGTGAGTAAGCAACATATAATTACTGTCTTCATAGTTAGGTTGTTAACTGATAAGAGTTCATGCCTTTTTCTCTACGGGTTTTGCTCTGGAGGATATTCACGAATAACAGCTTTAAGCGATTTTATTGACTGCGAGGTTAAATATTTTGAAGTATTGTTTATATCCTGTTTAATTACATAGCCCCCCTCCCATACAATCTTCTTTTTTAGGGGATCAATCAAACTTACAATACACCATTCTTCATTGTAGACTATTTTCTTTTTTGATTCCAACGATAACGCACCCTTTATATATCCTTCCGTATGTTTTTCGGCTCTGGGATATTCAGGATAGAATATAGTTTCAACTACCTGTTCCTTATTTTTTTCATAAAGTACTACACGCACCTGTAGATTTGATGAATTGCTAAAAAAAAGTCCCTTGCTTTCAAAAGTGCTACGAATAGCATTCATTAACTTTACGCTATCAATTCTATCCGATTGAATACTCGACCCCATGCGATCAATTGAAGCAGCTTGATATTGTTTAAAATCAATAGCCCGATCATAATCAACCGAGACATTTCCTGGAGGGGTGCATGCAATAAAAGCAATTAGTATAATGGCATAATACTTCATAGAAAAAATTTACTCGTTAATATTAATCTCCAAAATCTTTTAAACTCAATAACTATTTAGTTTGATGACTCGATTATAGAATTTTTTATAAATAATACTTATTCATTCAATTGGCTCTTTTTATTAAACGTGAAACTAAAGCCAACGGTAAAATGCCGGTAGCTTCCTGATTCACCTGGATTAATAAGAAACCCATACTCCGTACGAAATGCCCATTTACTTAAATCGTTGCTTAGTGCAAGACCTAAATTAAAAGCCAAAAGATTTTCGCAGTCTTCACAAAATGCAATCAGGTATTTAGCAGCTGGATTAAAATCAATTTGGTTCTGTACTACCGGAAGGGTAAATAAGAGTGTTGGATGAAACTCAAAGCTTCCACCAATGTCGCTCAAGGCAAATCCCACAGGGAGGTAGGCGGCCACCCTGTCTTTAGCAAGGCTAATTTTTGGTCCAACACCGAAAACCTGTTCAGAAAATGAGTCATCTTTAACCCAAATATGCTCGAGTCGAATACGAAGATCAACTTTATCTGATAGCCCCACAGCTACTTGTGCACCAATATGGTTTTGAATGCCCTCAGATTCTCTGTCTTCGGTGAAGGCTACCGTAGAGTAACTCGGAGTGACCTCAACATTTTTCTTCCCTACAAGTCGGGCGCTCTGCAAATCTGAAAATACAGGAGCGCAGTTATGAAAAAGGCAGGTTACGAGGATTGTTATGATACCAAAATTAACTTTCATAATGTTTCATTATTATAATGCCTTTGTTGAACTACTTAAGAATAAATGTTTTATAGGCAATAAAGAGTGTTAGTAAAGCCCACACGATCATGAATAGCAGTGAGCTCCATCCTCTTCTTTTCATGAAAATTTCAAAATCAAAATTTTTGTACATCTGTATTGTGTCCATAGGTTGTTTGTTTAATACTACATCGAAACTAAAGCCATGCGCCAAACGGGCAACATCAAACTTTGCATGCTCAATAAGTTTGTTTTGCACAAAACCGTAGTGCTTTAGCTATTAATCCGCGCATTTGCATTTTTTTGCAAATCGAAACAAATTGAGTAGTATTATGTACAACAATTTCCAACGATGGCCACTGAAAACGTACAATCTTCATTTCTGGAACAGGTTAAGAAGAGACTCCCCGCTAGTGTTTCCTTCGCAGATGAAATAGCAGAGATCCTAAAAATTAGCCGTGATAGTGCCTATCGAAGAATACGAGGCGAAACAGTACTCTCGCTAGATGAAGCAAAAGTATTATGCAATCAATATGGTGTGTCATTGGATTTGCTGCTGGGGGGCTCTAATGAAATTATTCCCTTTCGTCACTTTGTGGTTAACGATATCCCCGATACGTTTGAACAATGGCTTAGATCCATTCTCGAAAATCTGGAAACCATTGCGAACTTTCCCGCTGAAAAGGAAATAGTGTATTCAGCCAAAGATGTTCCGGTACTCCACTATTTTAATTACCCGGAACTCTCTGCCTTTAAAATGTTCTTTTGGATGAAGTCTGTTCTGAATTACCCAAATCTCCAATCAGAAAAATTTAGCGCTAAGCTCATTTCAGGTGAGTACCTAACCATGGGTAAAAAGATTGGAGCTATTTATGATAAAATACCCAGCGTAGAATTATGGAGTGATGAGACCACGAATGTTACCCTCAAGCAAATTGAATTTTATTATGAGTCAGGCTTTTTCAATTCGCCATCCGATGGGCACTTGCTGTTGGATCAATACAAACAGCTACTTCAGAATATTCGTGAAAAAGCTGCCCGTGGGTTTAAGCGTGATCTGGTACCGTTTAAATTCTACAAAAATGAAATATTGATTGCCGACAATAATGTTTTATTTAGAATGGGTACTAAAAAGGCGGTGTATGTAATTCATAACATCACCGAAATTTTAATGACCACACACGAACCCTTTTGCAATCAAACCGAACAGTTTATTAATAATCTTCAAAACCGGTCAATCCTAATAAGTACAACCGGTGAAAAAGAACGTAACAAGTTCTTTAACCAAATGGACGAAAAAATTGAATCCCTTAAAAAGAAAATTGTTTAGTCGGCTATTTCAAATTCGCTAAAGCCTCCTTCATCCTTCGCAGCGCTTCTACCAAATCTTTTTCTGCGGCAGCATACGAAATCCGAACACACTTCTCATCACCAAATGCTTCCCCCGGAACCAACGATACATTTGCTTTCTCCAGCATGTACATGCAGAAGTCGTCACTTGTATTAATCGTTTTATTACCATCTCCTTTGCCGAAATAAGAACTCACATCCGGGAAAAAGTAAAATGCCCCTTGCGGATAGTTGGCCTTAATGCCAGGGATTTCTTTCAATAAATTATATACAACGTCTCTGCGATGCCGGTATTGTTCCACCATTCTCTCCGTGGGTTTTAAATCACCGGTGATGGCTGCCAATGCCCCGCGCTGAGAAATAGAACAGTTGGCAGAAGTTAGTTGACCTTGAACTTTGTTACATCCATCGGCAATCCACTTAGGAGCAGCAACATAGCCAACTCTCCATCCAGTCATGGCAAAACCTTTTGCAAATCCGTTAACCGTAATTGTTCTTTCAAACATACCCGGAAGTGAAGCCATACTCACTTGCTCACCCATAAAATTGATGTGCTCGTAAATTTCATCGGCTATTACTAACAGATTTTCATACTTTAATACAACCTGTGCAATTGCTTCTAGTTCTTTTTTGGAAAAAACTGAGCCCGTAGGATTACAGGGTGACGAAAAAATAATGGCTCTTGTTTTTAATGTGATGGCCGCCTCTAGTTGCACTGCGGTTACCTTAAAATCATTTTCTAAATTTCCCTTTACTAATACGGGTATAGCTTCTGTCAGTCTCACCAGGGCATCATAACTTACCCAGTATGGCGAAAACACAATTACTTCATCACCTTTGTTCAATAAGGCAAGCATGGTGTTGGCTATAGATTGCTTTGCGCCATTCGAAACAACAATGTTTTCTGCCTTGTAGGGAACATTGTTTTCCTTTTGATATTTGGCGGCAATAGCTTCTCGCAAATCCTGATAGCCCGCAACAGGAGGGTACGTAAAATATTTGCCTTCATCGATGGCATTCTTGGCTGCCACACAAATGTGCTGTGGTGTTTTAAAATCTGGCTCACCCAAACTCAGGTTAATCACATCAATGCCACGGTTTTTGAATTCGCGGGCTTTAGCAGCCATGGCCAGTGTGGCCGACTCTTGTATGGCTTCAATACGAATTGAAAGATTTTTGTTCATAGATTATTCAAAAGTGAACCAAAGGAAAGAATTTAAACTGGAAGTTAGAATAATAAATATGTAGATTAACTAAAGAGCGTTCGGCCAATAATACTTCGCCCGAGTGTAATCTCATCGGCATACTCTAACTCTCCGCCTACAGGAATTCCCCTGGCAATAACACTGACTTTTATGGATAAGTCCTTTATGCGTCTGTGAATATAAAATGCGGTCGTATCTCCTTCCATCGTGGGGCTGAGTGCCAGAATCAATTCTTTGATTTCAGTTTGCCCGTGGTTGAGGCGGTTAACCAACGATTCAATTTTTAATTCTGCAGGCCCTATTCCGTTAATGGGTGAAATCACTCCGCCTAAAACATGGTAGACTCCTATAAATTGTGAGGTGTTTTCAATGGCCATTACGTCATTCACATCTTCCACCACACACACAATACTGCGGTCGCGCCTGTGACTATTACATATAGCACAAATTTCGGTGTCTGTTATGTTGTTACATCGGGAACAAAAACGAATGCCTGTGCGCAGTTTTTTTAAGGCATCTGTTAGTAGCAGCGTACTCTCTTCTTTTGCTTTTATCAGGTGTAACACCAGCCGCAGCGCAGTCTTCTTTCCAATGCCAGGAAGTTTAGAAACCTGGTTAACAGCATCTTCAATAAGTTTTGAGGGGTATTCCAACAATTTTAGATTTTAGACTATAAAATTTTTCCGTCAATGCCTGCCTTACAAATTGCATGGCGCATCGGCCGCAAAAAATTTAAAGTTCCGTTCTTTACTGTGCACTTTCCAACGTGATGAATAAGCAAGGTGCACTGCTCGGCTTGCTCATTGCTGTGCTTACAAACCCGTATGAGGGTATTAATAACGTGGTCAAACGTATTTACATCATCGTTGAACACAACAAGATCCATCAGGTCAGTTGTTTCAACCACTTCTAAAACATCCACTAATTCTTTTTCCTGAAAGCCGTACTTCATTTCATTATTTCTTTCGCTACAAAATTAAAAAAAATAGAGTCATTTACGTGCATTTCATCATACCCTTGGAATTGATAAGATTTCACTACTTTTCTACATTAGAATTAAATATATGACACCCATTTTAGCGATTTCCATCCTCTCCATATACTTTCTTGCGCTCATTACCATATCCTACTTTACATCGAAAGGAGCCGACACAAATACATTTTTTACGGCCAACCGGCAATCACCATGGTACCTGGTTGCCTTTGGCATGATTGGTTCATCTTTATCAGGAGTAACTTTTATTTCTGTACCAGGTAATGTTGGCAAAATTGGGCTGGGTTATTTTCAAATCGTGCTTGGCTATCTGGTTGGCTATTGGGTAATCATCGGGGTTTTAATGCCGCTCTATTACCGACTAAATCTTGTTTCTATTTATACCTATCTCGAACAACGCTTCGATCAGTGGTCCTATAAAACAGGGGCATTCTTTTTTTTAGTGTCGCGTACGATTGGCTCTTCCCTGCGGCTGTATTTAGCGGCTACTGTATTGCAGTTATTTTTATTTGATGCCTGGCATGTTCCATTTTTTGTTACCGTAGCAACTACAATTTTACTCATTTGGGTTTACACGTTTAAGGGTGGTGTTAAAACCATTGTTTGGACAGATAGCTTTCAAACACTTTTTCTTGTAACGGCTGTAGTTGTTGCCGTTTGGCAAATTGCCGGGGCGCTAGACTTCTCTTTTACAGAGATGATTGCCGCGATTGATGAAAATGGCTACTCCCGAATTTTCTATTGGGATGATCCGAACTCTACCCTGTTTTTTCCAAAACAATTTTTAGGTGGTGCTTTTATCGCTATTACCATGACGGGCATGGATCAAGAAATCATGCAGAAAAACCTAACCTGTAAAAACATTGGAGAGGCCCAGAAAAATATGTTCTGGTTCAGTCTTACGCTGGTTGTTGTAAATATGCTTTTTTTAATATTAGGTGCATTACTCTATATCTATAGCCAACAAAAAGGATTACCTATTCCAGCCTCTTCCGATGAGCTTTTTCCACGGTTAGCCTTTAACGAACTAGGTTTGCTTGTGGGGGTTTTCTTTTTGCTCGGCATCACAGCATCATCGTATGCCAGTGCAGACTCTGCCTTAACAGGGCTTACGACTTCTTTCTGTATCGATTTTTTAAAATTTAAAGACAAGCCTGAAACCGTTAAGCGTAACCAAAAGTTTATGGTACACATTGGCTTTTCTTTACTGTTCCTGCTAATCATTCTCATTTTCAAAGAAATCAATGAACGATCTGTGATTGATGCAGTACTAAATGTGGCGGGGTATACGTATGGCCCGTTGCTAGGACTTTTTTCTTTTGGTTTACTTACTAAACGAAGTGTAAAAGATAAAATCGTTCCTTTTATTTGCGTGCTATCACCTTTGCTATCCTACCTGATCAGTCGTAATTCAACTGACTGGTTTAATGGTTATAAATTTGGAATTGAAATTTTAATCGTGAACGGATTGATCACCTTCATTGGGCTATGGATTATCTCATCGTCAAAAAAAGTAGAACGGGCTGCTTAAGCATCCATTTAAAAAGGAAAGGTCGTCTCTTGCGAAACGACCTTATCCCCGATTAAAACCAACCCCACGTTGGTTGCCCTTTTGATTCAGCTTAAGCGCTAAACCTATATCCTGTAAATCTTGCAGGTAAAAGATTCATCAAATCTTTATTCTTATTTTAGTATGCCAAACCCCGTGCCGAGGATGGAATGGGTTTTAAAACAAAAAAAATCAAGATTATCAGGTTTCCGATTCCGCTTTTGGGAATGATTATTCCCAACAGGCTTGGCATTAAATTAACTCGGCTGTGGGGTTCCAGTATTTTTCGGTGAAGTTCACGATTTTATCCTTGACCACTTTCACTCCCTCTTTTTCCAGCAGTTGCTGCATCCGCTGTGGCGGTTTAAAATGATGCTTACCCGTAAGTAATCCGTTGCGGTTTACTACCCTATGTGCAGGCACACCTTTAGGACAACCATGCATAGCCCAGCCAACCATTCGCGAACTCATTTTTGAACCCAAATAGTTGGCAATCGAACCATAATTTGTTACTCTTCCCTTCGGGATAAGTTTTACAACAGCGTATACATCCGCAAAAAAATTCAGTTTGGGCGATATGTTCTTCTTTGATGTCATGAATGCTAATTCTGATTTTGCAGGAATAATATAAAAATCTACATTTGCATCCCAAACCGCAAAGCGTTACAGAGGAGTGGTAGAGCGGTTTATTGCACCGGTCTTGAAAACCGGAGAACCTTCACGGGTTCCGGGGGTTCGAATCCCTCCTCCTCTGCTGATTACAAATCAATCAAAGTCAAAAGCCCGAGTTCTCTATGAATTCGGGCTTTTTTCATTTTATCCCTTCTCGTTTTATTCAAAGTTGCTCAATCCCTAGGTGCCAATGAATTTCAAAAAATTACTGGCACCGAATTGGCGAAAAAACAGCTTGATTGGAAAGACTAAGGATAAATTAGCTCGCTATCTCTCGTTGGAGGAAATCCTGAACTTTGAGACTAAGTTTAGTATCAAATTTGAACATCAGCCCTGCTCGCGGGACTCACTTCGTTTCTCTTCGTTCACCCTTGGGCGGCTCGCAAAACCAACAAAGGCCCACGCGCTTCTTGGCACATAGTGTTAAACATCAAAATAATCTCAATACTTATAAATGTCTATTTTTTATCAGGGGATCTCAAAAGACTGTGGTTTCTTCCATATCCAAAGTAGACAATAAGCCCTACTATCATCCAAGCCCCCGCCATCAATTGTGTTTTATAGTCAAGTGAAATTATAAGACCCATGCAAATAATCACACCCAGGATTGGGACCAATGGAACAAATGGTGTCTTGAACCCACGCTTTAACTCCGGGTTTTTTACTCGCATAATCCAAATGCCAATGCACACCAGAATAAATGCGAAGAGAGTACCAAAGCTTGTTAATTGTCCAACAAGATTTTGGGGAAGTAATCCTGCAAGTGGCGTAGCACACAAAAACAAGATGATGTTGGACTTATAGGGAGTTTTGAATCTTGGATGTAATTCTGAGAATACAGAAGGAAGAAGTCCATCTTTTGAAATCGTGAGAAAAACTCTCGACTGTGCCATCAACATTACTAATATGACGGAAGTAAATCCAAATAATATAGCCACCGTAACTAAGGTGGATAACCAACCGTAACCAGTCATATAGGTTTTAATGGCATACGCTACAGAAGCCTCTTTGCCTGCTATTTTAAATTCTTGCCAGTTGGCAACCCCGGTAAGCACATAGGAAAAGAGCACAAACAAAATTGTACAGATTGCAAGTGAGCCAAGGATACCGATAGGCATATCTCGTTTGGGATTTTTCGATTCCTGCGCTGCTGTTGATACGGCATCGAATCCGATAAACGCAAAGAAAACAATTCCCGCACCACCAAAAATTCCACCCCAACCATGATGATTCCAAGCTTCATGCCCTGGAGTTGATTCAGGAATCATAAACGGTGACAAGTTAGCGGGATTAATAAAACTCCATCCTAGAATGATAAACAAAATTACTATCCCGATTTTTACGATTACGATGAAAGCGTTTACCGTAGTCGATTCCTGAATTCCTTTTATTACAATCAAAGTGATTACAAATAAAATAGCAACTGCTGGAATATTGAAAATACCTGTTGCTCCCGTAGGAGATGTTTCCCATGGTGAATGGCACCACTGATAAGGAATTTCACCTCCTAACAGATTATTCAAGTACTCACTCCAGGCGATACTTACCGTTACACCTGAAAGCGCATATTCCAAAATGATGGCCCAACCAATAATCCATGCTATCAGTTCACCCATGGTAGCATAAGCATAAGTATATGCACTACCTGAAATAGGAATCATAGAAGCAAACTCAGCATAACACAGTCCGGCAAATGCGCAACCGATTCCTGCAATGATGTAGGAAACAACAACCGCGGGACCAGCAGCCTCGCTGGCTGCTAAGGCAGTACTAACGAATAAACCTGATCCGATGATGGCTCCAATTCCAATAGCAATTAAATGTACGGGGCCTAGTGTTCGTTTTAATTCGTTTGAATGGTTTGTCTGCTGTAGTAGATCTTCAAGTGATTTTTTTTGAAAGAGACTCATATTTCGGGATTAAGGTATAAGGCTTTGAATGATCATTGCTTATTCATCAGATACTCTCGGCTTATGGAATAGCTGACCGATAGATTCCAATCAAAGTCCCGTGCCGGTATTTTTGATTGTATCGCTTTATTGATAGTGCTTGAAATTGATATAGGAAAATTCTTTATGCTAATCCGGATGGTTTCATTTACATAAACTCCACTATCCTCATTTACGATCAAATAATAGAGTTGAGGATTGAATTCAGCATACAGTGTTTTGTATAACTTGATCTTAAAAAAACTCGCGCGCAAGGCGAGATAAGAAATATTTCGTGGTCCATCAGATTGAAAACCGCGACCTTGCAAATAGTAGATTCCGGCAGTGCTGTTTTTAGTAATCCTGTGGTTAATCAATAGCTCGCCAGATACAAATCTTCGAACGATTTGTATTTCTTGTACAACACCATTTAGATCTATTTTTTTCTCCACAAAGTTTAATGCTGGTAGATAACTTCCAATTGCTAATTGAGTTCTGCCTTTATTCAACAGTTTGTATCTAAAGTTAAAATTGAAAATCCATGGCTTGCCATCTAACGAATACCGAAATTGCGGCTCAAAACTAAATTTCCTGTTAGCGATTGCTAAATCAAATAAGAATGCAGGATTGCCGAGGGAAAAAGCCGGAACAATGGCAAACCCATTATTTGTAACGGTAAGAATACTTTTAATCGACAATGTGCTGTCTTTTGGTTGAGCCCTTAGTTGATCACTGCAGACAAAAACAACAAAATAACCTATGATAATAAATCTCAACATAGTCTGTGCAGTTATCTAACTTACTTCAAATTCCAGCAAAGCAACATTTAGGTTGCGATGCTGCACGGGTAAGTCCATGGTATCTTTTGTTGTATAGTTCTCAATGAAACGAAACCCGTATTCTTTATAATAGTCGATAAGTTTTGAGTTTGCTGCCCAGGTATCCATTCGCACGTATTTAAAGTTCCTTTTCCTGGATTGATCTATTGCCCAGTGTAATACTGTTCTGAATATTTTTGAGCCTTGATATTCCCTGTTTAAGACAATACGATGAAGGTAGATGGCGTCACCTTTTTCCCTCTCCCGCCAAATGAGTTGATCAATAAAACAAACACAGAAAATACCAAGTATCTTATCCTCTGATAATATCTTATATAATAGACCCTGCCGGATATCGGTTTCAATAAATTGCTTATCCATACTTTTCCAGCCGATGTAATTATTTTCTTTTTGGTATTGAATGGCCCTGTCAAAAAGATTTATTACCGTTGATAAATCTTCAATTGTTGCAGGAAGAATGGTTTGATTCATAAGATTGCTTGAGTTAAGTTGATTGGGGGTACAACTATTGCAGCCGTGTGAAGAATTTGATAAAAGGCCCAACCTCATTTTTGTATTGCTTCGCCATAACGCGTGATACTTGACCTATATGAATGAGATCATGTGCCACCCAAGCTGATAGTACATTAGATAGCTGAACTGTGCCCACTTCTGGATGGATAGCCGTTTTGGTAAAATCTTCATTAGAGATAATAAGCGATTTCAGTATCACTACATTTTGCTTTCTTAAATCTTTAAACATATGGAGTAGCGTATCGATTGAAATAATATTGAACCTTTCAAAATGAGCTGTCATGCTAACCGGGGATAAGTGTCTAGGCTCTTGGTTAGTAAGAATTAATTGAGCACGTGGAAGAAAATTTGTTTCTTCATTAACAATCAAATGACCTACTACCTCGAATGGGCTCCATGTACCGGGCCCTTCATTATTATGAGTCCACTCTTTAGATAATCCGGTAAGCATAGTTTCGAGCACGAGTGGTGTTTGGCTCAATACTTCTATCGCCTTTTCAACTTTATATATCATAGTCATTTCTTAAATAGAGGACTTAATTTTTAACACTACTAGTATTGCTTAAGTGCTCATCACTAAAATGTTCACGATGTTTGTCTTGACGAAACTTAGACTCATTGTAACTTGTTGAATTTCCTTTGGGAATAGAAAGCGATTCCCAATGTGGCGCAAACATCTTGGCGATAAATACAATTTGGCCTACGTGATAGGGGTAGTGTGCCAATTGACGATTAATGGCTTCCATCACTGTGTGTCCTTGATTGCGGATATAGATTGTCTTTTCAAGATCAGATTCTCTTAATGCCCTCAAAGTTTCCAAACAAACTTCCCAACCGGATAACCATATCTTCATTATGTCATCTTTAGAATGAAAAGCATTCTCGAATTCATTATCTCGGTTTCGCCACACTTTCTCACCATCGGTGGTTAGAAAATCGGTCCATCGGCTATGCATATTTCCGGTAAGATGTTTTACGATTGTGGCAATGCTATTACTATCGTTATTCTGCTGCCAGAATAACTTTTCGTCAGGGATTTGCACCATCGCCTTTTCACCCAGCATCTTATAATATTGAAATTGTTTGATGGCACTCTCCAGGTAATGATTATTCATGTCTATCGTTTATGGTAAAAAATGAGAGATGCTTTTTCAATGGTATGTTCCCCCAACATAAATCCCACAAGCGCAGGATTTGCGGTTGCTTCCAAACCTAGTTTTTCAATTTTCAGAGCATGAACAGTAACTACATAGCGATGACTACCATCACCTTGCGGTGGACAGGGACCACCGTAGCCCGATACCCCAAAATCGGTTTTACTTTGAACAGCACCTTGTGGAGCCAGACCAGATTTGAGGTTGCCTGAATTTGATTTAAGTTCAGCCACGTTTTTGTCAATATCAAAAATTAACCAATGCCACCAACCACTGCCAGTAGGAGCATCTTCATCATATATGGTAATGGCAAAACTGTTCGTGCCTACAGGCGGATTTTCCCAGTTCAGTTGTGGAGAAATATTAGCACCGGTACAGTCAAAACCATTAAAAAGTTGTTGAGCAGCAGCCTGCCCTCCAATTTCGTTTGACTTCAGGGTAAAAGTTTGAGCGTTAGCGAAGAGCGATAACAATGAAAGGAGAATGAGATGCAATGTTTTCATACGATAGTTTTTAATGACTTAATTCTTTCTTCGAAACCAGCTTCATGAGGCAAAGGATTTACGATTTGTGTGAAGAATGCCATCAGGCCTTCATCGTGTATATGGCTTTTTTTTGCTTTCAGATTATAGTGCACCAGTTTTACCCACATAATTGTTTTTAAATTCGATTTGTCTTTATTCCACATGAAGGCTTCCATATGTAAACTTTTTTCTGAACAGGCAAGGAGTTGTGTTTCGATAACAACTTCTTCCATAAGCCAGGCGGGTGATAGATACGAGATTTGGGTTTGTGCCATTACCCAGCTCACGCCTTTTTCTTGGGCTATTTTGTATATATCAAAGTTGTAATTATCCACTAACTGGTCTCCACGGGCAGTCATAAAATAATCCAAATACCGTGAGTTGTTGAGATGGTTGAATGGGTCGCAATCATGAAATCGAATTTTCATATTGCTCTCCAGCACTTTCTTTAATTGGCTCATAGAATAATTTGTTATAGTTTTTCCAAAATCATTGCGGATGCACCACCACCTCCATTGCAAATCGCAGCAACTCCATATTTGCCGCCTTCCTGTTTTAGAACAGAAATGAGTGTGCATAGAATTCTTGCTCCAGAAGCACCAAGTGGATGCCCCATGGCTACTGCACCACCATACATATTTGTTTTTTCCTTCTTTATGCTCAGAATTTGCTGATTGGCTAATACCACAGCAGCATAGGCCTCATTAATTTCAAAAAAATCAATATCGCTAATACTAAGGTTTGCTTGTTTCAATGCTTTTGAAATTGCCACAGATGGCGAAGTAGTAAACCATTCAGGTGCTTGTGAAGCATCTGCATAGGAAATAACCTTGGCGAGTGGTTTTAAATTACGCTTCTCTAAAATTTCTTTTGAAACTAATAGGAGTGCTGCCGCTCCATCGTTTAGATTACTTGCATTTGCTGCCGTTATTGTTCCATTTTCTACGAAAACAGGTTTTAGTTTTGAAACCTTATCCGGAATTACTTTTGAAATATCCTCATCTTCACTAAATAATATTTCATTATTCTTTCCTTTTAGTTTTATTGAAACAATTTCATTTTTGAATTTTCCGTTCTTAAAAGCAATTGATGCTTTTTCATAAGAAGCTAATGCAAATTCATCTTGTTGTTCTCTTGTTAGATTGTATTTGCTTACGCATAGTTCCGCGGCCTTTCCCATGTGAAAATTGCTGTAGACATCAGTTAGTCCATCTTTCAGCAATCCATCTGTAAATTGATCATGTCCAAGTTTTATTGTCTTACGCAAATTCAAGTAATGCGGTGCATTACTCATGCTTTCCATGCCACCAGCAATAATTATGTTTTCCAATCCAAGCTGAATTTGCTGAGCCGCTATACTGACTGCTTTTAATCCCGAAGAGCACACCTTGTTGATTGTCGTACTGTCAACTTCATTTGGAACTCCTGCAAGTTTTGCCGCTTGCCTGGCGGGCGCTTGACCTAAATTTGCAGAAAGCACATTGCCGAAATACACAGAATCAATTTCTGATGCGTCAATTCCAACAGCTTTATAGGCTTCGGCAATTGCTATTGCTCCCAAATCTGGGGCAGAAAAACTTGTTAACGCACCAAGAAAACCACCTATTGGAGTTCGCTTAGCGGATACAATGAATACCTCTTTCATTTTTGCTTTACTTACTAAGTTCAATTACTTGCTCTTCCATTAGCCCTAATAATGGTGGAGTATTGACACCAAGCAGATTGAGGTATAAGCACAATGCCCCCCTGTGATGAACCTCATGCACAATCAATGGTTTCAAAAAATTGCTCACTGTGGTAATCTTACCATCTAAGGTTTTGACTTCTTTAAGTAAGTCATCATCGTTCATAGCACTCAAAATTTCAATGGATTGCCTGTGCATTTCATTGAAGTAGCTAACGATGTTTTGATAGCCATCAGCCAGTTCCTTTCTGCATCCCTTGTAGGCTGGTCTATTCCCTTGTATTCCTTCCATGAAAACATATCGCTCAATTGCAGCTATATGGCGAATCAGGTCACCAATCGTAAATTTTCCAGGCCTATATGTCCAGTCAATTTTATCATGAGGGATTACAGCTATTACACGATTGGTTATCTCACGTGTCCGCTCGTAATACTTTATAAATTCTGCTATTGACTTAATTTCCATATTTTATTTTTTAAATGTTTCACATTCTATATATACCGTACGGTATATTAAATAACAAAAAAATGAACCTCCAAACTTAGTTTATAAAAAACATCCTCAAAGCTGTATTAACTACCATTCGTTTCTCTTAATGTAATTTCAATTTTCTACAGATAAGCCTTGATTTATTTCGTTACAAATTCTCTCTGTTTCAGGTACCGAAATATTAAATACCTCACCATATTTGATTATTGAACCAGCGAATAATTCCAATTCATTGCTCTTCTTGCTTGACTGAACATCTAATTGCAAAGATGTAGGTGTTGCGTAAGGAAAGCTTGATGTCTTTTGAAAGGATAGTTCGATAACATTTTCATCAAGATGAACTCCCATATTCTCTGCGAGGGTCTTAATTTCTTTCATTATTGAGTATGTCCGCGCTCTTAAACTCAAATCCTCATTAACTTGACCTATTGATTTATTATATCTTGCAGTGACTAGGCCAAAGCTTGCAATAAAGATAAATTTTGTCCAAATATCAGAGAGTGTGTTTTCTTTATAGACAACATCAATTCCACTATCCTTTAAGAACTCAATTACCCATTTGGGTTCAAAATCAATGTGCAATGGGTCTTTTCCTAAAATTATCTTTCCTGCATTTCCATTGTGTTCTATAATTCCCTTTTCTTTAATGTGCGATGCAACATATACGCAAGAGGGAAGAACGATTCCATTGGGTATTATAGCTCTAATTCTTTCGTATATATCAACACCATTCATTAAGGGCAAAATAATTGTTTCAACATTTATAATATTCTTTAATTGAAGGCAAATATTTTTAAGGTCGTACTCCTTTACACTAATAATAATTAGATCTGCTTCATGAATATCAAATATATTTTCGACTAGTTTTTGAGGTTTTATCGTAGCATTATTTTCCTCGGCAGATAAAAGAACAAGAC
The DNA here is from genome assembly GCA_031395485.1 of Cyclobacteriaceae bacterium. Lineage (GTDB taxonomy): Bacteria > Bacteroidota > Bacteroidia > Cytophagales > Cyclobacteriaceae > UBA2336. Next base: position 125,514 of record JANNUS010000010.1, on the reverse strand, counting down.
CTCTTTCTTTTAGTAACTTGTAGGTTTCTCCACGAGCTACAATTGTTATTTCATTTATTTTACTATCCTCGTTACTTCGAGAAACTTTAAAACCAAAGTACCCGCCAACGCCTCCAACCCCAATTATTGCTATTTTTCTAGTCCTCATCTTATTATCGCTATTCTATTACTTTGTTCATAATTGACACTTCTGAATAATACCTTACGGTATATTATGTTTCAAAAAAAACTAGACTCTAAGACTCAGTATCATTTTGTCCAAATAGTCCATAGCTATTCTCAGCTCAGTTGCCTTACCCGAAACTTTTGCCTGCATTACTGCACCTTCAATAATTGCCATAATTACCACCGCCATTTCAATTGGATTTGTGTTTTCCTTTATCTCCATACGGCCTATACCTCTCTTTATTTGATTTTCAATTGACCTTTTCCAATGCGCTAAAGCGTTGGCTGCTCTTAGTTTCAATTTTGGATGAGTATCGTCAGCCTCGGTAGAAGTGTTAAGGATAGGGCAACCTGATTGAAGGAAAGGTATTTTCAGAAAATCACGATAAACCTTCGGATAAACAAGCAGTCTGTCAACCGAATATTCATGCGCAAGGATTCGTTTCGCTACATAATCATTTACACGCCCAAAGTTATAGTCAAAAGCGGCTAAGGCTACATCATCCTTATTTTCAAAGTTTCCATAGATGCTTCCTTTAGTCAATCCGGTTGCTTCTGTAAGATCGCTTAAATAGGTACCGGCATATCCTTTAGTATTGAATATGGGTGCTGTTTTTTCAATAATAAATTGACGTGTTCTTTCGGCTTTTGATTGTAGCTCTTTCATAGTGACGGTCAAATATAGAAAATAGATAATACCGAACGGTATTATCTAAAATAATTATTTTATAACCCCAATCTGAATCCGGCTATATTGATTCTCAACACATTAGGAGAAGGTTTAAACACCCTCCTCCTCTGCTAAAATGAAAAGCCCCGACTTCTGTCAGGGCTTTTTTATTGCTGGCCTCCGTAGAATTCAATTATGATTTTCTTCCTAAAAATTGGGTTGCTAAAACACCAATACAAACTCCAAGCACAAGAATTTTCAGAAAAATCAACAGATCGAATAGTTATGGGGGACATTATCAAAAGGGATACAGAGGTAGCCATTAGCACAAGACTAACAACCAAGAGAGGCTTTTTCATTTCAATGGGGCTTAGAAATTAAGAAATGCCTACGCTTACAATGTGTTTTCGCCTTTAAATCTTCGCCCATGCCAAATAGCTTGCATCCTGGCGGCATCGTGAATACTGGCATTGATTTCATAACCGATTAGCAGTACGACTGTTACCAGCTGTACCCACACCATCAAAGCAATCAGTACGCCAATAGATCCATACACCTTATTGTATGTTCCGAAATTGGTGATGTAGTATGAGAATCCATAAGAAATGGCAAGAATTAAGATGGTAGCGAGAAAAGATCCGATAGAAAAAAACCTCCAGTTATAATGAATGGCCGGTCCAAAATAATAGATGGTGGAGACAGCGAGGAAAAAGACAACAAAAATCACAACAAAGCGCAGTGCAAAAAGTAAATACACGGTGAACTTGTCAATTGATTCAAGCCCTTTGAGGTCATGAAGATTTGAAAGCAAGTAATTCAGTACTAGCTGACCCACTACCAATAAAATTACGGCAAGAACAAGAACAACGGCCAGGTTAATCGTTAGTCCTGTGGCGATTAATCGCGTTTTAAGCCCACCTCTGCGATCGTTTGTTTTATAACATGCGTTAAAAGCATTCATTAACGACATCATACCATTTGTGGCCAAAAACAATGAAAACACAAAACCCAATGTAAGCAGTCCGCCACGTTGATTGCTAATAATATCTTGAACAGTAGATGCGATAACATCGTACATACTGGCTGGCATCATTCCTGCTAAAAACTCCATAATACTTTGTGTATTAACTTCCGGTATAAATTGCGTCACGTATGGTATCAGTGTGAATAAAAATATTATGGCAGGAAAAATGGCTAGTATAAAACTAAATGCAACGCCATTGGCGCGAATTAAAATCTCGTTCTGTGTGATATCTCGGACAAAGAGCTTGATAATTTTATACAGTGAAACATTGTCCCATCGTTTGAATTTTATTCTCCTCATCCAATAGATGATGAAGAGGGCGGGGCTCCATTGAAAAAAATATCGTTTATACTTAAACTTCATTTAAAAAAAGGAGCCAGAACGTTAACCAAATTTTCAGGAGGCTTTCTGGGTCTTCTCGTTTTTTGATCTATAAATGCCAGTAAGGTTTCTCCCTGATGAATCAATTCATTTCTTTCATTATAAATTTCGAATTCGAATTTGATCTTAACAGTTGGTTTATCACGAATCGTGGTTACAATGCGAAGCAACTCATCATACCTTGCCGCCACTAAAAATTTAGAATGATTCTCCAGCACAGGCATCATCACGCCCATAGCCTCAAGCTCTTTATAGGTAACACCAAGTTTTCTAAAACTTTCCACACGTGCCACTTCATAATACATGGCATAAACACCATAATAAACATACGCCATTTGATCGGTTTCGCCATAGCGCACACGCACAGTAGTCTCAGATTGATACATCGACAAAAATTTTACTATTTTTTCTTCTTAAGTGCTTCACCCTTTCGCTGCTCAATGGTTAATGCTCTTTGGTAACGATCAGCGTTGAGCATATGCTCTTTGTATGATGCAGAAAAATTATGTCGCCCAGAAAAATCTTCTTTTGCACACATGTAGATGTAATCGTTAGAACTATAATTGAGCACAGCCTCTACCGAATTTATTTCTGGCAAATTAATCGGCCCGGGTGGCAGCCCTCTATTTTTATAGGTGTTATACGGAGAGTCGACTTCCTTATGTTCATTTAATACGCGCTTCAAAGCAAAATCGCCAACAGCGAATACCAATGTAGGATCAGCCTGCAACGGAATTTCTTGTTTTAGCCTGTTTATATAAAGCCCCGCGATGATAGGCGCTTCATCTGGTTTTACAGTTTCTGCCTGAACAATAGATGCAAGAATTGAAACCTCGATAGGTGTTAAGCCAAGGGTCTTTGCTTTCTGCAATCGCTGTGCACTCCAAAAATTATCATACTCATCATACAAACGTTCCATTAGCAACGGTGCACTAATATTGTAATACACCTCATAGGTATTGGGTATAAACATCGATAGTACATTGTCTTTGGTAAACCCGTACGTGTTGCTCATTGAAAATCCTATTAGGGCCGCCTCAAACTCGGATGGTGATATCGCCAAGTTTTTTGTGATTTTTTCGCTCAAGTCAGCGATAAGCCTAACATTATTAAACGTAATTTTTACGGGCTCTTGCAGTCCCAGTCTTAAATGTCTGATGGCTGTAAGATTATTCATGTTTGCGCGCAAGGTGAAACGACCCGATTTAATATTCTCATCATAGTCCATCAACTTTGCAAGAAAACTAAATGAAATCAAGTCCTGAACATATTGACCTTCATGTAATTGCTTTTGAATAGATTCAAATGTGGCATCATCCGGAATAACAATAATCCGATCTTCCTTCCCCACTAATACATTCGGAGTATAAACTACCTGATACGCATAAAATGTGAACGAAATCAATAAAATTGAAGCCAGAAGGAATAAAATAATTTTACCGAAGCCTTTGAACATAGTGATGGTAATAAGAATTCAAAAATACGTTCCGAATTACTCAGATTAAAGGATTATGCTAATTCAATTATGACTTTTATAAACCTTTAACGAGGTATATTTAAACAATTATTTAGAATGCCGGCAGAGTTTCTATACATACATCCGCAAAACCCCGAGAAGCGCAAAATCAACTACGTTGTTGATACATTGCGAAATGGTGGTATTATTATTTACCCTACCGATACAATTTATGGTATTGGTTGCGATTTAATGAACCGAAAATCTGTTGAACGGTTGTGTAAGATCATGAATATTAAACCCAACAAACTTGACCTCTCCTTTATTTGTAACGACCTGAGTCACATAGCTGAATTTGTGAAAAGAATTGATACTCCGGTATTCAAAGTTTTGAAACGATCGTTGCCCGGCCCATTCACGTTTATACTCGAATCGAGCAGTCGCGTTCCAAAAATTCTTGACGTAAATAAAAAAACTGTCGGTATTCGAATACCCGATCATACCATACCCAGAACCCTTGTTGCTGAACTCGGTAATCCACTAATAACATCGTCTATAAAAGACGATGATCACATTGTAGAATATACTACCGACCCTGAAGAAATTTATAAAGATTTTAAAAACCTGGTTGACATTGTAATTGATGGTGGAGCAGGCGGAAATGTTCCCTCTACCGTTGTAGACTGTACGGGTGAACAATTAAAAATTATAAGACAAGGCTTAGGCAAAATTGATTTATAATCTGTGAAAACACTAATCGAACTTCAATACTTGCCCTCCATAGCTTATTTTTCAGTATTGCGCTCCTCCGAAAATATTATTGTCGAAAAATTCGAACACTTTATAAAACAAAGTTACCGCAACCGATGCCACATACTAACCGCCCAGGGGATACAACGGCTTATCGTTCCGATCACCTCAAAGTCCGCGCGGATGAATCGCAAGGATGCGTATGGTAAAGTATTAATCACCGATGTGCGAATTGATTATTCGCAAAAGTGGCTTAACAACCATTGGCGTGCAATTGAATCGGCCTACCGCAATGCACCGTTCTTTGAATTTTATGCCGATGATCTTCGCTTGACGCTATTCAGGCAACATACTTTTCTTTACGACTTAAATTTCGAGTTGCTGACAATCTGTCTCAGGTGGTTAAAACTCGATATACCAATTCAGGAAACTATGGCGTATGAAAAAATCCCTTCTGGCAGTGTTATCGATGTTCGAAATGTAATACAAGCTAAAAAGACCGAACAACTCGCCTCTTTTTTTCAACCTGTTACTTACGCTCAGGTATTTGGCAATACTTTTGTAGAAGGCTTAAGTCTTATTGACCTTGTGTTTTGTGAAGGCCCAAATGCTTACAACGTAGTAGGGTCATCGGCAAAACTACATTGAACAAATTCAAAGCGGAAAGCGTTTAAAATCTTAATACTGGAAAGGTCAAATAATCCGTTAATAGTTTACATTTACATAATTCTTATACTCATTCTATGGAGGCAAAATTTTCCAACCGTGTTAAAGAAGTTATTTCCCTAAGTCGTGAAGAAGCACTTCGCCTTGGTCACGATTATATAGGTGCCGAACATCTGTTGTTAGGGCTGATCCGTGAGGGTGAGGGCGTAGCCGTTGGTGTACTGAAAAAATTAGGTGTTCCACTCGATGAGTTACGCTCAGAAGTTGAAAAAGTATCAAAAGGAACAGCTACCCATGAAGTAAAAAATCTGGCGAATATTCCACTCACAAAAGCTTCCGAAAAAGTTTTGAAAATTACATATCTGGAAGCAAAGATTTTTAAAGCCCAATTAATAGGAACAGAGCATTTATTATTATCCATCCTTCGCGATGCTGATAATTTAGCCACGCAAATATTAAATAAGTTTGATGTGAATTACGAAACCGTAAAAGAGATGCTTGAATATCAGGCAGAGGGGCCGCAGGCAGCCTCCGATACGGATGATCCAGATGATGATTCCTCACGAATTTTTGGAGGTGCTCCTGGAGGCGGAGCAGGTAAAGAAAAAAAGGGAGCTGAAAAATCACGTACACCGGTGCTGGATAATTTCGGTCGTGACTTAACCCGTTATGCAGAAGACGGAAAACTCGATCCAATCGTTGGTCGCGAAAAGGAGATTGAACGTGTAGCGCAAATTCTTAGCCGTAGAAAGAAAAATAATCCAATACTGATCGGTGAACCCGGTGTGGGTAAAACTGCAATTGCGGAAGGTCTTGCTCTTCGCATTGTTCAGAAAAAAGTTTCGCGCGTGTTGTTTGGCAAGCGTGTAGTAACACTTGACTTAGCCTCGTTGGTAGCCGGAACCAAATACCGCGGTCAGTTTGAAGAGCGCATGAAAGCAGTGATGAATGAATTGGAGAAATCTCCAGACGTAATTTTATTCATCGATGAATTACATACCATTGTTGGCGCGGGCGGAGCTTCGGGCTCACTCGATGCGTCTAATATGTTTAAGCCAGCATTATCACGTGGAGAAATTCAATGTATTGGTGCTACTACACTAGATGAGTATAGGCAATACATCGAAAAAGATGGCGCACTGGCTCGGAGGTTTCAAATGGTTTTAGTTGACTCTACTACAGTAGAGGAGACAATCCAGATACTGGAAAATATTAAGGAGAAATATGAAGATCATCACCATGTATCCTATACCAAAGCAGCTATTGAGTCGTGTGTAAAGTTTTCTGACCGCTATATCAGCGATCGATTCTTGCCAGATAAGGCTATTGATGTAATGGACGAAGCTGGTGCCCGTGTTCACATCAATAATATTCATGTGCCCGAAGAAATTGTAAAATTAGAAGAGGCTGTAGAAGACGTGAAGAAAGAAAAAAACCGTGTAGTGAAAAGTCAGAAATATGAAGAAGCGGCTCAGCTACGCGACCGCGAGAAAAAACTACTGGAACAGCTTGATATCGCTAAAGCAAAATGGGAAGATAAAACCCGCACGGAAAAATATACGGTAAATGAAGACAACGTTGCAGATGTTATCGCAATGATGACAGGCATCCCTACCAATCGTATTGCGCAAAAAGAAAGTAATAAGCTACTAAGCATGAGTAGCGAATTAAGTGGCAGGGTAATAGGACAAGAAGAAGCTATTAAAAAATTAACACGAGCTATTCAACGAACCCGCGTTGGATTAAAAGATCCGAAGAAACCTATTGGCTCCTTCATTTTTCTGGGGCCTACCGGTGTTGGTAAAACAGAGTTGGCAAAAGTATTAGCGACTTATCTGTTTGACAAAGAGGATTCAGTTATACGAATTGATATGAGTGAGTACATGGAAAAATTCTCTGTTTCACGATTAGTAGGTGCCCCTCCAGGATATGTAGGTTACGAAGAAGGCGGACAACTTACCGAAAAAGTAAGACGGAAGCCTTACTCGGTTGTTTTGCTTGACGAGATTGAGAAAGCACATCCAGATATTTTTAATATTCTATTACAAGTGTTGGATGACGGAATTCTTACCGATGGCCTTGGCCGCAGAGTAGATTTTAGAAACACCATCATCATTATGACTTCAAACATCGGTGTACGCGATTTAAAGGATTTTGGTAGTGGGATAGGCTTTACCACCTCAGCAAAAAAAGAAAATGAAGAAGAGGCGATGAAGTCCACGATTCAAAACGCATTGAAACGTGTATTCAGCCCTGAGTTTTTAAACCGCTTGGATGATGTGATCGTGTTCAATTCACTTCAGCGCGAACACATTCACAAAATCATTGAGCTCTCGCTTAAAAAAGTATTTGATAGGATTACACAACTCGGTTACAACGTTGAGTTAACCGATAAGGCAAAGGACTTCCTAGCCGAAAAAGGATATGACCATCAGTTTGGCGCACGCCCGTTAAACCGAGCCATTACCAAGTATCTGGAAGATCCGGTAGCCGAGGAAATTCTGAAAGGCGAGATTGAAGAAGGCGGCACGCTAGTAGCAGACTACGATGGAAAGAGTGATAGCGTCACTATTAAAGTAAAAAAACCAAAAGCAGCATCGAAAAAAAGTGAGTAAATACAGGTTTAAGTTAGTAAATGAAAAAGGCGAGCATTCTCGCCTTTTTCATTTACTAAACTTTTTTGAGAAAGAGATTGTATACATCCTATGCAACTACAGAATCTTCATAAAAAAACAGCTGGTTTTAAAAGTACCGCTCCATATCCAGCATGGTTTATAGGTCATGGGAATCCGTTAAACGTGTTGATGAATAATGCATTCACAAAGAACCTAGCCATGATGGGTAAATCGTTAAAAGAAAAACCCAATGCAATCTTGGTAATATCTGCTCACTGGCTTACGCAAAAAGGAACCTATGTAGCGGCTACAAACAGGCCTGAAACTATTTATGATTTTTATGGCTTCCCGGATGCGATGTATAAAATAAAGTATCCTGCAATGGGGTCACCTGAATATGCTCAAGAGGTTAAAAAAATTGTTACCACAACGGACGTACAAGAGGATCATGAGTGGGGCTTAGATCATGGAGCCTGGACTGTATTGAAGCATGCTTTTCCCGATGCTGAAATTCCTGTTTTTCAAATGAGCATTGACTATTCAAAGTCGGCAACGTATCACTTTAAGCTTGCTAGTGAGTTACAATCGCTGCGGAATAAGGGAGTGCTTATCATTGGTAGTGGCAACATTGTTCACAATTTACACAACGCTGATTTTCATAACATGGAAGCCAATCCATACGAGTGGGCCAAGGAGTTTGACGAAATCAGCAAAAAGAAAATCCTCAGTCGTGAGTTTAACGATTTGGTTGAGTATGAAAAGTTGGGGCAGTCTGCACTTCTGTCGATTCCAACACCAGATCACTATCTCCCGATGATCTACAGCCTTGGATTAGTCGGAGCGAAAGACGAAATAAAATTCACTTTTGAAGAAATTCAAAATGCCAGTGTGAGCATGCGTTGCTTTGAGATTGGATAGTACAGCTGCTCTTCTGCTCATCATAGTGCGATACGGTGATTTTGGTATCACTTCCGTGAAAATTCATGTTTGCATAGATTCGTACTATCACTGTCTATTGCCTGCTTCGTTATTAAATTTTGCAACAATACCTCAGGCAACACAAGCGATTTGCATTTTTTACAAAAAAAATCCATCCCACTTGTGAAGAATGAAGTCTGTAACTGGTTTACTTATGGTTCATTTGACCCACAAGCAAAACACAAAAGTTATGGACTACTTTAATATAACGATATCAGGTATTTTAATTTTGTTCATTTCTGTTGAGGCGATTTTAAGCATAAAAATTACTTTTAAAGAGTGGGCCTCTCTGATAAAAGACGTGTACGGTGCAAAAGATTGGAGCAAAAAAATCATTTACACATTCGGCCGGCCAGGTTGGCAACCATCGCTAAGGCCATTACTCCTCGCTCGAAATACCTTCTTGATAATGGCAAGAGCGATGGCGATGGTCGTACTAACCATAAGCTCTGTTCAAGCCCAGTCGGTGGATGAAATTATTAATCAGGGTATGCAAAACGAACGTGATTGGAGAGATGATGCAGCCTTAGCACAGTATGAAACGGTCTTGAAAATTCAACCAAACAACTCGGTTGCTTTAGTTCGATCAAGTCGAATGCTGTGCAACATCGGTGGCCGTTCGAAAGACAAAGAGTTTAAACGTAATCATGCGTTAATGGCAAAACAAATCGCCTTGCAAGCCATTCAGATTAATAGTAAAGATAAAGAAGCTCATCTCTGCTACGTGCTCTCACTTGGTATTCTGGCTGAGATGGCAGATAACCCCCGAGAAAAATTAGCGAATGCTAAAATCATAAAGCGTGAGGCGGAATATATTCTCACACTTGATTCAAAATTCGCACCTGCGTATTACATACTCGGCAAATGGAATTTTGCAATTGCCAGTTTATCAGGATTTGAAAAGATGGTCTGCAACTTACTCTTTGGTGGAGTGCCTGCGGGAGCATCAATTGATGAAGCCCTTCGTTGCTATGAAAAAGCTATTGACTTGTGGCCAGATTACATAGTGTTCTACTATGGAAAGGCATTGACTTTGCATTTCCAGGGCGAAGATATTGAAACAGTATCAACTCTCAAAAAAGCGCTTCACCTTAAACCACAAGATGCTGATGATCCATTGCGCTTACAGAAATGTCAACGTTTACTCCAACAGGCACAACAAAGTCTTTAAGTATGAAAACCATCGCATATAACTTACTAGTAGTGATAATGGTAGGTGGAACAACTACCCAAGCACAAAAGACAAGACCATACAATTCGGAGGGCATCACATTCGTGAATTTTGTGGCCTCCAGTAAATACACTTCCCCAACGCAGCTCCGAATAAAAGTTTTATGCAAACGAAAGGTATTAACCTTTCAAGTAATGGGTTTATTCAGAATAAAAAAAGAGTATCTGTCTCCTACAGATTTTATGCATGTAAAATACTTTTTACTCAACATTCATCCATTTAAAATTTATACTAAACAAAAATTCTTATGAAAATCTTCGTAACAGGCGCCACAGGTTATGTGGGCCAAAACTTAGTGTTCAAACTGCTGAATCTGGGTCACACCGTTCACGTACTCTGCAGGCAAATACCTGAAGAGGAATTATTTATCAACGATAGAATAGTTGTTTTTAATGGCGATTTATCAGACAGCGCGGTGATTCGATCGGCTATGAAAGGCTGCCAACAAGTATATCATGTTGCTGCTTATGCACGCGCTTGGGCAAAAAATCCTAAAACATATTATACCATAAATGTACAAGGCACTGTAAATATTTTAGAAGCTGCCATGGAAGCAGGCGTTGAAAAGGTCGTATACACTTCAACGGTTGCAACATTGGCTACGAGCAATGGTCATCCGGCAACCGAAGAAGCTGTACGCCTTTGTGATTTTTTTACCGAATACGAGAGCTCAAAATTTATGGCTGAAGAAAAAATACAACACTATGTGCGAAGAGGGCTTAATGTCTCAATAGTACATCCGGTTCGCGTGTACGGTCCTGGCAAGTGGACGGAGAGCAATGTAATATCCATGATGATAAAATCTTATGTGGAAGGGAACTGGCACGTTATTCCTGGTGATGGCAATGCGCTAGGCTGCTTCTCGTATATCGATGACGTTGTAAATGGTCACATATTGGCCATGGAAAGAGGCAAGCCGGGTGAAAAATATATTTTAGGAGGTGCAAACATAAATTTCAATCAATTCTTCAATCTATTGAAGGAGATAACGAACAAGCACTTTCTATTGATTCGAATCCCCGTTCCGTTATTGATGGCCTTTGGCTGGAAAGAAGAAGCATTTTCGAAGTGGTTCAATAAAGAGCCAATCATCACACGTAAGTGGATTAATAAATACCGCTACAATCTTGACTACTCCTGTGAAAAAGCCATTCAGGAATTGGGGTTCACGGTAACTCCAATAGAGGAGGGTATTAAAAAAACTCTGGAATGGATTGAAAGCAGCAAAAAAGTATACATCTAAATCAAAAAAAAATGTGGTCAACAGAAATAACCTCCTCGCTTGCTGCAATTATCGTTGTCGGTTTTCTCCAATCAAATAGCATACAGCTTCATGCGCTATTGAAGAGAGTCATTGGTTCATTTATTTTTCTAATACCAGTAGCCATCTCAATAATTAATCAGCCCAATAATTTCTTTAAAATGCCGGGTTTTTCTTTTAGTATCGATTGGAGCGTAATCGCGATTGTTTTTAGCGTGATCATACTGATGGCCGTTGCCGATTACTTTATGGCAAGTGACAAAGAAAATATAGAGAACTATCCACCCATACGCAGTAATGTTTGGTCACGCAGTCTTTTGTTAAAGAGTACGTTAACATGGGCGGTCTTCCTTGTTTGTTATGAAATGATTTTTCGAGGTCTTTTCCTTTTTTCAACAATCGAAAAGATTGGGTTATTGCATGCAACTCTATTGAATACAGTCGTTTGCTCACTCGTTCATCTAATGAAATCTAAACGCGAAGCATTGATGAGCATACCGGTAGGGCTGTTATTATGCTACATCGCCTGGAAAAGCGGAAGTTTCTGGTATGCTGCGATTTTGCATGTGGCACTTGCCATTGTGCATGAAGCTTTCTCCATTGCATCAAACCCGAAAATGAGTTTCAATTTTAACACCACAAAAAAATAATGCTATGAAAAAAAATAATCGTATCGATATAAAAAAAGAGCAACCGAATATTCTGTACGGCTACTCCGATGAAGAAGTAGTTGAAACTTACGCTTTAGTTACCGGGGCTAGTTCCGGAATAGGTTGTGCGATTGCGGAAGAACTTGCACGGAAAAGAATAAACCTCATCCTTGTCGCCTTGCCAAATACAGGGATAGAAGTTGTTGAGGAAACACTTGTGATGACATACAACATAAAAGTAATTTCCATTTGTCTTGACCTGACTAATTTGGAGGCTCCCTACTTGCTATTCGATATGTGTAAGCGTAAAAATATTCACGTAAGCATTCTGGTTAATAACGCAGGTTTTGGGAATCTTAAACTCTTCGAAGATTCCGATTTAAATGAACTGCAGCAAATGATGTCCCTCAACAATCTTGCGCTTGTATCACTAACACATCTGTTTACTCCTCTCCTTAAAGAATCTGGAGAAGGTTATATTTTAAATGTGGGCAGTTTGGCATCAGTATTTAAAATACCCTATAAAGCTGTGTATTCCGCTACCAAAAGTTTTGTTTATTCTTTCTCAGCAGCATTGCGCTTAGAGCTGGAGCCATCCAACATCTCTGTTTCTTGTCTTTGTCCGGGGAGTACATTAACGAGTCCAAGGGTTAGAGATATTTTAAAGAGAACGGCTGGCAAAAATACATTGTTTGTTCAAACCCCACAGGCGGTAGCCAAAACTGCTGTTAGCAAATTGTTCAAGCGACAGTTCAAAATAGTACCTGGTTTCCATAACCGCATGTTACTTAGAGTATCTTATATTCTACCAGAATTTATTACTGACAAATTATTACTGAAACTTTTTAAACCAAAACCAATTGAAAAAATTGAACATATGATATTACTGAGAATAAGAAAAAATTATGGAATCTTGACTACTCTTAGCTTCACTAATCGCTAAGCCAAAATCAGAAAAAAATATGATGACTCTTTTGTTACTTTTCTTAATGTACTATTTACGATTAGAAAACATCCTGATTGGTAAGATTGGACTGAATGTAAAAAAGTGTAAATACTTGATCCTGCTTTAACACAGGCACTAATAACCACCATGATATTTTCTCAGGAACCACTCTGTGGTAACGAGCGCCAACAAAAGGAAGAATACCCATTTTAAATTAAGCAGAGAATCGTATTTCTCCTCACTATGAATAATGCGTCTAGCTTCCTTTTTTGAAAGATCGGATTTAAGTTTTTCTGTCTCAGAGGTTTTATAAAACTGACCACCCGTTGTAGTTGAAAGCTTCCTGAGTAAATCAAAGTCTGCAGTGAGATTTTGAAGTTCAGTTTGTTGTGCAATTACTAAAAACTGTCCGCGTACCTCCTCCTTCTTTCCATTTATCTCTGTTGCAGACTTATAGCGATACACGCCTTCTTTTAATCCACCGATTTCATATCGCGCATTGCCGGGACTGATCACATAGTTGTATTGATATTTCTTGCCCATTTCATCCGAAAGCTCAAGACTAATCGTGTTACCGAAAACGGGCTCATAAATATCGTTATACACCTGGCTCTCAAATACAATTGATTCCGTATCTGAAAATTGTTGTTCAACCGGGTAGCTCCTAAATTTACTTTTATCATCGGTGGTGCTTAAGTACTGGATAAGTTTCCCAAACACTTCATCAAATGTTTCCGTATTCTGTGCTTTAGAATATTCTTCCAACCGCCACTGCCAAAATCCATCCGCTAGCATAATTGCAATCTTGCGACTATCCGGAGCGTCAATCCAAAGCAGTGGCTTCTCCGTTGTAAGGCTTCCAACGCGTTGAAACAAAAGTATTCCGGCTGAAACTGGCACTTGCATCTTTGCGAACGGAACCCACACGGGTGGGAATCCGGCAAAAACAGCATTTGCTTCCGCAGAAATAAGGAAATTAGAAAAAGTAGGATTGATAACAGGCATCACATCATCCAGTTGACGAGGTAGCTGCTCGAACTTTAAAGGCACATCATTTTTCGTCAAAAAATCCAAATCAGTTTGTTGTCCCGCAATGACAAACAGTGAAGTTTCACTCTTACTAAATCGCTGAAAGAGTTCTCGCGTTCGCCCACGTTTATCAGGTGACTGGTGGAAAATTACCAAATCAATTGCCGCTGGCTGCAAGTTCTTCAGCTCTGTTTCTTGTAAGCCTGGAATGTGAAGTATGAAATCATAGTTTGAATTTTTCTCAATCACAGATCGCAATGCTTTAATATCTGGGTGCGGTGATGAAGCCACAATAAGAATTTTCTTTTTTCCTTCAACTATTTCAACAAAAGCTGTCGACCGGTTATTCTTAACATTATGTTCACCCGCCTTAACGTCAATTTGTAAATCAAAACGCTGAATGCCTTGCTCAGCAGCTAATGGATTGAAGTCTATCGTTAGTAATTGTTCGCTACCCGAGTTTTTATTTATTCGTTCGATCAATTTACCTGCATGGACAAGTGAAATAGAAATATTCTGATTCGGGTAACCTTTCACCAGTATTTCGGCACGTAGCGGAAATTTATTTCCCCGGTAAGCAATTTTATTATAGACAAGATTTTTAAGAACAATATCCTGACGCTCTGTTGTATCGCCTACACCAACAGTGTATACAGGAAAATTATAATTAGCATACAATGGAGAAAGTCCCGAATTGTAAATGCCATCCGACACGAGTAAAACTCCTCCAATCGATTTTCCTTCATACTGATTTGCTATTTTTCGCAAAGCTCCCTGAATATCGGAAGTGGGTGCAGTGAATAGAATTTGTTGCGCATCATTATCCGAAAGGCTTTTGTGAGCAACATCATATCCATTTTCTGAAAGAGATTTTTTCAGTGTACCAACAGAAGCATTCAATGTTTTTAGAGAAATTGAATCCGTTGTTTCTTTTACAGAGATGGAGTTATCTTGCAGAACCACGAACACAGGTTTCTCAAAAATATTATTGATTTGCTTTATGATTGGCCCGAGTAACAAAAAGGTCAAAAGAAATACCAACGTTGCCCGAGACGCAAAAAGAATCTGGTTAACCGTTTTAGTCCACGGATGTTTGCTCCTGTATAACAGAAACGCATAGCCGGCACTTATAGCCAGGCACAGTAAAATAAAGGCGGGAGATGATTCCAGTATAACGCGCTGCATCCTTACTTCAATAATTGAGGGTCAATATTCATATTTTTCTTTCCACAAAGCCCGTAAATATTTTCGTAGCTCATCTTCACGGACATTTTTGCCTGGCTCATAAAATTTCCTTCCGCTAATCTGCTCCGGTAAAAATTCAGTGCTTACAAAATTACCTTCATAATCATGCGCATACTGATACCCTTTACTGTAACCCAGGTCTTTCATCAATTTAGTCGGAGCATTTCTTACGGCCAACGGCACAGGCAAGTCTCCGGTTTCACGAACTACACCAATGGCACTTTCAATAGCCATATAACTCGCATTACTTTTGGGTGAGCTTGCCAAATACACTGCACACTGCGCCAAAATAATGCGCGCTTCAGGATATCCAATCACGTCTACAGCCTGAAATGTGTTATTGGCCATCACCAATGCCGTTGGATTTGCATTGCCAATATCTTCGGATGCAAGAATTAACATTCTGCGTGCTATGAATTTCACATCCTCTCCTCCTTCCACCATTCTCGCTAAATAGTAGATAGCTGCATTTGGGTCGCTTCCGCGGATCGATTTTATAAAGGCAGAAATTATATCGTAATGCTGCTCGCCACTTTTATCATAGATGGCAATTTTCTTTTGGGCTATGTTTGTTACTAATGCATCCGTTATGATAATTTTCCCTTCAGTATCTGAATCAACAACTAACTCTAATAAATTAAGGACCTTCCGCGCATCGCCACCTGAAAGCTGAAAAAGTGCTTGATGTTCTTTTATTTCAACATCCTGTTTTTTTAATTCTTCATCTTTTGTGAGGGCTTGATTAACCAACCTCAACAAATCCTTTTCTTCTAACGCGTTTAAGGTGTACACCTGGCTCCGCGAAAGCAAAGCTGAGTTTACTTCAAAAGAAGGATTTTCAGTTGTTGCACCAATTAATGTAATAATACCTTTTTCAACAGCACCCAGTAACGCATCCTGTTGTGATTTATTAAAACGATGGATCTCATCAATAAATAAAATGGAACGTGGCGATGATTTTGCTTTTTCTATGATTTCGCGAATATCTTTTACGCCTGCACTGATGGCACTTAAAACGTAGAATGGTTTTTTAACTTCATTCGCGATAATATTGGCAATCGTTGTCTTACCCACCCCGGGTGGCCCCCACAAAATCATAGAGGGAATATTCCCCGTCTGAATTGTTTTTCGGATCACACCATTCTCGCCAACAAGATGTTCTTGTCCTACCAGGTCTTCAAGTTTTGAAGGCCTCATGCGTTCGGCTAAAGGTGGTTTGGTGTTAAACAACATGAATGTTAAAACGGTAAGAATTGAATCTTGAAATTTACCATAATTTGTTTTTTAACACGAATGCCCTACTTTTGTGCCTCCTAATATCGCGGGGTGGAGCAGTTGGTAGCTCGTTGGGCTCATAACCCAAAGGTCACAGGTTCGAGTCCTGTCCCCGCTACTACAAAACCCCCGATTTAACTGTCAGGGGTTTTTCTTTTTTCAGAAACTATGTCATCTGTATTTAAAGCCGGTTTTGTAAGTATTGTAGGTAAACCCAACGTGGGGAAGTCTACCCTTATGAACAAATTAGTTGGTGAACAGCTTTCTATTGCAACGCCTAAAGCCCAAACGACCCGCCATCGGATAATGGGTATTTTGAACACAGACCAATACCAAATTGTGTATTCCGATACCCCTGGCATTTTAGAGCCCAAGTATGCGCTTCATGATGCTATGATGAGCTATGTGAAGGTTTCGTTAGACGATGCCGACCTAATTTTGTTGGTGGTTGAACTGGAAGAGAAGTACGACCCCGTACTTTTTGACCGATTTAAGCGGATTCAAACTCCGATCCTGCTTGTATTGAACAAAATTGATAAAGCAAAAGGAAGTCAGGTTCACGATAAATTTCAGCATTGGAAGGAGCATTTGCCGAACGTTACCATGACCATGGCCGTTTCGGCAAAGAATGGAGAAAATACTGATGAACTGCTGAAAACGATTATCGAATTGATGCCTGAGCATCCACCATTTTTTCCGCAAGATGAGTTTACTGATCGTTCAGAGCGTTTTTTTGCTTCGGAGATTATTCGCGAAAAGATATTTCTCAATTACGAGCAGGAAGTTCCTTACAGCACCGAGGTCGCTATCAATGAATTCAAGGAAGAAGAAGCTATTATTCGCATACGGGCCGAAATTTATGTGGAACGTGATTCGCAAAAAGGCATCATCATTGGCAAAGCAGGGAGTGCTCTCAAAAAATTAGGAACGGATGCCCGAAAAGATTTGGAAGCATTCTTTCAAAAGAAAATATTTTTAGAAACGCACGTTAAAGTTGCCGACAACTGGCGGAAGCAACAAAATAAATTAAAGCAATTCGGATATTTTGAATAATAATCCGACTGTCAATTAACCTTTGACATTACGAATCATTGGCTAGCTGACAATTAAACAATTGAAAATTGAAGTATGGCAAACATTGTAGCAATAGTAGGAAGACCAAACGTAGGTAAATCAACACTTTTCAATCGACTGATTGAACAGCGCCAGGCCATCATGGATGATACAGCAGGCGTAACGCGTGATCGCCATTACGGTTATGGCGAGTGGATAGGGAAATACTTTACCGTAATTGATACAGGTGGATATGTAATTGGATCGGAAGACAAATTCGAAAGTGAAATCCGCAAGCAGGTTAAGATGGCACTTGACGAAGCCTCTGCCGTTATTTTCGTAGTAGACTGTCGCGATGGTCTAACCGGTTTCGATCAGGAATTTGCCAATGTAATCCGAACTTCAAAAAAACCCGTTTTTTTAGTGGCCAACAAAGCTGATACTCCGGAGAAAGCCTTACATGCTAACGAGTTTTATGCGCTTGGTTTGGGCGAAGAAATCTATCCCATATCTGCTGAAAATGGATCAGGAACGGGTGAATTGCTGGACGACTTAGTAAAAGTATTTCCGAGTGAAGGTGTGGAAGATCCGGACGCTGGCATTCCAAAAATTTCAATTTTAGGCCGGCCTAACGTTGGTAAGTCATCGTTGCTAAATGCCCTATTGGGTACCGAAAGAAGCATCGTAACAGATGAAGCAGGTACTACCCGCGATGCAATCCATTCGCATTACAAAATGTTCGGCAATGATTTCATTCTGATTGATACAGCCGGTATTCGGAAAAAAAGCAAGGTTCATGATGATATTGAGTTCTATTCCGTACTCCGTTCATTGCGGGCATTAGAAGAAAGTGATGTCTGTATTATTGTAATTGATGCCACCCGCAAGCTTGAGTCTCAAGACGTAAACATTATTAGCCTCGCTCAACGACAGGGAAAAGGCATGGTAATTATGGTTAATAAGTGGGATTTAGTTGAAAAGGACACTAACACAGCCGAGGCCTTTAAAAAAGATATTCTCGAAAAAATAGCCCCAATTGATTACATACCAGTCATTTTTGCCTCGGCTCTTGAAAAACAACGGATTTTCCAAGTAGTTGAAAAGGCTGTTGAGGTATATGCCAATAAGACCAAAAGGATACCTACTTCTAAACTAAATGACTTGCTTTTAGCCGATATTGAGCGTTATCCACCGCCAGCAATAAAGGGCAAATTCATCCAGATAAAATATATAACACAGGTTCAGGCACGGTTTCCATCGATTGCATTCTTTTGTAACCTGCCACAATATATTCAACCTTCGTATGAGCGGTATTTGGAAAACCGTATCCGCGAACACTTCGATTTTCAAGGTGTTCCTGTGCGGCTTATCTTCCGTAAAAAATAAATTTTTGATGGGCGTTATTAGTAATGTTCAAGAACTGTTATATTTGCGTGATTTTTAAAAACCTGTAAACTATGAAAAAATTGTTCGCATTAATGATGGTAGGCGCTTTTGCGGTTGCCGTTGTAGCTTGTGGTGGTAAGAAAGAAGAAGCTGCTGCTGTAGTTGATTCTGCTGCTGTAGTAGTTGATTCTGCTGCTGCTGTAGTTGATTCTGCCGCTGCTGTAGTTGATTCTGCCGCTGTAGCTCAGTAGTCAATCTTAAAAAAGATTGTTCCCGGGAAGGCTTTAGTGATAAAGCCTTTTTTGTTGCCTTTTAGTTTGGAATTACCTTGTCCATGACGGAAACACAGGTTTTAAATACACTTCAACTCCACCTGCCCGAAAAAGCAATTTCGTACGCCTTTGGTCTTTGGAAAGAAAGGCCTTTCAATCTTAAACTCACGAAAAGCCGACAAACAAAAATTGGTGACTTTACGTGTAGGCATGGTGTTGCACATCCGCGTATTACGCTCAACCATGACCTCAATCCTTTTACTTTTCTCATCACCTATATTCATGAAGTAGCGCACCTTCGTGTATTTCTTGAATTTGGTCACCGAACCGAACCCCATGGAGATCACTGGAAAAGTGCATTCCAAAAACTGCTTTATCCTATACTTACTGTTGAGATATTTCCCGAAAGGATCTTAACACCACTCACCCAACATATGCAAAATCCAAAGGCAAGCTCTTTTGCCGATACGATTTTGACAAAAGCGCTGCGCTCTTTTGATGAAAGAACTCACGCTGATATTGTATTATCAGACCTACCGGAAGGAAGTACATTTCAATTGAACGGACGGCACTTCAAAAAAGGAAAATTGAGACGAACGCGTGTGCTTTGTAAAGAGGTTAATTCCAAGCGTCAGTATCTTGTTCCTGCCGAGGCGCTGGTGAGTGATGTGCAGTTGAGTTTACTTTGACTAAGTATGAATTCAATCGAGAGAATGAACTAAAAAAGAAGGGGTTTTAAACCCCTTTCTTATTTTCAAATACTTTTCGCACCGAGCCAAATTCCTTTAACAGCCTTTCGGCTTTTTCCTGTGTTATAGAAAGCTCATCCATGACCATGCGGGTGGCACGATCAATCAATTTGTTGTTGGTGAGTTGCATGTCTACCATTTTGTTTCCTTTTACCCTTCCAAGTTTTATCATGGTGGTTGTGGAAATCATATTGAGTACGAGCTTTTGTGCGGTACCGGCTTTCATGCGTGTGCTGCCCGTAACAAACTCGGGGCCTACCACTACTTCTACCGCATGGTTGGCATGTTTAGAAACAGTTGCGTTTGCATTGCACGTAATACATCCCGTCACAATTCCGTTGGCTTGCGCCTCTTTCAACCCACCAATTACATAGGGCGTTTGCCCGGAAGCCGCTATGCCAATTAGCACATCCTGCTTACTGATATGATGGATCTGCAAATCTTTCCAGGCCTGATCGGTATCATCTTCTGCATACTCTACAGCTTTTCTAATTGCCTGGTCACCACCCGCAATAATTCCAATTACCCTCCCTTGAGCCATGCCATACGTTGGTGGAATTTCCGAAGCATCAAGTATACCCAGTCGGCCACTGGTACCTGCGCCAATATAAAACAGTCGTCCACCCGATCGCATTTTTTCAACCACCGCGTTAACCAGTTTTTCAATAACGGGAATAACTTTTTCAACAGCCAATGGTATCGAGTTGTCTTCTTTGTTGATGTTGGTCAACAATTCGCGCACACTCATTGCTTCGAGATGCTGGTAGTACGAAGTAGATTCTGTAGTACTCAACGGTTTAGTTTGTTAGTTCAATTCTTGTTTATGGTATAATGTGAGTCCGGCAATGGGGCTCTCCAATATATTTTTTACGGTTATCCCTTTATCATTGGCCACCTGCCGAAGTATGTCACTGAAATAAAATGATACCGAGCCTGTGAAATGAACTTTCAGTTTTTCGTATCCCGTATACTTCATCACATTTTTTTCAAAAAATTCATTAAACCCATCGTAAACAAGTTTATAACAATATGGCTCTTTCAGATTCTGAAAAATGAAATGCGAAAAACTTCCTAAAAAGCGACTGGGCATTTCTTGTGTATACACCCGATCCAGAATTTCATCGCGATCAAACGGGAAACGTTTTTTAAACTGATCCCATAATTTTTCGGGTAAATCCTTACGAAGGTAATCTGCCACAATTTTCTTTCCCAGGTATGAACCCGATCCTTCATCACCCAATATATACCCCAGCGAAGTTACATTGTCGACAATCTTAGCGCCATCATAATAACACGAATTAGAACCAGTGCCCAAAATACAGGCTATCCCTTCTTCGGTTCCACACATGGCACGGGCAGCCGCTAGCAAATCATGCCATATCTCTATATGTGCCTGAGGGAAAAACATCTCGAATACATTTCGGATAAGTTTTCTGTTCTTATCGGATGAGCAACCCGTTCCGTAATAAAATATTTCTTTTATGTTTGCCTTAATCTGAGGCATTAGTACCTCGCGCACTTCTTGTTCAAATTGCTCAATGGGTTGATAATATGGGTTAAACCCTATGGTTTGGGCTTGCTCAATTTTACCATCCGCATCCAGTATTCTCCAATCCGTCTTTGAAGCTCCGCTATCGGCAATCAGTATCATAGTAATCTTCCAACAGGTTTAAATTTATCAAAAACTTTTTCGGTATGGGGAGCATCCTTCAATTCATTGGTTAAATCCTGACCGGCCCAATGCTCATAATGCTTGCCATTTCTCCACAATCTCGAAATGGTAACATCGTAAATTACGCCATTTAAAGCTACCCAAATCTGGGGTTTATCTTGCCCGTTTCGTAAGGCCAACTGAGCCAAGGTGTACAACGGCAACTTATTTTCAGGCTTATTTAACTCCATCTATAAAACAAGCTTTTGCAACGGCTGAAATTTTGAATACTTTAAACACCTAATTCAACCATATGCAAAGTAAATACTTTATAATCGGGTTAGTACTCCTACTTGCCTGTTCATCAAAAGAAAATCGTATTGATTACGCCTCGTTACCTGACGAAAAAATAAAACAAGTAGCGGATTCATTAGCCCAGGCCTACATCATTGCCGATGGTCATGTGGATCTACCGTTCCGATTAAAAGTGAAAAAATTTAGATTGGAACGCGAGTACCTAAACATTCCGATTAGCACAACCGAAGGTGATTTCGATTTTGAGCGGGCAAAAAAAGGTGGATTAGATGCTCCCTTTATGTCTATTTATATCCCATCACGTTATCAATTAACAGATGATATGGGCAAGATTCTAGCCGATTCATTGATGACAATGATTGATGGAATTGTGGACGCTCATCCCGCTAAATTTGGGAAAGGCAGAACCCCACAAGAAATTGAAGAAAATAGCAAGGCTGGAAAAGTGTCGTTACCCATGGGTATGGAAAACGGAGCCCCTGTTGGTAAAGACCTGGCAAACGTAAAATATTTTTATGACCGCGGCATACGGTACATAACGTTAACGCATGGAAAGGACAATCAGATTTGTGATTCATCATACGACACACTTGGTACGTGGAGTGGCGTAAGCCCATTTGGTGAGCAGGTAGTTAAGGAAATGAACCGTGTAGGAATTATGGTTGATATTTCACACGTATCCGACAGCGCATTTTTTGACGTAATGAAAATTACAAATGTTCCCGTAATCGCTTCACACTCTTCGTGCCGATATTATACACCAGGGTTTCAGCGCAACATGGCCGACAATATGTTGCAAGCGTTAAAAAAGAATGGTGGCGTAATCATGATTAATTTTGGCGCTTCCTTTCTTGATTCCCTAACCCGCTCGAATAGTAAGTTGCTGGACTCCCTTGAAAAGATTCTAGTCGAAAAGAAACTTACTTCACGCGATGAAGCTGCTCAACCAATCATTGATCAATTTGTAAAAAATCATAACGAACTGTATTCGGATGTTGAGCGTGTAGCAGATCACATTGATCATGTTAAAACACTTATTGGTATTGACCACATTGGTTTGGGCTCTGATTTCGATGGCGTAGGTGATAGTTTGCCAATTGGGTTAAAAGATGTTTCGCAATACCCTAACCTAATTTATGTTTTGCTAAAACGTGGCTATTCTCCTGAAGACATTGAAAAAATCTGTTCTAAAAATGTATTCCGGGTTTGGAATGAGGTCATTGGAGCTTCGGCTCACAAGTAACCCAATTTGCGGTAATCAGAGACCTCTCCTTATTTGAGTGGTCTCTTTTTTTTATCTTGCCCTGTGGTTACAATGCACCACACGTGTTAATTCAATTATTACAAACATTAATCGAATGAGAAGAGGCTTACATTTTCTACTATTTTTTTTAAGTATTGGTATTGTATACGCTCAACAACCAATGAGTGTAAAAATGAAAAAGCCGGTAATTTGCTACGCCAGCGGTATTAACAGCCATTCGTATGTGCCACCTCCAAAAGAATACTTGAACCGAAGAGCTGCCCAGGTACAAACCGCTACAATAGAAGTAACGTTTAGCGCAGGGTTTCCAGCCAATGCCCAAACTGCATTTAACCGTGCCGTTGTTATCTGGGAAGCGTTAATTTATTCCCCGGTTCCTATAAAAATTCAAGCCAACTGGTCAACGTTAGCCGAGGGTGTTCTTGGCTCTGCCATATATTGGTCGGCTTATGCAAACTTTCCGGGGGCTCAAAAACTAAATGTTTACTACCCGGTAGCCCTTGCCGAAAAAATGGCTGGTGAAGAACTGAATGACCCTGCTGATTTTGAAATATTTGCAAATTTCAATGCTAACATAAACTGGTACAATGGTACCGGAACACCGGGGGTTTCTCAATATGATTTTGAAACGGTTGTTCTTCATGAGATCGGCCACGGACTTGGCTTTTCATCTTCTTTCAATGTAGATGGCACGCAGGGCGAGGTAGGGGCATTTGATACTACTATCCCAATAATTTATGATGCCTTTATCGTCAATGGCTCCAACGTAAATCTTGTTCAGGGGTTTAACTCACCCTCTACATCACTGAAAACACAACTGACCAGTAACAATCTGAAAATAAATATTTCAAAAACTCCGGTTGCCACGGCTCAATTGTATGCTCCTGTTACGTACGATGGCGGATCAAGCATCAGCCACCTAAATGAAAGCACTTATTTGCCAGGTAGCAATCACGCATTGATGACCCCCGCAATTGGGCTACGAGAGGTCAATCACGATCCGGGTTCTTTAAGTCTTGGCATATTGAGTGATTTAGGATGGGAAACTGTACGCATTGAACATGATCCGTTGCCAAACACTGAAAATGTTACAGGGCCGTATACAGCAACTGTTAAACTTTTTAATGATGGTTCGGGTGTGCAATATGACGCAAACAATGTTATTCTTCACTATACAGCAGATGGAACAAACTTTAACGATGTACCCATGGCAGAAATTGCCACCGATGAATTCTCGGCATCTATACCACAACCGCCCAGTAATCCATTTGTTTATGGGTACTATGTTTCAGTAGGCGACAATGTTGGCCGAACTGCTATAATGCCTGGAAAAGTTGTTGCGATCAGTCAGCAAGAAGTACAAAACCTTATTACATTCGAAATTGGACCGGACACAAAAAATCCTAAAATTATTCACAGTCAACCTCCCTATTTAAGAAATACCGAAACACAGCTTGAACTCACGGCTACCATTAGCGACAACATTGGTATCGGTTCCGCTACTATTGAATACACGATTAATGGTACAAATCCTCAAACATTAGATTTAACCCTGAGTCAGCCAGAAGAAGACTCGGTGTATACAGTTTTGTTAACATTAGGAACATTGTTGGATGGCGATCAAATTCAGTACACTATTACCGCAACCGATAATTCTGCAAACCCAAAAACAACAACCTCTCCTCCCTATACAGTAGGTGTTTTTGGTTTTTCTACTGCTGTTGATACTTACGTAAATAATTTTAATACGGCTTCGAGCGATTTTTTTGGGAATGGGTTTAGTATAACAACACCATCGGGCTTTAGTAACCCAGCAATTCACTCTACACATCCATATGTTGAAGGAGATGCATTTCCAGAAAACGAATTATACCTGGAGTATCTTCTAAAAGTACCGATTCGTGTGGCCACCGAAAATACATGGTTGCGTTTTGATGAAGTGGTGTTAATAGAACCCGGTGCAGACGGTTCCGTTTTCGGTGATGCTGATTTTTTTGATTATGTAGTAGTAGAAGGCTCAACCAATTTTGGCGAAACATGGATTCCACTGGCCAATGGTTACGATTCGCGCGATCGTATAGAGTGGCTTAACCGCTACAATAGTTCTTTCGTTGGAAATAACTCATCCGCTACCGGCAATTCAACATTCTTCCGTACCCGGGGTATCAACCTCAATGATTCTTTTAATGCTACCGATGAGGTGATACTGCGTTTCAAGCTTTACAGCGACCAACTGGCAGCCGGTTGGGGATGGGCGATCGACAATCTGTATATTCAAGATGCTATCACAGGCACCGAAAAAGAACTGGATGTAGCGCTTACGGTATACCCAAATCCAACAAAAGGAAACATTATTGTAGCGGCTAGTGGACTTTCTTCAATGTATTTCAACATTCAACTGATGAATATGCAGGGGCAAAAAATATACGAAGCAAATGTTGAATCCGTCAATGGAAAAATTTCACATTCAATTTTGGCTTCTGCAATTTCCACCGGCTTATACTTCGTGAAGGTTTCCAGCAATGGCAAAAATGTTATTAGAAAAGTGATTAAGCATTGATCCGCTATTCTACTCTATCCACAGGCAGATCAAAACTAAATTCACTTCCTTTTCCGGGAATGCTTGTAACAGTAATTGTGCTATTATGTTTTTCAATAAACTCTTTGCACAATAAGAGCCCGATACCCGAACCCTTTTCGTCTGCGGTGCCTCGTGTAGAAACTTTACTTTGGTCTGCATTGAATAGTTGTTCAATTTTATCCGAATGAATACCAATTCCTGTATCTCGCACAGATATTCGAATGCCTTTGTCTGCCCTTTCAGAATGTACCCTTACCTCCCCACCCTGTTGCGTAAATTTTAATGCGTTCGAAATCAAGTTTCGAAACACCAGACTAACCATATTTTGATCAGCAAGAACAGCGTGATCTTCTTTGATAAAATTATGGATTCTGATTTGCTTATTCTTTGCCAAGGAACTGAAAAGAGCAACAATATTGTTCACCGAATGCAGTAAATAAAATTTTTCCGGCCGATATCCTGCATCCTTTGAAGAAGCCCATGATAAAAGATTTTCAAGCAATTCATTTGTATAGTGAACATCCACTGCCACACGCGACAGTAACATGTTGCGCTCTTCCTCCTGCAGAACACCCTGCTGGATTAAATACAGCGTTCCCGACAAGGATGTTAGCGGGCTACGCAAATCATGCGAAATAATAGAAAGCATTTTATCCTTAACCCGATTCGCCTCTGTTAGTGCTTCGGTTCGCTGGTCTACTTTTTCTTCCAACGCTTGTGAGAAGGCTTCCAATTTTTGTATTGCCTCTTTCAAATCCGCTGTTCTGTCTAGCACCTGAGTTTCTAAATCTTCATTAATGCACGCTATATCATCTTGCTTTCTGCCTGCATAGCCAAAGTGTAAACCAAGGAAAAAAGGAGCTGTGTCAATAATATAATGAAGCGGGTTTATTTGATGAATGTAGACTAAGCTTCGAAAGGTGAATGGCAACTCGTTAAAAACCATGGCGTCTATTATCCAAGAAAAAATGGGAAAGCCAAAGCCAAAAGCAACACCAAACAAAGTATAGCGAAGGGTAAAACGATAATGATTCCTTAAAATGGGCATTAAAAAAGAATTACGGACTTTATCTCAAAGTAAGCTTTTTATAACCATAGCTCAATGCAATCCTCGATTACGCGTCAATCTTGACAAATCCCAATTAATCTTAAAATCAATTCAGCGAATCCTTTAAAGCTTCAACTCCTGATATTATTTTTGCGGGATTTGTTTTAACCTACCATCCCGGAAATGCCCAGAGACAGAAGTATACGATCGGTTTTAATCATCGGTAGCGGCCCTATTATCATTGGCCAAGCATGCGAATTCGACTATGCTGGCTCTCAGGCGTCTCGTTCTTTACGGGAAGAGGGCATTGAAGTGGTCTTGATTAACTCGAACCCCGCCACCATTATGACTGATAAAGTGACGGCCGATCACGTATACCTCAAGCCGCTTACTAAAAAGTCGATCCGCGAAATCCTTGAGAAACATAATATTGATGCGGTATTGCCAACCATGGGTGGCCAAACTGCCTTGAACCTTTGTATCGATTGTGAAAAGGCAGGAATCTGGCAACATTTCGGTGTTCGACTCATTGGAGTAGACATAAAAGCCATTGAAACCACCGAAGATCGAGAGAAATTCCGGTTGAAAATGCTGGAACTAGGCGTTGGCGTATGTAAAGGCGCAACGGCAACCTCCTTTTTACAAGGAAAAGAAATTGCCCAGGAAATTGGATTTCCGCTAGTGATTCGCCCATCGTATACCCTTGGTGGAACAGGAGGCGGATTTGTAAACAGTGCGGAAGAATTTGATGAAGCATTAAACCGCGGCCTTCATGCTTCTCCAATTCACGAGGTACTCGTAGAGAAGAGCATCATGGGGTGGAAGGAATATGAACTTGAATTACTTCGCGATGCTATTGGCAATGTGATCATCATCTGTTCAATCGAGAATTTCGATCCCATGGGTATTCACACCGGTGATTCCATTACCGTTGCTCCTGCTATGACATTACCGGATACAGTTTATCAAAAGATGCGCGACCTCGCCATCAAGATGATGAACGGCATCGGAAAATTTGCCGGTGGTTGTAATGTTCAGTTCTCTGTCAATCCGGAGAATGATGACATCATCGGAATTGAAATCAATCCACGTGTGTCGCGTTCATCGGCACTTGCATCAAAAGCAACAGGTTACCCGATTGCCAAGATCGCGGCCAAGCTAGCCATTGGATACAATCTTGATGAATTAAAAAATGCGATCACCGGAACAACAAGCGCTTATTTCGAACCCGCACTCGATTATGTGATCGTAAAAATCCCGCGCTGGAACTTTGATAAGTTTCAAGGTGCTGATCGCAGACTTGGTTTACAAATGAAATCGGTAGGCGAAGTAATGGGCATTGGAAGAAACTTTCAGGAAGCACTTCAAAAGGCATGTCAATCGCTCGAGATAAGAAGAAACGGATTAGGTGCCGATGGAAAAGAACTTACTAAGCAGGCAGACATACTATACAGTTTAGAACACCCAAGCTGGAATAGACTATTTCATATCTATGATGCCATGAAACTCGGCATCTCGATGAAAACAATTCAAAATCTTACAAAAATCGATAAGTGGTTCCTCGAACAAATTATGGAACTGGTTGAACTTGAGAAGGGAATTGAAAAGTATGAACTCGCAACTATTCCTTCTTCTCTTCTTCGCACAGCAAAAGAAAAAGGGTATGCCGACCGGCAGATTGCACACTTGCTAAAATGTTTGGAAAGTGAAGTACACAAGAAACGTAGAGAGTTGAATATTAATCGTGTATATAAATTAGTAGACACCTGTGCTGCTGAATTTGAAGCAAAAACTCCGTACTTCTATTCTACATTCGATACCGAAAATGAATCTGTGGCTTCGAATAAGAAGAAAGTGATTGTCCTTGGCTCCGGCCCGAATCGCATTGGTCAGGGTATTGAGTTTGACTACTCGTGTGTACATGGAATTTTGGCCGCCAAAGAATGTGGTTACGAAGCCATCATGATTAACTGCAATCCTGAAACTGTTTCTACTGATTTTGATATTGCCGATAAGCTATACTTTGAACCTGTATTTTGGGAGCACATCTGGGATATTATTCAACATGAAAAACCAGAAGGCGTTATTGTTCAACTTGGCGGGCAAACTGCGCTTAAGCTGGCCGAAAAACTTCATAAGTATGGCGTAAAAATTATGGGCACTTCGTTTGAGGCACTCGACCTGGCTGAAGACCGCGGTAGTTTTTCAACGCTACTCAAGGATATGAATATTCCGTATCCAGAGTTTGGAGTAGCACGCGATGCTGATGAGGCGTTAGAAGTTTCAAAAACAATTGGGTTCCCATTGCTTGTTCGGCCTTCCTATGTTCTGGGTGGCCAGAGTATGAAAATCGTGATCAACGAAAAAGAACTTGAAAATCATATTCTCGATATATGGAAGCACCTGCCCGAGAACAAGGTGCTACTCGATCATTTTTTAGACAGCGCCATTGAGGCTGAGGCTGATGCAATTTGCGATGGTGAAGACGTTTACATTATTGGCATCATGCAGCACATTGAGCCAGCCGGCATTCATTCAGGCGATTCGTATGCCGTACTCCCACCCTATAATTTAGGTGATCTTGTGATTAAGCAAATTGAAAATTATACAAAACGAATAGCGGTTGCCTTAAAAACCGTTGGGCTGATTAACATTCAGTTCGCAATCAAAAACGATACTGTATATATCATTGAAGCTAATCCTCGCGCTTCCCGTACAGTACCGTTCATCTGCAAAGCCTATGATGAGCCGTATGTAAATTTTGCAACGAAAGTTATGTTGGGCGAAAAGAAAGTTAAGGATTTCACATTTGCCCCTACACGAAAAGGTTATGCTATTAAAGAGCCAGTATTTTCATTCAGCAAATTTCCAGAAGTTAACAAGGAGCTAGGGCCAGAAATGAAATCTACAGGTGAATCAATTTATTGTATAGACGACCTAATGGATGACTATTTTATGAAAATTTACAGTGAACGAAACCTCTACTTAAGTCGTTAAAAGAAAGTATTATCTTTAAACTATGATTCGGTTACTACTCATATTCACGCTTATTTTCTATGTGCTGAATAAGTTCGGTTTCTTCAGGGCAATATCGCGCGAAGCCCGCGGCAATGGAAATTTTAACAAGCCCGCTTCCGGAGGTAAAATTAATGTTGACGCTTCTCCGGCTAAAGAAAAGAAGCGTTCGGATTTTAAGGGAGGTGAATATGTTGACTACGAAGACGTAAAGTAGTTTCTTCCTGTTTACTCGTTATACCTAAATGCTTACCTTTAAGGTGTCTCTTTTCGCACCTAATCAATATGTACCTCAAAGCATTTGCCCTTCTTATTTTTGTAACAACCGGTACTTACACTTTTGCTCAACCCTATCAAAAGCGATTGGCGCTGGTCATTGGCAATTCTTCCTATCAAAATGGAGGCTCCTTAAAAAATCCAGTGAATGATGTTCGGTCGGTGTCGAGCGCACTACAGGCCATGGGCTTTGAAGTGTTGCGTTTCGAAAATGTAACGCAGGCCCAAATGAAACAGGCTATTAACAGTTTTGGTCTAAAACTCCGTGGTTTTGAAGTAGGCTTGTTTTACTATGCCGGCCACGGCATCCAGCACAAAGGAACCAATTACATGATTCCCGTTGAGGCCGACTTGCAGGCTGCTGAACAAATTGAGTTTGATTGCGTGGCGGCCGACAGGATTTTAGCCTATATGGAATCCGCCTCCACGAAAGTGAACATTCTCATTATGGACGCTTGCAGGAACAATCCTTTTGAAAGGAGTTGGAACCGCAGCGCTAATGGAGGCGGGTTAGCAATGATGAACGCACCAACCGGAACATTAATCGCTTATGCAACCGCACCAGGCAAAGTGGCTTCCGATGGTGAAAGTGCCAACGGACTTTACACCAGTGTGTTATTGAAGTACATGAAAGACCCGGCCTTGAACCTTGAGCAGATTTTCAAAAGAGTCCGTACTGAAGTCACTGAAAAATCGTCTGGTGCCCAGGTGCCGTGGGAAACAACTTCATTAACGGGAGCAGATTTCTTCCTAACATCAAAACCTGTCAATGATGCACAAGAGTCACAGGAAACTAATAACTCTAAAGAAAGCAGAGAAATAGTAATAGGAGTTGAGGATCCTGAAAAAGCGCTTCAGTATTATACACAAGCTCAGGAAAAATATGACAATGGTCTATACGAAGAAGGTATCGCGTTGTATACAAAAGCTATTAATAACAATCAAAACGATTATTCTTCTTATCTGTGGCGGGGCCATTGTAAATATTCTTTGGGCTATGCAAACGGCATAGTAGACAAGAAAATGCTCGAAGAGTCCATCCTCGATTATACAAAAACCTTACAACTTAATCCTGCCGAAGCCGAAGCTTACTATTATCGAGCAAACGCAAAAAAACTTTTAAATAGGCTTAAAGAGTCTATACCCGATTTTACACTCTCTATAAAATATGATCCTAAAAGAGAAGACATTTACTACTATAGAGGATTAGCTTATTATTTGTTAAAGAGTTACGTAGCCGCGTTGGAGGATTTTGAAAAATCACTTGAACAAGATTCCAGTCATTTTGATTCGTACTTATTTAAAGCACACGCTACATATGGATTAGAGAATTACAAAATTGCAATTCCGTTGTACGAGGATGTTTTGAAAAGAGACCCAAAACAATCCGAATGTGCTTTATTTCATGCTCATTGCTTTTATAATTTAGGAGAATACCAAACTGCACTTACGCTATACCTTCAGGTATTAACAATTGACCCTCAATATTCGGATGCTTATTATTGGCGCAGTAGGGTGTATAAGGATATAGAAGACTTAACCAACGCAGAAAAAGAAATCAAAAAAGCATTGAACATTGCTCCGGATAATGAAACCTATTTGGCCTTCTATAATGAAAACTTTAAATAACCTGAACAAGTCTATTGGCTTTGAAACTCCACTTCTACAAATATCAAGCTACTGGCAACGACTTTGTTTTAATCGACAACCGATCAGGTGAATATTCGTTCGCTATTGATGAAATAAAGAAAATTTGTGACCGCAAATTCGGTATCGGTGCCGATGGCCTCATGCTGATTGAGAAATCTTCTACGCTTGATTTTAATCTTACATATTACAACAGCGATGGCACACAAAGTTTGTGCGGCAATGGAAGCAGGGCGGCCATGCACTTTGCTTCCTTTTTAGGAATGGTAAATAGAACTGCCTCATTCAATGCGTACGATGGAAAGCACGATGCCGAATTGCTTTCGGATGATATTGTACGATTAAAAATGAATGACACAAAAGAAATAGCCATTCTTGGAAACGACTTAAAAATCAATACAGGTTCGCCTCATCTAATTTGTTTCGTTAAAAACGTTCATGCATACCCGGTTGTATCCGAGGGAAAGCGAATCCGCAACAGCGAACCCTATAAAGAAAGGGGTATCAATGTGAATTTTGTAGCGTTGCTTCCCGACAATACCATTTTTGTTCGAACCTACGAACGCGGTGTTGAAGACGAAACACTTTCGTGTGGCACGGGCGTTACGGCAGCGGCTTTGGCTGCTTCCTTAAAGGGATACAAATCACCAATTCAGATTGAAACGCTTGGAGGCAAGCTCTCCGTTGAATTTATTTCAGGTACAACCGACCGCTCAACCGGACAGGCAGGCACATTTCACGATATTTTCCTTGTTGGTCCTGCCAAAATGGTCTTCGAAGGGTACTTGGAACTATAATTGAGTCTATCCAAACTTGCTTGCCGATAGGCAGGTACAAAAAAACGAATTAACTTTAAGCCCATTTTTAAGGTGAAACGTTATCCGTTAATAGTTATCAGCAGGTAATCCAACGAATTATCCCAATAACCATTAACCGATAACCATTAACCGATAACAGTTAACTGAATTATGCTTCGACTCATCGCTAAACTCTTCGGAACAAAATCCCAAAAAGATATTAAACTCATAATGCCGCTGGTAGAGGAGACCATAAAAGAAGGTCAGAAACTTACCGCCCTTTCGCATGACGAGCTCAGAGACCAAACCCGTCTGATTCAGGATACTATTAATAGTGATTTGAAAGAAATTGATGACCAACTGACAGATTTGCACAAACAAATTGCCGACAATCCCGAACTTGGTATTCAGCAAAAGGAATCCCTTTTTGGCCGGATCGATGCACTAGAACTCGATCGTAATAAGGAGCTCGAAAAGGTTTTACTGAAAGTGCTACCGAAAACCTTTGCCATTGTACGTGAAACCGCAAAACGCTTTAAGGAAAATAAATATCTTGAAGTAACTGCAAATGACTTCGATCGCGAACTTTCTGGCCGTTACGAGAATATTCAAATTGCTGGGGATAAAGCTCATTGGCAAAATCAATGGATCGCTGCGGGTACGATGGTCACCTGGGATATGGTGCATTACGATGTACAAATCATAGGCGGTATCGTACTGCATCAAGGGAAAATTTCTGAGATGGCAACCGGTGAAGGAAAAACATTGGTAGCAACCTTTCCGGCATTTCTTAATGCCCTTGCCAAACGAGGTGTACACATTGTAACAGTAAATAATTACCTCGCTTCGCGCGATAGCGAATGGATGGCCCCTATCTTCCAGTTCCATGGTCTATCTATTGATTGCATTGATAAGCACGAACCCAACTCCATTGCTCGCAGAAACGCTTACAAAGCAGACATCACATACGGTACTAATAATGAATTTGGTTTCGATTATTTACGCGATAACATGGCGCGCGAACCGGAAGAGTTGGTGCAACGCGGACATCATTATGCTATGGTAGATGAAGTAGATAGTGTATTGATTGATGAAGCGCGTACTCCCCTTATTATTTCTGGCCCGGTGCCTCGTGGCGATCAGCATGAATTTTACGATTTAAAGCCACGCATTTTTAAGTTAGTAGAAGCGCAGAAAAAAGTAGTAGGCCAATACCTGATTGACGCTAAGAAATTAATTACCGATAGCGATGAGAAAGAAGGTGGCGTTGCCCTGTTTCGCGCCTTTCGTGGATTGCCAAAAAGTAAACCCCTCATAAAATATTTAAGTGAGATGGGCAATAAATCTATTCTGCAAAAGACAGAAAATTTCTACCTGCAAGACAATAAGCGAAACATGCCTGAGGCTGATAAGCCTCTTTATTTTATAATCGATGAAAAAGATAATAGCGTTGAATTAACTGAAAAAGGTATTGATTTAATTACGGGCGAAGGAGAAGATCCGAAATTTTTTATCATGCCTGAAATCGGCACTGAACTCACTAAACTTGAAAAGGATAATACATTAAATGATCAAGACAGGTTCCACAAAAAAGAAGAACTCATTCGTGAATACACCGTAAAGTCACAGCGTATTCATAGCGTGAACCAATTACTGAAGGCTTACACGCTATTCGAAAAAGATACGGAATACATTATCGTAGATGGTAAGGTAAAAATTGTTGATGAGCAAACAGGGCGTGTGCTCGATGGTAGAAGGTATTCAGACGGATTACATCAGGCAATTGAAGCCAAAGAGAATGTGAAGGTGGAAGATGCAACGCAGACATACGCCACCATTACACTTCAAAATTATTTTCGTATGTACCACAAGTTGGCCGGTATGACGGGTACAGCCGAAACGGAAGCAGGTGAATTTTGGGACATTTATAAACTGGATGTTGTAACGATACCAACGAATCGCTCCATTACGCGATCGGATCAAGATGATTTTGTATTTAAAACCATGCGCGAAAAATTCAATGCGGTGGCCGATGAAATTGTAAAGCTTACGGAACAAGGCAGGCCGGTACTGGTGGGTACTACCTCTGTAGAGATTTCAGAATTAGTTAGCCGCATGTTGCAAATGCGTAAAATCAAACACAATGTATTGAATGCGAAACAACATCAGCGAGAAGCGGAAATTGTAGCCGAGGCCGGTAAACCGGGCACCGTTACAATCGCTACTAACATGGCTGGCCGGGGTACAGATATAAAGCTTACGCCTGAATCGCGTGCCGCTGGCGGACTTGCCATCATCGGTACAGAACGTCACGAATCACGCAGAGTTGACCGCCAGTTGCGCGGTCGATCGGGTCGACAGGGAGATCCGGGATCTTCCCAGTTTTATGTTTCGCTGGAAGATAATTTAATGCGTCTTTTTATGCCCGAGCGTATTGCTCGTGTAATGGACAGGCTCGGATTAAAAGAGGGTGAAGTTATTCAGCACTCGATGGTAACGAAATCCATTGAACGAGCTCAGAAAAAAGTAGAAGAAAATAACTTCGGAATTCGTAAGCGATTGTTGGAATACGACAACGTGATGAACTCGCAACGAGAGGTAATTTATACCCGTAGAAAAAACGCTTTGTATGGCGAGCGACTAGAGCTTGACATCCTCAATATGTTGTTCGATACATGTGAAGATATTGCCGGCAATGCAAAAAACGCAAATGATTATGAAAGCCTTCGATTAAATGCGCTTAGCACGTTAGGTATCGATTATGAAATATCAGAAGCGGATTTTGCCAAACAAGATGAAAAGAAATTAGGGGAAGATCTATATACGAAAACACTGGATCACTACCACAAGAAAAATAAACTGGTAGCGCAAAAGTCGATGCCGATCATTCATGACATTTACAATACACGCGGTGCTACGGTAGAAAATATTTTAGTTCCTTTTACGGACGGGACAAAAAATATTGGCGTGTCGGCAAACTTAAAAAAATGTATCGACACCAATAACACCGAGCTTACAAAGTCGATGGAAAAAATGATCACGTTATCGATCATCGATCAATTATGGAAAGATCACTTGCGCGATATGGACGACCTGAAGCAATCAGTACAAACGGCAGTGTACGAACAAAAAGATCCCTTGCTAATCTATAAGTTTGAAGGTTTTGAACTGTTTAAACGATTCATCGGAAAAGTAAATGAGGATACCATCTCCTTCCTGATGAAAGCGGATATACCCATACAGAAAGCTGATCAAGTTGAAGAAGCAAAGCATTTAAGAAGGGCAAGATTTAATGAGAATAAGGAAGAGTCTCAATCCTTACTTAACAGTGGCGGACAACCGCAACCGGGTCCAACAGGGCGTCCACCTCAGGAAAAAGTTATGCCCATGAAATCAGAAAAAGTGGCAAATCGTAATGACAAGGTGAGCGTACAATACACCGATGGACACATCGTTAAAGATGTGAAGTATAAAAAAGTAGAAGATGATATTCACAATAATCGCTGTATCGTGATTGACTGATGTATGAAAATTTCTTCCCTAGTCTATATTGCCCTCTTCCTTAGCCTCGGTTGTAAACCTGTGAAGCAAACGCAAACATTGCAAGAGGGCAAATATTACGAGGAACTTTCCGGATTAAGACCTACCGTTAAAGCAGAAACGGTTTCGATTCCTGATAAACCTAAACGCGATCCAACAGCGAATGCCGAACCGGTTTTAACCGTAAATAAACAACTTGACGCTATTCTCGATAGCATTGATCGCATAAACCTAACGCGCAAATTTGTTGAAGGCTACACGATACAAGTATACTCAGGACTTAAACGTGAAGATGCCTTGAATGTACGAAAACAACTTACCATTACGTTGCCAAACCTCAATTCTGAATTACAATACGTACAACCTAATTTTCGAGTTAAGTCTGGAAAATACTTTAACCGCCTGGAGGCTGAAAAAGATTATCAACAAGTAAAGCAGTACTTCCAAAGCGCCATTCTTGTACCCGATAAAATTGCCATTAACTAATTACTAGCTCTACAAACAGGTTAATCCATTCGAACCCTGATTTGTACCGAATTGCATACGACAAGCATCGCGTTCCATGCGGCACATCAATCTCTTTTCAATATCTTTGTAAGCATGACACTGCTTGAAAAGATTAAATCACTTTCAGAATCATACAGCCGGGAAATTATTGCGCTGCGGAGGCATTTACATGCCAATCCTGAACTTTCCTATCAGGAATTCAACACGGTAAAATTTGTGGCGCAAACGCTGCGTTCATTTGGTATTGAACCAACCGATGGCATAGCAACAACGGGATTAGTAGCCGAGATCAACGGAAAGAATCCTGGAAAAAAAACCATTGCCTTACGGGCAGATATGGATGCTCTTCCCATAACAGAGGCGAATGATGTTCCCTATAAATCAAAAAATAATGGAGTTATGCATGCCTGTGGGCATGATGTGCACACATCTTCGTTGTTAGGAACGGCTAAAATTTTAAATGAACTAAAAGATCACTTCGAAGGAACGATACGTTTTTTATTCCAGCCGGGTGAAGAGAAAAATCCAGGCGGTGCTTCTTACATGATTCGCGATGGCGCGCTCAAAAACCCAACACCGGCATCAATCCTTGGTCAGCATGTTTTTCCATTACTGCCTACCGGTAAAATTGGTTTTCGCGAAGGCATGTACATGGCTAGCTGTGATGAAATTTATTTAAAAGTAATTGGCAAAGGCGGGCATGGCGCTGCCCCCGAATTAGCCATCGACCCTGTAGTAATTGCCTCTCATATTATTATTGCATTGCAACAAGTGATTAGCCGAAATGCTTCTCCGAAGCAACCCACCGTACTCACGTTTGGAAAAATTGTTGGCGGTACCGCCACGAACATTATACCCGAAGAAGTAAATATAGACGGTACATTTCGCGCCATGAATGAAGTTTGGCGTACGGAGGGTTTGAAGAAAATTAAAAAAATGGCCGAAAGCGTTGCGGAAGGTATGGGCGGAAAGTGTGAAGTAATTATTTCGCCTGGGTATCCGTATCTCGAAAATAATCCGCAGGTAACACGAAGAATAAAAAAAGCAGCCGAAGAATACGTGGGAAAAGAAAATGTGGTAGACCTTGACATCACCCTTGGAGCGGAAGATTTTGCCTATTATTCGCAAATTGTACCTGCCTCGTTTTACAGGCTTGGCACGCGCAATGATGTTAAAGGTATTACCGCATATGTTCATACGCCAACCTTCGACATTGATGAAGATGCCTTGGTGATTGGTCCCGGGTTGATGGCCTGGATGGCTGTGAAAGAACTGGAATCGTACGAATAATCACGAATCAAGTTTTACGATCTTTGCTTATATTGCATTGAGCCAATAATCATGTTAAAAGAAACACTATTAAAATTTTTAAAGCTTGACGGGTTGGTGAATAACCTTACGGGGTACATCGAAACGCGCATCGAACTGATGAAGTACGAAGTGAAGGAAGACATGGCAAAAGCCATGGCAAAAATATCCATTCTACTCTTTCTGGCGCTCTTGTTTACTTTTTTTCTATTGTTTAGCAGCGTAGCGGTGGCTATTAAAATTGGGGAGTTGATGGGAAATTTTGTGGGTTTTGGCATTGTTGCCGGATTTTATTTACTGGTGCTGTCGCTGATTCTTTTGTTACGCGAACCAATCAGTAAATATTTTGAAAAAAGATTGAAAGACATCCTAACGAAGAATTGATATGGAACTGGAAACAGACGATCCTGTAAAAAGCAGATTGCTGAAAAAATCAAATCAGCACCTTGAAAACCTGGAGGATGAAGCAAAGGTACTATCAGACCGAACCGAAAAAATTATTACCAATGCCCTCATCATTGGCGGATCACTTGCTCTTACATATTTCGCTTACAAGCAATTTTTTGGAGGGTCAAAATCAAAAAATAAATCGAAAGCGAAGAAAGTACAGGTAGCTGATGCTGTAACCGAAGTTGACGAAGAAGAGGAGGAAGCAACGGGCGCCAATAAAATAATTTCACAAATAGGAACCGCATTGGTTAGTCAGGCGAGTGTTTTTTTGTTGAGTATAGCGAAAGATAAATTATCAGAATACCTGCAGGCACAAAAGAAAGGCGATGAGCATTCATAGAACATTACTAGAGCGTAGAGGACAAGGTAAAAAATCAATTGCCGTACTCATCGATCCGGATAAGGTAGTCGATGCGGTTCATCTTCAGCACCTCATCAACCTGGCAAGCGAAAACTGCGTTGACTTTTTCTTTGTCGGTGGAAGCTTGGTGACAACCACCAACCTTTCGGAAGTAGTGAAACAAATTAAAGACAGCGTTTCCATTCCCGTAGTGTTGTTCCCGGGGAACTCCATGCAAATAGAACCGACTGCCGATGCGTTGCTATTTCTTTCGCTGATCTCCGGAAGAAACCCCGAACTGCTGATTGGCCAACACGTAATAGCCGCACCTATAATTCGTAACACCAAACTTGAAGTTATCCCTACAGGTTATATGCTAATCAACTCGGGGCGTATGACTTCCGTAGCCTACATCAGCAATACTACGCCTATACCAGATGATAAATATTCATTGGCAGCATGTACCGCGATGGCGGGTGAAATGTTGGGCCTGCAAGCCATTTACATGGATGCCGGCAGCGGGGCCGAAAAAGAAATTAGCGCGCGCATGATTACTACCGTGCGCAAATCCATACAAGTACCCTTAATTATTGGCGGTGGTATTAACACCAGCCGCAAAGCTTTCACGGCTCTCGAAGCCGGTGCCGACATGATTGTGATTGGCAACGCCCTTGAAAAAGAACCTAGCCTGCTGATTGAAATATCGGAGAAAGTGTACGAATGGAACCAGAGTGTGGAGACGGGGAAGTAGATATATCCTGACGGTTGGCTGTAATCTTATGAGTGAGAATTAAATTGTTATGAATAAATACGAACGTTAACCATTAGTAGAGACGCAAAATTTTGCGTCTCTACGTGCATTTTTTATTCCTCCACTTCTCCCTTAATCGTCAACAATACCACAGTGTCTTCGGTGTTGGCATTAATCGTTACAGTTTTAGAGAATACGCCCGGCTTGGCTGCGTTGTAGGTCGCTTTCACAAAACCTTGCTCCCCTGCCGGAATTGGGTCTTTCGTGTATTCCGCTACGGTACAACCGCATGAAGCCTGCACCGAAGATATGATAAGTGCTTCGCTGCCGGTATTGGTAAACGTGAACTCATGGGTTACCGCCACTCCCTTTTCAATTTTACCAAAATCAAAAGAAGTTGCTGCCCAGTTAAACACGGCTGCTGGTTTTACAGGCACAACATTTTTAATGCTGGCCGTTAACTCCTGGCCAAGAGCAACTACCGCAATCGCGAGAGCTGCAATAAGAATCATTGCTTTTTTCATTGGTGCTAATTTATTTAAGTTAAACATTGCCTTTTACCGATCAGGACTGGCGCCAGCCTGTCGGCCTACAAACGTGGTGAAAGTCTTTTGCAGTGGCTGTTAACATCTTCTTAAAAAATGTTAAGGAGATGTTAAAGAATGTAGCCTCGATCCTTTTTGGCGTATTTTTACAGCATGAGGAGTTCCACCATCCGTCTGATTGTTGTATTGGCCACACTGTGTATCGTGGGCATTACCATCACCCAAGTATATTGGGTGAAGCGCGCGTTTGATTTAAAGGAAGCTGAATTTGAACGCCAAGTGAATACAGCACTGATGAATGTTGCTCAACAAATATTTTCATTTAGTAACACGCCTGCCACTGCCGTAAATCCTGTCAAACAACTCTCCACCAATTATTTTGTGGTAATGGTGAACAGCGAAATTGATGGAAGCTTACTAGAATTTTTACTCCGCACTGAATTTGAAAAACGAAACATCAGCGCTGATTTTGAATATGGCATCTATGATTGCACCCACGAGAAGATGGTGTACGGAAACTATGTTTCGATGCGCGATGCTAAGGAAAAAGCCAATCCACTAAAAAAACTTCCTAACTGGACCAACCAAGGGTATTATTTCGGGGTGCAGTTTCCAAACCGGGAAGCACAAATACTTAATCAAATGGGTATTTGGTCATTTTCATCAGCGGTGCTGCTGTTGGTGATCGTCTTCTTCGCCTATACACTGTTCGTCATTCTTAAACAAAAGCGTCTTTCGGAGATTCAAAAAGATTTTATCAATAACATGACGCATGAGTTTAAAACACCCATTGCCACCATTGCTGTTTCTGCCGAAGTGCTGAAAAACCCTGAAATTCTTAAACAACCCGAACGCTTGCTCAGTTATACAACCATTATAGAAAATGAAAACAATCGTTTAAAAAAACATGTGGAGCGCGTACTGCAAATGGCTCGCATGGATAAAGAGGATATTGATCTGAAGAAAGAAAGCGTTAACCTGCACGAAGTTATTCAGGAAGTGGTGGCCGGCATGAACGTTACACTGCAAGAAAAACAAGGCACCGTGCAGTTGTTGCTAGCGGCTAGCCAGCCCATGATCAACGTAGATCGCCATCACCTGACCAATGTCATTTACAATTTACTCGATAACGCCATTAAGTATTGCAAAAATACTCCGCTGATTGTGATTCGAACAAAACAAACTAATAAGGGAATTACGCTTGAAATACAAGACAATGGCATTGGAGTTAGTGAAGAACATCAACGAAAAATATTTCAGAAATTTTTCCGGGTATCCACGGGCAATGTGCACGATGTAAAAGGGTTTGGACTAGGCCTCAACTATGTGAAACAAATT
The DNA here is from genome assembly GCA_031395485.1 of Cyclobacteriaceae bacterium. GTDB lineage: Bacteria > Bacteroidota > Bacteroidia > Cytophagales > Cyclobacteriaceae > UBA2336. The sequence continues at coordinate 84,339 of JANNUS010000010.1, read as the reverse complement.
GTAGCGGCACATCGTGGAAAAATTACGCTGGAGAGTGTTGTTGGCAATGGGTGTACGTTTAGCGTTTTTATACCGTACTAATATCATTGTCAGGTTGAGCCTGTCGAAACCTGACTTGTGAAACTTAATCGCCTTCGATAGACTCAGACTGACATTTAGAGTATGGATGGAATAAAAATTTTACTGGTAGAAGATGACCCCAACCTGGGTTTTGTGGTGAAAGATAATCTCGCCTTGAAGGGTTATGAAGTAACCCTGTGTACCGATGGTGAAGCAGGCGAGAAAGAATTTGCTGCCAACTCGTTTCAACTCTGCATTCTTGATGTGATGTTGCCAAAAAAAGATGGATTTTCCTTGGCCCGGGCTATCCGTTCAAAAAATAGGGATGTCCCGATTTTATTTCTCACGGCCAAAACGATGACGGATGATAAACTGGAAGGGTTTGCCACCGGAGCTGATGATTACATCACCAAGCCTTTCAGTCTGGAGGAGTTGTTTTGTCGCCTGGAAGTTTTTTTAAAACGGAGCCAATGGCCTAAAGAAATTGATATAGCAGGCATACTGAACATTGGAAAATACAATTTCAATTGTTCAAATTTTAAGTTGAAAAATCACGCCAGTGAAAAAACCCTTACTTCTCGGGAGGCTGAAATCCTTAAGCAACTATACTTGCATCGCGACCGCGTAATCAAGCGCGAAGAAATACTCATGGCCGTTTGGGGCGATGATGATTATTTTTTAGGACGAAGTTTGGATGTATTTATTTCGAAACTCCGGAAATACCTGAAAGATGATCCCTCGGTTCAGATTATCAATTATCATGGAATAGGATTTAAGTTGGAACTTCCATTGTAAGGGCTACAAGCTTCAGGCCACAAGCTTGTAACTTGAGTCTATTATCCAATCACTTCCTTCAAAACTTGTATGGAGCGTATTTCTCCTAACGAATCAATATGCGTTGTATAAAACCGAATAAGTATTTCCAGCAATGTTCTTCGTTGTTCGTTTGTTATTGTAACAGCATGTTGATATTCTGCTGTAATGAGTTTTTTTAATAACACTTCTTCTTCCTTCCCTGTCAATCTTTGCGTGAGTACTTCATCGCTTTCATGTGCCCCGAAACCTAAAAACCGACTAAGTTTTATAAGGAAGATAAGGTGAAAATTCTCAAAGTTATTTTCCTGGATATCCAAAAAAACTAATGAATCAAACAAAAATTCGAACAACTCCTGCGCATGATTTTCCTCTCTCACGGTTTTGTTTAGCATTTCGTTAATGAACATGCCAATGGAAGACTTTCGATTATCAGTTTGTAGTGTTTGGTACTGATGGAAACATCTTACTTCTTTGATCCGCTTGATGTTGGCATTTTCCTTATAGTACACCACCATGTCGAGCAGCGTGAGTGGCTGAAATAATGCTATTTTACCTTTAGCCGTTTTACTGCGCACCCCATTCACGATATACGTTTGCAATCCGAATAGCTCTGTAAAAATGGTAACAATAACAGATGAATCGCCATACTTCGTAAACCTGAAAACTATTCCGCGAGTTTTAAATATCATTTTGGGTTTAAAATTTTGAATTCAGAACAAATCCTGAACTAGTCTACGATTGCTATTTTTCCGACCACGCTTTCGCTCCCATCCTGCGCAGTACTAAACACTAAATATATTCCAGTAGCAGCTCGGCTTCCGGTGTAATCACGAACGTTCCAAACAGCCGTACCTCCGCTGGCTTGTGTCTGCCAAATTAATTTACCAGAAACATCGGTGATTTTTACAAACGCATCGGTTGCCAATCCTGAAATACCTACCTGTCCGTTAAACTGCGCTGTTACGGGGTTTGGAAAAATCTTTACATTGTGAAAAGCCGCATCGCTAGCCGTTGCATCCGATCGGAAAGAAACGATTCCGCCATCGGTTATAAAAAAAATATCTCCTGTATAACTATTGATTTCCATGTCTACAATTTTATCAGAAAGCAGTGGGCTATTGGTTGCATTAAAATTATATACCTGTTCTTCGCCAAACGGATTAAATAGCCAAACACCACGCTCAGTCCCCATCCATTTGCGGTTACCGCCATCTACTTCAATGGCGGTTACTTTCTCATCTCGTAATAAAAAACGATTTTCAAATACTGGCTTTACCCCGTTGATCCCCGCAGTAAAAACTCTTGAGGGGTCGGGAAAGTAAGCAACGCCCGCGCCCGTGCCAATCCACACTTGCCCATCGCGGTCTATAGCAATGGAATAAACCGACCTACTTGGCAACCCGCCAGCGCCTGCAACTTCTGTTAAATACACTGTTCGATTGTTGCTCTTATCAAACACCAAAATTCCTCCACCGTTGCCGGGACTCAATATCATCCATACATTTCCTAAATAATCTACCGCTATGTCCGTTGGATAACGTGACGCTAACACCGATGGAAAAGAAAATGATTCCCATGTATTGTTTTCCTTAAAAAGATGAAGCGATTGTATCGCGCCAACGTTTGTTACCCAAACACCTGCGGCCGATGAAGCCAAGGCAGACACCCGAACATTTCGGCCAGCGGCAATATTTACTAACGGGCTGTTATTTTCATCATACGATATTCCTACTCCACTTTCAATTACCTGTATGCCATATCCAAACGATGACAGGAATCTTCTGCTGCCAGAAATCTCAATATCGGTAAGGTCTCTGTCTAACAATTCTTCTCTAACCCAGCTTCCATTGCTTAAAAAATTAGGGTACTCAGCTTTTAATAATGGAGACAAACTAACATTGTACCCTCCTGAAACTGAATACATTCTTTTCAAAACATTATCAAACTTTACTCTATGCCCACCAGAAAAAGAAGGGCCGTTCGGAACATAACTTTCAAAGCCTCCCGATTTATCAGAAACCAGCCCGTTTCGTTGATCTCCAATCCATATAGTACTTTCACCATCCTCGAAGGCTATAATTGGTTTAGAAATTTCATCAGCCGTTACAAGCGTTTGTGTATTGGATGTATTGATGGCATGCAAATTATTACCTTCCGTTATCAACATATTGGTTACGCCACCGGTAATATTTTGAAAGGATAACCCTTGTAAAAAGTTTTCCAAAATCCACACGCCATTTTCGTATCGATGAACTCCGGATAAATTGATGGCGGCACGCACGCTACCATTGAATGTTGTGATAGATTGGATGTCACCATTAAATACGCCTGATTCAAATCTTCTCCAATTATTAAAATCCAGCAAGTTATCGTTAATATCACCCACGAGTACGCCTTGCTCAGATGCCAGAAAAATACTATCGTTAAAAATAGTGCTCTGATAAATTTTTATTTTCCCTCCTGAAGGCCCCAAATCGCGGTAGGTTTCTTTAACCTCCAGCTGTTCTAAATCAAATACAACGATTCCATAATCGGTAGAGAGATAAGCAAAATTACTCTGAACCAAAATATGATTGATTCGCTTCGAGCCTGTAATAGTGTTGGAGGTCTTTAGCCGATCGAAATTAATAATCTCGTTATTCCGAAAAATATCAAGGTCACCATCACAGTAAGCAATCAATACTTGCTCTCGCGATTGATCCAATGCAATTTGCGTGATATTCGTGCTACTCAATCCATCGAGCTTGGAGATTGTTGACACGGTGTTATCGGCACGATCAAACACTATAATACCGTTGGCGGAAGCCGCATAAACTTTATCAGAACCAACAGAAACCGTGTGAATAGCATTGAATGAAATATGACTGCGCCACGTACCCAACGGTATTTCTTGTGCGTAATTGTCAAAAAACAATTGACAACTAACCATTAACAATACCAGCTTAACGATTTGCCCTTTGTTCATCCGTCTTTCTTTCTACTCTTCATGCCATCTATAAAACTCATTCGGCTACGAGCTTCATACTGATTGCGCTCACCCAACATGAGTTGCTCACTATTGGCTGATAGCCTGAAAGAGAACGAAGCAAGTTCGCCCGTGCGTGTACAAATAGCATGAACTTTTGTAACAAACTCGGCTACCGCTAGCAAGTGAGGCATTGGCCCAAATGGCTTCCCCTCAAAATCCATATCTAAACCCGCCACAATAACCCGTTTACCACTATTGGCTAATGTATTGCACACCTCCACGATTGATTCATCAAAAAATTGAGCTTCATCAACACCCACTACATCGCAGTCTCCAGCCAATAGCAGTATATCGCTTGCAAAATTTACCGGTGTTGATCGAATTGCATTTTCATTGTGTGATACAATGTTTTGTTCATGATACCGCGTATCGGTTTGCGGCTTGAAGATTTCAACTTTCTGCTTTGCAATCAAAGCCCGGTTAAGTCTTCGTATTAGCTCTTCGGTTTTTCCAGAAAACATGCAGCCGCACACCACTTCAATCCATCCTGTACGACCTGGTGGTTCTTTTCTTCCTAACTGTGGCTCAATAAACATCGTGCAAGTTATCAATTTGACGATTTGAAAATGTGATGATTTGAAAATTCAAGCCTAATCTTCAAATCAGCCAATCTTCAAATTAATCAGAATATTTTACGTGAGGCAGCTTACCTTCTTTAGGGATTTTAACCGTAATAGAGCCTTTAATCTTCACTTGGCATGCAAGTCTTTCATTACCGAATAGCAACCCCTGGTTTTCATAATTCAACTCAGCTTGCGTTTTGGGCTCTAGATTTTCCCCTCCCTGTAGTACGATCACCTTGCACGTTGTACATCTACCCTTACCACCACAAGCGTGCATCCAGTCGAGGGCATTTTCTTGCACATGTTGGAGCAGTGTTTTTGAAAAAATAGTAACCTTAAGGGTTTTTTCTTCCAGATTCTTGATCACAATTTCTGCCATCATATGTTCTGATTCAGGATATCGATTAACTTTAAGGTCTTAATTACGCTATAAATTTAGTTTTTGACCATGGATGAGAAAATCAGTTTAGAAGCCATAACCTTATATAGCGATGCCTACGCAGAAAAGGTATTAAAAAAGGCTTTCGCTACAAAACAAAAAATTGAAGGAAAGGAAATTCTAACCTTGTGCGATGTACAGCAAATAAACCTATTTATTGTACGTGAACTTTTTAAGGCTTGGAAAGAGGAGGTTAAAAAGCTGAAAAGCCCATACTTTGATTATGAACACGTTGATGTAAAAGAAGCCCTTGATAATTTCATGAGTGTGCTCTCTAAAAATATAGCCATCACGCAACAGCATTTTTCTCCCTTGGTAAAAAAGGCTGTCAGCCAAACCGTACTTTTGGTTTTAGACCCTTATGACTATTTTTCAATTATCGTCTCGGGTACTAATAATAAACTGGATGTCGGTGCCTTTCGGGAAGAAATTAAATATATAAAAATAAATAAAGGGCCGCTTGAAAAACTAATGGAGCGACTGGAGGAAAAAAAAGTAAAGGAAATTAATGGCAATGAGGCCTTTGGGCTTCTTGATCAAATATTAGAGGAGGTTAACTTCTCACCGGAGGATGTTGATGAGTATATTGGTAAATTTTCAGCTGTTGAAATCTTAACGCCAGAAAAATTCTATTTCAAAAAAACGGAGCCTGCCAAAGCGGTGACGGAAAAATCTACAAATCCTAAAACTACCCCAGTAACGAGCGGTTCTGTTTCTAAGGCAACGGTGTTGGATAAGACTCAGAAAATTCAACGCATTAAAGAACGGTTAACAATCAATCAAAAATTTATGTTCACGAAAATTCTTTTCGCTGGCGATTTTGAATTGTTCAGCAAAAAAATTGATGAACTTGATCAGCAAAACAATATAACATCCGCACTTCAATGCCTCGAAAAACTCTATCAAGATTGGGATAAAGAGAGTGAAGAGTTTCATGAGTTCATGGAAATTGTAGAAAAACGTTTTTCGTAATTTGAAATAGCTTGATTTATAAATTTAGTTCAATCTTAAAATCATAGTCGCGCTAAAACCTGTCCGCGGTGACCATCCAGTTTTAGTAGAATAAAGAGAAGAATTGTAAAAGCCCACAATGACGAACCTCCATAGCTAAAGAATGGAAGTGGTATACCGATTACCGGAAAGAGCCCTATTGTCATACCAATATTTACCGCGAAATGAAAAAAGAAAATACACGCTACAGAATACCCGTAGGCTCTTGCAAAGCGATTTTTTTGTCGCTCGGCTATAAAAATAACCCGCAGCAACAACGCTATAAAAAGTGAGATCACCAGAAGACTACCCACCCAACCTTGCTCTTCGCCAATTGTGCAGAAAATAAAATCGGTGCTTTGCTCGGGTACAAAATCAAACTTTGTCTGCGTACCATTTAAAAATCCCTTTCCAATAAACCCACCGCTGCCAATGGCAATTTTAGATTGTGTTACATTCCAACCATATCCTAATGGATCTGAATCGGGGTTAATAAGTGCTTTAACACGATTTTGCTGGTGGGGTTTCAGCACATTGGTAATTACATAATCAACACTTCCTATTATTCCGACCACTACAATGGCTCCTGCCGTGAGTATCGCTATTCTTTTAAGTTTTTTCTTGCCAGCAAAAATTGTTACAAGCAGCAGTACTCCTATACCTGCGTACAAGTATATCTCATTTTCAACCAACAATGCTAGAACGAAAATAAATGCGGATACAATACCCGCGATAACTAAAAAAGGAGACATTCCTTCACGGAAGAAAACCAACGTAAAGACGGTAAATACAAGGGCGGTTCCGGTATCCTTCTGCAACAAGATCAGCATCAACGGAACGCTAATCATAGCAAGCAAAATTATTTGATTGCGAAGATTATCCATTCGAAACCCAACCGACCCAATAAATTTCGCCACGGCCAATGCCGTTACAAATTTAGCAAACTCGGATGGTTGCACACCAAACGAACCTATTCCTAACCAAGCCCTGTTTCCACCTACTTCTTTTCCAATGAACGGCACGAGCACAAGCAGAAACATGGTTGCTCCAAAAATTATGTATGCAAATGTTTCATAAAAGCGCATATCAATAATTAGAATTGCAAGAATAATTATAAGTGAAGCCGTCATAAACATAAGTTGCTTCATCTGTAATGGCATCTGGCTAAAGTCGGTTGTAAAATGAAAGAGTGTATTATTCGCTTCAGGATCGAACACGGCAGCATAAATATTAAGCCAACCCAAAACCATAATCGCCAGATAAATCATCACGGTGATCCAGTCCATCTTATTCGATATGTTCAGCTCATTTCTCACTCTTGCAGATTAACTAACTGTGGCGTAGGCTGATTCTTGATTGCGCGAGCAACCTGGTCTTGAAAATCACCTTTCAGTACGTACGCTTCAAGTGTCTGGCGTTTAATTTCTCCCGTTAAATACTTTTCAATTACTAAACTGGCAATAGAAGCTGCTGCGCGTCCACCCCAACCTGCATTTTCAACATATACTGCAATAGCAATTTTTGGATTTTCCTTCGGGGCAAAAGCCATAAATACAGAGTGATCGTTGCCCTGCGGGTTTTCTGCTGTCCCGGTTTTTCCGCAAATATTTATTCCGGGTATAATCGCGCGTGGAGCCGTGCCATAAATAGCAGCACTCATTGCATTGCGTACGAAACTAAAGTATGCCGTATCAATACCCGTTTCATTTCTTTTTTTAATACGATCGCTTGCTTCGCCAGCAATACTCTTCACTAAATGAGGTGTATAATAATATCCTTTATTCGCCATGATGGCAGCCATGTTCGCCATTTGAACGGGAGTAATTAGCATTTCACCCTGGCCGATTGACAGAGAGTAGATGGTAGAGTATTTCCAGCGGCCTTCACCATAAATTCTATCGTATAGTTTGCTACCCGGCATCTGACCACCTTTTTCACTTGGCAAATCCACTCCTAATGGAGACCCTAATCCAAATCGCTTTACATATTCGCGCCAGTTATCTAACCCTATACTTGAATCGGTAAAGGTATTAGGCGATTTATTTTGGTTAATGATTCTTCTAAAGGCTTGTTGAAAATAGGGGTTGCATGAATATTGAATTGCACCAAATAAGTTAGCTGGATTTGGGTGGTTATGGCAATTCACAAGCGTCTTATCACACGCGAATCGTGTATCATAATTAAATACACCCTCTTGCAATCCAATTAAAGTTTGTACGATTTTGAAAATAGAACCTGGCGGATACATCGCCATCAGTGGCCGGGTGAACAATGGCTTGGTTGTATCGCTGCTTACTAACATAAAATTTGAACTGAATTTTCTTCCTGTTAGAAGTGTAGGGTCATAGGACGGGCCTGAAACCATGGCGAGAATTTCTCCGGTAGCGGGCTCAAGGGCAACGAGGCTTCCAACTTTTCCATTAAATAAAAGCTCGCCATACTGCTGCAAGTCAATATCTATTGTAGTAGTAATATTTTTGCCAGGCACAGAGAGCGTGTCATATTTACCTCCCTCCAGCGATCCTTTCTCAACACCATCTACATTGCGGAGTTTAAATCGCATACCTCTCTTTCCACTCAAAATATTTTCATACTGAGATTCAATACCGCTTTGACCAAGATAATCACGCTGTCGATAAATCTTTGTTGTGTCTCGTTCTAATTGCGATTTTGAAATTTCACTTACGTATCCGACCGCATTCGCTAATGCCTTGGTTGTGTAAGCTCGTGTAGTTCGTGGCTGAATATAAAACCCGGGAAACTCATCGATATGTTCCTGAATTCTGGCAAAATCAATGGTTGAAAGCTGACGAAGAAAAACGGTTTGCTTTACAGGAGAATATTCCTTCCGTGTTTTTAATTCTTTAAATTTCCCTTGAAGCTCTTCGCGGGTCATGCTAAATACCTTACAAAACTTAGCTGAATCAAATCTTAGTATCTCCTTCTTGATCACATATAAATCGTACTCAGGTGAGTTGTAAACCAACAATTTTTCATTTCGGTCATAGATAAGTCCACGAAAAGGGTACTCGGTTTCTTTTAAAATAGCATTGCTGTTGGCCAGCTGAGCATAGCGCCTATCCAATACCTGGATAAAGAAAAGTTTGATCAGAAAAATAATTCCAATGCCTATAAAAACGATCTGAATTATTTCTTTACGTCCTTCATTCATATTCGCCTTCCCCCTGGAAGTAAGTACTGAACCATTAAAAAGACAACCGTGGTAAACACTGTACTAACAATTACCTTTAAGAAGGTAAACCAAAAATACTGAAATCCGCCTACCTCAATAAAAAATAGCACCGCATGGTGCACAAAAATTAATGGAACGCTGTACAGTAAAAACCATTGCAACCCGTACATGACAATAGCTGGAGACGCATTTAAATCATATCCGCCTTGCGGAGTAAGGCGCGTTAACCAAAAATTTCTCCCATACATAATCAGTACGCACGAAAACGCGTGCAGTCCCAGGCTATCATAAAACTTGTCTATGAAAATACCCATTACAAAACCGATAAGCATGAGTACAAGCGGATTCGACTCCACCGGCAGTAAGAGGAGAAAAGCTATATAGAGAAAACAAAAAGCAGTATGAAAAAGTACGGCATTCTTTAAAATCAATACCTGAAAAAACAAGTATAGAAAAAATGAAATAAACTGAATTATACTTGACCTGTTCATGGCTGCATTTCGGGTATGCGTTGTTCAAGCGAATCCAATTCGTGTAATAAATTACTCTTGACGACCGCAACGTACGACAAGTTGCGAAAATCCTGAGCAAGCTTAACCCTTAGTTCGTAAAAGGGAGCTTCTTTCCTTAGCTCAACCACAGCAAGAGTTCCTATTAAGATACCCGCTGGAAAAACACCGCTATAGCCGGAGGTAACTATTGAATCTCCAACTACGGGGTTTACGTGACGCGGAATAAAATTGAAGTTGATAAACTCTGAATCTTTACCATCCCATTGGATAGACCCAAAATATCCGGTTCTTTTCATAACACCAGAAACCATTACATCAATATTAAGTATGGAGGTAACTACACTAAAATGATTCGATGTCAATTTTATTTTCCCAACAACGCCTAGTGGACTAATGACCGCCATTCCCGGTTCGATGCCTACATCATTTCCTTTATTAATGGTAATAAAATTAGTGGCTCTATCAACAGAATTGTTCACCACCTTAGCGCTAACAAAATTAAACCGTGTACGTAGCAACGTATCAGTTAGGGCATTCGTTATAAGCGACTGGTTTTGATTAAGGTGCTCAAGCCTCCTGCGTAGTGAGGTGTTTTCTTCTGACAACATCTGATTAATCTCCCGCAAGGATAGATACTCCCGTACTCCTTGAGAAAACCCATTAACCCTGGCAACAAAGCTGTTTGAAGAATTAAAAAAGCGCGCTCCTTGATATTGATTGTTTTCAATAATCATCCAACTACAAAAAAACTCAAACACAAGAAACGTGAAGAATGCACGGTACTGATAAATGAATAGAACTATCCGCCCCATGGAATCACGACATCAGCACACCCCGATAATGTTGAAGATTTTTTAAAGCAGCGCCCGTTCCTCTTACCACAGCACGAAGCGGATCTTCCGCAACATGAATCGGTAGCTTAGTTTTCAGCGCAAGGCGTTTATCCAAGCCGCGCAATAAAGCACCTCCACCTGTGAGATAAATGCCGCGTTCATAAATATCGGCTGAAAGTTCAGGCGGTGAAGTTTCTAGTGCCTTTAGTACTGCCTCTTCCAGTTTAGATACTGATTTATCCAAGGCAAAGGCAATTTCTGAATAGGATACTTTAATTGTTTTTGGAATACCCGTCATCAGGTCACGGCCACGAATTTCGTAGTCGTCTGGGCCATCATCAAGTTCTGTTAATGCTGAGCCCGCTTGAATTTTAACACGCTCAGCAGATCGTTCGCCAATTAATAAATTATGCTGGCGTCTCATATAATCTAATATGTCACGATTAAACGTATCGCCTGCCACACGTATGGATTGATCACAAACAATTCCTGAAAGCGCAATCACAGCAATATCGGTTGTGCCTCCACCAATATCTACAACCATATTTCCAATGGGCTGCTCTATATCAATGCCTGTTCCAATAGCCGCGGCAATAGGTTCGTATATCATGTATACCTCCTTTGCCCCTGCATGTTCGGCTGAGTCGCGCACGGCACGTTTTTCTACTTCGGTAATTCCCGATGGAATACAAATCACCATACGGTACGATGGTGGAAATAAACGTTTACCGGTATCAATCATTTTGATTAACCCGCGAATCAGAAGTTCTGCTGCCTGAAAGTCGGCAATAACACCTTCCTTCAGTGGCCGAATAGTTTTAATATGGTCGTGCGTCTTTTCATGCATCAGCATCGCCTCACGGCCAATGGCCAACACTTTATTTGCAACCTTATCTATCGCGATGATGCTCGGTTCATCTACCACGATTTTATCTTTATAAATGATTAATGTGTTTGCTGTACCAAGGTCTATAGCAATGTCACTTGTGAAGAAATCAAAAAAGGCCATCGAATATTGTTAGAAAATAGTTTTGTTTTTATTGAAGTGTCAATTTACATAAATATTGATTGGAACGGTCAGTACTGTAATATTTTGCTATGATTCGACAGTTTTACCGATCAATGCTTAAAGTGCCGAATACCCGTTACGACCATAGCCATGTCGTGTTGGTCGCAAAAGTTAACAGAGTCTTGATCGCGCACCGAACCTCCCGGCTGAATCACCGCCTTGATACCTTGCTGATGGGCAATCTCCACACAGTCGGCAAAAGGAAAGAAGGCATCGGAAGCCATTACAGCACCACTCAATGAGAAACCAAAACTTTTTGCCTTCTCAATAGCCTGCTTTAGGGCATCTACTCGTGAGGTTTGACCAACGCCACTCGCTAAAAGTTGACCTTCAACAGCCAATACGATGGTATTTGACTTTGTATGCTTGGCAATTTTGCTGGCAAACAGTAATGCCTGAACCTCCGATGCCTGGGGTGGCCTCTTTGTTACCACTTTCAAATCTTCCTTGGAGTCAGTCTTCAAGTCAAGGTCTTGTTCAATCACACCGTTCAATAAACTCTTGCACTGTTTTTTTTCTTTCAACTCACTTTTCTGAAGAAGGATCATTCGGTTCTTCTTCGATTTTAAAAGTTCGAGCGCGGCCGTGTCGTAACCCGGGGCAATCAGAATCTCAAAAAACAGTTTATTTATTTCTTCTGCCGAAGCCAAGTCAATTTTTTTGTTTGTGGCCAGTACTCCGCCAAAAGCCGAAACGGTGTCGGCCTGAAAAGCTTTGAGGTATGCATCCTTAACGGATGCTCCTGTTGCTACACCACACGCATTGGTGTGCTTAATAATAACAAAAGCCGTGTCGGCCGTGAACTCCTGAACTAAATTCACAGCTGCGTCAACATCTACCAAATTGTTATACGAAAGTTCCTTGCCATTAAGCTGTTCAAAGATATCATCAAGATTTCCAAAGTACGTTCCTTGTTGATGTGGATTCTCTCCATAGCGAAGTGTTCGACCGGTTTGAATACTTTTTTTGAAGGAAGCGATACCACCATCCTGATTGAAGTAACTAAAGATGGCCGAGTCGTAATGCGATGTCACATCGAAGGCCATGGCTGCAAAATGTTTGCGATCAACCAGGTCAGATGAACATGTTTTACTTTCAAGTAGCTGTTGTAGTTCACCATACTGACTACGGGATGCAACAATAATTACATCGTTGAAATTTTTGGCTGCCCCGCGGATCAAGGATATCCCTCCGATATCAATCTTCTCAACTATAGCTGATTCACTTCCGCCTTTCAATACTGTTTCCTCAAATGGATATAAATCCACAATCACTAAGTCGATTGGAGGAATTTTGTATTCCGCTGCCTGTTTTACATCACTGGCATCATCGCGTCTATATAAGATGCCACCGAAAATAGTGGGATGCAGTGTTTTTACCCGCCCCCCAAAAATAGATGGGTAGCCTGTGAGGGTTTCAACGGGAGTAACCTTGTACCCGAGTTTTTCAATAAACTCTTGCGTTCCGCCTGTAGAGACAAATTCTATTCCTGCTTTACCCAAAAAGTGGACAATTGGCTCAAGGTTATCTTTATAAAAAACTGAAATTAAGGCTCTGGTAATCTGGTGGTTAAACATGCTGGAATTTACAATTTTGGATGTACGAATTACGACTTGAGGATTAAGCCGCAAATCTGCAATCTTAAATTGTAAATTGTAAATCGTACTCCGTAAATCTTAAAATTTACTTACGATTGGCCAAATACACCCCACCTATAACCGCTATCATTCCAATGTAATGACCTAGGTAAAGACGTTCGCCATCTAACACGCCCCACATGACAGCCACAATGGGCATGATATACGTAACGGAGCTGGCAAAAATGGGGGAGCTGATTTTTATGAGTTTGGTAAATAATAGCGTAGCAATGGCTGTACTCATAATTCCTAAGAAGACGATATATCCAAAAGCTGTCCATGCTCCCGGGCTTTCGGAGAGTTTGGTTGTAAAATCAGTAACACTAAAAAGGTATACAATTGCCAACGGGCCGATAAACAAAAGTGCTACACTGGTAATGGTCATGGATCCTAATGATGATTGAATTTGATATTTAAGAAAATTCACATTACAGCCATAGAAGACACAGGCAATCACAATAAGCAACACAAAGAAGTTGAATCCTCCCAACTGGCCCCCACTTCTGGAAAGAATAAGCAGCACCGTTCCTCCCAGGCTCAACAAAAATCCAATCACCGAAACCATTTTTAATTTCTGATTGAAAAGAATTGCGCCTATAACTAATGTAAAAATGGGAGTAAGTGAATTCATGATTCCCGCCACCGAACTATCAATGTGAGTCTGAGCTATTGCAAATAGAAAGGCCGGAATAAAAATACCCATCATACCTGAAGCAAAGAGTTTCCAATACTGCGCCTTTGGTACATCTTTTACTTTAACCAATGCGAATGGCAGCAAGAAGATGAACGCTGCCGATACACGTAATGCGCCTACTTCTTCGGGTGCGAATACAAGAAGCCCACGTTTCATTAAAATAAATGAAGTGCCCCAAATAAGCGATAGAACAATGAGAAGAAAAATTGCAGTACCACGATTCTGTTCACTCATGATTTAATGGGGGTTAATCTTGATGACGTCAACTATAACTAATCTTGTTAGTTAAAGGTTGCATTTCCCCAGGCTATTTCAAATCTGATTCTAGCTATAATTTGAAACAGCTTACTGGTCTCATCAATAATAGCAAAAGTGATTCGGTAATTGTCTTAATCTGGATTTTTAGGATTTGGGGATTATCAGGATTAAGCCTTGGATATTTCTTCAAGGCTTAAAGCGAAAGAAAATCCTGCAAATCCTAAAATCCAATGAATCCTGATTTAGACAGTCGCCAACACTTCACTAAAGCTTTCGCTGATCTCATCCAGAATGGAATAAAGATCGCTTGGGTTAATAGCCTCTACTAGCCTTGTACGGTAAGGCTTGAAATCAGGAAGACCCTTGAAATAATTTGTGTAATGCCTGCGCATTTCAAATACACCAATGCGGTCTCCTTTCCATCGAATAGAAAATTCAAGATGCTTTTTTGTAACACGAACGCGTTCAAAAATATCGGGGGCTGCAGCATGCACTCCATATTGCATAAAGTGTTTAATCTCATTAAATATCCACGGGTGCCCAATGGAAGCACGGCCAATCATTACACCATCTACACCATACCGATTTTTATATTCCAATACTTTTTCAGGCGAGTCTATATCGCCATTTCCAAAAATAGGAATGTGTACACGTGGGTTCTCCTTCAATTTTCCAATCAATGTCCAATCGGCCGAGCCTTTGTACATCTGGGCGCGGGTGCGACCGTGAATAGTGAGCGCTTGTATTCCAACATCCTGTAATCGTTCGGCAACTTCCAGAATATTTTTTGTGGAGTCATCCCATCCTAAACGAGTCTTAACCGTTACCGGCAAGTGGGTAGCCTTCACAACGGCTTCGGTCATCTTCACCATCAAGGGAATGTCTTGTAAGAGTGCGGCTCCCGCTCCACGACAAGCCACTTGCTTTACCGGACAGCCGTAGTTGATGTCAATTAAATTTGGATTTACCTCGCTGGCAATCTCTGTTGATTGGCGCATGTGATCAACATCGCTACCAAAAAGCTGCACACCAATAGGGCGCTCATACTCAAAAATGTCAAGCTTCTGCCTGCTTTTTGCGGCATCGCGAATGAGGCCTTCGGATGAAATGAATTCGGTATACATCATATCGGCTCCGTTTTCCTTGCACACAGCACGGAAGGGCGGATCACTCACATCCTCCATAGGTGCGAGCAAAAGTGGGAAATCTCCCAGTTCGATATTGCCAATTTTAACCATATTACTTACCTAAACCTTAAAGGTCTTGAAGAGCTTTAGGGTTTCGTTTATTTTAAACCGCAAAGATAATAGACTATTCACAGGTTTTGCAGACTTTTGAAGCCCTGCATAAAACCCGCAGACATGCTTCAAGGAAGTCCGAATTTTACTATGACTGAACCTAACCAATCGCTTGTATCCGACAGGCACCCCATTACTTCATTATTCTATGTTTTATTGGTCGTGCTAATCGGTTTTCTTTTCATTGGCCCAATGGTCGGCTTGGGTATATCTTCTCTTTTCTATGAAGGCGACTTGATGGTGGACCTTGCAAAATTAAAACCCGACCCCTCTATTTTTATACCGCTTATGGTTGCCCAAGGATTCACCAGCTTGGTAGGACTTATAATTATTCCCCTGCTTTATCTCCGGTTTATTGAACACAAACCCTTGGCGCCATTCTTTAGAAAAGAGAATGATCTGCTAAAAATATTTGCGATGGTTTCGGTATTAGGCGTCTGCTTCTTTATGGCAATCTCTCCTATTACAGAATGGAACATGAATTTTCAGTTCCCTGATTTCTTAAAAGAGTTTGGTTCCTGGGCTCGGGCGCAAGAAGATAAACTAATGGAGATGACAAAACTCCTGACAAATTTCAGTTCACCATACACGTTTATGTTAGGTTTTGTTGTAATTGCTGTATTGCCCGGTATTGGTGAGGAGTTAGTTTTTCGCGGGCTAATTCAAAATGAACTTTGGAGAAGCAGTAAAAATATTCACGTGGCTATTTGGGTTTCGGCTTTTTTATTCAGTGCTATACACGTTCAGTTTTTTGGTTTTGTACCACGCCTATTGTTGGGGGCGTTGTTTGGCTACCTCTACTATTGGTCTGGTAACTTGCTGATTCCGATGGTGGCTCATTTTTTTCACAATGGACTTACCTTAACCATGATTCACCTGTATAATCAGGGGGTAATCGATATTAATATTGACACAGAAGAATCAGCTCCCTTTTACTTGGTGGCACTGTTCGCTGGTGCTACCTTTGTATTGATTTACTATTTTAGGAAACATTATACTTCAGCTGAACAACCTCAATCGTGACCAAATCGCTATCTACATACAGTAACCTTACGCAACGTCTCATCACCGGAGTACTCGGATCCGCTGCCATTATAGTAGGTGTAAGCTACAGTGAGTGGATTTACTTCGGTATATTCTTTATTATCTGCTTCTTCTCGCTCCGAGAGTTTTATAAATTATCGGGTTTGGATGGAATGATTCCGCTAAAAACACTTGGAACTTTGATTGGCCTGGTTGTTTATTCTCTATCCTTTTTTATAGAACAAAAAACCATTCTGCCCAAATACTATTTTCTCATTTTCCCGTTGGTAGCACTTGTATACTTGGTGAAGCTCTATAAAAAATTAGAGCGTAAACCCTTTACCAATATTGCCTTTACATTGCTGGGTGTTTTTTACATTGCTGTGCCTTTTGCGCTGTTGAACCATGCTGTATTTCAGGAATCCATTACGAGAACCCATTACAACTATGAAATAATTCTTGGATCGTTGTTGATTTTATGGGCTAGCGATACAGGTGCCTATTTTGCCGGTACGCTTTTCGGAAAGCATAAATTATTTGAACGTATCTCACCGAAAAAATCGTGGGAAGGTTTTTGGGGTGGTGCCGGATTAGCGATCGTGATTACATATATTCTTACACTCTTCTTCCACAGCCTAACATTGGTTGACTGGATGATCATCAGTATGATCATTATTATTGGCGGCACCTTTGGCGATCTTGTTGAATCGCTCCTCAAGCGCAGCATTGAAATCAAAGATTCAGGCGACAGCCTTCCGGGGCATGGCGGCTTTCTTGACCGCTTTGATGGCCTATTCATTTCAGCACCGTTTATTGTCGCCTATCTGGAGATTTTTTAAATCGAGCTTGATATTTTTTATCAGTCTTGATTTTTGACGAAAATCAAGACTGAAATCTTTATTTATCTATCTTTGCAACCGTTTTCAGGCTTGATTCAGCTGATTTAATTTTTGCTGACCCCCCTAAAAACACATTTCAGATAGAAATTCTACTTAATACTCTTATTTAGTTATGGGTTATATCGAACCAGCTCCCCTTTTAGACAAAGAAAATCCGTTTGAAGCTATGATTTCGCGTTTTCGCGTGGCCTCACAAATGCTCGGATTAGAAGAAGAAGTATACAATGTGTTGAAATCGCCTGCACGCCAGGTAATTGTATCGTTACCTATTACCATGGATGACGGCAGCATTAAAGTATTTGAAGGATACCGCGTAATACACTCTACTATTTTAGGCCCCTCAAAAGGTGGTATTCGGTACGATCCGCATGTAAACCTGGATGAGGTAAAAGCACTCGCTGCTTGGATGACCTGGAAGTGTGCGGTGGTTGATATTCCGTACGGTGGCGCAAAAGGTGGTATCACCTGTAACCCACGTGAAATGTCGGCCGGAGAAATTGAAAGACTTACCCGCGCTTATACCGGTGCTATGATTGATGTCTTTGGTCCGGATCGTGATATTCCTGCTCCTGACATGGGAACGGGCCCACGTGAAATGGCGTGGCTGATGGATGAATATTCTAAAACGCGAGGCATGACTGTGAATGCAGTTGTAACGGGGAAACCAATTGTATTGGGAGGATCACTGGGCAGAACAGAAGCAACGGGCCGTGGTGTAATGGTATCCGCGTTGGCTGCCATGGAAAAATTAAAAATCAATCCATACAAAGCAACGTGCGCTGTTCAGGGATTTGGAAATGTTGGCTCATGGGCTTCTAAACTTTTATCTGAACGTGGGCTAATTGTTCAGGCCGTTAGCGACTTGTCAAGTGCGTACTACAACGAAAAGGGAATTGATATTGAAGCAGCTGTGAAATATCGCGATGCAAACAAAGGCTCGCTCGAAGGATTTGCTGGCGCTGAAAAAATAAGTGGTAATGATATTCTTACCCTTCCGGTAGACGTGTTGGTTCCGGCTGCCACAGAAGATGTGATCACCCCAACGAATGCCCCCAACATTAAAGCAAAATTAATTGTAGAGGGCGCTAATGGCCCAACTTCTTCAAAGGCCGACAACATTATTAACGACAAGGGCATTATGGTAGTGCCCGATATTTTGGCAAATGCCGGAGGTGTTACCGTTTCATATTTTGAGTGGGTGCAAAATCGCCTCGGATATAAGTGGGAGGCCGACCGCGTGAACCGCAGATCAGACCGCATCATGAAAGATGCGTTTAACAACGTGTTTAAAACTTCGCAAGACTATAAAGTGCCCATGCGCATTGCTGCATACATGGTGGCAATTGACAAAGTTGCGAAGACCTATAAATATCGCGGAGGTTTTTAATTCACGATTTGAAATTCAGAGCATGACTATTCATAAAGAAGGAAGAACACTGTTATTTGTTTTATTGATTGTATTAGTAGCGATCATCTTGGGATTCGATTATTTTTTAGCCGAAGCAACTGTGCTTCGTAACCTTGTGATTGGAGGCTATGTTCTGTTCTACCTGATTATTTTACAATTCTTTCGCAGTCCGAATATTACAATCGATAAAAATGCGAAACATTTAATTGCCCCAGCCGATGGCAAAGTGGTAGTGATTGAAGAAGTTGATGAACCCGAATATTTAAAAGGGAAAAGAAAACAAATTTCTATTTTCATGTCGCCCTTTAACGTGCATGTGAACCGTATGCCTGTGGAGGGTTCGATCAGCTATTACAAATATCACGCAGGAAAATATCTAGTGGCATGGCATCCTAAGTCAAGCACAGAAAATGAACGCACAACGGTTGTTGCTAAAATGAGCAATGGCACAGAAATTCTCTTCCGTCAAATTGCTGGAGCATTAGCACGAAGAATCAAGTGTTATGTACAACAAGGTCAGCAATTTGAGCAAGGTCAGGAGTTTGGCTTTATCAAATTCGGATCGCGTGTAGACATTTTTTTACCCTTAAATGCTGTTGTTAAAGTTTCCGTGGGTGACAAAACAACAGGAGGAAAGACGGTAATCGCAGAATTATAGCCCGCATTTAACCTGCATTCCATGTTTTAGGGGTATATTATTACCTACCAGTCGTTATCCCGCCTGTGATTTCGTACCTTTGATCTTTCAATTTTTCTTGCCTAATTAGGTAAGGAATCATTTATCTAAATTCTAATGAGTAAGACGCTAAAATTTGCACGTACCCGAGCTGATTTCTTTGTTACGCTTTCGCAACGCGTGAATGCCTACTTTACCTCAAAGAACATACAGCGAACCGCTAATGCAGAGATGGTGTTTAAAACCATTTTTATGCTATCGCTGTATTCTGTTCCTTATTTTTTAATGATCAGCGGAATGTTTAGTAGCGTTTGGATGATGTGGGCTCTCTATGCAGTAATGGGCTTGGGTAAAGCCGGTATAGGATTGTCCATTATGCACGATGCTAATCACGGAGCATACTCAAACAAGAGTTGGGTAAATAATTTAATGGGTGCCACGCTAAACCTGGTTGGCGCGCTTTCCTTCAATTGGAAAGTACAGCACAATGTGCTCCACCATACCTATACTAACGTACATGATGTAGATGAAGACATCAGCCCACGGGGCGTACTTCGAATGGCGCCTGGATCGGAATGGAAACCTTTTCATCGCTTTCAACATCTTTACGCTTGGTTTTTTTACGGGCTACTAACCTTTGTTTGGATATTATTTAAAGATTTCGATCGGTTAGCGCGTTACCATAGAGACGGTCTTGTAAAGAAGCAAAAAGCTTCCATCGTAAGAGAGTGGTCAATCTTGATACTTACCAAAGCAGTTTATTTTAGCTATGTGTTTGTATTGCCGTTGGTACTGTTGCCGGTAACCTGGTGGCAGGTGTTTGTCGGGTTCTTTATTATGCATTACATCGCAGGTTTTATTCTGGCTATTATCTTCCAGCCAGCTCACGTGATAGAAGGAACGGAATATCCAGTAGCGGATGAGGATGGAAATTTAGAAAACAACTGGGCTATTCATCAATTACATACAACTACAAACTTTGGCCACAGGCATAGACTGTTTTCATGGTATGTTGGCGGCCTAAATTACCAAGTTGAACATCACCTATTCCCTAATATTTGTCATGTACACTATCGAGAAATCGCTAAGATTGTAAAGGCTACAACAAAGGAGTTTGGTCTTCCCTATAAATCAAAGGATACGTTTATGAAGGCGATGGCTGCGCATGCCCGTTTGCTAAAAGAGCTTGGTAAAAAACCTATTGAAGTTTCTAAAATTGCAGTAGCTGCTTAATATCAACTCACCACTTCATCAAACACTTTTGTAAAGCCCTTCATTTCGTCAAGTGTGCCGATACCACAGGGCACCATTCTTTACCTTGGTAATCCCAGATGCGAATCTGGTATCCTTTCTTTTCTGTTTCTTCCAAAATTTGCTTGCCCGATTTCGGTGCAGGAAAGAAATAGTTAGGATGGAATAATTCCCATTTTTTTCATTAAAAAGGTAGCATTCATCTTTTGTGCTAATCCTCGTTTCAGCTTATAGTCGAACGATAGCTGATCGTTTGTGATTTCTGCTTCAAAACAAAAATTCTTTACCCGGTCAGGGTACTCATTTTCTAACTCACCCAATACGAGATCGTGCGTTGCAATTACCGCGAGGCAGGAACGAACCATCAGTTGCTTTACCAACGCTATAGATCCAGACTGCTTGTCGGTTGAATTTGTACCCTTAAGTATTTCATCTAATAGAATAAGCAATGGTTTATTACTCTTCAATTCATCCATGATACTTTTGAGGCGATTGAGTTCCGCATAAAAATAGGATTGATGATCTTTTAGCGAGTCTGCTGTTCGCATGCCAGTCCGTAATTCAAGGATAGGGCTTTTAAACTCCGTTGCACATACACGGGCTCCCATGAGTGCAAGTACAGTATTTACTCCGAGTGTGCGCAAAAATGTACTTTTTCCGGCCATGTTTGCCCCGGTAACAATTAGTATTTTCTGATGTTCATTTAACACAACATCATTTAATATGCGTTCATTCCTTCCTATCAACGGATGACCCATTGCTGTTGCTTTTATTTCTATTGAGCCATGAATTTCGGGAGTACAAAAATCGGGGTTATTATAAGCGAAGGTTCCAAGGCTTATTAATACTTCCACTTCTCCTAATAGGTCAATCCAGGACTCGAGCTTATCGGCATGAAGACTCTTCCATTTCTCCAGCCGATAAACGCATTGAAGATCATACAACAGCAGACTATTTCCCACCATATTCATCAGGAGATTCATTCGGGCATCCAGGGCATTTACCAGAGAGGATAAATCCTTTACTTGCGCATGGGCTTCTGTGGCAAGATTTTTCAATTCCTGAAGTAAGGGTGAGGAAAAATTTTGTTTTTGTACAAGCGAAAGCAATCTTGAATATTTTTCTAAAACATTTTTTCTCCGGCTCACATATGCGTGAAATGCATTCACTTTTTTTAAATGAAACGCAAGAAACGTCCACTGAAATAACACAAGGAGAATGGCAATCGGCTTTGCAAGTGGAACAAAAAAGGAAAGAATAATGATTAGAAGAGTCAATGCCGGAACTACCCAAAGCAGGTAACGATATGCTATGCCGCGAAGAATCTGTGTGCTTCGAAGCCAGGCGCTTATTTGTTCTCTATCTCCCTGCTGTTCACCTACCTCCATGGCGGATGCCTGAAAATCCTGACAGAAGTCAAGCTGTGTCGAAAGTTCCTTAGAAGATTGTTGGTAGGTATGAATTTGTTTGTGTGAAGTAAAAGGGTTTTTAAGTTGGCCAACAAATTGTTTGGTACCCGCAAACGTATTAGTCCTATTTAGGTATTGGAATAACGATCCTTCACCGAAAAGATCCAAATCATGTGAATAGAAATGCTTTGGGTCGGTAAATGAAACTCCTGAAGAAAATTGGGAGAAGTCTCCTTCAAGGGCTTTTGCTTCGCGCACGTTGATAGTTACCAGATTTTCAAGGTGTACTTTTTTATCAAAAAAAAAGCTATGACGATAAACCAGTGAAATGAATACAATGACTAGCACTGGAAGGAAATAGAACAGTATATGATTTTGAAATGCAACGAAGGCTAAACCTAAAAAAATAAGAGCAACCAATATGCGCACGTTGGCAATTCGGTTAATTATTTTTCGGGTATGGTGAAGTTGTGCTTCGAATTTAATCCTTCGTTGATGGTATCGATCAACCAACAGTGTGTGCTCCATTTCGTATTACTTACAAGATTCCTTCTACTAACCGCATGACTTTTTCCAGCGCCTCTTTATCCGCTTGGTCGAAATCATTGAGTTTATCGCTGTCGACATCGAGCACGAGGGCTACCTCTCCGTTTTTAAAAGCGGGTAGCACAATCTCCGATTTAGAGGCTGAACTACAGGCGATGTGGCCTGGAAATTCCTCAACATCTGGAACAAGAATAACTTTCTTTTCTTTCCACGAAGCGCCACAAACACCTTTACCATATTGAATGCGTGTACATGCAATGGGCCCTTGAAATGGCCCGAGTACGAGTTGATTATCTTTTACTAAATAAAACCCTACCCAGAAGAAATTCATGGCTTGCTTAAGGGCAGCTGCAATATTTGAAAGATTCGCCACAATATCTGTTTCACCTTCCAGTAAGGATTGAATTTGGGGAACTAAACTTGCGTAGCGTTCTTGCTTGTTGGTAGAATTTGAGATGATTAGTTCTTCGGCCATTTAATAGAATTTAGATATAGGAGTTGTGAATTTAGAATTTATAGTAGCCAGACCACTCAAAGCTAGAAGCAAAAAGTGGTCAAACGACTTCAGCTATATTTTTTCCAAGTGCTTTTTTGTTCGTTCGTTTTCAACATTACCTGTATTCAATGTGGAAGCCGGTTCAAACAATAAAAGTTCAACTTCCTCATCAGCAACCGGCTTGTGTTCAACACCACGGGGTACAATGATAAACTCACCGGGCTTTATAATTTCAGTTCTGTCTCTGAATTCCATTTTCAATGTTCCCTTTATCACGAGAAATAATTCATCTTCATGATCGTGGTGATGAAAAATGAACTCCCCTTTCAATTTTGCAGCTTTTACCTGCTGGCCATTCAGCTCACCGATGATCCGAGGATTCCAGTGATCTGTAAACTTTGCTAGCTTTTCAGCGATGTTGACTTTTTCCATTTTGAATTGGGTGATAGGTCTTAAGTGTATCGTTGAATACGGATTCCTGTAGAATTATGTTTCCATCTATTTTCGGAGCCTTAATTCCCTTACCAAAACTTTTATCCGAAGTAAAAACTCTTGCCTCATCCCACAACCCGGCATCCATAAATAGCTGTAGTGTTGTAGCTCCTCCCTCCACCATTACCGATTGAATTTTTTGCTTGGCTAGATCTTCTAATAATTGATTAATGAAATTGTCTTCGTTCAGCCTGATCAATGAAAGATTCTTATGCTCTTCATGTTTTAACACATTATAACAAATTGTTTTTTGCAATCGGTCAAACACATGAAGCTTATCACTTAGCCTGAGAAAACGATCTAATACAATGCGAACAGGATTTCGGCCTGTCCAATCACGCACTGTTAATTGCGGGTTATCGTGAAAAACTGTTCTGGTACCAACCAATACTGCGTCTTCTTCTGTTCGCCATTTATGGGCAAGTTGTCGCGCGTATTCATTGCTGATCCACCTTGAATCATAATTTTCGTGAGCAATAAATCCATCAGAAGTTTCAGCCCACTTTAACACAACGTATGGTCGTTTTTTTTCTATGAATGTGAAAAAACGTTTATTCAATTCTCGACCTTCTTTTCCAAGAATTCCAGTAATGACTTCTATGCCCGCTGTCCGTAATTTTTTTGTGCCTTCTCCTGCTACTATTGGATTGGTATCCAGATTTGCGATCACTACTTTTTTTACTTGGTGGTTGATCAACAAGTCAGTGCAGGGAGGTGTTTTACCAATATGCGAGCACGGCTCAAGGTTAACGAAAACTATACTCTCTTTTAGTAAGGATTTATCCTGAACAGATTCAATAGCATTTACTTCTGCATGAGCCTCGCCATACTTTTTATGCCATCCCTCACCAATAATTATATTGTTATGAACAACCACACAGCCAACTAAGGGATTCGGGCTCACGTGGCCCTTGCCTAAAACGGCCAGTTCAAGTGCCCGTTTCATAAAAAGCTCATCTGTATGGTGGTCGTGAATTTTCATGGCTGTATACTTGCAAAGATGAAGAATTCCAAAGAGATATTTCGTGATTTGCAACAACAGATTACGTTGAAAGAAGATCAGGACGAAATTCAAAGTATTCTATATCTGGTTGTTGAAAATGTATTCGGATTTTCTCGTAGCGATATTGTTGCGGAAAGAGCTATTCCAGTAACGGAAATCCGACAGACGAAATTGGATAGTATCATCAGGCGTATCAATGCTTGTGAGCCAATCCAATACATTTTAGGATCGACTTATTTCTATGGGAGAAAATTCAAGGTAAGCTCATCGGTATTAATTCCCCGGCCAGAAACCGAATTGCTTATTGAGGAGGTTCTGAAAGAAGTTGATCCTTTTACCCAAGGCAGTGTTTTAGATATAGGAACGGGCAGCGGCTGCATAGCCGTTACACTCGCGAAGGAATTACCAGCGAAGCGAATTCTGGCTATTGATGTGAGTAAAGAGGCGCTGCTGATAGCAAATGAAAATGCTCGGCAATTAAATGCCACTGTGGAGTTTTATAAAACAGACGCACTTACTGAAAAACTCCCCATCCATCAGATTGAAATTCTCGTCAGCAATCCACCGTATGTGGTGCTCTCTGAAAAAAAATCCATGAAGGAAAATGTGTTGGAGTATGAGCCACACCTCGCCTTATTTGTTCCGGATAATGATCCGTTGGTTTTCTATACCATGATTGCGCAAAAGGGGTATGCTATACTAACCAATAACGGAAAAGTTTTTGTTGAAATTAATGAACGGTTTGGAGAAGAGGTTTCAGAAGTATTTTCAGAAGCCGGCTTTAAAAATATTCGTATTGTAAAAGATTTGCAAGGAAAAAATAGAATCGTTACCGCCTCAAAACGATAATCACCGACTCATTATTTTTGGTATTGCCCTTAATCCTCCGCCACCCAAAATCCACTATCCCTTCTAATAATAAGTATGCCATCACGATCGGTATGTACTACAGACTGTATATCAGTATGGTAAATATGGATTATTCTTCCGGCCGGTAGCCATTTTTCATATAAACCATTACGGATAAAAGACCAACGCTTGCTGGCTTGAAGTACAGATAAGTCGAGCGATGAAAATGATTCGAAATTCTTAAGACGCTCAATCGATAAAATATTCACCGCCTTTTGTTTGGCGGCTATTAAAAAATACAGCGCGGTAGATAATGTTTCTTCCTGAGTATTGCAGGAAATCAATTTTATCGGAAACTGATCATAAAGTGAAGCTGTTAAAGCTGAAATACTGGATGTAGCGGCAATTACTACATCAATTTTAATTCCCCAGAGCAACACGTCCGGCAACGCTTGTTCTGCTACCATCACCGTTGGGCTCCATTCTAACAACTCCTGAACCGTTTCATACGAAACCGCTTGCGCATCCATAATAAGCAGTGCAGGTTCCTGATCTTCTCTGATGATATGATGGGAGGACATTTATTAAAATACTTAACTTTGGCACTGTAAATATACCTGCATGCTCAACGCGAACCAATGTTACGCAGTCTTCCAGCAAAGTATTGATGATTACCATGTAAAGGATCATGAAGATACTCCTGTAAATAACCCTCAGGCTTCAGGAAGTTTTGAAAACCTGCTCTATAGTAAAAACTGGATCGACACGGTACAGTGGCATTTGGAAGATATCATTCGTTTACCCAGCATTAATCCAACAGAAGCACTGCAAATTAAAAGGCGTATCGACACATCCAATCAGGATAGAACCGACATGGTTGAGAAGTTGGATGATTATTTTTTAGATCAGTTTAAACATGTGGAACCCAAACCCAACGCTAAAATAAATTCCGAAACCCCTGCCTGGTTGCTCGACCGGATGAGCATTCTGTTGCTCAAAATCTATCATATGAATGAACAAACTGTACGAAAAGATGTTTCTGAAGAACATTTGGTGAAATGTCAGGCAAAGCTTGCTATTCTATTAGAGCAAAAATCGGATATGCAAATGGCGTTTGATCAACTGATGGAAGATATTTTGTATGGCGAGCGTAAAATGAAAGTGTACCGACAAATGAAAATGTACAACGATGCCACACTCAACCCAATGTTGTACCAAAAGAAATAGTTCGGTTCTTCTATGAAAAAAATACTGGTTCTTCGATTTTCAGCGATGGGTGATGTGGTGCTGTTGGTGCCCGTACTCCGTTCGCTGGTGTCCGCCCATCAAAATATCGAAGTAACAGTCGTTACACGCCCGAGATTTGCCTGCTTCTTCAATAACATAGAACGCGTTACAGTTTTTGAAGCCGATGTTGATGAAAAATTTGCAGGCTTTTTTGGTATTAGGCAATTATTTCGCGCATTGTTTCTAACACGAGACTTTGATGTAATTCTTGATTTACACGACCACCTTCGCACGATCGTATTGCGAAATCTTTTCAAATTTTTTGGTAAACCTGTTTTTGCCCTTGATAAGGGGCGCAAAGAAAAGAAAGCCTTTAGTCAGAAAGAAAGTAAGATTACGAATCCGCTTCCGCATACTGTGGAACGCTATCAACAGGTTTTTGAAAAGGCTGGTTATAATTTTCCGCTCGTAAAAACTCCTTTTATTATTCCATCGGAAGTATCAGAAAAACTGGTGCAGGGATGGTTCATAAAAAAAGGTCTTACGAAAAACGAAACATGGATCGGACTGGCACCGTTCGCACTGCACAAATCAAAAATATGGCCGGTAGCGAATTATCCTAAAGTGATTGACTCGCTCATCAAAAAAATGCCCGTAAAGTTTTTCTTATACGGTGGAGGTGATGAAGAAATAAAATACTTTGAAGACCTTCAGCAATTGTTTCCGGAGCACATTGTGATTGTTGCAGGCCGATTAAAATTACCGCAAGAAATCACCCTCATGACCCACCTCGATTTAATGGTTTGCGTAGATTCATCGAACATGCATTTGGCTACCATGGTAAACACACCTGTACTTTCTATTTGGGGAGGAACCCATCCGGATGTTGGTTTTGCTCCGTTTGGAAAAGGGGAAGAGAGTATTTTACAAATCAGCCGTGCGGAATTGGCATGTCGCCCTTGTTCAGTGTATGGAAAGGAAGTTTGCTATCGGGGAGATTTTGCCTGTTTGAATAATATCACACCTGAGATGGTGGTTGATCGAGTGATAGGTCGGTTGGGTTAATAACATTATCTTTTGCCTAACTGTCGTGTGCCAGCTGCCCAATATAAGTAGGCCTTTTGTTTCTCAAATTCGGCCAAAAGCTTTAACCATTTAGTCTGCGACTGAATAAGTTTTTCCTGCTGGACATTAATTTTGAACAGGTCACTTTCTCCTTGTTCAAGATTCATCAACTCAGCGTTCAGTAATCGTTCATAATTCGCGATCATATCATGCTGTATATCAATGATTGATTGCAAGTTGATCAGCTCGTTATATGTACTGTTCAACTCATTTATGATTTCTCGTTCTTTCAGGGTTAATTCAAATCGCGTGCTGGTCAGTTTAAGTTTTGTTTGGGCCAGTTTAGATCGTTCTTTCCGCAGAAAAATTGGGAAAGAAAAATCAACGCCTAGTTTATAATTCTCATCGAGCTGAAAAGAAGTATTCCATTCCGGGTCAAATGGTTGATTTAGTAAATAATAATTCAAGTTTAACTGAGGCTTAAGGAATTCAGCCGCCAATTTCCGTTCAACCTCCATTTGCTGAAGTTTAACATTAAGTTTTTGCAATTCGGGGTGGTTGGCTTTGGCTTGATTGGAAAGTTCCTCTAACCCACTCGCTGTCATCAGCCAAAGTTCAAGTTGACGAACAGGTGCCCATTGCATGTCTAATGCTAATGGATTTGAAAGACTGTCCCATAGAAACGTAGATAGCCTGATACCTGTGTTTTGATAATCCAGGAAAGCTTCCTGTTGCTCAATAATTCGTTGCTGCCAGGTAATTCTTGCCTGAACCGTATCAATTTGTGAAGCCTCACCGTATTGATAATTAACTTTTACGCGCCTTAAAATTTCTTTGGCAATTGCTGCACTCTTATTGAGGAGTCGATAATCGTAATAAGCATAATACCATTGCCAATAGTCTTTTGCCGCATCTAATAAAAGCTTGTTAATCAACTTGACTTGTTCTGCCTCTGTCATCTCTTTGAATAGTTCAGCCTGACGAAGCGCTGTTCGTCTTTCATCCGTAATCAATCCGCGCCCTAGAGGTAGTGAAATACCCGCATAGAATTGTTGATAATTAAATTCATTATCTATATAGCGCTCAGGGTTCAAATAGTCCCCACTATTTTTTTCAGCCCCAATGACGGGGTCAAACGGAAGAACCGAAGGAAACTTCAGTGAACCATTCAGAATGGAATAGTATTCTTGATCCTTATAATTCTTAGAGAGAAATTCAACTTCCAGCTTTGGATCAAAATTTCCACGAGCCATTCGTATTTCTTGTCGAGCGACATCCGATAGAAGTTCCGTTTGCTTTGCGACAGGATGATTCTGCAATATGAGCTTATAGAAGTTTTCAATCGTAAAGGGCTTTACCAAATCGGGCAATACGAATAATGAGTCTACCATTGTACGGCCTTGACCAACCACCATACATGGAACAATAAGGGAAAATATTAAGAGCCTGATGATGCGAATCATAATACAGAACAAGACCTATTTACTTTCACTTTTTTTATTTTTTGAGGAATTCGACTCAACCACCTCACTTAAAGGCGCAGCGTATAAACTTGGCGGAAATCCATTCAGTTGACGCCATAGCTCGTACCATATAGGCACATCATCAAGCATTACCCAACCCTTTGTTCCAGAGCCTACCCGGATTTGCTCCGGCCATATTTCATCATTTTTGTCAGGCACAATTAATATCCTGAATTCTCCAGGCTTTGAATTAACATAGTCAATAACGCTTACTTCACCGCCAAACGTTCCTACTGAAACACTCGGCCAACCTGAAAATTGTAAGGCAGGCCAGCCGTCAAATTGAACGCGAACTTTTCGGCCTTTACTGATAAGCGGAACATCCATTGCTTTTACGTACATCTCCACGGCTACATCGGATGCCTGAGGCATAATTGTACAGATGGCATCTCCTTCTTTAATGGTTTCCGCAATACCTGCTTTCATTGCTTTTACAATGTACCCATCTTGTGGTGCAAGAATTTGATACTGCTCACTCCGAATTTCGGTATTAGTAAATTCATTTCGTGCTTTAGCGATGTCTGCCTGCGTGTCAAAAGCCTCAGCACGCGTATTATTTAAATCAGATTCTGCTTTACTGATCTTATCCAGATATTCAGCTTCCACACGCCCTAACTCCAATTGTGCATTGAGGTAGTCGGCCTGACTCCCTTGAAATTTATACTCAAATTCCTGAAACTTGGTTAGGGGTATGTTTCCGGCCTCGTACAGTTTCTTATTACGTTGAAATTGATTTTCAGCATTTTGAAACCTTACTTTCTCTGCTTCTAGTTTTGCGCTGGACTGTTCTACCTTAAGTTTCATTCCTTCTCGCAACGCCCGAACCTGGCGCTCCAATGCTTTTGCTTTTTGATCCTTAGAAGCAAGACTGTTTTCCTTTGCTGTGATTTGTTGCTGCAAACGAAACAATAATTGAGGATCAAAATATTTTTCCTTTACTTCACTTATTGTAACAATGGTATCGCCTCGTTGAACAAACTCTCCTTCGCGCACAAACCACTTCTGAACACGCCCGGCAATTACTGCTTCTATGGTCTGCGGTCGATTCATGGGATTTAAAGCTGTAACATTTCCGCTTCCTCGGATATTTTGCTGCCACGGAAGGAAGAGTATAATTAGAAATAACAAAGAAAATCCGAGAAGGAACCAAGCCAATATTTTTCCGCCAGTGGGGGTTCTTAATGAGCGAAGGGAGTATAAACCAACGTACCCAATTTGTTTTTCAATAGATTGTTGTGATGGTTTAATCATACTATTCAAAGTATTGGTTTATCAATCCTTGTTTCAATAATGCATTGTAAGAATCTTCCGCTACAATTTTTCCTTCATCAATTATAATTACTCGGTCGCAGGCGCTCATAACCATTGGATCATTCGAAACGGTTAATAATGTCCAAGTACTTTCCGGATTAATTACACACCGAAGTAGTTGTAGTTTATCCGCTTTACTTAATCCTGAAAAGAAATCGTTAAGAATAATGAGTTCTGGTTTCTTCGCGAGACACCTACCTAAAATAAGCTTGTTTATCATTGAACTTGGCAACCCTTTACCACCACTTAATACATGCGTATGCATTCCATCGGGCAAAGTATTGATATTCGCACTGAGTCCGACTTTTTCCAACGCCTCAATAACATCCTCAACTCTTGTATTCTCTTTACCAATAGTGATATTCTCGTAAATAGTGCCATCGAAAATATCTTCTTGTGAAATGTTTTTGGCTACTTTATCCCGTAAGTGAGTAATATCCATATCCCGAAGCGAAATACGATTAATGGCAACTCCGCCATCATAATCAGTATAGAGCCCCGCGATGATGTTTGTTAACGTTGTTTTGCCACTTCCTCCGGGTCCGGAGATACAAATTCTTTCCTGTGGTTGAATGTTTAAGGAAATATCTTTTAAGGTAAGATCAGAATTGCCCTTGTACTTGTAGCCAAGATTACTGATAGTAATTCCGTAACCTTGACCCGTGGTTGTTTTAGGGAAATCATATCCACCTGATTTTTCAAGCGGTAGATCCGTCACATGCGACACCTTATCAACTGCAGTTAGTAAATCATATACAACATCCAGGTACATGATAATTTTTTCTACGGCATTTAGTACCAAAATAATGATCACCTCAGAAGCCACAAATTGGCCAAGGGTAATTCCCCGATTCACCACCAGGATAGTTCCCATAATTAATAAACCAGCAGTAACCGCTACTTTAAAAAACAGAAAGAATGAATACTGCTTGATTAGAACTCCAAAATGAGTTTTACGATACTTCAGGTAATTGCTTACTGCATAATCGGTTTTCCGTGCAGGCAAATCCGTATTTCCCGCCAGTTTAAAAGAGTTTATTGTTCGAGCCAGTTCTTCCAGCCATTGAACCACTTTGTATTTGTATTTCGATTCACTTATGGCGGAGCTCAAACCCCGCGGGCCTGTGGCATAAAAAATGATGACTAATACTGAAATCAGAAAAAAGCTAAAGAAGACAAAGAAGGGGTGATAAAGCGAGAGAAGAAGTAGCCCAAAAAATATTTGAATGACACCTGAAGAGAGATCAATAAGTATTTTAGGTAACCCCTTTTGAATGGTGATAACATCAAAGAATCGATTGACTAATTCAGGTGCATAATTATTCATTAACGATTCGGTACGAATTCGAGGAATACGAAAGGCGAACTCAAAAGCAGCTTTTGTGAACACTCTTCGCTGCAAATGTTCAACCAGACTGATCTGCACAATTTGTAACCCTCCTGTTACCATAACACCTACTATTACAAGGCCGATCAGAACATACACAGAACTAAAAAATACTCCTCCGGAAATTAGCTCAACCGTGGTTTGTAAACCAAGTGGTAACACCAGGCTTACAAGACCAACGATTAGAGCATATACTAAAATATAGAAAATGTCTTTCTTCTCCGTTCGCAATAAACGCAAGAGTCGTTTTACCGGAGACATGGGCTCGGTGTTTGAGTCATCCGATTGGTAATCACTTACAACACTTTTGTAGGGCATGATGACAAAAACCGTAGCTTCGCTTTTCTCATTGAGTTGCCAGGTATAAATCTCTTCAAACGAAAATTTACTGTTGGTATCCACTGGAACTAATGTATGAATGCCTTCTTTTTTCTTTTGAAGTAGAATTGGGTTAACCTTATCATTCTCTATTCGTAGAATTAAAATAGGTTCTGTTGAATCCTTTAAAAAATCAGCAACAGACTTTATGGGCAATTTGTATTCGAGTATCAAAAGCCCAACCCTCCGACCAGCCTCAATGATGTCACGTTTTAATTCTGGTAATTCTTGTGCGTTATAGCTTCTCAGGTTGGCTTCTACGAATTGCAAATTTGACGGATCAATCTCATGCCGTATAGCAAGAGCCGCTTCTTTTAATGCAAGTACGATATGATTGCTGGTCATACTATAGTATTTACTGAATGGTTTTAAATACAAGATTCTCTACAAATAAATATAGCCTTTTATGGTGGTTCTTCGGGTCGTATTTTATATCCGAAAGAGCAGGCAGGTGCTGGGCATAATACAGTTGGTGTTTAATCAGTAGCAGTATGGTGCTTGCCAATGAATGTGGGAACTCATATTTTGGATTAACTTCCGTAATAACGGATGCGATTTTTTTGCACAAGGTCTTATAGGAAAGAAAAAATCCTTCTTTATTATCGGCATCCACGTTTTTGGTGAGAAATGTTTTTTCAAATTCAGCGCTCACAATTCTTTCAAGTGCCCGCTCATCAACATAGGCTACATTCGGGTCAAAGACTTTTTCCTCAGAAAGTTTTAGCAAGTATACTTTTAATCGTTCAGTCGGATCCTTTATATTATTGGCATGGTAATCAATTTTGTACTCCAGCCAGGTCCAGTACCAGTCGATTATATAAATCAGCAACTTGTGCTTGTTCTCAAAGTAGCGATAAATAGAGGCCTCTGTTGAGCCGATGGAAGTGGCCAGTTTTTTAAAAGTAAAGTCTTCAAAGCCAAGCTTATCTACCATTTTTATGCTGGTTTGTAGGATGTTCCGACCTAATTCAGTGGTTTGGGGGTCCCTGATAAAGGTGTTTTCAGATAATTTAAAAATTAATATAGTCATACTTCGTTAAATAGTAGTATTACTATCAATAACGGAAGTATTGTTAAAAATGTTTGCCGAGAAGGGAAAATAGTTTCCTGAACCACGGGAAATCGCATTTCCCTGATTCCAAGTCATAATTTGGCAGGTAGAAGAAAGCCACTAAAAATCCTTGTAATTGTGGGAGCCTAACGGCTTGGGAGTTTACCCATTGGATTTGACGTCACAGAAGGAAATAGTAATGACAATCATTATTTTTTAAACCCTACCACACACTTCTCAATAATATCACAGCACTCGTGAATTTGCTCTTCGGTGATCACTAACGGAGGTGCTAAGCGAATAATATTTCCATGGGTAGGTTTAGCTAACAATCCATTTTTCGCAAACGCTTCGCATAAGTTCCAGGCGGTCTTACTATCTGGAGAGTCGTTAATGACAATAGCATTTAATAATCCCTTTCCACGAACGAGCGTAATCAGATTAGTTTTTTTTATCAACGCCAACATGCGTTTACGGAATACAATGCCCAGTCTTTCAGAATTTTCGGCAAGCTTTTCATCATTCACAACCTGTAATGCCTCCATACAAACAGCGGCTGCCAACGGATTGCCGCCAAAGGTAGAACCATGCTCGCCTGGCTTAATCACCAGCATGATTTCATCATCAGCCAGAACAACTGAAATTGGAAGTACACCTCCTGATAAAGCCTTACCTAAAATCAATAAGTCAGGCCGTACGTTTTCGTGATCGGATGCCAGCATTTTTCCAGTGCGGGCAATACCTGTCTGAATTTCATCCATCATCAACAACACGTTGTGCTGACGGCATAATTTCTCAGCTGCTTTCAAATATCCTTCTTGCGGAACATACACGCCTGCTTCGCCTTGTATTGGCTCAATCCACAGGCCACACACGTTCGGATTAGCAAGCGCTTTCTCCAATGCTGGGATACTATCATAGTCAATAATTTCAAAGCCCGGCATAAAGGGGCCAAAGCCCTTGCGGGAATCTGGATCGGTAGAGGCAGAAATAATAGAAGTTGTGCGACCATGAAAATTTTTTTTCACTGCAACAATCACTGCCTCATTATCAGGAATTCCTTTTTTGGTGTACCCCCACTTGCGGGCAAGTTTGATGGCCGTTTCGTTGGCTTCCGCACCGCTGTTCATGAACAAGGCTTTCTGATAGCCGAAGGTTTCACAGATATATTTTTCAGCCACACCCAGTTTGTCATTATAGAAAGCGCGTGATGTTAATGTTAGTTCTTTTGCCTGCTCAATGAGGGCATTGATAATTCTCGGGTGACAATGACCTTGGTTTACCGCACTATAAGCCGACAGAAAATCGAAATACCGCTTGCCTTCCACATCCCATAAAAACACACCTTCGCCTTTGTTCAATACCACCGGTAATGGATGGTAATTGTGCGCACCGTATTTATCCTCCAGCGAAATGGCCTCCTGGCTTGAAGTGATTGTATCTGTCATAAAATCTTGATTTTGAGGATGTAAAGGTATCTATTTCAGGCCTGAAAGCCAATTGGAGAAGAAAGACCAACCTTGGGCGAACGCACAAACGAAAATTGGGAAGTGACACAGTCTGTCACGATCAATACCTACTCTTGTTTAAGCTAACAGCATATTTACACTAACTTTACAGCTATGGAAACAGGGCTCGATAACATCAAAAAACTTTTTAATGACCTGAAATCTTTTACTTTTTGGGACAGGCTCTTTCGGTGGAACTCGATCAGAACGCTTTTAATCGATGCTAGTGCAGATCTTCAGAAATTGGTCATGGGACTTGATTCGCTTTCAAAAGTAAATCACGAACTGGAGATCGAAAAGAATAAAAATAAATCGATGGAAGCCTCGATGGGCGATCTAAAATTTCTACGGTCAGAAAAAGATGCGCTGCTTACTGAAAAAACATCCCTTGAAAGTAAAAATGAAAATTACCTGAAGCGCGGAACAGAATTGTCTGCTGAGTTAATTGGCTTGAAACAAAAGCTGGAGTTGCGCGAAAACGAGTTAACCAATTTACGCGAAGAAAATACAAAACTTAAAGGTGTAGAAGAAGAACGGAGAAAGAATCATGAGCATGCCGTTACCAATCTGAACGCAATTGCTACTCGAGTACACGGTGAGCGAACCGAAGAAAAGGAAAAGCAGCATCGACTTGAGATCGAAAAGTTACTAAAGCAAAAAGAAACCTGGTCGAACCACGAAGAAAATGTAAAAAGTAGAATCAAAACGATTTCTAATAAACACGGAGTTGAATACGTGGAAAAGGTTCCGTTTAAAGGAAAGCCTGATAACACATTAAAAATAAACGATGAGTACATCGTGTTTGACGCGAAAAGCCCTGCCAGCGATGACCTTTCAAATTTCCCGATCTATATCCGAAATCAGGCTGAGAGCGTAACCAAGTACGTGAAGGAGGAAAATGTTAGAAGAGAAATATTCTTAGTTGTCCCCACGAATACATTAGAGATACTTGAGCAGTTTGAATTCAGACTTAGTGATTACACAGTATATGTGATTTCGATTGATGCGTTAGAGCCGATAATTCTTGCGCTTCGAAAAATTGAAGATTACGAATTTGCAGAGTCGTTAAGTCCGGAGGAAAGAGAGAACATTTGCCGTGTGATTGGAAAATTTGTCCACTTATCGAAGAGAAGAATTCAAATTGATGGATTTTTTGCTAAACAGTTTTTTGAATTGGTGTATCGTAGCGAAGCCGACCTTCCAAAGGATATTCTGGAAAAAGCGAGTGAGTTTGAGCGCAACGAAAAACTGAATCCCCCAACGGATAAACGAGCGAAGCAAATCAGCAACCGCGAACTGGAAGCCGATGCCAATAAGACCACTACCGATGCAGCGCAACGAGGGATATATACAGAAGAGTCTCACATTTCAAAGAGTTTAAATAAACTTCCGCTGTACTCAGAGCCTACTGAAAAAGAAAAGGAGGATCAGCCTAAATTGTTTTAACGTATTGTCAGGCTGAGCGTAGTCGAAGACTGTCGTTCAAATTATATTGATGAACCAATACTTCGTATACATCCTTCTGTGCAATGATAATTCCTATTAAACAGGGGTCACCAACGATATTGAACGAAGGCTTTGGGAACATGAAACTTGCTTTTACCCTAACGCTTACACCTCCAAAAGATTACCGGTTAAACTCGTTTTTTGGGAAAAGTTTCAACCACCTGACCACGCAATAGAATTCGAAAAACAAGTAAAGGGCTGGAGCAGAAAAAAGAAGGAAGCTATTATCGAAGGCAACTGGGATAAATTGAAGGAACTTTCAATTTGTACAAATGACACCCATTATAAGAATTTCAGTAAGTCACCCTTCGACTCCGCTCAGGATGACATAATGAATTCAGCTCACTCGAAGTTAGGCTGAATGGAGAGGCTGAGCGGAATCGGAGCCTGACGTTTCCTTTTTTGTTCCTACCTTTGAACAATGGACAATACCTCACTCATCACCGAATTCTACACAGCTTTTGCTAATCAGAATTACAAAGGCATGGCTGCATGCTACCACAACGAGGTTGAGTTCAGTGATCCTGCCTTTGGCACGTTAAAATGCGATGAAGCAAAGGCTATGTGGCAGATGTTGATTGAGCGATCGGGAGGAAAATTGAAAGTGGTGTTCAGTAATGTGACTGCCAATTCAGCACATTGGGAAGCATTTTATGAGTTCAGTAAAACCGGAAGAAGCGTCCATAATAAAATAGATGCCCATTTCGAATTTAAAGACGGAAAAATTTACCGCCACCACGATCATTTTAGTTTATGGAAATGGTCGCAGCAAGCCCTAGGCATTTCTGGCCTTCTGTTAGGATATACTTCATTCTTTAAAAATAAATTACAGAAGCAAACTCGAAAGCTGTTGTTGGATTATATGCAACGTTCTTCTAAATAATTAAGCGTTCATGAGACTTCACCGAACTACCTGTGTTGCCGTTGTTGAATCCCTTGAGCAAATCTTCATTGAAAAGAAGTATGCCGATAAGGTAATTGAGAAAACGTTGAAAAAAGATACACGGTGGGGCGCTCGCGATCGCAAGTTCATTGCCGAAACTACCTACGATATTGTTCGCTGGTATCGATTTTTTAGAGGTGCTACAAATGCTAAGGGTGATGATTTTTGGATGCTGCTGGCTTCCTGGTGCTGTTCACGCGAAATTGATCTTCCTGATTGGAAGGAATTTTCGGGCATTCCATACAAGCAATTACGTGAGCGTGTCACAGAAAATCATCCGGTACGCAAAATCAATGAATCCATTCCGGATTGGTTAGATGAGCTTGGTGAAAAGGAATTAGGCAAGCGTTGGGATGCCGAACTAACCGCGCTAAATGAACAAGCCAACGTTGTGCTGCGTGTAAACACACTCAAAACAAGTATAAAAGAGCTGCAGGAAAAACTGGAAGAACAAGAAGTTTTTACAACAACTAATGAAAATTTTCCGGACGCACTTATTTTAGAAGAACGCCAAAATGTATTTCAACTTCCTGAATTTAAAGAAGGCCTGTTTGAAGTGCAGGATGCCGGCTCACAAGCCATTAGTCGTTTTGTTAATCCGACACCCGGTGCACGAATCATTGATGCCTGCGCAGGGGGCGGAGGTAAAACACTTCACTTGGCAGCACTTACTCAAAACAAGGGGCGCATCATTGCGATGGACACCGAGCAATGGAAATTGGATGAGTTAAAAAAGCGCGCACGAAGGGCCGGAGTATCAACCGTTGAGGCAAGGTTAATCGATTCCTCTAAAGTTATTAAGCGACTGGAAAAAACTGCTGATTTTGTTTTGTTGGATGTTCCGTGTTCTGGAATTGGCGTCTTGAAAAGAAATCCGGATGCTAAATGGAAACTCTCACTTGCGTTTGTGGAGGACGTGAAAAAGGCTCAACAGGAAATTCTCTCCTCGTACAGCATGATGGTAAAACCAGGAGGTACATTGGTGTACGCTACGTGTAGCATTTTGTATACTGAAAATGAAGAGCAGGTTAAAAAATTCCTTACCGAAAATAGCTCCTTTGAACTACAGGAAGAAAAACGCATTTGGCCCACCGAAGGCTTCGATGGATTTTACATGGCTAAGCTAATTCGCAAGGCATAATATGGCGGGACTTTCGTTTGATGTTTTGCGCGTAGGCAAAAAGTACAGGCTCATCAACTTTGGAGAAACGCACGAGTTTGAAGTGGAGAATATTCTCGGCAACCACGATTTTAAGGTAAAAGATCTGTTTACGTTGGAACGATACCTTCTCAAAGACCTGATCAAATTTGGAAAAGGAAAAGATTTTGAAATTCGGGAGTTGGAGTGAACCGCTGTCAGGTTGAATTTTCGAAACGTGCTTCCCTATAATGATTCTACATCAAATTTTAGTTGTCTAGAAATGAAATCTTACTTAGTCAAACTGCTTGCGTTGTTACTTTCAACAAGTGTATTTGCACAGGAAGAAGATTCCAAGTCTTCCCCGATTACCTTCAGCGGTTATCTTGAAACTTATTATGTATATGATTTTAATGAACCTGAGAATAATATACGACCGCCTTTTGTCTACTCGTTCAATCGTCATAATGAGGTAAGTCTTAACCTTGGATTTTTAAAGGCATCATACAATACTGAGAAAGTGCGTGCTAACCTGGCCTTGATGACGGGTACGTATGCCCATGCGAATATGGCTAATGAACCGGATGTATTTAAAAATATTTTCGAAGCCAATGCAGGTGCTAAAATTTCATCCGCTAAAAACCTATGGATTGACGCTGGAATTTTTGCTTCACATATTGGTTTTGAAAGTGCCATTGGTAAAGACTCCTGGAATCTGACACGAAGTATTTTTGCGGATAACACCCCATATTTTGAAACCGGAGCTAAAATTTCATACACCACCGAAAATGAAAAGTGGTTCTTAGCTGGCTTATTCCTCAACGGGTGGCAGCGAATTGAACGGGTAGATGGAAATTCATTACCCTCGTTTGGAACACAGTTGACATATAAGCCCAACTCATCTATGACTTTTAATTACAGTACATTTATTGGTACTGACAAACCGGATAGTGCTCGCCTCATGCGATTTTATAATAATGTATACTGGATTTATCAATTCCACGAAAAAATTGGCTTTACGCTCGGAGTCGACTATGGTTTGGAAGAACCTAGTGTTGAAAATACATCCGTGAATAAACTATATGTATTGGAAGCTATTTTCCGGTTTACTCTAAGTGCGAAAGCAAGCATGGATGTGCGAGGAGAATATTACAGTGATGAACATGGCATTCTCATTTCAACGGGTACACCCAATGGTTTCAAAACAACCGGCATAAGTACAAACGTTGATTTTAAAATTCATGATAACGTACTGTGGCGAACTGAAATCCGTAGCTTTATTAGTAAAGATGAAATTTTTGTAAAGAATGGCGAGCCGGTTAATGACAATATGTTTATAACAACTTCGCTTTCTGTTGACTTCTGAGGGGAAAAGTCGATACTGTACTTTCTTGACACATCGATCAGCGGCTCACCTTCTTTTCATCCCAAACAAGAACCGACCAAAATTGAATGGCCTTATCAACAATATGTAAAAGCCAACACAACTAATCAGGGTGAGGAAACTCACCGTCCAGAATTTTGCGCTAATGCTCCAATCCAGTTGGCAGATGTAGTAGCCAATCCAGATAATAACCGTTTGATGGAGAATGTAAAACGGATAAAGGCCTTCGTTGATTTTACTTAACCACGGATGCGGACGATTCAGATAATACTGTCCATATGCAATTATTGTTATTACCGTAATCCAACTCAGGAATATCGCAGTTACATCAAACATGGTTTCAACAATATCCGTGCTCCAGGGTAGTTGATAAAATTCACGGAAGTGAAAATACAATCCATAAAACGGAACAAGAATTAACAATGCGGCAACAAGAAGGTGTTTGCGATTCCTTCCAATGGATTTCCAAATGACTGAACTGGAATAGCAGACCATTCCGAAGATGAAAAACAAAAAATAGAATGTAAAGTAAGCCCAGTCATCCAGCAGTGCATGGGTTTCTTCATCAAAATACGGGCGAAGTATAATTTGTGTGATTAATATAAAAATAGCAGGAATAAAAAGTATAGCCACCGGCCGTGACAATAATTTCATTGCATCATTCTTAAAGCCATCCGAC
This sequence comes from Cyclobacteriaceae bacterium, assembly GCA_031395485.1. Lineage (GTDB taxonomy): Bacteria > Bacteroidota > Bacteroidia > Cytophagales > Cyclobacteriaceae > UBA2336. Next base: position 43,797 of record JANNUS010000010.1, on the reverse strand, counting down.
TTTGAGGATCGTAAAAATTTTAGTAGTGGGATTGCAATCAATGAATAAAGGAAAAGGTATAGAATAAACCACAAGTGATGCCAGCTAAAACTTCCTTCAGGGTACGGAACAAAATTGAAAACAGTTTTATAAAAATCCCAGTAGCCATTGTACTCACGAATATGTTCAAAATAAATTTGTGGTGGCACAACTACGAACATGCCAAACACCAATGGAATAAAAAGCCTTTTAAAACGTTCTCCCGCAAATTGAACCGAAGTGAGTTTACCCATGGCCATGTAAGTTCCTGCACCCGAAATAAACAGAAGTAGTGGCATGCGCCAATAATGCGACCAGATCATCCAATAGCGGAAAGTCTCACTGGTTTCACTGTTTTTTACGTGCCACTCCCATGGGTTAAACCACATGCCCGTGTGGAAAAACAGTAAGATTACAATGGCGATAAATCGAAGCCAGTCGAGGTCGTATCTCCGTTGGGTTGTGTTGGTTAATTCTGGGTTCATGAGGGATTTTCTTTTTCTCAAATAAACGGCATCCAAAACCAAAAGTAAGATTGTTTTTATAAACAGGAAGGACGATTTTATAAAGTCGAACGGACTGACCGTATATTTGGGTCATGGCTATTACAATAACTCCGGCATCCATCAAAGATGCCCGCGCCCTCAATATACTTATCAACTCCGCCTACCGGGGTGAAGAATCCAAGCAAGGCTGGACCACCGAAGCCGATATGCTCGATGGTACCCGCATCGATGAAGCTATACTTCACGATCTCATTCAAAAGCCAGACACCACTTTTTTAAAGTATGAAGAAGATGGTATTTTACTGGGCTGTGTCGAGCTGCGCATCGAAGGAAGTAAATTATATTTAGGCACGCTCTCCGTAAATCCAACTATTCAGAATAATGGCATTGGCAAAAAGTTATTGCAAGCAGGGGAAGAACACGCTCGCCAGGTTGGTTGCTCCGCTATTAAAATGACCGTTATTGATGGCCGTCAAACACTTATCGATTGGTATGTACGACAAGGGTATGTACTTACGGGTGAACGTAAACCGTTTATCGTGCCCGATGAACGTTGGGGCATCCCCAAACAAAAGCTGGAATTTGTTGTGTTGGAGAAAAGGGTATAAAATTCCCTTTCTCCCTGCGAACCTCTGCGGTTAAGTCATTACCGCAAAGAACGCAATGAAACGCTAAGGTTCGCAGAGGGCTAAACCGCTCATCCAATTTCCTTAACAGGTATTGTATTTTTTTACTTACTTCAACCCATAAATTCAAACCGTATGAACCGCTTTATTATCTGTTTTCTGATTTTTATACTGTCAGCCATGGCTATTGTGGCTCAAAACCCTGATCTGCCAGAAGATTTCCTCGGCAAGGACTGGCATAAAGTGCGCAGGGAAAAACTACGCGAAAAATTGCCAGTCAATTCGGTAGCCGTATTCTTTGCCAATGCGGTACGTAATCGCGCCAACGATGTTGATTTTGTCTATCATCAAGATCCAGATTTTTATTACCTCAGCGGATACAAAGAACCTGATGCCGTTTTGTTTGTATTTAAAGACAAACAAACTGCTAACAATGAGACACAGTATGATGAAATCATTTTTGTTCAGCCACGCAACGCCCAAGCCGAAATGTGGACTGGCCGCAGGCTCGGTGATACAGGTGTGAAAGATCGACTTGGATTGGAAGAAGCATTCAATAACTCGGAATTCAAAAAATACAACGTGGACTTTTCGAAGTTTGCCGAAATTTTATTTTTTGATTTTAAAAATGATGTACGTGACAATCTACGCGATTCATCTGATCTGTACAGTCTGATCGAGATGTTTAAAGTGAAGGTGAATTATCCATCAACGACTAGCGCATTAAATGTAAATCCGGAACCGCAGAAAAATAATTTAAACATGAAGGGCCTCGGTTCGATCATGGCCGACCTTCGCGGAATAAAAACCCCGGAAGAAATGGAGATGATCCGCAAAGCGGTAAGTATTTCGTGCATGGGTCAGCGTGAAGTGATGAAGGCTATGAAGCCGGGTATGAGTGAACGCGAAATTCAGGGCATTCATGAATATGTGTTTAAGAAATATGAGGCCGAAGATTTGGGCTATCCCTCTATTGTTGGGGCTGGGCACAATGGATGCATTTTACACTATGTCGAAAACTATAAACCGGATATCACCAACAAGGAGCTAATCCTCATGGATTTGGGGGCCGAATATCGTGGCTATACAGCTGATATTACACGTACCGTTCCGGTAAGTGGAAAATTCTCGCCTGAGCAAAAGCAAATCTATGAGCTGGTATTATTGGCTCAAGAAGAGGCCATGAAAATTTGTAAAGCTGGGGTAACGATGCAAGAACTTACACAAGCTACCCGCACCATCATAAACAAAGGCTTAAAAGATTTAGGCATCATTAAGGATGAAAATGAAAAACACCTATACTATCCGCATGGTTGCTGCCATCACATCGGATTAGACGTACACGATCGTGGACCGCGAGGGGCATTGCCTGAAAATACTGTAATCACGATTGAACCTGGTATTTATATCCCAGACAATGCCGCCTGTGATAAAAAATGGTGGGGTATTGCCGTGCGCATTGAAGATGATTACTTGGTGAAGAAGGATGGTTATGATCACTTATCATCATCTGCGCCACGCACCGTTGCTGATATCGAAGCCTTGATGAAACAGTCAAGCGCACTGGATGATTTTGTGTTACCGGATTTAGATAAAGGAAAAGACAAGAAGAAAACAAACTAATGAGAGCCCCCCGAATATTCGGGGGGTTTGCTTTTACTTGGATACTCGCTCAAGCCCCTTCTTCGCCTCCTCAAGTGATTTATCTTGCTTTAGCGCTGCTTCAAATAATTTCTTTGCTTCCAGTTTATTGCCCCGATACTCGTAAATCTGAGCTAACCGCATATTTGCCCCAGCGTGTGAGGGTTCATTTTCTTTTGGTTTGTATGCAAGATATTGACGCAAGCATTGCTCGCCCTTATCGAGGCGCTGACCCGATACAGCACTCGTTCTTCCAATCAGGTAAACAGATACCATATCGTTTGGATTTTTCTTTAGCGGCTCTTCAAATAAACCAAATGCTTTATCGTATTGCTTTTGGCCTACATAAAAATTACCCAACACCGATGTATAGGCTACATCTGCTTTAGCCATCGATAGGTACTCCTTCTCCGCTCCTGCCGAATTCTTTTCACGCATTAAAATATTACCCATGGAGCGATGTCCCTGTGCAGGGCTTAGCTTAATGATTTGACTAGCAACGGCTTTAGCTTTTTCAAAACTACCGCCCATAAATCCGGGTGCTTGCGTATAATACTCGACAAGCGATTGCCGCGAGGAAATGTTTTTTGGATCCAATACAATTGCCGTCTCCCATGCGCTCTTCATCTTTGGCGCTAAAAATCCCTGACGAACTACATTTGCGTCTTTGGCAATTGTCCCATATGTGTCGCCCAACCAATTGAAATAATCGGCTACCTTATTATTAACCTCCGAGGCTTCTTCAAAATACTCCGCAGCATCCTCATACTCCATTAGGTCATACGAAATTCGGCCCAAATAATACTGTGCTGCTGCGTAATCCTGGCTGTCATCCGGAATTTCCTTTAGCAATTTTGCTGCTTCCGTAAATTTCTTGCTTTCATAAAATTCTTTACCGCTTTTAAGAGACGACTGTGCGTTGTTTAAAAATGGTAAGACAAAGAGCACAAAGAATATAAGTTTCATCTATTTGGCTTTATAAACTGTAAGACTGCATTAGCTGCTAAAAGGTTGTCTGAACGGTAAGATTCTGCTTGGAAAAGCAAAACGAAATTTCAAAAAAAAATCATTTTTCAACGCTAGAACCAACTTTTCCAAACCTTGTTCTATCTTTCGGCTCAAGAAAAATTTACCGTATGAAATACACTACTATTCTTCTCATTATACTACTACCCCTGCTCACCACAAACGCCCAGCAATTTGATGAGGCTAAAATCCGTGAACACATTAAAATACTCTCGAGTGATGCCATGCTGGGTCGCGGCACAGGAAAAGAAGGTGAAAAAATGGCTGCGGATTATATTCAGAAGCAGTTCAAAAAGCTAAAGCTTAAAACCAAAGGCGACAACAATACCTATTTACAAGCCTTTACCTTTAAAAGTGGAGCACACGGAGAAGGCGAAGGAGGCACTGCCAACAACATAGCGGGCTATCTTGATAATAAAGCAGCTACAACAATTATTATTGGAGCACATTATGATCACTTAGGAATGGGCGACCAGGGAGGTTCATTGGATGCCAATCCACAAAGTAAAATTCACAATGGTGCCGATGACAATGCCTCCGGTGTTGCAGGCGTACTTGAACTTGCCAGATTTCTTTCTACCAATAAAGTGAAAGAGAAAAACAATTTCTTATTTCTGTGCTTCTCGGGTGAAGAACTTGGACTTTACGGATCAAAGTATTTTACTGAGCATCCAACCATTGACTTTGCGAATGCGAATTACATGATCAACATGGATATGATCGGCAGGCTTGATGCAACAACCAAATCACTGTTGGTTCATGGGACTGGAACAAGTCCGGTATGGGAGCCTTTAATCAAGAAATTGGAGAATGAAAATGTAAAAATCAAAACCGATTCATCGGGTGTTGGCCCATCCGATCATACTTCGTTCTATTTAAAAAATATGCCAGTCCTTCATTTTTTCACAGGATCGCACAGTGATTATCACAAACCTTCAGACGACTGGGAAAAAATAAACTTTAAAGGTGAGGCCGATGTACTGTCATTCATTGCACAAGTAATCACTTCGCTCGATGGCCAACCGAAACTTGCGTTCCTTACCACAAAAACTAAATCTATGGGAACTCGCAGCGCTTTCAAAGTGACCATGGGTGTGATGCCAAGCTATGGTTCGGATGTTGAAGGATTAAAAGTTGATGGCGTAACCGAAGGAAAGTCTGCACAGAAAGCAGGCATTCAAACTGGGGATGTTATTATACAGATGGGTGATGTTGTAATCAAGGATATTCAAAACTATATGGAAGCCTTGGCCAAGTTTGAAAAAGGTCAGACGATACCCGTGAAGGTGAAACGTGGTGAAGAAGTAATTACAGTTAACGTTACTTTTTAAAGAGTTTCAGCTTGAAACAAATTCTCTTTATTCTTTCTGTTTTTGTTTCTACTATCCTTTGGGCACAACAAGAATCCAATATTTCTACTCAAGATATTTCGCATTTCTGGGAAGCGTACGATAGCCTTGAATCAAGTAAAGATTCAGTAGCCACGTTTCAACGCCTATACATAGAAAGAGCGACTAGCGGATTTAAGGAGTTTATCAAAGCCCGTGATTTCACAGCCGCTGAATATGTTCGATTAATTAAATGGTACCCAAAATTCTGGATTTCAATTCGCCCGAACACCGAACGCATTGCTTCAAGAAAACACGAAATTGAAGAGGTGTTTCAAAAATTTAAAGCACTTTATCCCAATTTTAAACCACCCGATGTTTGTTTTGCCATTGGTGGCCTTCGTACCGGAGGAACAACAACAAAGGACTTGATCTTAATTGGATCCGAAATTGCCAGCGCAGATTCCACCACAACCAAAGTGGAATTTAAAGGATGGTTAGAATATGTTATTGGCAACACCGGTGACGTTGTAGCTATGGTTGCCCACGAAGCAGTGCATACCCAACAACTTGCTAATCCGGCATATATAACAGGATACTTAACCCATCGGGTGTTGAGTCAGAGTCTGCGCGAAGGATCTGCTGATTTTATTGGAATGCTCATCATTGGATCGATCATCAACAAAACACAATACGTGTACGGTACGGAGCATGAAGCTGAACTTTGGAAAGAATTTCAGTCTCAAATGAATGGCAATGACTTATCAAACTGGTTGTACAATGGTAATTCGTCAAAAAATAGACCGGCCGATCTGGGTTACTTTATGGGGTTTCGAATTTGCGAAAGTTATTACAATCGCGCTTCCGATAAATCACAAGCTATTCGTGAAATTATTCGTATGGAAAACCACAAAAAATTCTTAAAGAAAAGTGGATATAACGGTACGCTTCGTTAATCGCTATTGGTGTCAATAATGTGCTGACTGATAATCTTATAAATCTCTGCCACCGTGGGATCGCCTTTCAGAAATTCCAAGTGCCTATCCAAAATTTCCATATCGCCTCGTTTAGCCGGGCCTGTTTGAGCATTCTCCGGGTCAATGCTAATGCTTTTATTAAGTGTTTCTGCGATAAGAGGCTTTAGCAATTCAAAATCGATTCCATGCTTATCAACAATTATTTTGGCAATGGTGAGCATGTGGTTTGAAAAGTTCGATGCAAATACGGCTGCTACATGAAGTGCCTTTCTGTCTTCTGATGAAATCTGTTTTACTTTCTTACTGATGGCTTTCCCCATCTTTATCAGTACCTGACAAACTTCATCACGTTCACTTTCAATGAAAACCGGAATTTCTTTGAAGTCAACTTTTTTCGCTTTACTAAATGTTTGAAGCGGATAAAATACTCCTGTGTTCGGTGTAGCAGCAAATCCAAGCAGATCCAGTGGCTGACTACCCGAAGTGTGCACAAAGATTGAATCCTCCGGAAGGATAATTTCGCGCACAATATCCTTGATCGCATCATCACTCGCAGCAATTATAAAGATATCGGAAGTGCTGGTTGAAAAATCAAGGGTAGCTTTTACATGTGCCTGATACAAACGACCCACTAACACCCCCGCATGTTTGGGGTTTGGGCTGTACACTTCTTTAACGATGTAGCCAACATTATCAAGGGCTGGCGCTAGATGCCAGGCAAGATTGCCAGAGCCGATGAAGCTAACATCCATTAAACGCTCACCTTAAACATTTCAGCAAGCCTGCTTACCACAAAATCAATCTCCCCGGGTTTGTTGTACTTGCTGAATGAAAAACGTACCGCTCCTCTTTTCGATGCAGGATATAATGCACCTAACACATGTGAACCCGTAGATGCCCCACTGGAACAGGCGCTTCCCCCGGATGCTGAGATGCCTTGTAAATCTAAATTAAACAACAACATATCATTTTCTTCTGATTCAGGTAAGCTCACGTTTAACACCGTATACAGACTTCTGTCAAGATTGGCCGAGTCTCCATGAAAATCAATACCCGGTATTTCCTGCTTTAACTTCTCAATCATTCTCGATTTTAATCCCAGAATGTAATTCTTATGCTCATCCATATCGCGATAAGCAATTTCAAGTGCTTTCGCGAGTCCAATGATACCATAAGTATTTTCCGTACCTCCACGCATGTTTCTTTCCTGAGCGCCTCCATGAATGAATTGCTCAATCTTGCGGCCTTTGCGGATGTACATAAAGCCTGTTCCTTTTGGCCCATGAAATTTATGTGCCCCTGCCGTCATACCACAAACATGCAGCTCCTTCATATTATGACGGTAGTGCCCCATCGTTTGCACGGTATCAGAGTGGAAGAATGCATTGTACTTTTCTGTAAGCTCCCCCACTCTTTTAATATCGAGCAGGTTTCCGATTTCATTATTAGCATGCATCAACGAAACGAGCGCATTCGGATATTGCTTTAACAGTTCTTCAAGATGACTTAAATCCACATGTCCTTTCGCATTCAGGTTTACAGGATGCAATTGAATGGCTCCGTGTTTCTCCATTGTTTCAAGCGTATGCGTTACCGCATGATGCTCAATGGGTGTTGAGATTGCATGCTTAATGCTATAGGTATTAATTCCACTGATGATAAGTGCATTATCAGCTTCTGTACCGCCCGAAGTAAAAATAATTTCGCCCGGAGTACAATTCAATAGTTCAGCAATTTTTTTTCGTGACGATTCAATGGCAGCTCTCACTTTCCGTCCGTGTGAATGAACAGAGGATGGATTACCAAAGTCCTCCAGCATAAAAGGTTTCATGGCCTCAAAAACTTCAGGGTCAAGCGGAGTAGTAGCGGCATTGTCTAGGTAAATTTTCATGCTAGTACTTTTTGCGTAATGATTTGTTGTATGTCTGCAATAATTCGTTTTGCAAGTTGATCAGCTTTTTTTTCATCGCTCGACTCAGCATAAATGCGAATGATTGGTTCGGTATTCGACTTGCGAAGGTGTACCCACTCTTTCTCTTTTTCAAAATCAATCTTCACACCGTCAATTGTATTGATCTTTTCGTTCTGGTATTTCACTTTCACCGACTCCAATACCTTATCAACATTAATTTGTGGAGTAAGCTCAATTTTATTTTTTGAGATAAAATATGCCGGGTATGTTTTTCGCAAAGCCGAAACTTTCAGTTTTGATTTTGCCAGATGCGTCAAGAATAAAGCGATGCCAATCAGTGCGTCCCGACCGTAATGTAAATCCGGAACGATGATGCCTCCATTGCCTTCTCCGCCAATGACTGCGTTAGATTCTTTCATGGCAGTCACCACGTTCACTTCACCAACAGCAGCTGCCGTGTAATTCCCTTTTGCTTTCTCGGTTACATCTCTAAGCGCACGTGTTGAGGAAAGATTTGAAACGGTGTTTCCCTTTTTTTTACTCAGTATGTAATCCGCGACAGCGACAAGCGTGTATTCTTCACCAAACGGTTTCCCGTCTTCTTGTATTAACGCTAGTCGATCCACATCCGGGTCCACCACAATTCCCAAATGACATTTTTGGTTTTTTACAATAGCGCTAATTGCTTTCAAATGTTCAGGTAACGGCTCCGGATTATGTGGAAACTTGCCCGTAGGTTCACAATATAATTTTACGACTTTCTTTACTCCAAGTGCTTTTAATAATTCAGGCACTACGATACCTCCTGTGGAATTCACTGCATCAACTGCGATTTTAAAGTTTGCTTTTTTGATTGCCTTAACATCTACCAACTTATGTTTCAATACTAAAGCGATATGCTTTTTAATATACGTATCGTTGAAGGAATACTTGCCCAATTTTTCTACAGGAGCAAATTCAAAATCTTCACGTGAAGCAATTCGTAAAACTTCTTCACCATCCGAACCAGAAATAAATTCACCTTTTTCATTGAGAAGTTTCAGTGCATTCCATTGTGCAGGGTTGTGGCTGGCGGTAAGAATTATTCCTCCGGTAGCTTTTTCCAGCGGAACAGCAATTTCAACAGTAGGTGTAGTGGATAGGCCCAGGTCAATAACATCAATCCCTAACCCCTGAAGAGTTGAACAAACCAACGCACTCACCATTTCACCCGACATCCGGGCATCACGGCCTATTACAACCTTCGTTTTGGTACGATTCTTTTTAATAAGGGTGCCGAAAGCGGCAGCAAATTTTACGATATCCAGCGGAGTCAGATTATCCCCGGTTTTACCCCCAATGGTGCCCCGAATACCCGAAATTGATTTAATTAATGACACAAATTACTTTTTAAGCGTAGATCGGCTGCAAAGATAAAGAATTCAGGAATGAGTATTACCCTTACCTTCGCAGATGAATTCTGTCCTTTTACTATGAAGAAACCCATTTCAGCACCTGATCTTCACCGCGAAGAAAAACTAAAAGCCTTCGATCGTCTACTCACCATTATGAATGAGTTGCGGGAAAATTGTCCGTGGGATAAAAAACAAACACTGGAAAGTCTGCGTCATTTAACCATTGAAGAAACATATGAACTATCAGACTCTATTATAGATGGCAACCTGAACGAGGTCAAGAAAGAATTGGGCGATTTAATGCTGCACAATGTTTTTTACGCTCGCATCGCTGAGGAAAAGAATGCTTTCAATGTGGCGGATGTGCTAAACAGTATTTGTGATAAACTTATTGAACGACATCCCCACGTGTATGGCGATGTGGAAGCTTCTGATGAAAAAACGGTAAAGGAAAATTGGGAAAAGATAAAACTACGAACCGGAAATAAATCCGTGTTGGAAGGTGTGCCTAAATCATTGCCCGCGTTGGTAAAAGCAATCCGGATACAAGACAAAGCACGAGGCGTTGGCTTTGACTGGGAGAAAAAAGAACAGGTTTGGGAAAAAGTAGAAGAAGAAATGCAGGAGTTTAAAGCCGAGTTCAATGCGGCCTCTGCGGAAGTCATCAATCACGAAAAAGCCATGGCTGAGTTTGGCGACCTGTTGTTCTCGCTTGTTAATTATGCTCGCTTCATTAACATCGATCCGGAAGAAGCGCTGGAACGCACAAATAAAAAATTTGTCAAGCGCTTTCAATACCTCGAAACAGAATCCGCCAAAGACGGGAAGCAGATGGGTGAGATGACATTGGAAGAAATGGATGTGTACTGGAACAGGGCGAAGTCAATTTAATCCTTCCATTTACGATTCAAACTCCACTTCATTAACGGCCCGCTGGTCATGCTCGTTACAATAGCCATGATCACCAATGACACGAATACTTTTTCGTTGATCAATCCATTTTCCAGCGCAATCAGGCCCAGAATAATTTCCATTGCGCCTCGGGCATTCATACCAAAGCCTGCTGCCAGTGATTCCTTCCAGCTAAATCCACCAAGTCGAGTTCCCAATCCAGCACCTACAATTTTCCCGGCAAAGGCAATGAAGATGATGATTAAGGTAAGCGCTAAATCAAAGTTCGTGAAGAAGTTTACACGCAAACCAATAGACACAAAAAATAAAGGGGCGAAAATATTATTGATAAACTGATGCACGATTTCTTTCGCGCGTTCCGAAAAATGTTCGGAGTCGCCAAGGGCTACACCAATAATGAACGCTCCAAAAATTGCATGAATACCAATATACTCGGTAAAGGCCGCGCCTAAAAAACAAAGCGCCAGAGAAATTGAGAGTACTCCACCCGGCCAGGCAAGTTTGCGATTAACCCATGGCAACGCACGGTTCAATAAACCCCTTCCTATCGTAAGCATGAATGCTGCAAAGCAAAACGTTAGCAGTATCGTATTCCAAATAGGCATGTCACTTCCCTTTCCAATCATGCTAAGTATCACCGAAAAAATCATCCATCCAATCACATCATCCACCATGGCCGATGCCACCACCAACATGCCCATTTTTGATTTGAACATATTTAAATCCATCAGTATGCGTACGATCACCGGCAGCGCAGAAATAGCCATAGCAGTTCCCATGAATAAAGCGAAGGTTAGTCGCGCATGCGTATCCGCTATCCCAAAGAATTCCGGAAAAAAATACGGGAATGTAAATCCGATTAAAAAAGGAATAATCAATCCAAAAAAACTGGTGGAGATCGCTTGCCTCCCCTGTTGCCATACAATATGCAGATCAACTTCCAACCCCGCAATAAATAGCAACATGACAACGGCCACTTGTACCATGCCCGATAACACAATTCCCGAACCGCTTGTTGTTGGAAAAAGTGCTTCAAACCACGCAGGCTCAATCATGCCAAGGATGGTTGGCCCTAACAATAAACCCGCGATGATCTCTCCTACTACTGCGGGTTGTTTAAACTTTCGGGCAATCTCGGCAAAAATTCTGCCCATGATTAACATCACACCAAGCTGTACTAACAACTGTACTACATCACTGTGACCAAGCCTAACCACGCAGCGCCTCCTTTCTATGATTTTTAGCGTTGATAATTAACAAGCTGCAGGGCAACTCGGCAAAAATATATTCCTGATCGTGCGGAAACACGCGATCGAAAAATGAAAACTTTCGTTGCGGAGCCCCCAGTATTAATAAGTCAGCATGCTTACGGATAGCAAACTGTGCTAATTCAAAACCAGATTTTCCGGAGAGTATTTTAATATTCACTTTAAGCCCCTCGTGCGGAATTCTATTCAACATCTTCTGCACGTTATCAATTTCTGTTGACACTAAATCCGTTCTCAATTGTGTATACTCTTCTTCTGAACGCTGGTCTGCAGCTGACATGGTAAGTCCATAAAGTTTAATTTCCCTAACCACATGCAGCCAGTTCGACTTTTCTGTTTTACCTAATTCACAGGCTATTTCCAATGCCTGCTCTACATAGGGGCTATCTTCTGCATTTACTACAATACTTTGGAGCGGCTTAGGATCCATTGAAGGGTTTAAAAGCAACAGCACAGAACACTCTGCTTTTCTTAAAATTTTCCGGGCAATTGTTCCCAAATAGTATTTGAAAAGGTTTTCCTTTTTCAGTGCCCCCGCAATAATTAAATCCACTTTTTCCTCTCGGCAAACTGAAATAACGCGTTTGGCAGGCTCACCGTGTTCCCACCGGATAGTTACATCCTTTTGTTCAATACCCACCTTGGCTAGCAACTTGTTTAACGTAGTGGCCGCATCGGCATTTGCTTCACCAACATGGATTAGAACCAACTCTGATTTCCAATGTTGCTTCAAACGCAAAGCCTCACATAAAAGTGCTTCCAGTGTTGGCGAAAAGGCAATTGCTAACCCAATTCTTTTGAATACAATACTCATTTCGGAACAAAATAGGCCTTTTTTGTTACTATGTCTTCCTATATCGTTCAAACTTCCCCTAAAACTTGCATCAACTATATCCTATTAAATATGGGATATTTTCAATGAGCCCCATAAAATACCTTTGCCTCATGATTATCTCGTTGAAAAAGACTGTTCGTGACCTTATTATTGGTAAAAACACGTATATCGACTCGTGGACTGAATACCGCCAGGTAATTCTATCTGGTCAATACGCTTTGTTAGCCATGGCGCTCTGCCTTGTATACCTACTAATAGATATTGGTTGGGGAATTTATCAAACCATTCCTGCCTATGCGATAACCCTTTTTATGCTGGCTGCAACAATTTACCTGCATCGAAAAGGAAATCACTGTGTAGCAAACTACTTTCTGTTTCCTACGCTTAATGTGGTCGTTTATTTATTCGCATCCAGCGAATCTCCTAACACAGGATCCGCCTTGCTCTTTATACCAGTCGCGTTAGGATCTTTTGCGGTTTTTAATTACAAGCAGCGAGTTATCGCAGTGAACTTCGCTTGCATAACCTATATTTTATTTATTGCTGCTTACCTCAGTGATTTTTCAATACTTCCGAAAAGGTTATACAATGAAGAAGAATTGTTAGTCAATTTAATAATCAATTTCGCCATAGCACTACCTACATCCATACTTGCTATTTATTTATTGATCAGTGTGAATCATCATAATGCACGCGAACTTGTCAATAGTAATAAAATGTTAACCAAGTCGAATGAAGAACTTGACCGGTTTGTATACAGTACATCACATGACCTTCGGGCTCCGCTTGCTTCTGTGCTTGGGCTTATCGCGATAAGCAACAGAACCGATAACATGGACGAGATTAAACAATATCTCGGCATGATGAAAAAACGCGTAAATTCGCTCGACAGCTTTATTAAAGATATTACGGATTACTCTCGAAATAATCGTCTGCAAATTACCGTCAGTAAAATAAATCTTTACGATCTGGCAAGGGAAGTATGGGAATCGTTACGATACACCGCTGGAGCGGAGGGAATAAATTTTGCCATTTCAATTCCCGAAAATTTTGTTGTGCAGTCAGACTCTACCCGCTTACAAACTGTTCTTTCTAATCTTTTATCTAACGCCATACGGTACCACGATCATCGAAAGGAAAATCAATACATTCAGCTTTCGTGTCAACAAACAAGTGAGTCATTTTCGCTTCACATTGAAGACAATGGTCAGGGAATTGAGCTCGAGTACCACAGCAAAATTTTTGACATGTTCTTCCGCGCCAATGAAACCTCACAAGGCTCGGGCTTGGGCTTGTACATTGTTAAAGAAACTATCGCTAAACTCTCTGGTACCATACAATTGCAGTCTGTACCAAGCATGGGAAGCACCTTTATCATTAAGCTACCCCGGTAGTAACGAATAAAAAAAGCCACCTAACTGCCCAACACTAGCAGCTAAAAATTATCTTTGCGCCTTATGGCGAACCAAGAGGATAATCTTTTAAAGAATGTAATCTCCCATGCGAAAGAGTATGGGTTTGTTTTTCAGAGTAGCGAAATTTATGATGGGCTCAGTGCTGTCTATGATTACGGGCAAAACGGTGTTGAGCTAAAAAACAACATCAAAGAATACTGGTGGAAGTTCATGACCATGCTGCACGAAAATATCGTAGGTATTGATTCCGCCATTTTTATGCATCCCACCATTTGGAAAGCCTCCGGACATGTAGACGCCTTCAACGATCCGATGATCGACAACAAAGATTCCAAGAAGCGCTATCGTGCCGATGTATTAGTGGAAGATGCTATTGCCAAACTTGAAGAGAAAATTGAAAAAGAAGTAGAGAAGGCTGCAAAACGTTTCGAGAATTTCGACCGTGCCATGTTTATGAGCACAAATCCGCGTGTGGTTGAGTACCAGAAGAAAATTGATGAAACCAATGGGCGGCTTAAAGATGCCATGAATGCATCCGATATGGATGCGCTGAAACAATTAATTATTGACCTCGATATTGCCGACCCTGTTTCGGGAACAAAAAACTGGACCGATGTGCGTCAGTTCAACCTGATGTTTTCTACAGAGATGGGCTCGCTTGCGGAAGACACCAATAAAATTTATTTAAGGCCAGAGACTGCGCAAGGTATTTTTGTGAATTTTCTAAATGTTCAAAAAACTGGACGGATGAAAATTCCTTTCGGGATTGCGCAAATTGGTAAAGCTTTCCGAAATGAAATTGTTGCTCGCCAGTTCATTTTTAGAATGCGTGAGTTTGAACAGATGGAAATGCAATTTTTTGTGAAGCCAGGAGAAGAAATGAAGTGGTATGAATACTGGAAAGAGAAGCGAATGAAATGGCATCTAGCACTAGGGCTTGGAAAAGCGAACTACAGATTCCACGACCATTTGAATCTTGCTCATTACGCTAACGCTGCTGCTGATATTCAATTTAACTTCCCCATGGGCTTTAAAGAATTAGAAGGCATTCACTCCCGTACTGATTTCGATTTAAAAAGTCACGAAAAATTCTCAGGGAAAAAACTTCAGTATTTCGATTCGGAAGATAACCAGAACTTTATTCCGTATGTAGTCGAGACTTCGGTTGGATTAGACAGAATGTTTCTTTCCATACTGGCGAGTTCATACAAAGAAGAAAAGCTGGAAGACGGTAGCGACCGTGTTGTATTGCGAATTCCAATACCCTTAGCTCCAATAAAAGTTGCGATTCTACCCTTGATGAAGAAGGACGGGCTGCCTGAAAAAGCGATGGAAATCATGAATGAATTGAAGTTTGACCTGCGCTGTTTCTATGAAGAAAAGGATGCCATCGGAAAACGCTACAGAAGACAGGATGCTATTGGAACTCCCTATTGTATTACCATCGATCACCAAACCTTGGAAGATAATACCGTAACCATTCGTGAGCGCGATACTATGAAGCAAGAGCGTGTAAACATTCGTGAGTTACGATCTAAACTTGTTGAGGTATGCTCTATTAATAATCTTTTACGAAACCACTAATTTTGGAGTTCCTATTTAACCTTTTATACAACGGTTATCAGGAAGTAAAATTCCGCTTGTACTATAAGCCCTTCTTAGAACGACACCTCACAAAAAATCTTGCATACTTTGTTAAGCTTCCTCCATCATTAAAGAATAATTTCTTACGCCTTGTTCGAGATCATTACGAATATTTTGAATTTATTCCGAGGAATGAATTAAACATCACCAAAGAAATGATGGCTATTATTTCTGGTGTGGCGAGTCAGCTAGTACTCAACCTGCCTTCAGAGAGCTTAACCTTTTTTGAAAAAATTATTCTTTATCCTGATTATTATAAATCCCGCATAACAAACAAACTTCATAAGGGCGAGGTAAACCCCGGTTTACGGTTAATTGTCTTTAGCTGGCGCGGCATTGTAGAGGGTTTAAATCGCGATGACGATGGCTTAAACCTGCTCTTGCATGAGTTTGCTCACGCCCTCTGGCTCGAAAATAAGATAATGCACCAAGAGTACAACGTGCTAAATCCTGCCTTAGTAGTATACTACGAACAAGCCGCTACAGAAGAGGTGATAAAAATGCAAAATGATGATGAGCACTTCTTTCGTAAGTATGCACTCACGAATAAAGAGGAGTTTTTTGCTGTTGCTGTGGAGAATTTTTTCGAACGACCCGAGGGTTTTAAAAATGCCGCTCCAAAGCTTTACCAAAGTCTTGCTTCACTCTTTCAACAAGATCTTTTGACTTCCCGATACCGATAGTTTATTTTCGCCTCATGAATTGGCAACAACTTCTTTCTTCACAACGCATTGGTCAAAAACAACAACCAACAGCTGAGCCCTCGCGCAGTGTGTTTGAACAGGATTACGATCGCATCATTTTTTCTCACCCGTTCCGTAAACTCCAGGATAAAACTCAGGTTCATCCATTGCCCGAGCATGATTTTGTTCATACCCGGTTAACGCATAGTTTGGAAGTATCCAGTGTGGGCCGAACCCTTGGTAAGCGTGTAGGAGAAGTGATTCTACAACGGCATCCGGAGCTTACTTCCAACTTTTCTCTTTTTGATTTTGGAGCCATCGTGGCGGCCGCATCGCTTGCTCACGATTTAGGGAATCCGCCTTTTGGTCATGCGGGGGAAGATGCTATCTCCGATTTCTTTTTGCATCATCCCACAGGTCAATCGTTCAAAGAAAAGGTTAATGAATCTGAGTGGAGCGATTTAATTACGTTCGAAGGCAATGCACAAGGCTTTCGCATTTTGAATAAAAATCAATACGGATTAAAGCTGAGTTTCGCTACACTCGGTGCCTTTACAAAATATCCGTGCCCTTCACTTTTCCCAAAACGCGATAAATCAAAACGCAGTCAGAAGAAATTTGGATTCTTTGAATCAGAGAAAGCAATCTTCAATGAAGTTGCTCAACAGCTGGAGTTGATAAACGTTTCACAAAATATTTACGGGCGCCATCCGTTGGCCTTTTTAGTAGAAGCAGCTGATGATATCTGCTACAGCATTATCGATTTTGAAGATGGTTGCAGTTTAGGGTTAGTGAGTTACGAGGAGGCAAAAACGCTTTTTGAAAACGTCATTACCAAAAGCAAATCCAAACTGGGCAAGCTTCAATCTCTCACTAGTAAGCAGGAAAAAATTGGGTACCTACGCGCGTTGGCCATTGGCGATTTAATGGATGAGTGTTGCTCACTGTTTTTAGATAGTGAAAAGGAAATCCTTACAGGAAAATTCGATCGGGCACTGGCTGATCATTGCCCTTCAAAGAATGCCTTGAGTCAAATCATTAAGATCTCCATTGAGAAAATATACCGGGCACGACAAGTTGTAGAAATTGAAGCCACCGGCCACGAGGTCCTCCCCGGTTTACTGGAAGAATTTTTACAGGCGGGTCAGCACATTGCACAAAAAGGAACCTCGCGGAAATACGCTAACCTCTCCTTACTACTACCCGAGGACACACGGTGGAGCATTGAACAAGAACCTACAAATACCTACGGCCTTGTCAGGCATATTGTTGATTTTGTATCCGGTCTTACCGACAAGCATGCCATCAGCTTATTTAGGAAAATAAAGGGGGTTGCTACATAGATTGTCAGTTTGAGCTTGTAGAAAACTGATATGCTACGAACAGGCTTCGATAAACTCAGCCTGACAGCTAATAAAACCCAAAAATTCTTAGTTTTGAGCTATGTGGAATAACCTTGCTTCAGCGATTATCAAATACCGATTACTGTTCATTATTCTGATCGGCCTCATCACCGTGTTTATGGGATACCATATGACCAAAATCACGATGAGCTACGACTTTGCCAGCACCGTGCCCCCTGAAGATCCGGACTTGATTTACTTCAACAATTTTAAAGAACAGTTTGGTGAAGACGGCAACATCATTGCTGTCGGCATGAAGGATAGTGCCGTTTACAAGGTCGAGAATTTCAACGCGCTTCGCGAGCTAACAACAAATATTAAAAAGATTTATGGGGTTAACGAGGTAGTTGCCCTTCCAACGCTTAAAATGATTTTAAAGGATACCGCAAACACAAAATTTTACTTGCGCGATATCTATCCAAAAACAATTTCCTCACAAACTGAACTCGACAGTCTATTAGAGGTAACCCTGAATCAAAAAATTTACGCAGGACAATTACTCAACACGGGTAATGGTGCTATGATGATGTTAGTTTCAATTGAGAAAGATGTTATGAATTCCTTTAAGCGTGAAGCGATGACGGATTCATTGCTGGCGGTTGGAAGAATTTTCGAAACAAAAACGAATATTCAGCTGCGTTACGCGGGGCTTCCCTTTATTCGAACGGTCGTGGCAAACTCTATTCGTCAGGAGATGAAAATTTTTCTGATCGCCTCCGTTGTTGTTACCGGGTTGATCATGTTTTTATTTTTCCGTTCGTTCCGCGCTGTTTTGTTTTCCATGATCATCATTGGCGTGTTGGTTGTGTGGACACTTGGTACGCTGGCATTGTTTGGCTATAAGATCACACTGCTTACAGGACTTATTCCACCTGTTATCGTCACGATTGGAATTACCAACGCAATCTATCTCTTGAATAAATATCATCTCGAATTCGCCAAGACAAAAGATAAACTTGAAGCTATTTCAGTCGTAGTTCGTAAAATGGGGTTGGCCATGTTTCTTACCAACCTTACCGTTGCCATTGGTTTTTTAACGTTGCTGGCAACGGACATTACTATTCTTCGTGAGTTTGGAATTGTAGCCGGTATTAACATCATGGCACTCTTCTTTGTGAGTTTGATCATGATCCCCAGTGTGTTTTCGTGGTTGCCTGTTCCTACCGAAAAACATTTACGTCACCTGAACTTCCCTGTCATGAGTTGGTTCTTAAAGATGATTGACCTAATGGTTCACCGTCATCGGATGATCATTTATGGTGTTACCGTGATTCTTATTGCTGTTTCGATTTATGGGATTTCAAAATTAAGATCTGAATCGTTCATGGTCGATGATGTGCCCGAAGAAAGTCAGGTTAAAAAAGATTTGAAATTTTTCGAGGCTAATTTCAGTGGTATCATGCCACTTGAAATTGTAATTGATTTCAAAACAAAAAAGAAACGCCCCGTACTCGACATAAAAAACATGCAGAAGGTTGAGGAATTTGAAAGCTTCCTCGATTCTATTACAGTGATGTCTAAGCCTGTTTCTGTAATCAGTTTTATAAAAGCCATTAAGCAGGCATTCTATAATAACAATCCCGCAAAGTTTAGTCTGCCGAATCGCAATGAAGGAGCCTACATTCTTCCATACATGAAAGGCCAGACCGATAACAGTGGAGTATTCCGCTCATTCGTTGATACAGCAACCTATAAGAGCATGCGCATATCCATGCAGATTGCCGACATCGGTTCAACAAAATTAGATTCACTTGTAACTGAAGTAATCGAACCACGCATGAAACAGATTTTTGTTTCTACTGAAAAAGACTCGGTTATTACAACCATCACGGGCTCCACTAAAATATTTATCAAGGGAAATAAATTTCTGATTGCAAACTTGCAGGAAAGTTTGTTGCTCGCTTTTTTACTGATCACACTTTCCATGGCAATTTTGTTTGCGAACGTTCGGATGATTATTATTTCGCTCATTCCTAATTTACTTGCCCTCATGATCACGGCAGCATTGATGGGGTACATGGATATTCCTCTTAAAGCAAGTACCGCTTTAATTTTTAGTATCACGTTTGGCATTTCGGTTGATAACTCAATACGCTTCCTGGCCAAATACCGTCAGGAGATTTTATCGAACAACTTTTTCATTCCGGTAGCCATAAGCGATAGTATTCTTGAAACAGGTAAGAGCATTATTTATACATCCATCGTACTCTTTGCGGGATTTATCATTTTTGCGTTCTCTTCATTTGGCGGAACAATTGCCTTGGGAATACTCACCTCCATCACACTGGTGATCTCAATGTTTACCAACTTGATTTTACTTCCCGCATTGATCATGACCTTCGACAAACCGAAAAAGAAAAAGGAACTCATTGACGATTTCGATTCAAGTTTCTATGGCGAGCAGGAAGATGAGGAGATTGATTTGAACAAAATCAAAATTCATAGCCGGAATTCCTCGGAGGCAGAGTAATTAAACGTGCTCTTCGTTTCTAAGAATCTCTCCTACAACATACGGCTGGGAAGGATGAAAAATCCTAATAAACAATATCTTTGCACCCTTATTCTATTGAGAATCATTATTCTACCTCGTTTTTAGAGAGATGGCCGGAAAATATAACGAAGACAAAGACCTGAATTTTGCGAAAATCGCAGATGGAATCCTGCAATTCTGGAAGGACGAAAAAATCTTTGAGAAATCGGTAAGCCTGCGCGAAGGGGCCGAAGCTTTTACATTTTACGAGGGACCTCCTTCAGCCAACGGTACGCCCGGCATCCACCACGTGATGGCCCGCACGGTAAAGGATATTTTCTGTCGTTATAAAACGCTTCAGGGATATCAGGTAAAACGCAAAGGCGGTTGGGATACGCACGGTTTGCCTGTTGAGTTACAGGTTGAGAAACAACTGGGTATCACGAAAGATGACATCGGAAAGAAGATTTCCATCGAAGACTATAATAAGAAGTGCCGCGAAACGGTGATGATGTATAAAGATCAGTGGGATGATCTTACAGTGAAAATGGGATACTGGGTTGATCTCCAGAATCCATACATCACCTATCAAAAAGAATACATTGAAACCCTGTGGTGGATTTTAAAACAGCTATACAATAAAAAATTATTGTACAAGGGCTACAGCATCCAGCCTTACTCACCTGCCGCAGGTACTGGATTAAGTTCGCACGAATTAAACTTACCGGGCTGTTACAAAGATGTGAAGGACACTTCAGTTGTTGCTCAGTTTAAGGTTAAGAGGGATGAGAAGTCTAAATTTTTGTTTAACTCTTTAAATGAGAATCTTACAAAAATTACTTCTGTTTTCCCAGAAATTAATTGGAACGAAGTAGACCAATATATTTTAGCATGGACAACTACACCTTGGACTTTACCTTCCAATACAGCCCTTGCTGTAGGTAAGAGCATTGTATATGTCAAAATAGCAACGTTCAATCAATACACTGGCCAACCAATTAAAGTCATTCTGGCAAAGGATTTACTGTCTAAGTATTTTACGGTCCTACATCCAGATCCACTCGAAGAGTTAAAAGTTGGAGATTATATTTTTGAAGAGACTAACAAAATCTTCAAAGGAAAGATTAAAGCTTGGCAAGTTGTTTCATTTCATACTGGTAGCGATTTAGTAGGTATCCGCTACGAACAACTCATGCCATACTTGCAACCACTGTATGATGCTGACAAAGCCTTTCAGGTTGTTGCGGGTGATTTTGTTACCACTGAGGATGGTACAGGCGTTGTACATGTCTCTCCTACATTTGGTGCAGATGACTTCCGGGTAGCAAAACAAAATGGTATCCCTCCACTCACGCTAAAAGATGAAGCGGATAATGAAGTCCCCACAGTCGACAGAAAAGGAAAGTTTGTAAAAGAGATTGGCGCTAAATTAAAAGAGGGCGTAGCCAAATTCAGCATCAAAACACACAAGCCACTGGGGGATGATGATTTTTATGTAAAGAATTATACAAACGAAGATGAAAGCCATCCGGATTATAAAAATACAGATGTCATTATCTCCATCATCTTAAAAGAAGAGAACAAAGCTTTTAAGGTTGAGAAATATGAGCACAGCTATCCTCACTGCTGGCGCACCGATAAACCTGTTTTATATTATCCGCTAGATAGCTGGTTTATAAAAACCACCGCCATGAAAGATCGCATGGCTGAGCTTAACAAAACCATTAACTGGAAACCCGAGTCTACCGGAACGGGGCGCTTTGGTAACTGGCTTGAAAATCTTGTTGACTGGAATTTATCACGCTCACGTTATTGGGGAACACCACTGCCAATCTGGAGAACAAAAGATGGCAAGGAAGAAATTTGCATTGGTTCTATCGAACAACTAAAGAACGAAATAGCAAAAGCTCAGAAAGCCGGAATCGAAAACCCGGAATCTAAAATCAAAAATCTCGAAGATCTTCATCGCCCGTACGTAGACGAAATTGTATTATCAGGTTCTAATGGTCAACCGATGTATCGCGAACCGGACTTGATTGATGTGTGGTTCGATTCGGGCGCCATGCCGTATGCACAGTGGCACTATCCGTTCGAGAACAAAGATATTTTTGAACAGAACTATCCGGCCGATTTTATTGCTGAAGGTGTTGATCAAACACGCGGATGGTTCTTTACGCTTCACGCGATCGCTGTCATGTTAAGTGAAAGCAGCGATGAAATAAAGGCTGTAAACAAAAAGGTTGGCAACGGTGGCGTAGCCTTCAAGAATGTAATTTCGAACGGACTGGTGCTCGACAAAAGCGGCAATAAAATGTCGAAGAGTAAGGGCAACGTTGTAAATCCCTTTGAAAGCCTCGCGAAATATGGGCCGGATGTGGTGCGTTGGTACATGATTGAAAACGCACCCCCCTGGGATAATCTGAAATTTGATTTTGAAGGTATTGCCGAAACACAGCGTAGATTTTTCGGTACGCTCATGAACACGTATTCATTCTTTGCGATGTATGCGAACATCGATGGCTTTGTGAAAGATGAAATGAACAATGTTCCATTCGAAAAGCTTTCATCGCTTGATCGTTGGATACTAACGAAAGAACAAACATTGATTGAAGAGGTGACAACAGCCTATAACGAATACGAACCGACCAAAGCTGCGCGTGCGATTCAGGAGTTTGTAAACGATCATCTTTCGAACTGGTATATACGGTTGAACAGGAAACGTTTCTGGCAGCCCTCCGCGAATGCATCAGATGGAAAAATAGTTCAATTGTCGGAAGATAAACGTGCAGCGTATGAAACTTTGTATGAGTGTTTACTGGTAACAGCCCAATTGATGTCGCCCATCGCGCCTTTCTTTAGCGATTGGTTATACAAAAACCTGACGGATAATATCCGCGATCGCGCCAAGCAATTTAATACTCCACTTCAAGTTGAGTCGGTTCATCATTCTATTTTGATAAAAGCTGAATCAAAACGAAAGGATGCAGAGCTTGAAAAATCAATGGATTATGCACAACGCATCTGTTCATTAGTCCACTCCATCCGCAAAAACAGTAAAGTAAAAGTCCGTACACCACTGCAAAAAGTTCTTCTCCCAGTATTAGATGAAAAATTTGCACAGCGTGTAAAAAATGTTGAGGCGATTATCAAAGCTGAAGTAAATGTAAAGGAGATTCAGTACATCGATGATACGTCTGGGCTTCTAGTGAAAAAAGTAAAACCTAATTTTGCTAAGCTTGGGAAACAGTATGGTGCGAAAATGAAAGAGGTTTCGGCAGTCATAAATTCTTTCACGAAAACAGAAATAAGCACAATTGAGAAAAAGGGTAGCATTCAAAAAGATGGATTTGATCTCGTACTGGAAGATGTGTTGATTTCCTCAGAAGATATTCCGGGTTGGTCAGTAGCATCGGAGGGCGGTATCACCGTTGCCCTCGACATTACGCTCACAGAAGAATTAAAAAAAGAAGGCATCGCCCGTGATTTTGTAAACCGTGTGCAAAACCTCCGCAAGGATATGGGCTTAGCGGTGCTCGATAAAATTTCGATTGAGGTACAGAAAGATTCAGACGAAATAAATGCCGCGCTATCCGAGTTTGCCGATTACATTCGCACCGAAACCCAGGCGTTCACCTTAGATATCAAATCAGATGTGAGCGATGGTGTTGATGTTGAAATGGAAGAGTCGGTATTGAAAGTTAAAATCAGTATTCAGAAATAAATCATTGTGTTGAGAGACTAAAAATGAAAGCGTACAAATATTTTTTACTAGCCCTTATTGTTATCCTTCTTGATCAGGCATCGAAACTACTCGTGTATAACAACATGTATCTGCACGAAGAGATTTACGTACTGGGCGATTGGTTTCGCATTCACTATTTATTAAACCCGGGCATGGCATTTGGCATTCGATGGGAAAACGAATTTGGCAAACTCGCCCTCACTGTATTTCGAATTGCTGCCATGTTTGGCATTGGCTACTACCTTTGGAAGATGGCTGCGCGCCATGCTCACAGCGGTTTCTTATGGTGCATGGGGTTAATCTTAGGCGGTGCCGTTGGTAATGTAATTGACAGTACCTTCTACGGTGTGTTCTTAAACAATGCTCCTGAAAATTCTCCCACACCTTGGTTTCATGGTCAGGTAATTGACATGCTTTACTTCCCTGTATTTGATTTTGTGTGGCCTCTTTGGATACCCCTAATTGGTGGACGTTACTTTGAATTCTTTAGCCCAGTATTCAATATTGCCGACTCCTCCATTTTTATTGGCGTTGCTACTATTCTAATCATGCAGAAGAAATTCTTTAAGGAAAGTGTAGTTGCTCCGGTAGATCCTGTCATTATGGAGAATACGAGCATTCAAGATCCTGCCGACAGCACAACAAACCAAGCCTGATTTTCTATTCTCAGGTATTCTCTGTTAGTCAAATTCAATAATCTTGCTACTTTTAGGGCTTAAGAAAAACTAGTTAATCTAACTGACGATATATAATGAGTCTATTTATCAAAAAACCGCTGGAAGAACTGATGAATCAGTCTGCGGATTCCTCTACGGGACTTAAGAGAACTCTTGGGGCGGGAAATCTGATTGCATTAGGCATTGGAGCCATTATTGGCGCAGGACTTTTTGTGCGTACTGCCGCAGCTGCGGGAGAGGCCGCAGGACCTGCAGTAATTGTCTCCTTCATTATCGCGGCCGTTGGTTGTGCGTTCGCTGGTCTTTGTTATGCTGAGTTTGCTTCTATGATACCAATCGCGGGAAGCGCCTATGCTTATGCGTATGTTACTATGGGCGAATTTACAGCTTGGATTATTGGCTGGGCATTGGTGTTAGAATATGCACTCGCCTCCGCAACGGTGTCGATTGCCTGGAGTGAGTATCTCAATAATTTGCTGGGGGGAGCCATCCCGTATGAATGGTGCCACTCCCCTTTTGAAACATCCATGACGGGTGCTACTGGCATTATAAATTTGCCCGCTCTTTTTATCCTTGTTATTCTTACGTTAATATTGATCAAAGGCACAAAAGAATCCGCTAACCTAAATGCTATAATCGTATTTGTTAAAGTTGCTATTGTTCTAATCTTTATTGTTGTTGGGTGGGGCTTTATTAACGAAGCAAACTACATACCCTTCACAATCCCGGCAGAAACTATTGGTCACGAAGCATGGAATCGCCACGGATGGGGTGGTGCATTAGGTGGTGCAGCCATTGTATTTTTTGCATTCATCGGTTTCGATGCGGTATCTACCGCAGCACAGGAAGCTAAGAATCCTAAACGCGACATGCCCATTGGGATTTTAGGATCACTCCTGATCTGTACCATTCTTTACGTCCTGTTTTCACACGTACTTACTGGAGTAGCCAATTGGGAAGATTTTAAAACGGCTGGAAAAGAAGCCTCTGTAGCATTTGCTATTAAAACCTATATGCCAGGGTACGAGTGGCTCGGCACCTTGATTACAGTAGCTATCCTCGCTGGATTTTCATCTGTAATTCTGGTGATGCTCATGGGGCAGTCTCGCGTGTTTTATTCTATGTCGAAAGACGGGCTTGTACCAAGAGTTTTTTCTGAATTACATCCAAAGTTTCGTACACCGTTCAAATCGAATGCTATCTTGTTGATCTTTGTAGGATTGTTTGCTGGTTTTGTTCCCGGAAGTGTTGCCGGAGATTTAACAAGCTTCGGAACGTTATTCGCATTTGTGTTAGTGTGTGTTGGTATTTGGGTATTACGCGTTAAAAATCCGGAAGCAGTAAGGCCATTCAAAACTCCGCTGGTTCCACTCGTACCGATACTCGGAATATTGGTTTGTTCCTCGATGATTTTTTCATTGGGTAACGAAACACTTATCTCTGCCGGCCTATGGATGGTAGTTGGCTTATTCATCTACTTCTTGTACAGTAAAAGAAATAGTCTACTTCGAAATCGAAAATAACTAACCGTCACTTCGCAGCGAAGCGTAGAAATCCCCTTCGGGTTGGTACATACTTTAGTGTACTAACCGGGAGACATATATGTCATTTCGCAGCGCAGCGGAGAAATCTCCTTCGGGTTAGGCCATACTTTGGTGTACTCACTGATTGACTTATTCCCTCCCTGCGAAGAGACGAGGCAGCTATTAGCCAAATTCAATATTCTTACTACTTTTAGGGTTGTTAAATTCTACCTAACCTCAACATAATGAGTTTGTTTATAAAGAAACCAATCGAACAATTACTGGCACAGGCCGGTGCTGCCTCCGGGCTAAAGCGTACGCTGGGTGCGGGCAACCTGATCGCACTTGGAATCGGTGCCATCATTGGCGCAGGATTATTTGTGCGCACCGCTGCCGCTGCAGGGCAAGCCGCAGGGCCGGCCGTTACCATTTCATTTATTATTGCAGCCGTGGGCTGTGCGTTCGCTGGTCTTTGCTATGCCGAATTTGCTTCCATGATTCCTGTTTCCGGTAGCGCCTATGCTTACAGTTATGTAACGATGGGTGAACTTACCGCCTGGATTATTGGATGGGCGTTAATTATGGAATACGCACTCGGTGCCGCTACAGTAAGTATCGCTTGGAGTGAATACTTAAATAGATTACTGGGCGGAGGTATCCCCTATGAGTGGTGTCATTCTCCGTTTGAAAGTTTTACTGACACAGCAGGAGTACTTCATCAAGGACTTATCAATGCTCCTGCGTTATTAATTTTATTAGCACTCACACTGTTGCTGATAAAAGGAGTTCAAGAGTCAGCCACCGTAAATATGATCATCGTATTCATTAAAGTATCACTCGTAATATTATTCATCGCTATCGGATGGCAATTCATTAAACCTGAAAATCATACTCCGTATTTTATTCCGGAAGGAACCGCAGCCGTAAGAGACCAAGCCGGTCAAATTATTGCCGACTACTCAGGTGTGTTCAGACACGGATGGGGTGGAGTGTTAGGTGGAGCAGCCATTGTGTTCTTTGCGTTTATTGGGTTTGATGCTGTATCAACCGCAGCGCAAGAAGCTAAAAATCCGAAACGTGATATGCCGATTGGAATTTTAGGTTCACTCGTTATCTGTACGATTCTCTATATTTTATTCGGCCATGTACTAACCGGTGTAGCGCCCTGGCAAGACTTTGTCGATCCCGCGAAGGGGCGAGAAGCCTCGGTAGCGTATGCAATCAGCAACTATATGATCGGGTACGAATGGCTTGCTACCGGTGTAACCGTAGCAATTCTTGCAGGTTTCTCTTCCGTAATTCTTGTGCTGCTGATGGGGCAGAGTAGAATATTCTTTACCATGAGTAATGATGGATTGATTCCCAAAGCATTCAGTGATCTTCATCCGCAATACAGTACCCCATACAAAGCCAACTGGATTTTATTTCTGTTTGTAGGATTATTCGCAGCGTTTGTTCCCGGCAACGTGGCTGGTGACTTAACAAGCTTTGGAACATTATTCGCGTTCGTGCTGGTAAGTCTTGGTATTTGGATTTTGCGTATTAAATCACCGAACACTGAGCGTCCTTTTAGATCACCATTGTCATCCCCTTTATTTCCTCTTGTTCCTATTTTAGGAGCACTTATTTGTGCGGGAATGATTGTGGCACTCGATGCTCAAACATTGCAAGTAGCCTTTGGCTGGATGGTCGTTGGTCTAGTGGTATATTTTCTCTACAGCAAAAAACACAGTAAGCTGAGACAGAAGTAATGGGAAGTAAAATTTTCTTGGTAAGAATTAAAAAGGAAGGGCTCACAAGGCCCTTCTTTGAATTATAGATAGTTTATTGTTTCGACCAAGTATCCTTAATCGTCCCTGCTACCAAAACAAAAAATTCATTCGCATGACAAAGCACATAATAATCGTCTGGTGATATCTCTGCCATTCGCATAGCGCCTTCTTTAAAATAAAATGTGTATCCGCCATCATACGGAAAATAAGTGTGCTCGTTAAAAGTCCACTCGCTGCCAACGGGGATAACTTCGTTATCAAAATCTTTAAATTCCTTTATGACTTTGATTTTATCACCTTGAACCAAGTAACTCAAATTTGAATACATAGCATCGAGTAAATTTGCAATGTGGAAATTCTATTCCAACCCCTTATCCTTCATCTTATTAAATTCTCTAAACCTGCGTGTCATGGCAACTCCAAAGCCCGTCATCAGCACAAGCGTACCAAGCCAAAGTACGTTCACGAATGGTTTCTCTAATGCTTTAATCACCACCCAGTCTTTCTGTCTTGTTTGAATACCTAAACTGATCTCGTCTGTTTCAGGATGAACGTTAAGCACAGATATTTTCAAGCCCAGATCGGTAATGACATCGGGAATAATTCCGCCACGTGCATTTGATCCGAAAACAATAGTGGGTTCAGCCGTGTACTCATTACGTTCACCTTTTATTTTAATGCTCGCTTTCACTGCAACAAATGTTGAATCTAACTTTTCACCCCCCAATTCATATACTCGGCTCATTTGCTCTACCACAGCTACAAAATCATTCGCAAAAAAATCCTGATTGCGCTTTACGCGTACCTCTTCCCGTTCGCTCCAGTCTTCCTTGGCTTCCTCTGTCATCGGTGCCGATACGTGCGCATACAAATCAAGTCCTACGCTGTGGCTGATATCAGGCGAGGCAACGTTGCCCATTTTTTCATTGATTTGAACGCGGGGCAGTAACGTGAATTCATGCTTGCCTTCTTTTCGGAATTCAATTTCGTAATACGTGTTCTCCGGATAGATTTCAAATGTCTCACCAGCACTAAAAAGTTTTTCCTTGCCGGAAAAAATATCCTTTTTCGCAATTACATTATACTTATCACTCGTGTATTCAATTTCATTCTTGCTTACATATCCGCGCTTATCTCGTGGTTCTACACGTTCGCCCAGATATTCAATATCATAACCTGCCATGGTGCGGGGTTCGTGTACAAATAACAACAGGTTCTCTCTATTAAATTCTTCCGGAAGTTGCTTAGAGATAAGCATCCCTGTATTATTCAACGACACTACTTTCGAATATCCCGAGGAGAACATCATCCCAACCAACATCATACCCACACCAATATGTGCAATCGCACCACCGGATAATGAAGGGCTTGATTTAATTACGGATACCAGAATTTTAAAATTAGCAACGATCGTAAAAACCCCTGCAAACGTGAGAATGATATAGGGTATCGTAAACACTTTACCCACCGTGATGATGAGAGCAAACAATACCAACGCCACTAACGCAGGCGTGGCTAATTCCTTTTTTAATTCTTCCTTATCAATTTTCTTCCACCAGAAAAATTGCCCAATGGCAGAAAGCATTCCAATGGCAACTGCAAACCAAAGCTGAAACTTCGAGTAAAATTCAACCTGATTAGCGGGTGGTGCAATGTTAGAAGTCCCCCCCAATAATTCTACGGTACTGTTCCAAACCGGAATAGAGGTTGGTAGCAACACCTGAAAGCCCATCAAACACAAAACTGTAGCGCCAATAAAAATCCAGAACTCACGTGAGTAGGTAGAGGCTTCTTTCTCGGTAGCAGGAATTTCCTTCCATCGAAAAGCTGCCAATATTATTGCCACTAACATGAAAAATAAAAGGTAAATCAATAACTGGCCTGATAATCCTAAATCGGTAAACGAATGGACCGATGCATCGCCCAGTACACCGCTGCGTGTTAGAAATGTTGAGTAGAGTATGAGAATAAAAACCGTGATCACTAAAATAATAGAAGCCTTCAATCCGGTTTCGCTGTTTTTGTAGGTAATCATCGTGTGGATGGAGGCAATCAAAATCAACCATGGAACATACACGGCATTTTCTACAGGATCCCAGTTCCAATATCCGCCAAAGTTTAACGTTTCATATGCCCAGTAGCCTCCCATTAAAACGCCCAGGCCAAGAATAGCACCTGAGAAAAGAGCCCATGGTAGAGCTGGCCTTACCCATTCGCGATATTTTTTCAGCCATAATCCAGCTATGCAAAATGAAAATGGAATCAATGTTGTTGCGAAGCCAAGAAATAATGTAGGCGGATGAATCACCATCCAATAATTTTGAAGCAATGGATTTAGTCCATTACCATCTTGCGGCACAAAATCAGGTTGAACGTTGAAAATCGGGTCGGGCATTGCATCGCGTAACAATATAAATGGTGAACTGCCCAGCTTCATTTCAAGACCAGGGATTACAACACCTAAAATCATGGAGGCTAGAAAAGCCTGTACCAGTGCGAATACCGTCATCACAGGCGCTTCCCAAAATTTGTTTGTATAGATCAACACAATGCCCAACACAGCATGCCAGAACATCCACAACAAAAAACTTCCTTCTTGACCATTCCAGAAAGTAGAAATCAAATAGTAAGCAGGCAATTTTTTATCGGAATGGGAGTAGGCATAATGATACTCGAAATAATGATTTGCTATAATTGTAAAGAGCGTAACAACAATACCCATCACGGCTACCGCATGAAAATAGAATCCAACTCTTCCATTTAAAAGCCATTGACTCTTAACTCCAATATCGTCTGATGTAGTCGCTTTGTAATAACAAAAGAACGTAACTATGGCAGCAATAAAAGCAGTGATAACAAAAAAATGACCAAGGTTACCGATGAAATAATGCATCTCGATTTTAGAATTACGATTTGAAATTTACTAGTCAGGATTGAATAAATTGAGCCAATCTAAAATTACAGACTAGCATTTAACTTTTGCTCCTGATATTTCGAAGGACACTTCAATAGAATTTTATCCGCAATAAAACTATCCCCTGCGTAGCTGCCGATAACTACCACTTTTTCAGAACGGGTGAAGTCCTGCGGCATGGGTTCTTTATAAATAACAATTTGCTCTTTCTGCGCATCATCAATCATGATAAAAGAAAATGAAACACGATCGGCTCCCGGAGCAATACCGACTACGTGTCCGTCCGCATTTTTCTTTAACTGCCCAACCACATGGATGCTGTTCTTACTTCCGTTCGATGCCAGTTGGTACGCCTGATCAAAGGTTACATACGTGCTGGCATCATCGGCTGTTGTAACCACAATGCCAATTGCAGCGGCAATAATGATAATGATTAGAATGTGTGATTTTTTCATCGGGAATGGGCAAATTAAACCACCTCAAAAGTAACGCATTAACCCCTAAGAAAAATGATTTTTAACAGGATATTAACCATTTTCCGTCATTTCGAGCGCGAGCGAGAAATCCTCTGATCGTGATCACGAATGGGGGTTTCTTAGTCGTGCCTCCTTCGAAATGGCGCCTTTTTACTTGGACGAATTATCGTTTATCGGAAAGCTTCTTTTCGAGTTTCGCTATTTTCCGATCAAGTAAAATCAAATACGTAATCAACCCGGTAAGTACAATTAAAATAATACCGACAATCACAAAAATTTTACCATTCGAACGCATCACATCGGCCATTTCAGCATTCGTAATTATGCTGATCATCATTAACAAAAAAAGGCATAAAATTGTTTTCATAATTCAGAGTCTAAAACTTTTTCTTCAATTGCTTTATAGCGCACACGCAACGAAACAATCCAAATACCAATCAGAAACCAGGCGATAACTGCCGGGTAAAATATCAACCGCATACGACTGTCCAAATCATAAGCATTAAAACCGGGATTTCCTCCGTTGCCCGGATGCATGGAATCCTCCAGTCGGGGTATGATGAAGATAAGAGGAACCATCGTGGCGAAAGCAAAAATATTGTAAATCGAACTGAGGCGCGCGCGTTGTTCTTCATTATTCAAAGATCCACGCAAAACAAAATAAGCAAAGTAAACAAGCAAGGCTATCGCAGCACCCTTTTGTTTTGGATCGCCATGCCACGGTGAGCCCCATGTATAATTGGCCCACAGCATTCCCGTGATCATACCGAGAATACCAAATGTAGTTCCTACGTTAGCATACGTCACGGACTTTGTATCATACTCATGCAGCGGATTACGAAGATATTTTATGGCATAATACACCGATAACAAATAGAGCAGCACCATTCCGAACCACATTGGCACATGAAAATACAATGCGCGTATGGTTTCATTTAAAATATTGAGGCGTGGGGCTTCAAACAATAATCCTCCTACATGTACATACACCAGAAGAACAACGGCCAATATTTTCCACCAACTGAGTTTCATTATCAAATTTTCAAATTAACCAATCATCAAATTAGCTTCGCCAAATATACGGGAAGAGCACATACCCAAGCGCACCGGCAATACAATTTATTGCCACCAGATTTAGCAACTCATCCGAACTTGCCGCCCGATCAATTCCATCCACTGCATTTTTAGTGATACGCACCGCCATCAGCAAAATTGAAATCACCACCGGAAAACTGAGTACGGCCATCAACACATTGCTATTGTTCGCTTTCGCAGCAATGCCCGATATCAAACTTAGTGAAGCAGAAAATCCTATCGAAGCAAGTACCAATGCCAGGAAGAAAGTAAGTTGATCTTGTACCGGGTTATAAATAAATATTGAAAATAAAACATAACCAGCAACTGAAATCACCAGGCACAGAATTGTATTGTAAATAACTTTAGAAAGAATAATCTGCTGCGGACTGGCGATTGTGTAGTAGTAAATAAGAGCTCCCCTTCGTTCGCCAATAAAACTTTTCGCCACACTGTTAACAACGGAAAAAAGAATCGTAAGCCAAAACAAAGCCACCCACGTATTGGGGCTAATCGCGTTTTGTCGAAGGTTAAACGTGAGGTAGCAAATAAAAATGATGCTCAGTAAATACAGGCCTAACCCCGAGATCACCGACTTGCGTCTGAGCTCAAGAACGAACTCCTTCTTTAACAATTCCAACATACGGGCCTTCTCGTTTATTTGACCTGCTCAGGCCATTTTTATGGCAAGATGCGCTGCAAATTTATTAGTTTTGCGCTCCTTATTACTATACCATCAATGGCCGAAAAACACTCTATTCTGGTTACCGGTGCCGCTGGGTTTATCGGGTTTCATCTTTCCCAAAAACTGTGTGGTTTGGGGTATGCCGTTACGGGGATCGATAATTTAAATGAATACTACGATGTTAACCTCAAACACGCACGGCTCAACCATTTAAAGTCACTGTCAGGATTCTCTTTCCAGCAAATCGACTTAACCGATAAAAAGGGAATTGATCAGCTCTTCAACAAAGGAAATTTCAAATACGTTGTAAACCTGGCAGCTCAGGCAGGGGTCCGTTACTCACTTACGAACCCATATGCTTATCTCCAGAGCAATCTTCATGGGTTCTTAAATATTTTGGAAGCCTGTCGTCATAACAAAACGGAGCACTTGGTGTATGCTTCGTCTAGCTCAGTGTACGGAGCCAACAAAAACATGCCGTTCTCGGTCCACCATAATGTTGATCATCCCCTTTCGTTGTATGCGGCTTCTAAAAAATCGAATGAGTTGATGGCGCATACCTATTCGGCACTCTATAATTTACCCACTACAGGTCTTCGATTCTTCACAGTTTATGGTCCCTACGGTCGTCCGGATATGGCCCTATTTATTTTCACAAAAGCTATTTTAGAAGGTAAGCCCATCGATGTATACAATCATGGAAAGATGAAACGTGATTTCACCTATATCGATGATATTGTTGAGGGTATAACAAGACTCATACCAAATGTGGCAAAAAGTAATGCCACTTGGAATGGTGCTACTCCTGATCCTGCAAGCAGCTTTGCTCCGTATCGCTTATACAACATTGGAAATAATAAACCGGTGGAGCTTATGCGTTTTATTGAAGTGATTGAGGATAAGTTAGGAAAAAAAGCTGTGAAAAATTTATTGCCAATACAGGAAGGCGATGTGCCTGAAACCTTTGCAGATGTAGATGACCTGATTCGCGATGTTGATTTTAAACCTTCAACAAGTATTGAAACTGGCATTGAAAAATTTATTAAATGGTATACTGATTATTACAAGAAATAATTGAAATGGAAAAAATTGGAATCATTGGCTTAGGGTATGTTGGTCTTCCGTTAGCGGTAGAATTTGGAAAAGTACTTGATGTGGTGGGCTTTGACATCAACAAAGAACGAATCGAAGAATTAAAAAAAGGCTTTGACCGCACGAAAGAGGTTGAGTCGGATGAGTTGAAAATTTCAAGTAAGCTTACATACTCTTCTAATCTTGAGGATTTAAAATCTGTCAACTATTTCATTGTTACCGTACCCACTCCGGTTGACGAATACAAAAAGCCTGATTTGTCTCCACTCATCAGCGCAAGCAAAACAGTTGGCACTGCGCTAAAAAAAGGTGATATCGTAATTTATGAATCAACGGTATACCCAGGTTGTACCGAAGAAGATTGTGTACCGATCCTTGAAAAAGTAAGCGGCTTGAAATTCAATGTTGATTTCTTTTGCGGTTATTCCCCCGAACGCATAAACCCGGGTGATAAACACCATCGCCTACCTACAATTAAAAAGGTTATAAGCGGGAGTACGCCTGAAGTCGCTGAGAAAGTCGATAAACTTTATAAGAAGATTATCACGGCCGGAACACATAAGGCTTCCTCAATAAAAGTAGCTGAGGCTGCTAAAGTAATTGAAAACGCACAACGTGATATTAACATCGCCTTCGTCAATGAACTTGCACTCATCTTCGATCGCATGAATATTGATACGCACGAAGTTTTAGAGGCCGCTGGAACAAAATGGAATTTTCTTCCCTTTAAACCAGGTTTGGTGGGCGGCCACTGCATTGGCGTTGATCCCTACTATCTAACACATAAAGCAGAAAGTGTTGGCTATCGGCCAGAAATAATCATTGCTGGAAGACGCATCAATGATAACATGGGGCCGCATATTGCTAACCGGGTTATCAAACTTATGGCGCAGCACGAATTGCCCATTCACAAAAGCAACATCTTAGTGCTGGGCATTACATTCAAAGAAAACTGCCCCGACATCCGCAACAGCAAAGTAGTGGACGTTATCCGTGAACTACAGAGTTTTGGTACGAATGTGGAAGTATACGACCCGCAGGCAGATGCAGCCGAAGTTAAGCACGAATATGGGTTATCCTTAATTGCAGCTCCAGTAAAAAAATATCACGCCATAGTCCTGGCCGTAAGTCACGATGAGTTTACGTCTCTCGACTGGAATAAAATAAAAGATTCTAACACCGTAGTGTTTGATGTAAAGGGACACTTAAGTAAATTAATATCCACCGCAAGATTATAGAATGAAAAAAATACTCGTTACAGGCGGAGCAGGCTACATCGGCAGTCACATGGTGGTTGAGTTACTGCAGGCTGAGTATACTCCCGTTGTAATTGATAATCTCATGTCGAGTGATGGCTCACTCATTACGGGGATAGAAAAAATCACCGAAAAAAAAGTAAACTTTCATAAAGGAGATTGCCGCGATAAGAACTTTTTAACCAATCTTTTTAAAACACAAGGGCCTATTGATGCTGTTATCCATTTTGCAGCACTAAAATCAGTAGGAGAATCTGTTCAAAAACCTTTACTCTATCATCAGAATAATATAGAGTCGTTGCTTTGCCTTTTAGAGGTGATGAAAGAATTTGGCGTCACCGATTTTATTTTTTCTTCTTCGTGCACCGTGTATGGTCAACCCGATCACATTCCGGTTGATGAATCAGCTCCTTTCAAAAAAGCTGAATCACCATACGGAGCGACAAAACAAATTTGCGAACAAATTCTCGGAGATATTTATCACGATGGATTTAAAGTTGTCTCACTACGATACTTCAACCCGATTGGGGCACATCCATCTGCTTTAATTGGCGAGCTTCCTATTGGCACTCCAAATAACCTTGTCCCGTATATGACTCAAGCTGCAGCTGGATTGCGCGGCAGCCTAACTGTATTCGGCAACGATTATGATACAAAAGACGGCTCCTGCATTCGTGATTTTATTCATGTTGTAGACGTTGTCAAAGCTCATTTAAGTGCGTTGAATTTCATAAGCAAAAAGACTGAAGAGGTCCTTTACGAAACTTTCAATGTAGGAACAGGAGAAGGTATTTCAGTACTCGAATTGATTCAAAAATTTGAAACAGTCACCAAGGTAAAATTACCGTACACGATTGGCCCTCGAAGATCAGGTGATGTCGTAAAAACATATGCGAATCCAGAAAAGGCAAACAATGTTTTAGGCTGGGAATCAACAATTTCCATTGATGATGCTTTATTGCATTCGTGGGAGTGGCAGAAGAAACTTAGTCAATCTTAAATTCTTTGAATGATTATCATTCAATCATAAAAAATCATACTGCAGACAATGGAGAAAATAAAAATGGTTGATCTGGATCTGCAATACCAGCGGATTAAACCCGAAATAGACGCAGCCATACAACACGTACTCGACACAACCGCTTTTATTCAGGGACCACAAGTAGCACAATTTGCAAAAGCCCTTGCCGCGTATACCGGAGCAAACCATGTTATCCCTTGCGCTAATGGTACGGATGCTTTGCAAATTGCCATGATGGCACTTGACTACAAGCCAGGGGATGAAATTATCCTTCCGGTTCACACGTATGTAGCAACCGCAGAGGTAATCGCGTTGCTCAAACTAGTTCCTGTTTTTGTTGACGTAGAAGAAAACACGTTTAATATTGATGTAGATCAAATCAAAAATAAGATTACAAAAAAAACGGTGGCTATTGTGCCCGTGCATATCTACGGACAGTGTGCCAACATGGAAGCTATCTTAAAAATTACTAAGGAGAATAACCTGCATGTAATTGAAGATGCTGCTCAATCATTAAGTGCCGAATTCATTTTTTCAAATGGCAACAGAAAAAAGTCAGGTACCATGGGTACAATCGGCACAACTTCTTTTTTTCCGTCTAAAAATCTTGGTTGTTTTGGTGATGGTGGAGCAATTTTTACGAATGACTCTTCACTGGCCGAAAAAATCATCATGATGGCCAACCATGGACAAAAAGTAAAATATCACCACGATATTATTGGTGTGAACAGTCGGCTAGACACGTTACAGGCAGCAATTCTTACTGTAAAACTCAAATATTTAAATGAGTATACTCAAAAAAGAAATGAGGTTGCTAACTATTACGATAAAGCCCTAGCGGATATTAAACAGTTTCAGTTGCCCTATCGTGCTTCATATTCTACCCATGCATTCCATCAATACACAATTCGTGTTAATGGTATTGATCGTGATGAATTCAAATTGTATCTCGATGGCTGTAAAATCCCTAGCATGATTTACTATCCCATGCCGTTACATCTTCAGAAAGCCTATCGTCAGCCTGGCGTTGATCAAGGTGCATTTCCGGTTACCGAAAAACTTTCAAAAACTGTACTCTCACTTCCCATTCATACCGAAATGAATGAAGATCAATTGAATTACATTTGCACAATCATCCGGAATTACTTTTAAACACCATGAAGGATAAACTTTACAGTGCACACCCAACAGCCGTTATTGATGAGGGCTGCGAGATTGGAGAAGGAACAAAAATCTGGCATTTCTCACACATCATGTCGAATTGTACGATTGGTAAGAATTGCAATCTCGGCCAAAATGTAGTCGTGTCTCCCAAAGTCATCTTAGGAAACAATGTGAAAGTTCAGAACAATGTTTCAATCTATACGGGTGTAGTATGTGAAGATGACGTGTTTCTTGGTCCTTCAATGGTTTTTACTAATGTGATTAACCCCCGCAGTGCAATAAATCGAAGGGACCAGTATGCAAGAACAACTGTGAAGACAGGCGCTTCAATAGGAGCGAATGCAACTATTGTTTGCGGAAATGACATCGGTAAATTTGCATTCATCGGGGCAGGGGCTGTCGTAACCAAGAATGTACCGGACTATGCGTTGGTAATCGGAAACCCGGCTCGT
Organism: Cyclobacteriaceae bacterium; assembly: GCA_031395485.1. Lineage (GTDB taxonomy): Bacteria > Bacteroidota > Bacteroidia > Cytophagales > Cyclobacteriaceae > UBA2336. Next base: position 5,891 of record JANNUS010000010.1, on the reverse strand, counting down.
CAAACAGGCTGGATGAGCGAATACGGACACAAACTTCAGTTTGATAGCAAGGGCCTTGCCGTTTGTTCTGAAAGCCAAGAAAAATATAAATTAGAAAACGGCAGAGTTATTAAAATTTCTTAATCATGAAGGATTTTGCACTCATTGGTGTTGCAGGTTATATAGCTCCCCGTCATTTACAGGCTATTCGCGATACAAAAAATAATCTTGTAGCTGCCCTCGATAAGTTTGATACAGTCGGCATTCTTGATTCATATTTTCCTTCCGCTGATTTTTTTACTGAGTTTGAACGGTTTGATCGTCACCTCGATAAGCAACGCAGACAAGGAAAGAAGATAGATTATGTCAGCATTTGTACACCCAACTACCTGCACGATTCTCATATTCGTTTTGCCCTTCGCCATCAAGCCGATGCGATTTGTGAAAAGCCATTAGTGCTTAATCCCTGGAATGTAGATGCCTTAACGGAAATTGAAAAGGAAACTGGAAAAAAGGTCTATACCATTCTCCAGTTGCGCTTACACCCTAGCATCATTGCGTTGAAAAAGCAAATTGAAGAAGGTCCGAAAGATAAAATTTACGATGTTGATCTTACATACATGACCTCACGGGGTCACTGGTATCACACAAGTTGGAAAGGTGAGATGGAAAAATCAGGAGGTATAGCCACAAATATTGGCGTTCATTTTTTCGATATGCTTGCATGGGTATTTGGAGGAGTTAAAAGAAATATCGTTCACACGTTAACAGACGATGCAGCTGCGGGATTTCTTGAATTAGATCAAGCACGCGTACGTTGGTTTTTAACTATTGATTACAACGACATTCCTGCTGAGATACGAGCAAAGGGGAAACGCACCTACCGTTCTCTTACCATGGAGGGCAACGAAATTGAATTCAGCGATGGGTTTACTGATCTTCATACTACAAGCTATCACCAAATATTAAACGGAAGTGGCTTCGGATTAAAGGAGGCCCACACATCCATTCAAACGGTGTATGAAATAAGAAATCAAAGCCCCGCACCATTGCAAGGAGATTATCATCCGTTGGCCAAAACAAAAAAATAGTGCAAGTTCCTTTTGTGAATCTTCGGAAACAATATGAGTCAATTCAAAAAGAAATTGACGGGGCTGTAAAAGAAGTATTCATAACGTCACAGTTTATTGGTGGAGAGTCTGTAAAGAAATTTGAGATTGAGTTTGCACAGATCTATAATACAAAACATTGTATCGGTACCGGAAACGGAACGGATTCTCTCTTTATCATTTTAAAATCACTCGGGATCGGATCCGGTGACGAAGTTATAACACCTGCCTTCAGTTGTATTGCTTCGGCAGAAGTAATTTCCTTAACAGGCGCCAATCCAATTTTTGCAGATGTTGATGCAAATTATTACACATTAAATCCTTACGAGGTTGAGAAAAAAATTACCCGGAAAACAAAAGCGGTCATTGCTGTTCACCTGTATGGGCAAGCTGCGCCTGTTTCCGAATTAAGGAAAATTTGCCTGAAACATAATGTCAATCTAATTGAGGATTGCGCTCAGGCACATTTGACAAGAGAACATACACAGCTGGTGGGAACATTTGGTATCGCTTCGGCCTTTAGTTTTTACCCCACCAAAAATTTAGGAGCATACGGTGATGCGGGCTGTATCCTGACTGAAGATGAAAAGCTTGCTGAAAAAATCCGAAGAGTTGCAAATCATGGCGCTATACAAAAAGATGATCATGAGTTACAAGGAACCAATAGTCGGCTTGATTCTTTGCAAGCCGCAATCCTAACTGTAAAGTTAAACCATGTGCAGAAATGGAACGATCGAAGAATGCAGCTAGCACAATTGTACACATCGCTCTTATGCAATGTTTCAGAAGTAAGCACACCTTCAATTAGAGAAAATACCAATCACACGTTTCATATCTATGCAATTCGTTCTAATAAACGTGATGCTCTAAAAGCATTCCTTGCCACAAAGGGAATCGAAACAATGATTCACTACCCTACGGGATTGCCCTACACAAAAGCATACCAATACCTTCAACACACAACCGAAGATTTTACGATCACATCACAAGTTCAAAACGAATTGCTCTCCTTACCAGTTTACCCAGAACTAACTGATGACGAAGTAAATTATGTTGCTCAGAATATTATCAACTATTTTCGTTCTAACTAATAAGGGTACAGCGATTTAATCTTACTTTTGACTGAGACCCTTTTTGTATGGCCATTCAACTTGCGGCTGCCGTTACTTCTTTCGTCATCTGCTTTTTGATCATTCCCGTGATCATTAAGTACTCGCTCGAAAAAAACCTGGTAGATATTCCGGGACGCAGAAAAATTCATAAAAAAATTACGCCCTCTATGGGGGGCATCGCTATATTTTTAGGATTTTTTATAGCATCGCTGATCTGGGTAGACATTATTCATTGGAAAGAAATCAGATTCATCATGATCGCCCTATTCATGGTGTTTTTTATTGGCGTCCGTGACGACCTTATTCCCTTGCGTCCATTCATGAAATTATTAGGGCAGATTTTAACCAGCGGCTTGCTTATCCTATTATTTGATTTCAGACTAAAATCCTTTTATGGACTATTGGGAATCTACGATATCCCCATTTTAATGAGTTATGTTATAACACTTTTTACTATCATCGTCATTACAAACTCTTTTAACTTAATTGATGGATTGGATGGATTAGCCGGTACGATTGCATCGATTGCCCTACTCACTTTTGGAGTTTCTTTTTTTTTAGTTGGGGATACTATCTATTCCATTATTTCATTCTGCCTGCTGGGGGCCGTTATTGCTTTCCTGTTTTTTAACTGGGAGCCATCGCAGATTTTTATGGGGGATACCGGGGCACTGGTCATTGGTATGATGATATCCATTTTAGCAATTCATTTTATTGAGTTTCATTATAATCTGCCAACAGATCATCCATACAAAATTAATGCATGCGTTTCGGGGGCTGTCTGCTTTATTCTTATTCCGCTAGCCGATACGCTGCGCGTTTTTATTTTACGTATCACAAAAAAACAATCCCCTTTTACGCCCGATAAAAACCATATACACCATTACATCTTGCGGCTAGGTTTATCCCATAGTAAATCCACAATCTTTCTCGGCTCGATACAAGTTTGTTTTATTGTGTCATTTCTTTTTTTAAAGGATTTAAATGACAACTACCTACTCTTAGGCATTCTAATCTTTTGCACAATTCTTAGCATTCTGCTAGACAAGGTTATTCAAAGCAAATTGATAAAAGACAATAGTTAAACATACTTAAATAGAGGTCAAAATCGTATTTTTGAGTTTGCACATTATCATGGAAGAACGAATTAAAAGATTATTAGAAGAAGTGAATGCCTTTCAAGCAGCTAATAAGGAAGCTGTTGAAAATTTCCGATTGAAATTTATTAGCCGCAAAGGTGCTATTACTGAATTATTTGAGGAGATGAAAAAAATTTCCATCGAAGAAAAGAAGAAGGTAGGAAAGGTCTTAAATGAACTGAAGCAATCAGCCGAAGCTAAGCTTTCTACACTTCAGGAAAATTTAGAGAATGAGAACGCTGCAACTACTGAGATTGATTTAACCCTCCCAGCTGTTCCTAATAAAGTTGGAAGTTTACATCCATTAACGCTCACGAAAAATCGAATCATAGAAATTTTTGAGCGCCTGGGATTTAACGTTGCCGATGGCCCTGAAATTGAAGACGACTGGCACAACTTCTCAGCACTAAATTTTCCTGACAATCATCCGGCACGTGAAATGCAGGATACATTTTTTATAGAAAAAAATCCTGATCTTCTGTTGAGGACACATACCTCAAATGTTCAGATCAGGATGATGAAAAATCAAAAGCCACCAATTCGGGCCATCATGCTTGGTCGGGTTTACCGTAACGAAGCTATCTCCGCAAGGGCACATTGTTTTTTTCATCAGGTTGAAGGTCTGTACGTTGACAAAAACGTTGGTTTTGCTGACTTAAAACAAACACTATATCATTTCGCGAAAGAGATGTACGGAAAAGATATTAAGATTCGTTTTAGACCTTCCTTCTTTCCCTTCACGGAGCCAAGTGCTGAAATTGATATCTCATGTTTAATATGTAAAGGAAAAGGTTGCAATATTTGCAAACAAAGTGGTTGGGTTGAAATAGCAGGCTCTGGCATGGTACATCCCAATGTGCTACGAAATTGTGGAATTGACCCGGAAGAGTTTACGGGCTTTGCTTTTGGAATGGGTATTGAACGTGTAACCATGCTTCGATACCAAGTAAACGATCTTCGGCTATATTCCGAAAACGACATCAGGTTTCTAAAACAATTTCAAACCGTTATATAAATTATGGCAAAAGAAATTCGGACAGTTGGTATCGTTGGAGCAGGAACCATGGGACAAGGAATCGCTCAAGTCTGCGCGACATCCGGATTTACGGTTTTGCTATACGATGTCAATCAAGAATTCATTCAAAAAAGCCTCCTTGCTATTGATGGTAGCCTGAATGTAAGTGTTGATAAAGGAAAATTAACCTCGGATCAAAAGGAAATTGCACTAAATAAAATAACACGCTGCAATAACCTTGAACAAGTACAAGCCGATTTAATCATCGAAGCTGCAATTGAAAATCCTGAAGTAAAAAAAGAAATTTTTACCACCCTTGAAAAAGTTAATTCAACAAACTGCATCCTGACAACAAATACGTCCTCAATTTCTGTTACAAAAATTGCTTCTTGTCTGAAGAGACCTGAAAGCTTTGCAGGCTTGCACTTTTTCAATCCCGCTCATATTATGAAACTGGTTGAAATTGTCAGCGGTGTTTCCACATCGTCAACAACTGTAGATACTTTAAAGAGTTTTGCCGGGAAATTGGGGAAAGTTGCCGTATTGGCAAAAGATTCTCCTGGTTTCATTGTTAACCGCGTAGCACGACATTACTATGTTGAAGCACTGAAAATATTGGAAGAAAATACCACAGATATTAACACAATAGATACCCTACTAAAATCAACTGGATTCAAAATGGGTCCCTTTGAATTAATGGACTTGATTGGAGTAGATATAAATTTTTCTGTTACATCTTCCATTTTTAATGCATTTCATCAGGATTCTAAATTTCGACCAAATAGGATACAACAGCAAAAAGTTGATGCTGGTCATTATGGAAGAAAAAGCGGAAAGGGTTTTTATAAGTATAATTAAAATGACTATCACTTTTAAAGAGGGGTTTTTGATTACTCTCCTTTTACTTACCATTTCGTGTAATCCTGATCTTGTTGATGATCCGATCCCACGCAAGATTTTCCCTGATATCATTATTACGTTAACCAATTATCCTGCACTCCTCAGCGATGGTGGATACATTCTCATAAATGATGGCGGAGTAAGAGGAATTATACTGTACCGAAAAAACTCAACAACATATCTAGCTTTTGAACGCAATTGTACTTTTCAGCCTAACGATGCTTGCGCAACTGTTGATGTACATGTTTCCACATTGTTTATGCAAGATACCTGTTGCGGATCCTCTTTTAATTTTGACGGAACGCCCTCTGGAGGTCCAGCCTGGAGACCATTACAGCAATATGAAACCTCGCTATCAAATAACATGCTTACAATTACAGATCTAATAGTTGAATAGGTTTTAATTTAGAAAGGGGTAGGCAAAAAAAAGCCTCATATTTCTATGAGGCTTAGTTTATAAAAAAAAGGCAACGACTTACTCTCCCGGATGTTATTCCAGTACCATCAGCGCTGGCGGGCTTAACTTCTCTGTTCGGAATGGGAAGAGGTGAACCCCACCGCTATAGTCACCTTAAAATCGTATAGTCGTCCGTGGTCTGTGGACCATGGACTGTGGACTAAATCAATATCGTTGACA
>JANNUS010000009.1:0-411802 GCA_031395485.1 Cyclobacteriaceae bacterium | reverse complement strand
GTAATCATGCAGGCAGGAGGCATTGGCTTTGGGAAAGAAAAAGACAGTAAGAAGGAAAGTCTGAAGCCAGGCGATAAAATTGTCATGATGGGTGGCGATAACTACCGCATCGGTATGGGTGGTGGCGCGGTTTCATCCGTTGCTACGGGCGAATTTGGTAACGCCATTGAGTTAAATGCAATTCAACGTTCAAATCCCGAAATGCAAAAACGGGTAATGAATGCCATTCGTGCGATGGTAGAGTCTTCCGAAAATCCGATCGTGTCAATTCACGATCACGGAGCTGGTGGACATTTAAATTGCTTCAGTGAACTGCTTGAAGAAACCGGTGGTACTATTGAAATTGATAAACTACCCATTGGCGATCCGACACTTTCAGCAAAAGAAATCATCAGCAACGAATCGCAAGAACGCATGGGCATTGCTATTCACGAAAAAGATGTTGAAAAGTTAAAACTAGTTTCCGAACGTGAACGCGCACCCATGTATGTGGTGGGTACGGCAACGGGCGATCATAAATTTAAATTCACGCAAAACGATAAAAGCCTTTCACCTGTAGACTTAGAGGTAAAGCACCTTTTCGGTTCTTCACCAAAAACGATTCTTACAGATTCTTCTGCACTCTCGAATTTTCTGGAGATCAACTATGATTCATCAAAAATTTTAGAATACATCGAACAGGTTTTACAGCTTGAAGCCGTTGCTTGCAAAGACTGGCTCACAAACAAAGTAGACCGCTCAGTAAGCGGGAAAGTTGCTACTCAACAAACATGCGGCCCGATTCAACTTCCGTTGAACAATGTATCGGTAATGGCGATTGATTTTTTGAGTAATAGAGGAATTGCAAACGCTATCGGCCATGCACCCGGTGCTGCATTGGTCGATGCTGCCGCAGGAAGTCAGCTTGCAATAGCAGAAGCATTGACAAATTTGGTATGGGCACCCTTAACGCACGGACTGAAAGGTGTTTCCTTAAGCGCAAATTGGATGTGGCCCGCAAAGAATGAAGGTGAAAATGCCAGATTGTATAATGCGGTTCAGGCAGTAAGTGATTTTGCGATTGGATTGGGCATTAATATCCCAACAGGAAAGGATTCGCTCTCCATGACACAAAAATATCCAAACGGTGAGGTGGTGTACTCGCCTGGCACCGTTATTATTTCGGCTGTGGGAGAAGTTAGTGACATTCGCAAAACAGTATCACCTGCACTCGAGCCCGTTTTTGGATCAACATTGCTTTACATCGATTTCTCCAAAGATGAATTAAGTCTTGGCGGAAGCAGCTTCGGACAAGTTGTAAATGCCCTAGGTAAAAAAGCACCTTCCATTAAAGATGTGGCTTACTTCAAAACCTGCTTCAATACAATTCAGGAGTTGATTAATAATAATTTAATTCTGGCCGGTCATGATATTTCATCCGGTGGATTAATTACTACACTTCTTGAAATGTATTTCCTAGTTCCTAATGTTGGATTAAACATTGATGTTAAGACCTTAGGAAGCGACCTTGTTAAAATTTTATTTAGTGAAAACCCTGGGATCGTTATTCAGATAAAAGACGAACAACAGGTAATGAACGTGTTAAAGAAAAATGGAGTTAATTCAATTTCGCTTGGGCACGTAACGAATGAAAGAACAATCAAGCTTGAAGCTAAAGGCCAGAAGCTTGAGGCACTTAAGATTGATTCATTACGCGACAAGTGGTTCCACACCTCATATCTGCTCGACAAAATCCAACGACCCAAAGGTCATGCAGAAAAACGAAAAGAAAATTATTCAAAGCAAGTATTAGAATACAAATTCCAACAAAAATTTGATGGGAAGTTTTCTACCTACGGAATTGACCCTAAGCGTAGAACACCTTCGGGAATTAAAGCGGCAATCATTCGCGAGAAAGGTGTGAATGGGGACCGCGAAATGGCGTACTCACTTTACCTCGCTGGCTTTGATGTTAAGGATGTACACATGACCGATCTTGTTTCAGGTCGTGAGGATTTATCAGAAGTAAACCTGATTGTTTTTGTTGGTGGTTTTTCCAACTCCGATGTACTCGGTTCAGCTAAAGGTTGGGCTGGAGCCTTTTTGTATAATCCAAAGGCAAAAGCATCGTTAGATAATTTTTATAATCGTAAGGATACATTAAGTCTGGGTGTGTGTAATGGTTGCCAGTTAATGATGGAGCTTGGTTTAGTGTATCGTGAAACGGAAATGAGCAGCCATCCTAAAATGCATCACAATGGTTCGGGTAAATTTGAATCGACTTTTATTACTGTGACGATCCCTAAAAATAATTCTGTGATGCTGAAAAGTTATGAAGGCGCACGACTTGGTGTATGGTTAGCACATGGAGAAGGTCTGTTCAAACTTCCAGATGGCACACAATACAATGTTGCCGCTTCTTACACCTACCCTGAATATCCTGGCAACCCAAACGACTCAGATTTTTCAGTAGCTGCGCTACATTCAAACGATGGACGCCATCTCGCCATCATGCCACACATTGAACGTTCACTCTTTCCGTGGAACTGGCCTTACTATCCTGTGGGAAAACAGAATCATGAAGTATCACCCTGGATAGAAGCCTTTGTAAATGCACGGGAGTGGGTGAAGAGCATTCCACGATAATATTTCTGGCCAATCCTGATGTTAGCAATAATTCACATCTAACAAGTAATCAGTATATTGTTAACTAATAATAAGGGAGGTAATTCTATAAATCATACTCTTATGAAGAACCTGGTTAATCAACTTTTTCTCCTTGCATTGGTAATGATAACCATGAGTTGTCAACCCAAAAAATATCTAAACCCTCGCGAAGGATTTGTTGAAGTCACAGGCGGTAAAGTTTGGTATCGAATTGTTGGGGAGGGCAACAACACGCCAATTATTTTACTTCATGGCGGACCTGGCGTTCCAAGTTATTACCTTGATCCATTAGCGGAACTTGGAAAAGACAGGCCAGTAATTTTCTATGACCAACTTGGCTGCGGCCGATCAAAACAAGAAATGGATACCGCACTTATGAACGTGGAAAGCTATGTTGCCCAATTGGAACAACTACGAACCGCGCTTGGTATTGATGAGTTCTATCTGTATGGGTCATCCTGGGGCACCATGCTGGGAATGGATTATTATCTTAAGTATCCCAAAAAAGTAAAAGCGCTTATCTTTAGTAGCCCTTGCCTTAGCGCAAAGCGTTGGACGGCTGATGCCGATACTCTAATTGCTACATTACCTGACTCCATTCAATTGGCAATACGTATAAATTCAAAAAATGGAACTTATACCTCATCAGATTATAGGAATGCTGTGAGTGTCTACTCTAAAAATTTTGTTGTAAGAAAACAAACTTCCGCTATTGATAGCTCATTCGCGAATGTAAACCTTACCGTATACGGTTATATGTGGGGACCAAGCGAATTTACGGCATTAGGCACTTTGAAAGACTACGATCGTACAAATAGACTAAGCGAAATAAAAATTCCGACACTTTTTATTGCCGGTGAATACGATGAAGCAAGGCCTTCCACCGTAAAGTTTTATCAAAGCCTTGTCTCAGGAGCTACGTTTGAGTTGATGGAAAATTCAGGACACACTACGATGCAAGATAATCCGCAACAGGATATTAAAGCGATTCGTAATTTTTTAAAAGGTGTCGAGAGAAATTAACCATTATTACAGATTCGATTTTAATAAAGTTAAATAACTATAAATTTACAGTATCTCTATAATGAAACTAACAGCACGAAATACACACCGCGACCTGGCTTATTTTTTCCTTGGACTTATCATTGCATTCTCTTTCTCAGGTATTTTTCTAAATCACCGTCAAGCATGGCATCCAAGAAGATACACATCCGATACGAAGGAATTTACTAGTAAACCAATTGTTAAGGATTCTGTAACTGATGCATACATCGAACTGTTCACCAAGTCGCAGAATATCAATGATGTACTTAGAAAATTTCAAGTAACTGAGAACAATCTCCGTATTTCCTATACAATGAATGATGTGGACATTGACATCAACACAGGGGAAGGAAAAATTGTCACCTATAAAACCACACCATTACTTGGGCAAATGACCAAACTTCACGTAGACACCAGCAACTGGTGGATCTATTACTCTGATTTTTTTGGTATTGCCATGCTCGTTATCGCCTTTACAGGAATGTTTATAGAGCGAGGAAAGAATAGCTTTCAAAGCCGGGGGTGGAAGCTTGCGCTCGCTGGAATTATCTTCCCCCTTATCTTCCTGTTTCTGCTTTCATAAGCAGTTTAAAAAAATTGACAGAATCGGGTTTAGCAAAACATAAACCAAGAGCAACTCCTTGAAATAAGGTATCCCAACCAAAAAACCATAAAATTTGGATAATCAGGGTCGCTTTTTATAAAAAAAATTCTACTTTTGCAGACCCAAAAATGTGGGTTTCGAGCAATCGAAAAGAGATTGTCCTATGGTGTAACTGGCAACACGTCTGATTTTGGTTCAGAAGAGTCTAGGTTCGAGCCCTAGTAGGACAACGATAAAAATCACAAATCCCGTCCTGAGGACGGGATTTTAGTTAATTCTTATGGCTGTAAAGATATTCAGCGGTCGCGCAACAACCTACCTGGCAGAGAAAATCGCTCATGCCTATGGCGAAGCATTGGGTGAAGTGAACTACCAGCAATTCAGCGATGGTGAAATGTCTCCTTTTATAACCGAATCGGTACGGGGCCACGAGGTGTTTATTATTCAATCTACTACCCCACCCTCTGATAACCTGATGGAGTTGTTATTGATGGTAGATGCCGCCAAACGGGCAAGTGCCTCCAGCGTTAACGTGGTTATTCCTTATTTTGGATATGCCCGGCAGGATCGAAAAGACAAGCCTCGGGTATCCATTGGTGCCAAGCTAATTGCAAACCTTCTTTCTGCAGCTGGTACTGATAGAATTATGGCCTGCGATTTACATGCTGATCAAATTCAGGGCTTTTTTGACATCCCGGTGGATCACCTGGATGGAGCTTATATTTTCGTCCCGTATCTTAAATCACTTGGTTTAGCGAACATTATGTTTGCCTCTCCGGATGTTGGGGGTATTAAGCGTGCCAGAAGCTTCGCGAAATTCTTTAATGCCGAACTTGCCGTTTGCGACAAGTATCGTAAAGAAGCCAATAAAATTGAATCGATGCGCCTGATTGGTGATGTAGATGGTAAGGATGTAATTCTAGTAGACGACTTAGTGGATACGGCAGGAACAATCTGTAAAGCAGCTGCTCTTTTAAAAGAAAAAGGCGCTAATTCGGTGAGAGCAGTGTGTACACATCCTGTTCTTTCTGGAAACGCGTATGAAACTATAGAAGGATCAGTATTAGAAGAGATTGTTGTCTCTGATACAATACCCCTAAAACAAAAAGGATCAAAAATTAAAGTGCTTTCGGTTTCTGATTTATTTGCGAAAGCCATTCGCAAAATTCACGATCATGAATCCATCAGCTCACTCTTTATTCGTTTATAAATTTTAACTAAAACCATAAATAAGTATGAAAACCATCGAGATTGTAGGGTATAAAAGAGCGAATCTCGGCAAGTCTGATTCTCAGGAACTGAGAAATCAAGGCTATGTTCCCTGCGTAGTGTATGGCGGAAATGAGCAAGTGCATTTTTATGCACCCATGATCCTCTTCCGCGATTTGGTGTATACCAACGAAGCTCACTTTGTTCACTTGAATATTGAAGGTGAAGAGAGCAAGGCTATTTTACAGGAAGTACAGTTTCACCCTGTAAGTGAAATTCTTTTCCATGCCGATTTTTTAAAAATTACGGAAGACCGCAAAATTAAAATGAGCATTCCAACGCGGCTTGTAGGTAAAGCGCCTGGCGTTGAAAAAGGTGGTGCACTAGTACGAAAAAAAGCTGCACTAATGGTATATGGATTTCCTAAAGACATGCCTGATCACGTTGATGTAGATGTTTCACAGCTTGATTTCCACCATGCCATCAAAGTTGCCGACATGAAACTTGAAGGACTAGAATTTATTGACCCTAAGCAATCAGCTATTGCAGCGGTAGAAGTACCACGTGCTGCTAAATTGGCTGCCGAAGATGCTGCGAAGGCTGCTGAAACTGCAGCTCCTGCAGAAGGTGCTGCTGCTGCCGCTCCTGCTGCCGCTGCTGATGCTAAGAAAGAAGCTCCTAAGAAGGAAGAAGGCAAAAAGTAATTTGAAAATTAGTCAATTTGAAAATTAAATCGGTTGCCAACATAAAAACCTTCCCTAATAAGGAGGGTTTTTTTTATGCACTTTAAAATTCAATCATCAAATTGACTAATTTTCAAATCTTCAAATTAAGGAAATGAAATACCTGATCGCTGGACTCGGTAACATTGGAGCTGAATATGAATTAACCCGCCACAATATTGGCTTCCTGGTTTTGGATCGGTTGGCTGACGAACACAAGGTATCGTTTGAACTAGACAGGCATGCCGAAAAATCTGAACTAAAATTTAAAGGGAGAAGTATCCATCTTATTAAGCCAACAACCTTTATGAATTTAAGCGGCAAGGCTGTCGCCTATTGGTTAAACGAACTAAAAGTTCCGAAAGAGAATTTACTTGTAATTGTAGACGATCTCGCCTTGCCTTTTGGCACCTTGCGCATGCGCGCAAAAGGAAGTGCCGCTGGGCACAATGGTTTAAAGAATATTGAAGATCTATTAGGCGGACAAGATTACGCGCGCTTGCGCTTTGGAATTGGAGACGCCTTTAACAAAGGCCACCAAAAAGATTATGTGCTAAGTAATTTTTCAAAACAAGAATTTGCAGAATTACCTCTGTTAATGGATAAAGTATCCGAAATAATTTTCTCATTTTGCACGATTGGTGCTGCGAAAACAATGAGCTTGTTTAATAGCTGAACGTTCATTTCGAGCAGAGAAAGAAATCCCCTTCTGATCAGGAGATTTCTCAGTCGTTCCTCCTTCGAAATGACGTTGCCTAATTCACAACCGAACCAGGACTTACAACATCATTCGGCTGAAGCAACCTAAGCTTTCCGTTCGCATCCTCTGCCATCAACACCATGCCTTGTGATTCAATACCCATCATTTTGCGCGGTGCCAGGTTAGCAATTAACGTAACCTGCTTACCCACCATTTCTTCTGGAGTATAGTGCTTCGCAATACCACTTAAAACAGTACGCTTGTCAACACCCGTATCGATTGTAAGCTTCAAGAGCTTGTCAGATTTCTCCATTTTCTCCGCTGCCAACACCTTGCCCACTCGAATATCTAGCTTTGTAAAGTCATCAATAACGATTTCAGGTTTTAATGGCTTAACTGGGTTTTCAGTTTTTGCTTCTTCCATACCGTTTGTTTTTGGCTTTCTTAATTTGGCTACTTGTCTTTCAATTTCTTCGTCCTCAATATTTTTGAACAGCAATTCTGCTTTTCCAAGTTGGTGATGCTGAGGAACGGGCTCAATAAGTTCTTCTTTTTTCCAGAATTCATTCCAAGATGAATCAACTAAAGAACTATTTAACTGCTTGCGGATGTTTCTTGCAGTATCCGGTAAAAATGGTTCACAGGCAATAGAAATATTCCCCACTATAGTTAGTGCGTAATTCAAAATGCAACCCACAGCCTCCATATCTTCTTTCGCCAATTTCCACGGTTCGGTTTCCGCTAAAAACTTATTTCCGATCCGCGAAAGGTTCATCATATGGAATTGCGCTTCCCGGAAACGGAAATCATTCAATGCCCTAATCATCTCCTTCACAGAAGTATTTAAATCTACATGAGCCTGATTATAGACATTCACTATCTTCATTCTACTATCATCGGTGGCCGGAAGCTCATGTGATGACGGTACGTTGCCTTCAAAATATTTCCAGGTAAGCACCATTACACGGTTTACAAAATTTCCAAGAATTGAAACCAACTCGCTATTTACCTTTAGCTGGTAATCCTTCCAGGTGAAGTCAGCATCTTTTGTTTCTGGAGATATCGAAGTGAGAACGTAACGAAGTTCATCCCTTCTTCCTGGAAAATCTACCAAATACTCATGCAGCCAAACAGCATGATTTCGGGATGTAGAGATTTTATCTCCTTCCAAATTCAAAAATTCATTTGCCGGCACGTTATCCGGAAGGATAAAACTTCCTTCAGCTTTTAACATGGCTGGAAAAATAATACAATGAAAAACTATGTTATCCTTCCCAATGAAATGAATCAGCCGTGTGTCCTTATCCTTCCAATATTTTTCCCAGTCCGTTCCTTTTAGTTCTTTGGTTGCCGATATGTAACCAATCGGAGCATCAAACCAAACGTATAATACTTTTCCAAGGCCATCTTTTAAGGGTACGGGTATACCCCAATCTAAATCGCGTGTAATGGAACGCGGTTGTAATCCCTGATCAATCCATGATTTACATTGGCCATACACATTTATCTTCCAATCGTCTTTGTGGCCTTCCACAACCCAATCTTTCAACCAAGCCTCATACTTATCCAATGGGAAGTACCAGTGCTTGGTAGGCCTTAGCACAGGTGTATTACCTGAAACGGTTGATCGCGGATTAATAAGCTCTCGTGGGCTCAAACTTGTTCCACATTTCTCACATTGGTCACCATACGCATTTGTATTCCGGCAATTAGGGCATGTACCAATTATATACCGATCCGCAAGGAATATTTTTTCCTGCTCGTCATAATACTGATCGGATGTCTCCTCGATAAAAATTTCCTTTTCATAAATAGTTTTAAAAATTTCCTGTGCTGTCTCATAATGGATTTTAGCGGAGGTACGCGAATAGATATCGAATGAAATACCGAAATCCTCAAATGCCGTTTTCATGAGATTATGATATTTGTCTACAAATGCCTGGGGCGTAACACCTTCTTTCTTAGCTCCTAACGTAATGGCTACACCATGTTCATCCGATCCACAAATAAAAGCAACGTCCTCACCCTTTAATCGAAGAAATCTGACATACGTATCGGCAGGCAAATAAGCACCTGCAATATGTCCAATATGCAGTGGGCCATTGGCATACGGCAATGCTGCGGTAATTGTATGTCGCTTAAATTTTTTCATTCAACAATTTGTACAAAGATGAGAATTGAGCCCGAGCAATGGAAATTTAACTTTCAATAACCACTGGCAATTCGGGCAATTTTGAAGGGAGGGAAACATAAAATTCCGTATAGCCTTCGGGAGTATATTGCAATTGAATTGCACCCCCTAATTTTTCAGTAGCCAGCTTTGTAAGATAAAGCCCAATGCCGCCTGTCCCAGAACGCTCCGATGCTCTTGAAAACATTTGAAATATCTTGTCTGGTTTTGCCTCAGCTATTCCAATACCATTATCAACAACACTTATGAATATGTCCTTCCCGCCTTCACTACTAATTCTAATTTGAACAAAAGGATTTACCCGATCAGAGTCATTGTGAAATTTAATAGCGTTATCAATCAGGTTTTCTAGAATAATTCGAACTAAATCTTTATCCGACTGAAAAAGTATGTCTTTTTGAATATCCCTTTTTATCTCAAACTTTAAAGGCAAGCCTCGTTTTTTCTCTAACAAAATCACGTCATCTACTATCGCATTAAAATCAATGGGCTCCTTTCCCACAACGGCATTATTGATTTGATTAACAATAAGAAGTCGGGTAAGAATAACATTCAGTCTACCCGAGGAAAGATCAAGCTTATTGAGGTAATCCAGGGCCAGCGGGTCTTTTACATCCAACAGGGCAACGCTGCAAATTCCCTTTAGGCTGGCTAGTGGTCCACGAATATCATGTGAGGTCTTATAAATAAAATTATCAAGTTCTCCATTAACCTGACTGAGGGATTTATTGGCTTTGTCCAAATCTTCTACAGCCTTTTCAAGGTTAACGGTTTTCTCTTTTACCTTACCGTCCAACTCACGGTTAATATTTTGCAACCGTAAATTTTGAATTTCAATAATTCCTTTCGCATCGGATAGGGCTGAGTTGACCTTACGAGTGACCGCATTACTGCGATATAGTACAAATCCAAGAAGACCTGCTAACACGGCAATTACACCAATGGATATGTTGAGGTTACGCTGCCGAACAAGGGCTTCTTCTTTTAACTTTATTGTAGCAATGTTCTCACGTTCTTCAAAATTTGTTTGAATTTTCGCAACATTCTTAACCAACTCTTCACCAATTAAGCTATCCTTTAACGCTATATATTTATTTTGATAAACTGATGCGCTCTCGAAATCTTTGACTTGTGTATAGAGAATAGAGAATTGTTTGTATGTATCAATTAAGAGTTGATTGTATCCAGACGAATCAGCTAATGTTTCAGCCTCATTAAGAAATGCTTTAGCTGTATCATTGTCTTGTTTTGCTATAGATATTTTAGCCAAGTAGACAAGATTTTCAGCTTGAAAGCGCTTATTGTTTGTTTTCTTGGAAACTTCAAGAGAATTTTTAA
Source organism: Cyclobacteriaceae bacterium (assembly GCA_031395485.1). Taxonomy (GTDB): domain Bacteria; phylum Bacteroidota; class Bacteroidia; order Cytophagales; family Cyclobacteriaceae; genus UBA2336. Next base: position 401,348 of record JANNUS010000009.1, on the reverse strand, counting down.
AGTAAAGGGCAGCATCAGCTAACTTATCCAATCCATAATAAGAAACGCCCAAGCCAAACTTACCCTCCACTATAACATCATCACTGCAGCTTTCGCCACATGTCTTTAATCCTTCGTTAATATAATTTAAGGCGTCATCAAAATTTCCAAGATGGACATTAGTCATCCCAAGATTAATCAGAAGGCGGTCCAAATCATAAGTATCACTCGCCTCTTTTCTAAGAGAGAGAGCTCTTGAAAAATACTCCCTTGCTTTTTCATAATTTCTAAGTTTAAAGTAGACAAAGCCAATATTATTAAGGGTAATACTGATTTCTGATTTATTTCCAATACGTTCCCGTACAATAAGCGATTGAAAATGATACTCAAGTGCATTATCATAATCAGCCTTTAAAGAATATGCTATGGCAATTGAATTGAGGAGAATCTTTAGTTCATTTTTATAACCATTTTGATTAGAGACTCTAATTCCAAGTTTATAGATATCAATTGACTCGTCAATTCTTTCTAAACGCCTCAATGCAGATCCTTTAACCAAAACTCCTTTAACCATTCGTAAGCTATCGCCACTCATTTCTGCCAATTTATACGCATCATCAGCATATTTCAGAGCAGAACCATTATCATCCTTCAAGATTAAATTAAAAGATAACTCATACAATGCGTCAAAACGATCATTACCAGTCTTATTGTTTAATAGTGTTCTGAGCGAATCAATCACATCATTCTGAGCATAACAAAATGTGCAACTGAACAACATAAGTTGAAGCACAAGGATATTCCGGCTTGATGAGTTTAAAAAAAATTGGTACATGAGTAATTTATAAAATTTAATACATGAAAAAGTTCTAAACACTTGTAGCAACTTTGGCTTATAATTTAAAACTCAAAAGAAATCTATTTAAAACTAAATCCCACAAAAAATGAAAAAATTTGTCTGCATCCTATTATTAGTTTTCGTAAGCGCTGCTTCTTTTACAGCTTGTACGGAAGAAGAAGTTGCCCCTTCTAATGAACTTGAAAACGGAGGAGCCAATAATACTCCTGACAAGGGCTTTTAATTCTCTAAAATTACTAAAACTGACTACTATGAAAACCAAGATAATAATCTTATTAGCATTAACTGCCATCGTTACCTTTTCATTTACTTTTGCTTCAGTAAAGAAAACAACTATCAAAGAAACAACTACTCAACAAAATCACAATGAGCCTGTTGGGGGATTTGTTTCAGAAGACAAGTTTTAGAGCAATACAGTTGATTTAAAGGCATTTACAGCCTAGCCGTCAGAAAACGGAGGTGCTGTAAATGCATCATTAATGCCCTGCTCAATTCAGATAGTCTTTTGAATTAAGTTGATTGATCTGCACACTTAAACAAGGAGTCTAAATCTTCAGTTAATCGGATTGACTTGAGGCTAGAGACACATTTATATGTTTACTGTTTACAAGAAATTTCCTACCCAAAAATACTCAGGTAGATTATAGCAAAAGTAAAATATAGAACCAGGACTTTCACATTATCTATATTAACATGTTTGAGTTTACTCGATGATTGTCAACGTCCTGAAAAAAAAACTCTAGATAGCTACTGGATTTAAGTCAACTGTAACCAAGGCTGGCAAGTTAGAATCAATTACGTTGTGTACTAGTCATACTTAAAGTGTCACTTTAAGTACATTTCGTTCACTTTTGGATACAAACCTTACATCAAAAAATAAGACTTTTTACCTCTTTATCTCGAAATGCCTTGCGAGGCCTCAATTGTAACAACTGAAACATTTCCTTATCCTGAACCGTACTTGGATTAGGCGTTGTAAGGAGCTTATCACCCGCAAAAATACTGTTTGCACCTGCTAAAAAACAAAGCGCCTGCTCCTCCAAATTCATTCGCACTCTTCCAGCTGATAGTCGAACCATTGCTTTGGGCATGATGATGCGTGCTGTAGCGATCATCCGAACCATTTCCCATATAGATACTTTTTCCTGATCTTCTAACGGTGTTCCTTCTACCGGAATCAACGCATTTACTGGAACTGACTCTGGGTGTTCGGGCAAAGTAGCAAGAGTATGTAGCATGCCGATACGATCGTTCTCATTTTCACCCATCCCAATGATTCCACCGGAGCACACAGAGATTTTTGCTTGACGAACATTTTCAAGCGTAGTTAATCTATCGCCATAATTGCGCGTAGTAATTATATCGCTATAAAATTCTTCGCTTGTATCCAGGTTATGATTGTAAGCGTAAAGGCCGGCTTCTTTCAGTTTTATAGCTTGCTCGGGCGTTAGCATACCCAATGTGCAACACACTTCCATCCCTAAAGCGTTTACACCTTTTACCATATCAATCACCTTATCAAAGTCACGGTTGTCGCGAACCTCACGCCATGCTGCACCCATACAAAAGCGCGTACTGCCTGTTTCTCGGGCTTCATTCGCTTTTAATAATACCTCGTCAACTTCTAATAGCTTATGTACTTTAACATCGGTATGATAGCGCGCTGCTTGCGGACAATATGAACAATCTTCAGGGCACCCACCTGTTTTTACCGACAATAAAGTACAAACTTGTACTTCTTGCGGGTCATGAAATTGCCGATGAACCGTAGCCGCCCGGTATACTAAATCAAGTATTGGCGAATTGAAAATTTCAGTGATTTCTTTTTTTGTCCAGTCGTTACGAAGCTGAGTCATTCGTTATCCGTTAATGGTAAATGGTTACTCGTTCTACTTAATTCTAAACTCAAAAGGCATTCGCGCCTGAACACCGCTGTAACTTTTAACATGTTGCCACTGATCATACAGCATATAGTATTGTCCCATTTCTACCTTCAGTGTATTTGTCTTTGCATTCTCTTGCAAGCCTTCCATCAATTGCTCGTAGAAATTTTTCACATGGGGATACAACCTTACGCGGTAGTTATCTTCAATGCCCGACTTTGTTGCGGCAATTCTTAACGCATCGTTGTAACCACCTAACACATCAACCAACCCCTTATTCTTAGCCTGAACGCCCGTCCATACTCTACCAGAAGCAACTTTTTTTATCTCACTTATCGTTAATTTTCTTCCTTCGGCTGCTTTTGAAGTAAAGGTTTCATAAATCTCTTCCGTTCTTGTCTGCCACACATTCTTTTCTGCATCGGTAAGCGGTCGGCTCATCGTAATCATCTCACCGTACTCTCCTGTTTTAACACCATCGGTTGTAATTCCTAATTTATTTCCCATCAGGCCACTGGCATCGAATAAGATACTAAAAATTCCGATAGAGCCTGTAATTGTATGAGGTTGTGCAACAATGGTATCGCACGCCATGGATAAATAATAACCTCCAGAAGCCGCATAGTCAGACATGGAAGCGATAACAGGTTTTACCTTAGTAGCAAGCGATACTTCTCTCCACATGGCATCCGAAGCTTGGAAACTCCCACCCGGGGAATTAACCCGTATTACAATGGCCTTAACCTTTTTATTTTCTCGGGCTTTTCGAATTTCTTCTGTAAACGTATCAGCACCTACAATTCCCTCATCCGCTGAGCCCGGATAAATTGTTCCGTCCGCCACAATTACGGCAATCTCATTTTCAGAGGAATTAGCCGGCTCGTGAACACTCTTCCGATATTTATTATACTTAATAAAATTTACTTTCGCTGTTTCACCAATGGAGAGCCTTTCTCGCAAATCGTTCAATACCTGATCGTAGTAAAGTAATGAATCAACTAATCCATACGTTACGGAAAGCTTTGCCGTGCGCGCCAACATTTTATCAGAAATTTCCTTCAACTTATCTTTTGAAACGCCTCGTGATTCTGAAATTCCGGTTAACACGTGATCATAAATCGAATTCACCATCTCGGTAAGTTGCAATCGGTTTTCATCGCTCATTTTTTCCAATAAAAATGGCTCTACAGCGCTCTTAAACTCACCAACTCTAAATACTTCAGGTTTAATCTCAAGTTTTTCGAACATTTTTTTGAAAAATGTCATCTCAATAGCCAACCCATTAAATTCAACTTCACCTTCGGGGTTCAAATAAACTTTGTCGGCAGCGGACGCTAAATAATAAGCTTGCTCAGACATCATATCGGAATAGGCTACTACCCACTTTCCACTCTTACGAAAATCAATTATTGATTGACGAATTTCTTCAACTGTAGAAAAACCCGTCATCGGGTAGGTTACATTCAAGTAAATTCCCTTTATTTTAGGATCACTCTTGGCATTATGTATAGTCTGCTTTAATTGTAGGAGACCCACATTGGCAACTGTATTTCCAGGAATAGGCAAGCCCTCAAAGGGGTTTTCAATTTGCTGCTCTGTAATCTGAGCATCCAGATTTAGCTGTAAAACAGAGTTATCTTTGACTATAACCTCGTCTTCGGCAGCTAGGCCAGAAAAAACACCAATAACCAGAATAACCAACACAATTAACGAAACAAGCGTACCCAAGCAGGAAGCTAAAAATGATTTAAAAAAATTCATATATAAAATGATTTAAGCCTCCCTACCAGCAATCCGTACAGTTACAGAAAGTATGGCAGAAGGCGGATTCAAAACTACTGAATACTCGCACGCCAAAAAAACTTAAGTTTGCATTGAATGCAAAATCAAGTTTTCATTTTATTAGGGAGCAACCTCGGTAACAAGCAAGCCAATCTTAGCATTGCACGGCAGGAAATCAGTCGTCTTGCAGGTAAGATTGTTACAGCATCATCTATTTATAAAACTGACCCCTGGGGCAATAACCAGCAACCAGCATTTTACAATCAGGTACTTGAATTAAGTTCTTCGCTGGAAGCTGTGGCACTTCTTTCTCAGGTTTTGGATATAGAGAAAAAATTGGGGCGTATTCGGAAAAATCGTTGGGAGGCGCGCGCTATAGATATTGATATCCTATTTTTTGGTAGTTCGATAATCCAGGTGGACAACTTAACTGTTCCGCATCCTGAAATACCCAATCGAAAATTTACGTTGCTCCCGCTAATTGAAATAGCTCCTGATTTTATTCATCCTGCAAGCGGAAAAACTGTTAGCCAGTTGTTAATTGAGTGTGAGGATAAACTACGTGTTGAAAAACTTATCACCCAAGATTAAATGCTTTTGCCCTCTGCTTCTGGAGAAATTTTCTTTACTAAGCCCTGAAGTACTTTGCCGGGGCCACATTCAATAAACACTTTTGCTCCATCTTTTGTCATGTTCTGAACAGATTGTGTCCATCGAACGGGGGCAGTTAGCTGAGCTATTAGATTTCTTTTAATTTCATTTACATCCATTGAAGGCAATGCATTTACATTTTGATATACCGGGCACACAGGTTTACTAAACGATGTACTTTCAATTGCTGCTGCCAATTCTTCGCGAGCAGGCTCCATAAGCGGAGAGTGAAAAGCGCCACCCACCGGCAACGGAAGCGCACGTTTTGCGCCAGCGCCTTTTAATCTCTCACATGCAATTTCAATTCCTTTGTTTGATCCGGAAATAACTAACTGGCCGGGGCAGTTATAATTTGCCGCCACAACTATGTCATCAATTGATGCACAAATTTCTTCTACAATTTTATCATCCAGTCCTAAAATTGCAGCCATGGTGGATGGATTAATCTCACAGGCTCGCTGCATAGCCATTGCTCGTTTATATACAAGCCTTAGTGCATCAGGAAATAATAATGTCTTATTCGCCACCAAAGCAGAAAATTCGCCCAGCGAGTGACCTGCAACCATGTCGGGATGGAATTCTTCGCTTGAAAGTGCCAAAGCAACAGAGTGAATAAAAATTGCAGGTTGAGTAATACTTGTTTGCTTCAATTCATCGGCTGTACCGGTAAACATCACATCGGTGATTTTAAATCCTAAGATATCATTAGCCTGATCAAGGATTTCTTTGGCTCGTAGATTTGCATCGTAAATATCGTTGGCCATTCCGGTAAACTGCGACCCTTGTCCTGGAAAAATATATGCTCTCATTGTTGAATGTGTTAAAGTGCTTATGTGTTTAAGTGTTGAGGTTGGATCAACATGCGATTACAATTTAAGAAAAGCCAAATACTATCCCAGAAATCTTCCGCTTAGCTCAGGGGTGGGTATCCAACAGGCATCTTTTTTTCCAAAGAAACTATACCGGTGATTGGCTATCCAATTGTATACGCCATCACGAATAAAAAGCGGTAGAATTTTAAATCCATACAACAATTTCCATCCTCCGTGCAGCTGCCTGGCAATCTCCAGGGCCGCATTGCTTCTTTGATAAACCCGATTTTCATGGATTAGAACTATCGTATTGAATGCGAGCGTATCAACCTGGAATTTCTCGAGTTGATGCTGGCCGAAGTCTGATTGCAATGCTGCAAACTGAAAAATTTTACGAGGGTCGCGTTTTATAATAAACTGTACCGACCCACTGCATAGGTTACAAACACCATCAAACAAAACAATGCTATGTCTTACCTCACCAGATGCACCCATCCCTTTATTATTTCAACGCGGTCGCGCGAATTACGCCTGTCGAACGTCACAACGGCAATATAATAGTAAACTGCCGAGGCTAATTCCCTGCCCTGCTCATCACGACCATCCCAGTTAATATAAATACCTTTATCATCGTCACCTTGTTGGCCTACATACTGGTAAACCTCTTTTCCCCACCGATTGTAAACCGTGAAGTCAACTTTTTGAACAAATCTTGCGCACCGTTCACCATCAACATCTGCAGGGGCGCATTCTGAATTTGCCACTAAAGGGGCACCGAAAGCTCTGAACAAATCATTGCACTCTCTGCCGTCTGCATTTCCGGGAGAAAATACATTCGGTAGTTCGTAATACGGGCAATTATCGTTGCATACAGGATCACTAAGGGTACTCTCATTATTCGATCTATCAACTGCCGCAATTCGATAACAATATGCCAAGGTTGACAAATTTGTATGCAGATAAAAAGTATCACGAACATTCGTTGCAATCAAATTATCGGAGGCATACACATTATAATATCGTACGTCATCTGCACATAAGCCTTCGGGTGCATTCCACTTAATTACATTGGTATAATAGTTACCCGGATTACATCCGTAATTCTCAAAGAAATCTTTGCATGTATCAATAAATGCCGCAATAATTGGTTTACAGGGAGGCACTTCATAGGTAGGCTGAGCGCAATTTATTTGAGAGAAATTTATGAGCGGATTGGGGATGGCAGGATTAGCATTGCCGTAACTACCCCTTGCCATTACTCGATAACAATATATTTTACTGCCATTTAACGTGTCACCCTCTGCAAGTTTACCCGTATCGAGGTATGTAAAACCTTCTTCAATAACATTTACGCTATCAATCAATACCATCTCTGCTTCGGTGGCTCCTTCATCTCCTCGATAAATACGATGCATCGGGTAATCCTCTATTTGATTCGACCACGGCACAGATGCACGCCAGTTCAATTCAATCTTACTTTTTTGCGGATTAAGCTCTAGCCATAAAGAAGACGCTAGCGCAGAGGAGTCAACAGGAGGAACGAACGCAGAAGAATATAGTCGTATTTGATACGAATATTGTTCATCGCGCGTATCTACACGAGCATCAGTCCATGTTGTGGCTGTAATTTTGGGGCTTATGTATGTAGTTCCTGTAACACCTACTCTTTTTACCATGTATTCATAAGGGCCCGGGTATTGCCCCGGATCAATTTCAAATGGTGGTGTCCATCGAATAGTAACTTCGCCATCTGCATCGCCTGTTTTGTCGACAGTAACATGGGTAACAACTGGAGCATCGGCTAAAATTGGAGCAATGCATACTTCGGCTGAAACATAACTTTCGCCACCCAATGGCAATGGAAACAAAGCAACAAGTCGATAACAATATTTCGCACCAACTGCAAGACCTCTGCCTCCATTTGTGTCGGTATACGTGGTTATAGGAGTTGCCGATGGCCCTTGCCCATTCTTGATTGGAACCTCCGCGATCAAACTAAATCCTAAAAATTTAGGCATGCCTGTAAAACAATCATCGGGAGCAAAATTAGTATCATCAACTCTTCTCCATATCTGCATTTTTTCTGCCTCTCTAAAACAGTCATAGGCGTCCCAATCAAGCCTGGCATGACGTTGAAGTAGATCTACGGTAACGGGTTGCAATATGGGAGCGGGTGCAATAACATTAATTCGCCACGTTTCGAATGTTACAAGGCTTGGCCCTAACGGTGGGTCATCTGTTATTTTAAATACAACAAGGTATGCCTGATCTTTTACATGCTCACAATTGGTGACCCAATTAAAGTCAAGTTCGGCTGTTGGGCTTGATGATTGGAAAATTGGAGGATTGGGGCTAACCGTAGCGCGAGAAGGAAAATCAGTCGCTAATATTTGGGAGAAGGCTTCAATTTTCACAATATGGTTTTCGGGGTCAATTCCAAAAATTGTTTTGTTCAAAATAGCACCTGCTACAATGCACGTATCATTCGGCACAATAAGTTTTGGTCGCTCATTTGTACAAGCTCCCGAAACAATAACCTGCATATCTCTTCGAACAAACCCAATCTCTCTCCAGGCTCCGTTAATATTTCGCCATTCTTTAATTATAAACGCAATATTGTACTCACCTGCTTGGCCTGGTGCATCCCATACAATTGTTCCGTCAATTGGGTCGATGGTAAACGTTGGCGGGGCATTACCATTTTCGTTTCCTTGCGAAAAATTTGTATAAAACCCAGAATTATTTGGATCACGATAACCGGCAACATTTGAACTTCTCTTGAAATAAGGAATAACCAATTCAAATGAAAGACTATCACCATCGGGATCGTACGCCCCCGGGTTATGATAAAAAGCAACTCCACTACATGCCTGATCGATAGGCGGTACTAATAACACGGGGCTGTTATCGCATAACAAAACACTTAAGTCTATTTGGGTTTCAATATAAAACGTAGTGTTAACCGAGTTATCAATATTTAAAACACCTTCATTGCGATTAGGCTCGAGGTAGCTTATTGTAAATAAACCGGGGCCACCATAGGTGTGTAATACAGAAAACGATGCAATACCAATATCCACTCCGCCTGGATAAGGAGTATTTTGGGTTTCGGGCACAAGCATTCCTTTACCATCTCCGAAGTCTAATATATCTTGGCTTCCGCCAAACCTAACTGGCGAGTCCGTATCCGTATAAACCGTTACTGTAATACGGAACGTGCGGCTTACGCAACTAATGCGCTCAACTGTAATTTCACCAGCTCTTAGGTGGGTGGCTGTGGCGGTGAATAATGGAACTATCAGTAACCATACCCCAAACAGTAGTATAAAACCAGCTTTCACTCTTCTCAATCTCTGTTCAATCATTTTGCTCGGTTTAAGCCTACAATATAAAACCCAATCTTGTATCCAAAAAATTCACACCTAAAGTTAATTTGTGTCCTCCATTACTTGCAACGAAGCTTTACTACTTCAAAACGGAATATCTACGATTTTAGTCTACTCACATTTTAAATAACAAACCACTGAAGGATACTTTTAAAAACACTTTACCCTTCTCTTTTTGAGAATAGTTAAGGCCATTAAAGATAAGTTTTTAGAACTACCCAGATTAATCAATAATATTGTTGATTCAACATAATGTAGTATGCGAATTATTGGTGAAATCCCTCATCCTCAATGCAAGATCACGCTGTTTCATTGGAACAACCGTTATTTGATTAAACTCGAAAAAGGCTTATTAGAGCAAACCTTTAAAATAGATCAATTTGAACTCACTTCGGACAAAGACTTGTACTCGATAACCACCGAAGTATTTATACAAAAAGCCCTTGATCGGTTTGAAGCTATGGAACAAGCACTTGCCGAAGCCACGCAAATACTATAAAAGTGTATATAAGCTCCGTACGGGTGCTAGAATTGTAGTATTTTGTGGCCGTGGAAGTCATAGAAAAGAAAAATAAAAATAAACGATATGAGCCAGTCCTTGAAGGGATACCCGATTGGCCCGTGTATCAACTCAGTAAAAACCGCAAAGAATTTGTAGAGGAAGTCGCCAATCAGTCCCTTTTACGCATTAAGGAACTAAGGCATACGCGAAAACAACTCATCGATGAACTAGAGGCTACCGTGTATCGCGAACAGCAGCGCATGAAACGCAACCGCTGGCGAGTCGATCCGCTGGATGAACCAAAGTTTTGGGCATCTATAAAGAGTGAACTTGTTGAGATCACGGCAAGGCCACTAGACGAACCCGGAAATACCACCAACAATAAAGAAGATGAAATTTTAAAACGTATCGTTCATCGATATGCCAATGAAATCTCCGGGAAGTTTAATCCAAGTTCGTATAAATTTGCAAGAAGCATTATCAAATTTTGGTTTTCCCGCTTGCTAAATGCTGCGCGCGTAAAAAAATTTGGAGCAATTTTTCGAAATCAGTATACGTTACGCGATAAAATTCAAATTGTTGGTAAAGTAAAGCAACTGCGAAAACTTACGAAAGAAGGCACCATTGTTATTGTGCCAACGCACCTAAGCAATCTTGACTCCATCCTCATTGGTTGGGTTATTCACTCATTAGGTTTACCCGCTTTTATTTACGGTGCAGGGCTCAATCTATTCAACATTAAAATAATTGCATACTTCATGAATAGTTTAGGGGCATATAAGGTGGATAGAAGAAAAAAAAATCTACCATACCTTGAAACTCTTAAAATGTACTCAGGATTGGCGATACAAAAAGGAGCGCATAGTTTATTTTTTCCGGGTGGCACACGTTCTCGCTCTGGAACAATTGAAAAAAATCTTAAACTCGGTCTCCTCTCTACAGCCACTGAAGCACAACGCAACATTTATTTAAATACTCCGGAAGGTGAAGTACCTCGTAAAATTTTTGTTGTGCCTGTTACCTTAAACTATCACTTCGTATTAGAAGCCCCCGAGTTAATTGACGATTATCTTTCTATAAAAGGTCAGGACAGATATTTACCGGAAGAAGATAAATATGGAAGCCTGCAATTGCTTCAGTTCATGTTTAAATTTTTCACGAAAGGTTCAAACATATCCGTTTCAATTGGCCGCGCGCTGGATATCATGGGCAACTATGTTGATGATGACGGAAATAGTTTAGACGCGCAAGATCGAGTTATTAACACGCGTGATTACTTTCTTTCGAACGGCCATGTTACCATTGACAAACAACGCGAAGATGAGTATACACGCATGTTGAGTCAACGCATTGTTACTGAATATCATCGCATTCATCGAGTTTTTGCAAGTCACCTGGTAGCATTTGTAGCCTTTCAACTCTGGCAAAAAAAGCATGAAAAGCTTGATCTGTTTGGTCTCTTGCGCTTACCCGAAGAAGATCTTGAACTAGAGTATTCTGAGTTTAGGCTAGTATTTAAGAAGGTTCGGAAACAAATCTATGCGCTTAAAAAAGCTGGTAAAGCAAATTATGCAACACACCTTAAAGGCAAGACCGACCTGGTTATTCGTCATGGGCTAGAAAACGTTGGTACGTTCCATCTCAAGCGCCCGCTCTTAATGAACAAGAAAGGCAATATCGTGACACAAGATCTTAACACACTATACTATTACCATAACCGACTGTTAGGATATGACCTCGAGAAATTTATCTGACGATCGTCCGGTTGGTGTTATTGGTGCGGGTAATTTTGGAACCACGATAGCAAATTTACTTTCCCGCCATCGAAATGTATTACTCTACGTTCGGGATGAGAGGGTTGCGAAGCAGATTTTGGATAGCGGAGAAAATCGTGGCCATATACTGAGTAAAAATATTACACCGGTAAACGATCTGAAATTTCTTGCTGAGCGATGTGATGTAATTTTTCCTATTGTTCCGTCAGCGCACTTTCGCGCCATGATGAAAAAACTTTCACCACACCTTCACCCCTATCATATACTCATTCATGGCACCAAAGGTCTGGACATTACGTTACCAAAAGGGCAAACCATTGAAACCGTCACCAAACTCAATCGCGATCAGGTAAAAACAATGAGTGAAGTAATTCGTGAAGAGAGTGTTGTTGTACGCGTTGGGTGCTTAGCGGGTCCAAATCTTTCTAAAGAACTTGCTTCGCAGCATCCTGCAGCTACCGTTATCGCCAGTCCGTTTAATGAAGTAGTGAGCATCGGGAAAAGATTGTTGCGAAACGATAATTTTCAGGTGTACGGAAACAATGAATTAATTGGTGTTGAGTTAGCCGGTGTGTTGAAAAATATAATTGCCATTGCATCAGGCGCATTAAGCGGAATGGGATATGGCGAGAATGCAAGAGGGCTACTTATTAGCCGGGGCGTTGTAGAAATTATTCATCTTGGGCGAGCTCTTGGCGGAAAGACAAAGGCATTTTTAGGAGTAGCCGGCATCGGTGACCTTGTGGCAACTTGTAATAGCACCTACAGCAGAAATTTTCAAGTTGGTCAAAAATTGGCCTTGGGTATGAGTTTAAAAGAAATTCTGGAAAATATGAATGAGGTTGCAGAAGGTATTAACACCGTTCGTATTATGAAAAAGTGTGCCGATAATTATAAAGTTCGAGCTCCCATTACCAGTACTATTTACCAGGTGCTATTTGAAGATTTAACTGCAAAAGAAGCACTTAATTACCTGATGCGTTATCCATTAAATGTAGATATTGATTTTATAGATTAACTGGCTTCGTAAGTAAGAAAATTGACGGCCTGCATTACCTCAAAAAGCCTTTCGTATTTTTTCAGCTACCTCCGCCAACTCCTGCTGCGTTGGCTTTAATTTAATCTTCGTGAAATTTATATCGCCCATGGCATTCATTGGAACGAGATGGACATGAACATGTGGAACTTCCAATCCTATTACCGCGACTCCGATTCGCTTACATGGAATCACACTTTTAACAGCGTGCGCTACCAGCTTTGCAAAGACATGAAGGCCCGCTAATGTTGTGTCATCCAAATCAAAAATATAGTCTACTTCCTTTTTTGGAACCACCAAGGTATGGCCAACAACCAACGGAACGATATCAAGAAAAGCTATAAAGTTCTCATCTTCTGCTACTATGTAGCCAGGTATTTCGCGATTAATAATGCGTGTGAAAATAGAAGCCATACTTATTTCTAGTATTAATTTTTACTTCAATTATCCGTTACGCACCGATGTTGATAACTTCAAATTCCATTTCACCGGCTGGGGTTTTAATACTAACCGAATCTCCTTTTAATTTTCCAAGCAAACCCTTTCCTATTGGAGACATGGTGGAAATTTTCCCCACTTTTAAGTCAGCCTCCTCTTCCGACACCAACATGTATGTAACCGAAGCCCCATTTTTCTTATTCTTGATTGTTACTTTCGAAAGAATTGAAACTTTAGAGGTATCAATATTTGCCTCATCTAATAAGCGAGCGTTTGCTACGAGATCTCCTAGTTGAGCAATCTTAGCCTCTAAGTGACCTTGCGCATCTTTTGCAGCATCATACTCCGCATTCTCACTCAAGTCACCCTTATCGCGCGCCTCGGCAATTTGCTTTGCAATATCCGACCTTCCCTTTGACTTTAAAAAACTTAACTCCGTTTTTAACTTCTCGAGCCCTCCTTGGGTGTAGTACGAAATTTTTTTACTCATAACGTCATAGTTTTATCCACTACATAAAAACAAAACAACGGCCTCATTTTTTGAGACCGTTGTTTTGCATTGACACAAAGTTAATGCTTTAAATTATCCGAACAAATTAATAACCTTAAGCACCAACTAATTCAGGTATACTGGTTTTAATTTGCTCTAACACTTCATCATCAAATTTCGCCAGATATAACGTTTTTGCTTTTGAGAGTTGCTCAACCGTAAGCCCCTTTGCTCCTCGTAAATCTGCTTTGTACAAACTCGCGTTTTCAAAATCGGCCCCCATTAAGTAGCAATTACAGAGGCTCGCTTCCATCAAGTAAGCATTATTAAAATTGGCTTTAATTAAAAAGGCTCCTTCGAACTGAGCCTTAATTAAAAAGGCATCCTTAAAATTAGCCCCACTCGCATAAGCACCTTTTAGGTTAATCTGATTAAGATTAGAGTTTTCTAAATTGGTTTGATTAAGACGTGTGTTCTCGAGATTAGCCTCAATAAGCGAAGACTGAGAGATGTTTGCCGAGTTAAGGTTAGAGCCCTTTAGGTTAACATAGTTAAGGTTCGTGCGGGCTAAGAAACTATTCACGAGATTGATCTCAACAATTCTATGCCTGTTAAGCCGTTTAATATTACCGACAGTTCTAAATGCAGCTTCTTCTGATTCCCATAAACGGAAGTCGTCAATCTCATCACGATACGTTCGTATTCGTTGCCGGATTTCACCATTTTGATTAAGCCAAAAAATAAGGATACCAATTACGGCAATATCGAAAATCATGCCGTGGGCTTCGGCTAGTATTTGAGGTATGAATGCATCAAAGTCATTTATGTAATACCGTAAACTTAACCCTATCACTACAATGGCAACCAACACCAAAACCAGTGTGGAGGTGAGTAAGGGCTTTTCAATAATATTATTGAATGTGTCCTTAATTTTTGCGAGCCTGGGTTTAAAAAAAGCCATCTGTGGTAAATCGTCTTAATTCAAGTAACGTAAACCCTTGAAATTATGCTAGGTAATCTTTAGAAGTTTTATCTTTTCAACCAAAGCTACATTAATTTTAACATGCGATTCAAATGTCCAGCCTGCAATGTGTGGAGTGAATATTACATTGGGGTACTGCACAAGTTTATTCATAATTCCTTGTTCGGTGGCCGTTAACGTATCCAATTTTTCATTCTCTAGCACATCTAAAGCAGCACCCTTTATTTTACCTGAATCAAGTAAATTAACTAAATCGTTTTGCTGAATAATTTCGCCCCGTGAAGTGTTCACTAGTAAGATATTTTTTTTAAACCGCATAACGTATTCCTTGTTTACCATTTTTAGGGTATCGGTCTTTAATGGCACATGTAGACTTAAAATATCCACCTCGTTATATAGCCTTTGCATATCTGCCTCCTCAACATAGGAGTCAGAAAAATTAGTTTTATACTTATCAAAAGCCAAAACCTTACATCCAAAACCTGATAATCTAGAAGCGAAAGACTGGCCCATATTTCCATATCCAATAAGGCCAACGGTTTTACCCATAATTTCACTACCCCTGTTTTCTTCACGATTCCAGGTAAAGGCTCGTACCTGTCTATCGGCAACAACGATGTTTCGCATAAGCGCTAGCAAAATTCCAATTGCATGTTCGCCCACCGCATCCCGATTTCCTTCTCCGGCATGAAGTACATTTATCTTTCTATCCCGTAGATACTCTAAGTCAAGTTTATCTAATCCCGCTCCCGCTCTACCAACGAATTTTAGTGTTGGATTGTCTCCTAACAAATCACGATCAATCATTGTTTTACTACGAACGATCAATCCGCTAAAGGCTTGATGCGTTTCTTTGATTTTCTGCCTTGAAATAGTGGGTTCATACACTACCTCCCAGCCAATGTCATGAAGCATCGGAAACATACTTTCATGAACCTGATCAATAATGAGGCATTTTGGAAGAACCATGCTAAAGCAGAAGATGGACAATAAAGAAATAAACCGTTAAGCCAAGTAAATCATTTATAGTGGTGATGAAAGGACCCGATGCTAATGCCGGATTAAAACCAAAACGATTCAAAACTAATGGAGTAATCGTACCAACGAATGATGCAAAAACAACGACACTGAATAACGCAACAGATACAACCAAGGAAAGTGTTTGCTCATTGAATAATAAAATATTTGCTCCAAAAACAATGAGTGATAAGAATATCCCGTTTAGCAGTGCTACAGAAAATACTTTCGTTAATCGTTTCCAAAGCCCCTCTTCTACAAATCCAGGGTTTGATAAACTTTGTACAATTAATGACGATGATTGAATACCCACATTGCCTCCTGTTGCTTGTATAAGTGGTGTAAAAAAGGCTATCGCAGTAATCCTGGCTAACTCAGCCTCAAATAAACCCATAAATTTTGCATTCATGAGGCCCCCTAAGATTCCAATAAGCAACCAGGGTAAACGTGCCCGCGTATTTCGCCATACACTGTCATCTTCTTCAACATTTTCAGAAATACCCGACATTAACTGTCGATCTTCTTCTGCCTGTTCGGTAATAACATCCACAACATCATCTATTGTTATTCTGCCAACCAACTGGCCTTGCACATTCACCACGGGTACCGATTCAAGGTCATACTTACGCATGATGTCTGCTACTTCTATATCATCCATGTACGTCTCTACGGAGATGATATCTTCCTGGTGCATTTCCGATACAAGTTTTCGGGCATCCGACAAAACAAGATCCTTAAGAGAAACTCTACCTAAAAGCTTATCGCGATCATCTACTACATACACCGCGTAAAACTTATCTACATTTTCTGCTTGCTTACGAATTTCATCAATACATTGAACTACATTCCAATGACTCCGTACTTTTATTAGCTCCTTCGCCATTAATCCGCCTGCTACATTTTCTTCATAGCGAAGCAAGTCAATCACTTGGGTGCGAAGCTCAGGCTCTAACCCAGCAAGTACTTCCTCCCGGATTTTAATTGGCAACTCATTTAAAATATCTGCTGCGTC
Source organism: Cyclobacteriaceae bacterium (assembly GCA_031395485.1). GTDB lineage: Bacteria > Bacteroidota > Bacteroidia > Cytophagales > Cyclobacteriaceae > UBA2336. Next base: position 384,744 of record JANNUS010000009.1, on the reverse strand, counting down.
ATCGGAATTCAACAGGTTTACTGAAACTGCGATCTCATGCGATTCATAAATCTTCAAAAATTTTCCACGTGTGTCGGGGTCAAGATCATTTATTATCTTAGCCCGAACCTCAACGGGCAAAAGGCTAAGTACATACTTGGACTCATCCGAATTAAACTCATAAAGAAGGGCTGAAATATCGGCTGCTTTTATATCCTCCAGTGCCTGAAGAATAAATTTTTGGTCACGTTCATCGAGTGCCTGTTGGAAGCGCTCAACAAATTCTTTGGTTAACTCAAATTGAACCAGCTCCTGCACGACTCTTCTCCATTAATTGTGTGATGTAAACAAATTCATCTACCGTTAGTTGTTCAGCGCGCTGGTTAAATATAGAGAGCGCTGAAAATTCGGTGGCTAAATTTAGATTTTTTAATGCGTTACGCAATGTTTTCCTTCGGTTATTAAAACCTTGCTTTACTACTTTAAAAAATAATTCTTCATCGCATTCAAGGTGTTGACGGGTATTTCTTTCTAACCGAATAACGGCTGACATAACTTTGGGTGGCGGAATAAAAACGCCTGGCGAAACCTTGAACAAAAACTTAATATCATAAAACGCCTGTAGTAGTACACTTAATATTCCATAGGTTTTATTGCCCGGAGGTGATGCGATGCGCTCGGCTACCTCTTTTTGCAACATGCACACTACCTGTGTTACCTGGTCACGTTGCTTCAGTACCTTAAAAAATATTTGGGACGAAATGTTGTATGGAAAGTTGCCAATAATAGAAAATGGTTCACGGAAAATACCCAGCAGATCGAGCTGAAGAAAATCACCTTCAATAATTTCTAATGCAGGGTAGTGCTTCTTTAGATGAGCTACCGAATCCCAATCAATCTCAATTGCTTTAAGATGAATCCTTTCATTTGCAATCAAAAACCGGGTAAGCACACCGGTACCTGGGCCAATCTCCAACACGTTTGAATGAGCCTCGAATAAAAGAGATTCTACAATTCGCTGAGCAATACTCTGGTCATGCAGAAAATGTTGTCCTAAAAATTTCTTGGGTCTTACCAATGTAGCTGTCGGTTAACGACAAAGTTAGGTTAACAAAAAATTAATGTAAAATTGTATTTACTATAAATTGCATTGGCTATGAATCAACCTCTCAAACAAGTCGAAAAGCCTAGAATAGGTATCACCCTAGGCGACATCAACGGTGTTGGTCCAGAAGTCGCAATGAAAGCCCTTAGTGATAATAGGCTGACTAATATAATCACTCCTGTTTTATATGGATCCGCCAAAATTTTATCCTTCTATCGTAAACTCCTTAATGTTGAAGAGTTCAATTACAGTCAAGTTCGAACTCGCGGCCAATATGTACCGAAAAATATTAATGTTGTTAGTTGCTGGGACGAAAATCTCGAAGCGCATCCAGGAAAAGCCTCTGGCGAATCCGGTAAAGCAGCATTACAAGCACTCAGGCAGGCAGCAACCGATCTAAAAGAAGGTCTGTTAGATGCCATAGTGACTGCCCCAATAGACAAGCATACAATACACAGCGAAGAATTTCCTTTTACCGGGCACACTGAATTTCTTGCCAATTTTTTTGGCGCCAAAGAACACTTGATGTTACTAGTCAACGATGCATTACGGGTAGGGCTAGTTACGGGTCATGTTCCAATCCGTGAGGTAGCTCAACTGATTACCAAAGAGCGAGTAGAATCAAAACTGAAAGCTTTAGAACAATCCCTCCGAAAAGACTTTGCCATTGCAAAACCAAAAATTGCTGTACTGGGCTTAAATCCACACGCAGGCGATGGAGGCCTCATCGGGGACGAGGATGAGAAAATACTAAAGCCATTAATCACAGAGCTAAAAAACCAAGGTAAAACAGTGTTTGGCCCATTCCCTTCCGATGGTTTTTTTGCGGCCGCGAGCCATTCAAAATACGATGGCATTCTGGCGATGTATCACGATCAGGGGCTAATTCCGTTTAAAACCATTGCATTTGATACCGGTGTAAATTTTACTGCTGGGTTATCTGTAATTAGAACTTCGCCCGATCATGGAACTGGGTACTCAATTGCGGGTAAAGGTCAGGCCAGTGAAAACTCTATGCGTCAGGCGATTTACACTGCTATTGACATCTTTAAGAACCGCCAAGGCTAGGTTTATATCTTTATAAAAGCCTTAATTATAGAGGTCAACTTTTAATTTCTGATTAATTATTATAAATTTGCCGACCATTTTTAATACCCAGATGGGGGTTTTTTATGGAACGATACCGTGTTAACATTTTAGGTCTTAGTCTCAGTGTTCATCATTTTGAATATGAATTTGGGTCCGAGTTTTTTAATTCATACGGTACCGAATTGCCTTCGGAAGGCGCTTTTAAGGTGGATATTGCCATCGATAAGCGTGAAACCTTTTTGGAGACTAATTTTAAAATTACTGGATCAACAAGGCTTATGTGTGACCGGAGTCTTGATGAATTTGATTACCCGATAAATATTTCCTCTAGAATCATCTTCAAATATGGAGACGAAGATAAGGAGATAAGTGATGAGGTGACAATGATCAACCGAGGTACCGAAACCTTAGAACTCGGTCATTATATTTATGAGTTTATTGCGTTAGCAATACCCATGAAAAAATTGCATCCGAGATTCGAAAACGAATCAGCTGAAGATGGTCAAATTGTTTATACTTCAGAGAATGAAGAGAAAAAGGAGGAAACCGATCCTCGATGGGAAATGTTAAAAAAGTTGAATAAAAATTAATATTATTGAGTTATGCCGAATCCGAAACGAAAAACCTCCAAAACCCGCAGAGATAAAAGAAGAACGCACTATAAAGCAACTGCAAAAACAATGGCTGTGTGTCCTGCAACAGGTGAGCATCATTTGCCTCACCGAGCATTTTGGCTTGAAGGAAAACTTTACTATAACGGTAGAGTTGTAATGGAAAAAGAAGTGTTAGCTTAGCATGTATACGGTTCGTGATTTTCTCCTTCACGAACAAGGTATCTGTGATGCATTCAAGAATAACATAGAAATATATTATCTGCATAATGCAGATAATCAATGAATTAAAACGCTCGATTGGCTAATCGGGCTTTTTATTTTAATAGGTTATCGTAACGGCAATTATTTAGTGCAATTAAAAACTATGTATGAATAAAATTCGTGCAGCAATTACTGGCGTAGGTGGTTATGTTCCCGACTACATTTTAACAAATCAAGAACTGGAGAAATACGTAGACACCAATGATGAGTGGATTACCTCCAGAACCGGAATTAAAGAGAGGAGAATTCTAAAAGGAGAGGGGCTAGGTACTTCCTACATGGCCACCGCAGCCGTAAAAGAATTATTGTCGAAGACTAATACAGATCCTAAAGAAATAGACCTGATCATTTGTGCAACTATCACACCTGATCTCCCATTTCCGGCTACTGCTAATCTTGTGGCCGACCAAGTTGGCGCTATCAATTCATTCAGTTATGATATTTCAGCAGCGTGCTCTGGCTTTTTGTACGCATTAACAACCGGTGCTAAGTATGTAGAATCGGGCACGCATAAAAAAGTAGTTATCATCGGTGGCGATAAAATGTCATCAATCATTAATTATAAAGATCGCACCACCTGCATAATTTTCGGTGATGGTTGTGGTGCTGTTCTGCTAGAACCTACTGTAGAAAATGTAGGAGTCATGGACTCAATCTTGAAAAGCGATGGTTCTGGGGTTCAATACCTGAATATGAAAGCTGGTGGCAGTCGTATACCAGCCTCACACGCTTCGGTTGATGCCAACTTGCATTTTGTCCATCAGGAAGGAGCAGCCGTTTTTAAATTCGCAGTAACAAACATGGCTGATGTCTCCGCTCAGATAATGGATCGGAATAACCTAAAAGGTGAAGATGTAGCATGGCTTGCTCCCCACCAAGCTAATAAACGCATTGTAGACGCTACCGCCAATCGCATGGGCATTACAGAAGATAAGGTAATGATGAACATAGAGAAGTACGGTAATACCACTGCTGGCACAATCCCTTTGCTATTATGGGACTATGAGAAAAAACTAAAGAAAGGCGAAAATATAATCATTGCAGCCTTTGGAGGTGGCTTTACCTGGGGATCCATTTATGTGAAGTGGGCTTATTAATTCCTATTTGTAGGGCTTGAATTTTAAATTTTAAATCTTGAACATTGAATTGATTTATGGCATCCATATCTGATCTAAGTAAAGGAAATTACATGCGCTACAATGGCGAAGTAATGCAAGTAGAAGAACTTCAACACCGCACACCCGGCAATCTGCGGGCATTCTACCAGATAAAAATGCGAAACTTAAGAAACGGCAGAATTGTAGAGAACCGTTTCCGGCCAGGTGATTCAGCTGAAATTTTGCGTGTTGAAACGAAGGAGTACAACTACTTGTATCTTGATGGAGACAGTTTAGTGTGCATGGACAATGAAACCTTCGAACAAATTTACCTCGATAAAAACTTACTCGGTGAAGCGCTCAAATACATAAAAGAAGGGGTTACATTGTTAATTGCCTTTGAAGATGGAAAGGATCCAATTACCGCGGAGGCACCTGCGCATGTTATACTCGAAGTGCAGTATACAGAACCCGGTGTGCAGGGTGATACTGCCACACGCACATTAAAGGCCGCTACGATGGAAAACGGTGCTGAGGTAAAAGTGCCCTTATTTATTAATACGGGTGAGAAAATTAAAATAGATACCAGTACGGGTGCTTATATTGAACGCGCAAAATAATGTAGCATGGCCAAAAAAAGCGTAGTAAAGAATAAAAGCCCACGGGCATTATCAGAAAACAAACCAAACTCATCTGAAATGAAAACATCAGAAATCCGAGACCTCATTGATTTCATCTCCAAGTCAGGATTGAATGAGGTGAACATTGAAACCAATGAGCTTAAACTTAATGTGAAGCGCGAGCCAGATCAAAAAGTTTTTAAATCAACGCCCGTAATGGCACCAATGGCTATGGCCCCTGCTGCTGCGCAGGCAGTTCCATCACCAGCACTTAAAACAACTATAGCTGAGCCTGCTTCCAGTAAAAAAATGTTGGATATTAAGTCTCCTATGATCGGCACATTCTATCGTACTGGTAATCCAGACTCTCCTCCGTTTGTTTCCGTAGGCGATAAAGTAACAAAAGGGCAAACAGTTTGTATCATTGAGGCCATGAAACTCTTCAACGAAATTGAATCGGAAGTTTCCGGTACAATCATAAAAGCAATGGTAGAAAACTCATCTCCAGTAGAATATGATCAAGTATTATTTGTTGTAGAGCCAGATTAACTAATCTCAAAACAAAATCGTACGTACGAACTGAGCTTTCGATTTCAACTACTGGAATTTGTGATTTAATATAGATTTATGTTTAAAAAAATACTAATAGCAAATCGTGGAGAAATAGCCCTTCGAGTAATAAGAACTTGCAAGGAGATGGGAATCAAAACTGTGGCCGTTTATTCTACTGCCGATAGAGAAAGTTTACATGTTCGTTTTGCGGATGAAGCCGTTTGTATCGGTGGTGCTCCCAGTAAAGATTCGTATTTAAATATTCCGCATATTATTTCGGCTGCTGAAATTACAGGAGCGGATGCCATTCACCCGGGTTACGGTTTCTTATCGGAGCGAGCAGAGTTTTCTGCCATCTGCCATGAATACGGAATCAAATTCATTGGCCCCTCACCTGCCATGATTAACGCCATGGGCGACAAGGCTACAGCAAAGGACACCATGAAGAAAGCGGGGGTACCCGTTATACCAGGTTCCGATGGCCTCCTTTCCTCGATTGAAGAAGGTATCAAACTTGCTAAAGAAATTAAATACCCTGTTATCGTTAAAGCAACCGCTGGTGGTGGCGGAAAGGGTATGCGCATTATCAACGATGAAAGTGAATTCAAGAAGGCTTGGGATGATGCTAAACGCGAAGCTTCTGCATCCTTTGGAAATGATGGATTATACCTGGAGAAGTTTATTGAAGAGCCGCGTCACATTGAAATTCAATTGGTGGGAGATCAGTATGGAAAAGCATGTCACCTTTCGGAACGTGATTGCTCTATTCAACGCAGGCACCAAAAATTAGTAGAAGAAACCCCATCTCCAGTTGTAACTCAAGAGTTACGTGAAAAAATGGGGGCAGCCGCTATTAAAGGCGCCATGGCAATCAACTATGAGGGAGTTGGAACTGTTGAGTTTTTAGTTGATAAGCACGGAGATTTTTATTTCATGGAAATGAATACCCGTATTCAAGTAGAGCATCCGATCACGGAAGAAGTTACAGACTACGATCTGATTAAAGAACAAATTAAAGTTGCGGCCGGGGTTCCTATTTCCGGCAAAAACTACTTCCCGAATTTATTTGCAATGGAGTGCCGTATTAATGCTGAAGATCCTGCCAATGGATTTCGGCCATCTCCGGGAAAAATTACACACCTGCACATGCCCGGTGGGCATGGAATTCGAATTGACAGTCACGTGTACGCGGGTTACACCATTCCACCTAACTACGACTCAATGATTGCTAAACTCATTGTTACCGGGCAATCACGTGAAGAAGTAATGACAAGAATGAAACGTGCGCTTCAGGAGTTTGTGATTGAGGGCGTGAAGACAACCATACCGTTCCATATTAAACTAATGGATAACGCTGTTTTCCGTTCCGGGAAATTCAATACCGGTTTTCTGGAAACATCTTTTGATTTTTCAGAACTGAAATAATTTCTTATTTCAATAAAAAAGTCTGACTATCGGTTTTTTTTATTTTCAGTTAATTCAATCGCCTTTACCAACTCATCATACCAAGCCTGCCCGTACTTTCGAATGAGTGGTTCTTTTAAAAACTTATATAATGGAACTCCAAGTTCCTTTCCAAGCGTACAAGCGGCCGAGCAAATATCCCACTTGTGGTAGTTTACGGCTTCAAAGTTTTTTTTCTTCGTAATTCGAATAGGGTATAAATGACACGAGATCGGTTTCTTCCATCCAATCTTACCATCATAATAGGCTTGTTCAATGCCACACTTCAATACTCCTTTAGCATCATAAATAGAGTAGGCGCACTCTTTACCGCCTATTGTGGGGGTTGATAGATCACCGTCATCATCCAATACATGCGTTCCTTGTTCCTCAATGGCTTTGATTCCTTCTTTAGTTAGGTAGGGCTTTACCTGAGGATAAATCTCTTTCAATATTTCCAGTTCATCTTCCTCGAGCGGAGCTCCGTAATCACCTTCAACACAACAGGCACCCTTACATTTTTCAAGATTGCAAACGAATTCCTTTTCTTTGATGTCATCCGACACTAAAACATCACCAATTTTTATCATGGCCGAAATTTACAATAATTAAAGCAACGGCAATTACGAATTTTATTTTTACCATTTCATTTGACCAGGACTAAATTCAACATCTAACCTAAACTATCTTTTTGTACCTATTTGACTTACCTTTCATTGCTTTCAGAATGAAATACTAATCTAAGATTAAATGAAAACGAATACAACCACTGTGAAGCTTACTGCACTTGAACGTTGGATGTTTAAAAAAATCCTTCGACCATTAATTAAGAAAATAAACAAAAAAATTTCCGCTGCTATTCCAAAATACGCTTTGCGTGAGGAGCATGTAAAGAATGCAAAATTACTCACCACTCGGGAAGAACTCCTGAAATTGCTTCCATCGAATGGAATTGTAGCCGAATTAGGGGTTGACCAAGGTGGTTTTTCAGAAATGATATGGAGTATTAACAAACCCCAAAAACTTCATCTCGTTGATTTCTGGGGGAGCAAGCGCTACAATCAGGCTAAAAGATCAGCCGTTGAAGCGAAGTTTGCACAGGAGATTAAGGACTGCAAAATAGAAATTAACCTTGGCTTATCAACCGATGTAGTTGCCCAGTTCACCGATCGTTATTTCGATTGGATTTATATTGACACTACACACTCGTACGAGACAACTATTGAAGAGCTTGAGTTATATAGGCCCAAAATAAAAGAGAATGGCATTATTGCCGGGCATGATTACATTATTGGCAACTGGGATGGCCTTGTGCGATATGGTGTGATTGAGGCTGTTTACGAATTCTGTGTAAAATATGACTGGGAGATTCTTTACCTAACAAACGAGCTTAACATTAAGCCAAGCTTTGCGATACGAAAAATAATTTGAAAACACTACATAGCCTCCAACACTATACTCTAAAAAAGATCTAATTGATTTTGTGCATTCGCCATCACTTCTTGCCGTACAACAGCAGGCGATAACTGCTTCGAGAAAAGACCCATGTAATAATATGGCATCTCCATAAGGCCAGAATCGAGCTTGTGTACCGAAAGAGATGAATTTAATCCCATCATCAACATATTATTCTGTTGAGTTCGAACGAGCCGCTTATAAAATTCAAGATTGCTTTTTACATCTGTAAACTGATCAGCTTCCTTCAACCCACCCAAGTACTTGCTTAATTTTTCCTTTTGCTCCTTTTGATAATACTTATAATCGAGCCGGCTATTTAAAGAGAATGTATAGGGTATTAAAAAACTGAATCCAAGGTCATTCAATTGGCTAATGGTTGTAAACGGAATTTCAATTGAAAAGGGGTCAACCACACAAAAGACAGCAACCTTATAGGAACCCTTTGTTTGAGGCAAGTAAGACCGGAATTTATCAATAAGCTGATCCGGTTTTGAATCAAAAATGACAACATTCTTTCCTCTAAAATATTTATTGACTCTGATTTTTAAGGCACTTGCATTTTCGGAAGAATGCTCACAGAAAATCCACTTTGAAACCGGTAGTCCATTTTGCAGTGAGGCCAGACAACTACCCATAAACAATTCCTTTCTATGACCTAGGGCATACAAACCGGGTCCAGCAAAAAGATCAACAAAAAAAATGTCATCTACTTTATCAGAAACATTGGTAATAAAAGAATGGAAATACTGCTGAATGAGTTGAATCTTTACTTTAAACCAAGGCTCGGCAGCCGTTGTTACAAACCCGTCATCTTGAAATGAAGAATGAAATTCAGATAAGGTTTGAATTTTCAAATGAGAAATTGGTTTAACAAAACTATCGACTTATAAGACATCCAAAAATAGGAATTAAAAAATCTACCCAATCTGAGTGTTCATAAAAATCCTCGATCTAATTTGCACCCTCCTATGGATTACTTAGAAAACCTCAACCCATCGCAACACGCTGGGGTAATAAATACCGAAGGGCCAACGATGCTAATAGCAGGCGCAGGCTCCGGAAAAACCCGGGTACTTACCTACCGTATAGCCCACCTGATAAAAAGTAAAGGTGTGGACCCCTTCAGTATCATGTCGCTTACATTCACAAACAAAGCTGCCAAGGAAATGCGCGACCGCGTTGAAAAGGTGGTTGGATCAGACGCTCGCAATTTATGGATGGGAACATTTCATTCCGTATTCGCCAGGTTATTAAGATCGGAAGCCGGGCATCTTGGCTACCCCAGTAATTTTACAATTTATGATACGGACGACTCAAAGACTTTGTTAAAAAGCATTGTAAAGGAGATGGGTCTCGATGAAGCCGCCTATAAGCCTAACGTAGTATACAACCGGATTTCAGCAGCCAAAAACCGATTGATAAGTTGGCAAAATTATCTGGCCAATGGAGAACTAATGGCCGATGATGCCACGAACTTTCGTCCAGAAATGGGCAACATATATAAAACCTACGCACAACGCTGCTTTAAAGCAGGCGCGATGGATTTCGATGATCTTCTTTTTAATACAGACAAACTTTTTAAAGAACATTTAGATGTATTAAATAAATACCAGCAGCGCATTCAGTACGTATTGGTGGATGAGTTTCAGGATACAAACCTTTGCCAGTATTTTATAATACGAAAGCTCGCTGCCGTACGCCAAAATATTTGTGTAGTGGGTGATGATGCGCAAAGTATTTACGGTTTCCGTGGAGCCGATATAACCAACATTCTGAATTTTGAACGAGACTACCCAGATTTAAAGGTTTTCAAACTTGAACAAAATTATCGTTCAACTAAAACCATTGTTGAAGCCGCGAACTCAGTCATTCGGAGAAACAAAGCCCAAATTCCGAAAAATGTCTGGACAGAAAATGAACAGGGCAATCTAATTGAGCTACTAAAAGCAGTATCTGACAACGAAGAAGGAAGGCTCGTGGCCTCTTCAATCTTCGAAGAAAAGATGCAGTATCAACTAAAGTTCAGTGACTTTGTAATTCTTTACCGCACAAACAGTCAATCGCGAGCAATGGAAGAATCGCTGCGCAGGCTCAATATAAAATATAAAATTGTGGGAGGTCTTTCGTTTTATCAGCGCAAGGAGATTAAAGATATTTTGGCCTACATGCGTTTTGTATTAAATCAAAATGATGAAGCCTCCTTTCGAAGAATCATCAATTTACCAAAGCGTGGTATTGGTGACTCTACGGTGGATAAAATTATTGTAGCAGCCAACGATCACGCAATTTCCATTTGGGAAGTAATACAAAATGCCGGATCCTTTTTAGGTGGCCGAGCCTCTGGACCCATCGAAGACTTCGTGAACATGATTAAGCGATTCTCGATTGAAGTTGAGCGAAAAGATGCTTACGATGCCGCCTTTGAAATTGCTAAAGGGTCAGGTCTGCTACGCGAGTTGTACGAAGATAAAACGGTTGAAGGATTAAGCCGCCATGAGAACGTTCAGGAATTATTAAATGCCATCAAAGAATATGTTGAGGATCCTGAAAAAGAAGATAAATCCCTTGGCGCATTTCTTCAGGAAGTTTCCCTCGTAACCGGTCAGGATGAAGACAAAGACAAAGATCCCGACAAGGTTACAATGATGACCATTCACATGGCGAAAGGTTTAGAGTTTAAATATGTATACATCGTTGGACTGGAAGAGGATCTTTTTCCATCGCAAATGATGTTAAGCAGCCGGGCAGATCTGGAGGAAGAACGCAGGCTATTTTATGTAGCCATTACGCGTGCGCAAAAGAAATTATTCTTGTCGTATGCCGTTACGCGGTATCGGTTTGGTCGATTGAAAAATTGTGAGAAGAGTCGTTTCCTGGACGACATTGATCCCAGCTTCATAAAAGTAAGCAGTAAGTTTTCAGGGTTTGAATCGACCCCGACAACTTCTTCCGGTAACTATGCCAAGTCGTTAGTGAGTGGTCTTAAAAAGACCATTGCCTCTTCATCTGCGAAGGCATCAACGTATAAGCCATCACTGGACTTTGCCCCGAGCGACACAACCACCCTACAAGAAGGAATGAAGGTAGAACACCCAAAATTCGGGTTTGGTCAGGTAGTAAAAATGGATTTTTCGGGAGCCGACCGTAAGGCTAAAATACTTTTTGACGATTTTGGGGAGAAGACCTTATTACTTAGCTTTGCCAAACTCAAAATACACCAATAGTCTTGAGTCCAGAGTTTATAGTCCTGAGTGCGATTGGACAACCAATATGAATAATTATAAAGAATTAAAAATATGGCAAAAGTCTGTTGACTTAGCTGTAAGGATATACGAAATCACTAAAGGGTTCCCAAAAGAAGAAGTTTACGGTTTGATCGCTCAAATGAGAAGAAGTGCTGTTTCTATTGCATCAAACATTGCTGAAGGAGCAGGCAGAAATTCAAAAAAAGAGTTTAATAATTTTTTAGGAATTTCAAATGGATCAACATGTGAACTGGAAACACAAATGATCATAGCACAAAGAACAAACCTTATTGATGAATCTGTGCTGATGACGATTCAACAAGAAATCGAAGAAGTTCAAAAAATGAGTTGGTCATTAAAACGCTCATTAACTCAAGACTAAATACTACTAACTAAAGACTAATTATGATAGCAGAATATAACACGCAAAGACCGCACATTATCTTAAAGGAATACGGTCGTAATGTTCAGAAATTAGTGGAATACATCCGCAGCGTATCTGACAAGGAAAAGCGTACGGAATTAGCGTTTACGCTAATTGAGTTAATGAAACAACTCACGCCCAGCGTAAAAGAAGCAACGCCTGAAAACCCACAGCGTATGTGGGATGACCTATACATCATTGCGGATTTCAATCTTGATCTCAACAGCCCCTTCCCTGTGCCGCAGCGCGACATTCTTTTTAAGAAGCCAAAGCGCATGCTTTATCCCCAAAGCAACATTCGCTTTAAGCATTACGGAAAAAATATTGAGCGGCTGATTAAAGAGGCGATGAAGTTGGAAAACCCTGAAGAGCAAAACGATGCGATCATCTACCTGGGGAAGCTTATGAAAACATTTTACGGAAACTGGAACAAAGAAACATTAGACGATTCGGTTATTGTAAACGACATACGTCAATTGTCGAATGGTGTCTTAACCGTTGATCTGGAGAAAGTGAGGGTAGAAAATTTATTTGAGCAACTTTACCGTGGCGAAAAGAGGAGTCTAAGCCCGCATCAGGGAGAACGAAACGAGAGAAGTGAAAGAGGTGAACGTGGAGATCGCAACAGTGGCGGCCATCGCCCAAAGCGACCGTTCAATAAAAACAAAATGCGCAGAAGAGATCGATAGATTTTAGAATTACGATTTGCTTTTAGTTAAATGGATAAATCGTAAATTGTCCATTGTAAATCGTAAATTATAAGATGAGTATTTTCCGAATTAAAGGCGGTAAAAGATTAAAAGGCGAAATAATTCCGCAAGGCGCAAAAAATGAGGCGCTTCAAATCATCAGTGCGGTTCTTCTCACAGACCAACCCGTAACCATTCATAATATTCCCGATATCCGGGATGTCAATAAGTTGATCGAACTCATTGGTGATTTAGGGTGCAAGGTTGAAAAACTAAGTACCGACTCCTATCGATTTACTGCTTCCACAATCAACACAAATTTTTTCGAGACAGACGAATACCGTTCAAAGGCAGCTGCATTGCGTGGATCCGTTATGTTGCTCGGCCCTATTTTAGCACGCTATGGAAAGGCAAGTTTACCGAAGCCTGGTGGTGATAAAATTGGAAGAAGAAGATTAGATACCCACTTTATTGGATTTCAGAAACTAGGCGCAAAATTTAATTTCGATGCTGATGCGCATCTCTTCCATATAGACGCTTCAAAACTTGAAGGAACCTATATGCTGTTAGATGAAGCCTCCGTTACCGGAACAGCTAACGTTCTTATGGCCGCAGTGTTGGCGAAAGGGAAAACTATTATTTATAATGCTGCCTGCGAACCCTATCTCCAACAACTGTGCAACATGCTTAACCGCATGGGTGCAAAAATCAGCGGTATAGGCTCTAACCTTCTCACCATTGAAGGTGTTACTAAACTTGGTGGCACTGACCATACCTTACTTCCAGACATGATCGAGATAGGAAGCTTCATTGGCCTTGCTGCCATGACTCAATCAGAGATCACAATCAAGAATTGTCGTATCGATATGCTTGGGATGATTCCGGATACCTTTAAGCGACTGGGTATTAAATTGGAACTCAGAGGTGATGATATTTATATTCCATCGCAAGAGCATTACGAAATTGAATCCTTTATTGACGGTTCTATCCTCACTGTGGCTGATGCACCCTGGCCAGGCTTCACCCCCGATTTGATTAGCATTGTATTAGTTGTAGCAACTCAAGCTAAAGGCTCTGTACTCATTCACCAAAAGATGTTTGAGAGCCGTTTATTCTTTGTTGATAAGCTTATCGATATGGGAGCACAAATCATTTTGTGTGATCCTCACCGGGCCAATGTTATTGGCTTAGATCGCAAGCAACCATTGCGTGGAATTAAAATGGCGTCACCCGATATTCGCGCAGGTGTTGCGTTGTTAATCGCTGCCCTTTCGGCTAATGGCACCAGCGAAATCTCCAGCATCGATCAGATTGATCGGGGGTATCAAAACATTGATGGCCGATTGCAAAAGTTAGGGGCAGAGATTGAACGCGTTTAAATCTCAATATTTAACCCAACCGGACAATGGTCCGATCCTAAATACTCATTATAAATAGAGGCACTCATTACTTTCGATAGTAACGACTTACCTACCATAAAATAATCAATCCTCCACCCCACATTGCGGGCGCGGGAATTAAACATATTATTCCAATAAGAATACTTTACTTCATCCGGATGGAGATGACGGAAGGTATCGGTGAATCCATCATCCACTAATCGGTGAAAGCCGTTAATCTCCCGTTGTGTATACCCTGCCGATTTATTGTAATTGTCATTTGGCCGAGCAAGATCAATGGCCTGATGGGCTACATTAAGGTCACCGCATACAATAACCGGTTTCCTGCGCTGAAGTGTAACCACATATTCGCGAAAGGCAGTGTCCCATGTTTCTCGGTAATCTAACCGTTTCAATCCTTCTCCAGCATTGGGTGTATATACCGTTACTAAGAAAAATGCGGGATACTCGGCTGTTACTACCCTCCCCTCCTGATCGTGCTCTTCAATGCCAATATCGTACGTAACATTTAAGGGTTCTTCCTTGGAAAGAATAGCTGTCCCTGAATATCCCTTTCTTGCCTTGGATGCATTCACATAACAAATGTATTCTGGCATCAATTCAAAAACTGATTTAGCTTCTTCTACGGATGCCTTGATTTCCTGCAAGCAAAGAATATCTGGATTTAGGGTTTTCAAGTCCTTTAAAAAGTCCTTCTTAACAATAGCACGCACACCGGCTACATTCCAACACACGATATTGAGTTTTGTCATAGTGTTTTTTCTTGGCCTGAAATAAATAAAAAACCCGTCCGGATGCTATCGGGACGGGCTTTAAATATGAGTAAAAGCAATTAAGCCTTCTTAGCCTTTGCTTTGAATTCCTCCTTGATCTTTTCGATATCTACCGACTTAATAACCGGTTGAAAATTTAGGATTTTCAGAGACTGGCGTCTAACAGCCGACTTTGATTTATCCTTGCGATTCTTTCTTTTTAAACGTGTAACAGCCATGACAGTATTATTTTGAGGGCGCAAAAATGCTTAGAATCTCTGAAAATAACAAGATCTGGATTAGGATTTATCGGATTAGCAGATGATTGGAATCACTTAATCCCTAAAATCTTATAATCAATCCTGAAAATCCATAAATCCAGGGTATCCTGATCGAAATCCTGATTAATATTGTGCGACTATGGAAAAACCTACTTTACCGAAAGGAACACGCGATTTCGGGCCAGCCGTTATGGCGAAACGGCAATTCATATTAGAGGCTATTAAGAAGGTATTTCAAAAGTTTGGGTTCCAACCGTTAGAGACTCCAGCTATGGAGAACCTCTCAACCTTGACGGGGAAGTATGGGGATGAGGGTGATCAGTTGCTTTTTAAAATTCTTAATTCAGGTGACTATCTCAAAAATGTAGAACCCGACAAACTCAAGACTCAAGACTCAAGACTCATTACTCCTTATGTTTCTGAAAAAGGTCTCCGTTACGATCTCACCGTTCCTTTTGCGCGCTATGTTGTAATGAATCGTAATGAGATCGCATTCCCTTTTAAACGTTATCAAGTACAACCGGTATGGAGAGCAGATCGTCCGCAGAAAGGACGATACCGCGAATTTTATCAGTGCGATGCTGATGTGGTAGGTACAAACTCGTTGATTTGCGAAGCCGAAATCATCCTGATGATCAAAGAGGTGATGAGCAACCTGGGGGTCAGAGATTATGCAATTAAAATTAATCATAGATCAATTCTGGCCGGTATTGTAGAACATCTTGGTATTGGCGAAAAAGCCGCTGATTTTTTTGTAGCTCTTGATAAGTTAGAGAAGATTGGTAAAGAAAAAGTAAAAGAAGAGTTATTGTCAAAGGGTTTCAGAGATGGCACTATTGAAAGCATTTACGAAATCATAAACCCCGGCAGACCTATTCGAAAGATTAGGGATGATTTGAATTTCTTCGGATATCATTCTGAAAAAGTAGCAAAAGGAGTAGCTGAAATTGGCGAAATTTTAGATCTATTGGAATCCTTTGGAGATAAAGTTGAAGAACATATTGTATTTGATAATTCATTAGCACGAGGCTTGAGTTATTATACAGGCTGCATTTTTGAAGTAAAAATTAACAACGTAGGTATTGGCAGCGTGAGTGGTGGGGGTCGTTATGATAATTTAACAGCCTCGTTTGGTGATAAAGAAAATTTATCGGGTGTAGGTTTTTCGTTTGGCGTAGACCGTTTGTACGATGCGCTGGAAGAGCTCAACCTCTTTCCGAAAGAAGCGCAACTCTCTTCCAAAATTCTAATTTGTCATTTCGATAACGAGACCATGAAGTTCGGATTGAAAGCGTTAGCCGCTTTCCGAAAAGCAGGAATTGCATCCGAGATTTACCCCGATCAAACTAAGCTGAAGAAACAGCTAGACTTCGCCAATAAAAAACTGATTCCGTTCACGATCGTTATTGGCTCCGATGAAATGAAAAGCGGAGCGTTGTCTTTTAAAAATATGGAAAGCGGTGAACAGGAGAAATTGACCGTTGAACAAATTATTCAGAAACTGAAAACTTAAGTATACACGTCATGTCGAACGGAGTGAGACATCCCCTTGTAACGTTACCTTTATGGGGATTTCTCCCCGATTGCTATCGGGATACCTTCCTCGAAATGACGTTCAATTAAATTATTCTATGCCAACAATTCATTCAATCTCAGACAAAACCATAACGCTGGAGGTGCTTAACAACATCCTCACTGGTGATATCAAAATTGAACTCTCGGGCGAAGCAAAAGAGAAAATTCAAAAATGCCGTCAATACCTCGATGATAAATTAAAAAATACAACACAACCAATCTATGGAATTAATACAGGCTTTGGTTCCCTGTATGATAAAAACATTTCGCACGACCAACTTGAAAAACTTCAGGATAATCTAGTAAAGTCGCATGCCTGCGGAACAGGTTCTGAAGTACCTGACGAAATTGTAAAGCTCATGCTCTTTTTAAAAGTGCAATCGCTGGCGTACGGTTACTCCGGAGTTCAAGTTCAAACAGTAGAACGCCTGGCAGACTATTTTAACTACGATATTTTTCCCACGATTTATGAAATGGGTTCGCTGGGTGCTTCCGGTGACTTAGCTCCATTAGCGCATCTTTCACTTCCATTAATTGGATTTGGGGAGGTGCGCGTTGCGAACAAAAAAATGAGTGGAGCCGATTTGAATAAAAATTTTGAATGGGATACAATCCATCTAAAAGCCAAAGAAGGTCTTGCTTTACTCAACGGCACGCAGTTTATGAGTGCGTATGGTACATGGTGTACGCTTCATGCACATCGTATTTTAAAACTAGCAAATCGCATAGGTGCTCTGTCACTCGATGCCTTTGATGGAAGAATCGAGCCCTTCCATCAAAACGTTCATGCAATCCGACCACAGAAAGGACAAGTAAAAGTTGCCGCAGAAATAAAAAGAATCATAGAAGGAAGTGAGCTGATCAAACAATCTAAAAAACATGTACAAGACCCCTACTCCTTCCGTTGTATCCCGCAAGTCCACGGTGCAAGTTTAGATGCCATTGATTATGTTACATCCATCATGCTTACAGAGGTTAATAGTGTAACCGACAATCCAAATGTATTCCCAGACGATGATATGATTATTTCAGGTGGAAATTTTCACGGTCAGCCATTAGCCTTGGCGTTAGATTTCCTTGCCATTGCCCTATCCGAGATTGGAAATATATCCGAAAGAAGAACGTATCAACTTATATCAGGCACGCGCGACTTACCGAATTACTTAGTGGCCAATCCAGGTATAAACTCCGGTATGATGATTCCTCAATATACCGCAGCATCGCTCGTAAGCCAGAACAAGCAACTTTGTACACCTGCCTCTGTTGATTCAATTGTTTCCTCAAATGGTCAGGAAGACCATGTAAGTATGGGTGCGAATGCCGCTACAAAAGCAAATCGCATCGTAAACAATGTTTATTCTATTCTTGCCATTGAGTTAATCACCGCAGCACAGGCTCTTTCGTTCCGCAGGCCTTCTAAAACCTCTCCGTACTTGGAAAAAATGGTAAATACTTTCAGGCACGTTGTTCCGTTTATAGAAGAAGATCGCGTGTTGCACACAGATATAAAGAAGGCAGAAAAATTTTTAAGGGAATTTACAGTAGAATGAGATTTCGGTATTTCTTTTTAGTACTATTTTTTATTCCGACTCTTGTTGTCGCCCAGTATGACAGCAGCCCGGATGGACGCTTTCGTATCGATGAAAAAAAAGGATGCGCTTCATTTACTACAACTATTACAAATGCTAACTTAATTACGGTGGGTGAATGTACTGCCCTTAAGCCCTGTGTTATGAATTGGGGAGACGGGTCTGCACCACAGACAAATTCCTTTACGCATACGTACACGCAGCCGGGTACCTATACGCTAAACGTACTCTATCAAACCATTGGGTCTAATAACATCGACATTACTGTTACACCCAATACGCTCCCTGCGTTTGATGTTTTTACGTGTGGTGGTCAGGAAGTACAAGTAAAGGTGACAGATACAAATTACGATTCATACTTTATCTATTATGGAGATGGCTCGCCAGATGTTGCAGTGCCTGTAGGAATTCTTGCCACCGATAATTATACATATGCCTTCGCTGGCCCGTGGATAATTTCCGTTCGGGGAAAAAATCTAAGTGCTGCCGATAATTGCACACCCACTCCAAAACCTGTTGATGCACTACCAGTTTTGGCAACTCCTTTTGTTGATTTACTAACCGTTGCCAGTACAAGCCAAACAGATCTCAGCTTTGCAAATGCAACCAATGTTCTTTACAAAGTAGAGATTGCCGCAAATACTACATCAGCGGCTAGCTTTCAGTTAGTGCAAACTATTCATGATGTTAACACCTCCACGATTACAAACCTTCGCTCCGATGATAATTACTATTGCTTCAGGCTAGGCGCTTTTGATCCCTGCAACAACACCACAACATACTCCAATGTTATTTGCAGCGCCAACTTCGATTTATCACTTCAAAGTAACTCGAATAATCTTTCTTGGGCATCGTCTGCAGCGGGCGTTAGTAATTTTGACATTAGCCGCGATGGCGGATCAATAGGTACAACGGGCGCACTTTTATTCTCTGATAACACGGCAGTGTGTAAAACATCCTACTGCTACCAACTTTCAACAAACTACGTCAATGGAAGCCAAAGCATATCGCTTGAAAAATGTGGCGAAGCCTTCTCATCCGATATCCCAACCAAAATCGAAAATATTACGGCTGTCGTAAACAATGGAAGTGTTGACCTTACATGGCAGCAGGATCCGGCTTTTCAATCGGTTGAGTATAGCGTATTTCGAAAATCCGGTACAGGAAGTTTTAACCTGCTCTCTAAAACAGCACCGACACAGATTACCGATATGGGCTACTCAACTGGGGCTGATGTATGTTATCGCATAAGTTATATTGATGTATGCGATAACATAAGTGACACAGGTATTGATATTTGCCCCATACGCCTTACCGGAAGTATAGCCGATGACAATTCAATCACACTAAATTGGAGTGCTTATGCGGGCTGGGTCAATGGAGTAAGTGGATATACTGTTGAAAAGTATGATGGTAACGGTGTGCTACTTCAACAATTTCCTTTACCGTCAACATCTACTACACTTGATGACAATGTAGCCGACCCCGCTAACCAACTTTATGTATATGTTGTTAAGGCAGATGCTATCGACCCAGGCCTTGGGCAATCGGTCTCGAACGAAATAACGGTTATCAAAGAACCCAAACTTCATTACCCTACCGCGTTTACGCCAGACAAGCAAGGTGACATTAAAAATGAAATCTTCCGGGTATTTGGGCAATACGTTTCTAAATTTGAAATGAACATCTTCAACCGTTGGGGGGAGCTACTGTTTACTACGAACAATCTTGATCTTGGATGGGACGGAAACTATAAAGGGAAGGAACAGCCGGAAGGCACATACGCTTTTGTAGCAAACATTACCGACCTAACCGGTCGAACATTTAAACGGTCAGGCTCTGTCGTACTGCTTCGTAAAAAATAACTTTATAGCATGTTGATTATACTATATAGTCAGATAAAAGGTGAAAATCTAAAATTGCAATATGTTTGACATGATGAAAATGATGGGCAAGATGAAAGAAGTGCAGGCCCGCATGAAAGAAGCGCAAGAAAACCTTGTAAAAGTATCTGCTCATGGTGAGTCGGGTGGTGGAATGGTAAAAGCAACTGTAAATGGTAAAAAACAGTTGATCGCATTGGATATTGACCCTGCTATTTTAAAAGCAGACGACAAAATTCTAATTCAGGATTTAGTGGTGGCAGCGGTTAATAAAGCAACAGACGAAGCCGATGTTTTAGCGAAAGAAGAAATGCGAAAAAGTACAGAAGGGCTCATTCCGAATATTCCAGGGATGGATTTAAGTAGCTTGATGGGGCAATAATTCGAAGATTCAAAATCATAAATTATAAATTGAATAAGATATCCGTTGTCATTCTCAATTACAATGGTGAAAAACTGTTACCCCAGTTTTTACCCTCTGTTATTGAACATTCCCAAACCACAACAATCATTGTAGCCGACAACGCATCAACCGATCAATCTGTAAAGATCCTAGAATCAAAGTTTCCATCTGTTCAAATAATCCAGCTTGACAAGAATTACGGCTTTTGTGGTGGGTACAATCGGGCGCTGAAGCAAGTTGATGCTGAATATGTTGTGCTTTTAAACTCAGATGTTGAAGTAACAACAGGGTGGCTAATTCCAATGATAAAGCTACTCGACTCCAATCCATCGATAGCAGCAGTACAACCAAAAATTCTTTCGTATAACCAAAAGGAAAAATTTGAATACGCAGGTGGAGGCGGAGGCTTTATTGACTCTCTTGGCTATCCATTTTGTCGAGGCCGCTTATTTGATTATACCGAACAGGATTCAGGTCAATATAACGACACACGCGAAATTTTTTGGGCAACAGGTGCCTGTATGGCTATTCGCTCAACAGTCTATCATCAGCTAGAGGGATTTGACGAAGACTTCTTTGCACACATGGAAGAGATAGATTTATGCTGGAAAATTCAACGCAATGGTGCGCATGTATTTTATTGCGGAGATAGCCATGTATACCATTTAGGTGCCGGTACTCTTGCACGATCTAATCCCAGAAAAACATATTTCAATTTTCGCAATGGGCTAAGCCTTATCTTGAAGCATTGGAGTACCGGGGCATTACTATTTAAATTTCCGCTGCGGATTATACTCGATTATTTTGCTGCTTTTAAGTTTTTAGTCACAGGCCACTCAGATGACGCAATCGCCATACTCCGTGCACATTATCATTTCATTAAGGATTTAGAAAATATTTCAAATAAGCGCAGGCAGCTGAAATCAAAATACCCTATATCAAAAAGAAACGTCTATAGAGGTGCAATACTTTGGGATCACTTTGTTCTTCAAAAGAGGAAAATAACCCTTAATAATCCCAAATAGGATTACGCTTTCGCAGATACTTCCGGATATTCATAATGAAAGCTAAGGCGAGGTAAACCAATACTGGCGAACCGAAGGTCAGGAAGGAGGCATAAATAAAAAACATTCGAATATTAGATGAAGCTATCCCTAGCTTTTCACCCAACCGAGCACATACTCCAAAAGCGTATCGTTCAAACAAAAGTTGGATCTTATAAGTCATTTACCCATATATTAAGGCCTTCTGGCATGTAAAACGTTTATTTCACCGACCAAAAAGTAATTTTACAAATATAAGGTTCAGGGGCTCAGGTTGAGAAGCGCCAAAATCTTTATTTTTTGAGTATAATTGCAAAAAATTTGATATAAACGTAGTTTTGCGACTCGATTAAAACAACCAAAATCTAAATCCAATGAGAAAATTAGTTTACGCATTTCTTATCACAGGAGCCCTCAGTTTGGCTGGGTGTACCTTACCTAAGATGGTGAAAATGGCGAAAGAACAGAATATGACTGTTACGCCTAACCCCCTGGAACTTCATAAGGACACCGTAGCGTATAGCTTATCGGCCAATCTTCCTGTAAAAATGCTAAAGAAAGGCACTGTGTATAGTGTCAATTCTTTCTACAAGTACGGAGAGAAGGAAAAGGCTCTTGATCCTATTTCATTTAAAGCGGAAGACTTTCCAAATAGCGCTACTGAACAACCTACTACGACCAAAGATTTCGTGTTTGCTTACGAACCAGCTATGAAATCGGGCATTGTAGAAGTTGAAGGCGTAGCTACAAAAGGCACAAAATCGAAGGTTACTCCTCGTATGCAAATTGCTACCGGCATAATTACTACCTCTAAACTGGTAAAACCTGTTTACTACGCTTCATACGCTGAACATGGATATAATAATCAAGAAGAGATTGTTCCTGTTGTGATCCCGGAATTCATTTTCGAGCAAGGGAAATCTATCCTACGTGCTTCTGAAACTAAAAGTGATAAGGCTAAGCAGCTTGACGCATTCATTGCTTCAAAAAACGTAACTAAAACTGTAACAATAACAGGAAGTCACTCACCCGAAGGTGCTGAGCGAATCAACAGCAAATTGTCTCCAGAACGCGCTGCTGCAATAGAAAAATACTATCGTCAGCAAATGAAGAAATTCGACTATAAAGGCAAGGCTGACTCAATTCAATTTATTCTTAAGCCAGTTATTCAAGACTGGGCTGGTTTCACTGCCACATTAGCAACTTTTGAAGGTATTACTTCCGAAGAAAAAGCTGAGTATATGAACATCGTTAGCGCAGGTGGAACATTTGAATCACAAGAGAAGCAAATGAAGAAACTTTCTTCTTACAAAAAAGTATTCAAAGACCTTTACCCTAAATTAAGAACAGCGAAAACTGAAATTCTTACAATTAAGGACAAGAAAACTGATGCTGAGATTTCTGTACTATCAAAGCAGATTACACAAGGAACTGTAAGTGCTGATACACTTTCGTTCGAAGAAATGATGTATGCCGCTACCATGACTCCTTCATTGGATGAAAAAGCTGCTATTTATGAAGCTGCTACTAAGAAAGGTTCTAACTGGAATGCGCACAACAACCTAGGTGCTGTATACATAGCACAGGCTATTGAAACTCCGGCTAATGCTGCTGCCCTTGCGGACAAAGCACAGGCTCAATTAGAGATCGCAGCTAAAATTAAGGAAGCAGCAGAAGTACACGCTAACCTTGCATCTGTTCAAATGTTGAAAGGAAATGCTTACGCTTCTGCTAACCACGCTAACAAAGCACTTAATGCAGGATTACGTGGCGATAACGCTGCAGGCTTAAATGGTGTGAAAGGTGCCGCTGAAATTGTAATGGCAAAGTATAGTAATGCGGTTAGCTCTGAATCATCAGCTGCTAATACTGCCGATAACCTATACAATAAGGGATTAGCGCAAGTCCTAAATAAGGATTACCAGAATGCTATAACATCTTTTGGTGAGGCCGCAAAAATGAACAGCAACCACGCGTGGGCATTCTACGGTTCAGCTGTTGCATCTGCCCGATTAAATAGTGCTGACGGTGTAGTGAACAGCCTGACTAGTGCTGTGAAGCTTGATCCAGCTTTGAAGGAGGCTGCGCTTACGGATCTTGAATTTGCAAAATTCGTAACTACTGAAGCGTTTAGAAACGCATTGAAGTAATCGCGTAATATCATTTTTGGAGAAAGTCCTGACGGTTTACCGCCAGGACTTTTTTTTGCACCCCAACCAAAACCCGTCACTTCGAAGGGAGGAACGACCAGAAGTCCCCCTATAAATAATACCTACAGCCTAAACCAAAGGGGATTTCTCCGCTTCGCTGCGAAATGACGGTTCAACTGCTTCGATCTTTATTTTGCCAATCCATTACGAGACCTTATTTTTACACATTCCATGTCAGCCTGAGTTTATCGAAGGCGGTTTTGAACCTGAAGTCAGGTTTCGACAGGCTCAACCTGACAGGCTAACATATTCTTAAAAATCCTATGAGAGAAATCCAGTTCAGAGAAGCACTTCGTGAAGCCATGAACGAAGAAATGCGCAGAGATCCAAAAGTGTTTTTGATGGGCGAAGAGGTGGCCGAATACAATGGTGCCTATAAAGTAAGCCAGGGTATGCTAGAAGAATTTGGCCCCGACCGCATTATTGATACCCCAATCGCTGAACTAGGCTTTACGGGCATAGGCGTAGGCGCAGCCATGAATGGTTTAAGGCCAATCATTGAATTCATGACCTTTAATTTCTCGCTGGTAGCAATAGAC
Organism: Cyclobacteriaceae bacterium; assembly: GCA_031395485.1. GTDB lineage: Bacteria > Bacteroidota > Bacteroidia > Cytophagales > Cyclobacteriaceae > UBA2336. Next base: position 360,493 of record JANNUS010000009.1, on the reverse strand, counting down.
CCAATAATCAATTCAGCAGCTAAAATGCTTTCCATGTCAGGCGGGCAATTTGGTATGCCCATTGTTTTTCGCGGGCCCACCGGTAATGCCGGGCAACTGGGTGCTCAACACTCTCAAAATTTTGAAAACTGGTTTGCGAATACCCCTGGGTTAAAAGTGGTAGTACCTTCTAATCCCTACGATGCCAAAGGGCTATTAAAGACCTCTATCCGTGATAATGACCCTGTTATTTTTATGGAGAGTGAAGTAATGTATGGTGAAAAAGGAGAAGTGCCGGAGGAAGAATATTTAATCCCGATTGGCTTAGCGGATATCAAACGTGCTGGTACCGATGTTACCATTGTATCGTTTGGAAAATTCATGAAGATAGCCTTAGGTGCTGCAGTTGAATTAGAAAAAGAAGGAATTTCAGCTGAGGTCATTGACTTACGAACGGTTCGTCCGATTGATTACGCTACGATTGTAGAATCTGTAAAAAAGACAAACCGTTTAGTGATCGTTGAAGAAGCCTGGCCATTAGCCTCCATCTCTACCGAGATTACGTATCATATACAGAAGCACGCCTTTGATTACTTGGATGCACCCATTCACCGTATAACCAATGCCGATGCTCCGCTACCGTATGCACCTACATTGATTCAAGCTATTTTGCCGAATGTGGAGAAAACGGTGAAGGCTGTGAAGGCGGTGATGTATAGGAATTGATAATTGCAGAATATTGAAAGGTGGAGTTTCCCCCACCTTTTTTCAATGCTATTTCCTGGCAGAAGTCAGCTGAACATCAGCATTCTTAAAAACATTTTTATAAAGCACTAAAGTAGCCGCTGATTCCTTTTTCTTACCTTGCTTTTCTAAACTTTGACTAAGTCCAAACAAAGACCAGCCGTTGTTCCGATACATTTTTAAATCTTCGTTAAACACGATTTCGGCTTGACCAGCCTTTCCGGCTTCTAATAATACTGCGCCCAACGTTTGTCGTACAGGATGATGCCAATCGGGTGGTTCCTGATACGTTAGTGCGTCTTCACTTTTCACTGCTTCATTCAAGAGGTGTATTGCTTGATCATATTTTTTATTCGCTGCCTGTATTTCTCCATTCAAAACTAATGCGGCAATCTTAACTACACTTCCGAACGAGTTTATGCCCCATATCTTTAACTCTTCCAAGGCTGGATCTTTAGCTTTTACTTTTAGAGAGACTAAATAAGTCTCAGCTTCCTTCATCTTATTCAAACGAAGATTTGCAAATCCTTGAGCATAGTCCCATATCGCGGATGCATATTTCAAGCTGTCGACAGGTTTAGGCACTTTTAAAATCTCATTCCATTTACCAAACCGCATCATGGCATACCAACTTGATGCATAATAATGTTGTAGCGTAGCCCAGTCTGATGTGCCCATTAAACTAACATCAACTTTTTCCACAAGGGTTTTAGCCGCCTTCAATGCTTCCTCTCCTTGCCCTGCCATTTGTGCACTCGCCCATAAAAAATGGTAGTTATGCGGATAGTATCCAAGCGGATAAATGCCCTGTGCTTTACATTGGGTAATATATGCTTCATCAGCTTTCACAGCTTTCTTGTTGGCTAACATCCCATCTTCATATCGCCCTATCCGTATATAAATATGAGATGGCATATGTACAAGGTGACCGGCACCCGGAACCATTTCGCGAAGGCGGTCAGCACTGGCTTCAGCCTGTTCAGGCGTTGGTGAGGCTTCCAAAATATGGATGTATAGGTGATTGGCTCCAACGTGATTACTGTCTATTAAAAGTACAGCTTCAAGAACAGAAACAATCTCGGGGGTCCAGGATTGAGGTCCTTGGGACTTAATCCAATAATCCCACGGATGCAAATCCATCAAAGATTCAGCATACAACGTAAGTACCTCCAGATCATCCTGGAATTCATCTGCGATTCCTTTCATGGATGTAGCGTAGGCCTGATCAAGATGGCTTCGATCTTTTGGCGCTTCCTCGGTATAACGTTGCGCGATTGCCTGAATTAATAGCTGCTCAACAAGCGTTGCATTGTTCGACAAACTCAAAGCCTTCTGAACAGCCTTGTAAACAATAACTCCATCAGACGGATCCATCGGTGAATTGATGTTCGGCCCTAACGCGAGTGCCTGACCCCAATAGGCCATTGCACATTGTGGATCTAATCGCGTGGCCTCTTTGAAGGAACGATAGGCTTCATGATGGTTAAATCCATAGTACAATGTGAGCCCTTGATTAAAAAAGAGTTGAGCCCGCTCATTGCTTGTAGAAACCGGATACGAATAATCGCCCAAGTTATTCATCCATGGAGCCATTTGCCGCGTGGTATCCATTAATTTCAGTGCGAGTTGCGCATTGGGTGAACCACAAACAGAGATTGGTGCAGAAGCGAGTCTTGCCTGCACTACGTTACTTGAAGCATTTTGATTGTTCCGCAGAAATAGAAATAGGACTACTGCGCTACAAGAAATGAGAATTAATAGCTTTTTCATACTCAAAAAATGAAATGACAAAGAAGTAGTGTAAATAAGGATTAGATACTACAGTAACCAATTGGTTCGAAACGATGACTAGCGAATTTAGTAAAAAATAATATCAGCTTAATAAGATTTTCCACGCATCTTCTACCTTTCCCTCCAGTAAATAATTGTGTGCTAACTGGTGAGTAGCAGATTCGCCTTGAGCAATTGCATCGGTCATTTCTTTCGTAAGGTTTGATTTAGTAATCATCGGGATCGATTCAACATTCGCCAGCATCCCTAAATCATTACCCGTTAAAATTTTGCTATTGCGGATTTGTTCAGGAAGCTGATCAATACCAATGGCAATCTTATCAAGAGGTTTGGGGACTTTAAAAAGCGAATCACCATTTGCACGGCAATACCAATCGCCACCCATACGCGCAACAGCATCCAATTTAAATGGATCAATTTTACCTTCTGTATCCAACACTTCATCTTTGATATGCACTAATAAAATCTCGCAGATTACGAGATTTCCCGCAGCACCTTGCTCTCCTGTTTTAATTACTTGCAATACTTTACACTCAAATGCGACAGGCGACTCTCCTACCCTTGGAGGTTTAACCATGGTGGATGGTACTTGAGTGAATCCAGACTTTACAAACTCATTTACTCCTTTAGGATATTCTGTACTTGCCAACGATGCCTGCTGCACCATCGAGTAATTCACAATATTTATTACGACTTCCGGAACCTCGAGCACATTCTCATAACTGTGTTTGGTTGTGTTATCACGACCTCTGCGTGCCGGGGAGAAAATCAAAATAGGTGGGTTCGCACCAAAACAATTAAAAAAACTAAACGGACTAAGATTTACATTTCCTTCTTTATCTATCGTGCTGGCAAAGGCAATCGGTCGAGGTGCCACAGCACCAAGCAAGTAGCTGTGCATTTTGCCAACGGGTATTTCTTTTGGATTTATTATCATAATTTTTTTGTCAGTCTGAGCTTGTCGAAGACGGACTACCTTGCTTTAAATTTGATAGCCTCACAATTTCATCCCAATCTTCTTTAAAAAGGGCTTCCTTCTTTTTCCGACTCCAACCTTTTACTTGTTTTTCCCACTCAATCGCTTTCCGAATATCTGTAAAGCGCTGACAATACTTTAAAACAACAGGTCTTCTTTTAAAAGTAAAACTCTTCAGATTGATACCAGTATTATGCTCCCATAGCCGCTTATCAACATCATTTGTAACACCTGTGTAATAAAGATAATCTGTACATTCTACGATGTAAACAAAATATTGATGGTCACGAGGCATAAGTATATGTAGGTTCGTCACCCTTCGACAAGCTCAGGATGACAACATTAAGTAGCTGGTAAAATTTTTCCCTTACACTCTCCAAAACCAATTCGCACACCATCTTTCTCCGCTAAGCCTTTAATGATCACCGTATCTCCGTCTTCAATAAATTTTCGTTCTGATCCATCGGGCATGGTCATGGTTTTTTTTCCGTTCCAACTTAACTCTAACATTGAACCATACGAGCCGGGCGAAGGTCCGCTGATGGTACCCGATGCATACATATCGCCCACCTGAATGTTGCACCCATTCACAGTATGGTGTGCCAACTGTTGATTGATATTCCAGTACATGTATTTAAAATTTGAACGGCATACCGTAGTCGCTTCTGATCCATTCGGTTGAATAAAAACCTCCAACCGAATATCAAAATTCTTGTTCCCTTCAACACTTAAATACGGAAGCACATGTGGTAGTTGTTCCGGCCCTGCAACACGAAATGGCTCGAGTGCATCCATGGTAACAATCCAGGGAGAAATAGTGGAGCCAAAATTCTTTCCTAAAAATGGTCCGAGGGGTACATACTCCCATTGCTGAATATCCCGCGCTGACCAATCATTAAATAAAACAAATCCAAAAATATGATCCTCTGCTTCTTTCGTGCTGATGGATTGACCCAGTTTTGTTTCGGTACAGGTTAAGAAAGCAACCTCTAATTCGAAATCCAATTTGCGTGAAGGTGAAAATATAGGTGGTTCTGTCTCCACTGGCTTTAGTTGCCCTTTGGGCCGATGGATGGAAGTTCCGGAAACAACGATAGACGATGATCTTCCATGATACCCTACCGGCATATGTTTCCAGTTCGGAAGCAATGCATTCTTCGGATCGCGGAACATGGAGCCAACATTCGTTGCATGTTCTTCACTGCTGTAAAAATCTGTATAGTTCGGTACGCGCACTGGCATCATCATTTGCACTTCATTCATCGGGATGAGTGCAATCTCACGAGCGGGAATATTATTTTTTAGTTCATCTCGATCAGCGCGTAGTAATTCTGAAATTCGTTCGCGAACTTCACGAGCCTTTAACTTACCCAATGCCATAAAGTCGTTCAGGTAGCGTTGGTTAAAAATACCCTGAGGAAGCCCAAGTCCATCCAAAAAACCATTTTCATGTAAATACACTAAATCCAGTACGTGATTACCAATAGCCACACCCGCTACTGCCGTTAGATACCGGGTCTTAAAAATCCCGAAAGGAAGATTTTGGATCGGAAAATCGGAGTCTTTCGGAACCTCCACCCAGCTTTTTAATTTCGGATCGTTTGCTTTTATCATACAACTCAAAAATAAGGCTTATTTTTCTCGTGAAATGAAAAACAATCCAAGTTTACCAAAAGAATTTGAAGACACGTTGCGAGCAAAACTTGGAGATTCTTACGAACAATTCCTGAGGAGCCTTCAGCAACCATCACCGGTAAGCATTCGGCTTAATCCACATAAAAATTTTACCCTTGAAAGCGAACCTGTTGCGTGGAGCAAGTTTGGAAAGTACTTGAAAGCGCGACCCATCTTTACACTGGATCCCGCTATTCATGCGGGAGGCTACTATGTGCAAGAGGCAAGTTCAATGTTTCTTGAACAAGCCATAACCCAAACTGTTGATTTAACAAAACCAATACGTGTTCTGGATCTTTGTGCCGCACCCGGTGGGAAGTCTACCCATATATTAAGCCTCCTTCATCGCGATAGTTTATTGGTTTCAAATGAGGTGATTCGTTCAAGAGCTACCATTCTTTCGGAGAACATTCAGAAGTGGGGTCACATGAATGTGGTGGTGACAAATAATGACCCTGAAGATTTTTCAAGACTTACCGGATTTTTTGATGTCATCATTGTGGATGCTCCATGTTCCGGTGAGGGCTTGTTTCGAAAAGATCCGAATGCGATGCAAGAGTGGTCTCCTGCCAATGTTGACTTATGTTCAAAACGCCAGCGAAGGATTCTTGCAGATGTATGGCCCGCCTTAAAAACTAATGGAATACTGATCTATTGCACCTGCACATATAACGCACAGGAAAACGAAGAAAATCTTCAATGGCTTCAGGAACAACATGGTATTGAATCTATGCCCTTGACAATTGATAACGCATGGGGTATTGAAACCATTAAAGAAAAAAATCTTATTGGGTATCGATTCTATCCTCATAAAGTAAAAGGTGAAGGATTTTTCTTGTCGGTCATACGAAAGACAGAGGTTGTGCAAGAACATCGAATCAAATCAAAGAACGCATTAGCACCTCCTTCTAAAAAAATAATCGAACAATTGAAAGCGTGGATGTTGAATGACTCCACTAAAGTATATTCCTGGAATGATATTGTTTACGCCATCCCAGCTAATCAATCTGAAGAAATTGAATTTCTACTCCATCACGTAAAAATTGTTCAGGCAGGGACTCCGTTTATTACAGCAAAACATGATAAATTAATTCCAGAACACGCAGCAGCATTATCCATAGAATTAAATAAAAATCATTTTCAGCACATTGAAGTAAGCTTAGAGGAAGCACTGCACTTCTTACGGAAGGAACCAATTCAAGTAGGCTCAACACCAAAAGGGTTCGCACTTATTACGTACAACAAACTTCCGCTTGGCTGGGTAAATGTGCTGGATAACCGTTCCAATAACTTGTATCCGAAAGAGTGGAGAATTAGAATGGCCGATCCGAAATGATTGCTCAGCTAATAACCGAATTTTCTTTATTTTTGCGATCTATTTTTAGTCAAACATGTCATTATCAACGAAATACAATCCATCCGAAGTAGAGGGCAAGTGGTACCAGCATTGGATGGATAACGGTTTCTTTCACTCCGAGCCTGATTCCAATAAAGAACCTTATTGCATCGTTATTCCACCTCCCAATGTTACAGGTGTTCTGCACATGGGCCACATGCTCAATAATACCATTCAGGATGTCCTAATCCGGAAAGCTCGCATGGAAGGTAAAGAGGCCTGCTGGGTACCGGGTACCGACCACGCCTCTATTGCAACGGAGGCTCGTGTGGTGGCTATGCTTCGCGAAAAAGGGATTAAAAAATCAAGTCTGACCCGTGATGAATTTTTGAAGTATGCGTGGGAATGGAAAGAGAAGTATGGTGGCATTATTCTGGAGCAACTAAAAAAGCTTGGCGCTTCTTGTGATTGGGAACGGACAAGCTTTACGATGGATCCTGATTATTATAAGTCTGTGATCCGGGTATTTGTGGATTTATACAACAAGGGCTACATATACCGTGGGTTGCGTATGATCAACTGGGATTGTGAAGCCAAGACCGCGCTGTCGAATGAAGAAGTTCTTTATAAAGAAGATGGTGAGAAATCGATTCTTTATTCCGTTCGATATAAAATAAAAGATACAGACGAGTGGGTAATCATTGCTACCCAACGCCCCGAAACAATTATGGGCGATGTGGCCATTGCCGTAAACCCCACGGATGAACGGTACAAAAAACTTATCGGTAAAAAAGTATTAGTGCCTTTCATAAATCGTGAGATCCCTATCATCACAGACGACTATGTAGATAAATCATTTGGTACAGGGTGCTTGAAAGTAACACCGGCTCACGATGTAAACGACTACGAAATTGGGGTGCGTCATAATCTTCAGGTAATTGATACGCTGAATGACGATGGTACACTCAATGAAAAATGTGAGATACCAAAGTTTTACGGAAAAGATCGCTTTGCTGTTCGTAAGGAGATGGTAAAAGATTTACGGGAAGCTGACTATCTCGTGAAAGAAGAAGAGTTTATAACACGCATCGGAAGGTCGGAACGAACGAATACCGTAGTGGAGCCCAAACTCTCGTTACAGTGGTTTGTGAAGATGAAGGAGATTTCCAACAAGGCTTATAAAGCAGTTGAAGAAGATGAGATCAAACTTCACCCGGCCAAGTTCAAAAACACTTACCGTCACTGGATGGAAAATGTTCGCGATTGGTGTATCTCCAGGCAGTTGTGGTGGGGACATCGCATTCCGGCATATTATTACGGAAGTGGCGAGAATGATTTTGTGGTTGCCGAAAGTTTACAGGAAGCAATTCAATTTGCTTCAAAGAAGGCCGGAAGAGCAATAATTGAAAAAGACTTAAGGCAGGATTCAGACGTACTCGACACCTGGGCTTCCTCCTGGCTTTGGCCGATAGAAGTTTTCAAAGGTTTTAAAGATGAATGCTTTGATAAAGAGAAAGGAAAGATCATCGTATCCAAAAACAAAGAACTGGCATACTACTACCCTACCAAGGTATTAGTAACAGCACCGGAGATTCTATTCTTCTGGGTAGCGCGAATGATTATTGCGGGCTATGAGTATTTAGACAAGAAGCCTTTTGACGATGTTTACCTTACCGGGATTGTACGCGATAAGCAAGGAAGGAAAATGTCGAAGTCGTTGGGTAATTCACCCGATCCGCTTGACTTGATTTCCAATTTTGGCGCGGATGCTGTTCGTACAGGAATGTTGTTTAGCTCACCTGCAGGAAATGATTTACTTTATGATGAGAAATTAATAGAGCAAGGCAGAAATTTTTCCAACAAAATCTGGAATGCATTCAGGCTCGTAAAAGGCTGGGAAATAGACACAAGCCTTTCTCAACCGGAAGAAAATAAAACAGCCATTGCTTGGTTCGAATCAAAAATGAACTACTCATTAATTGAGTTAGAAGATCATTTTAGTAAGTACCGGATGTCGGATGCACTGATGTGCATTTACAAACTTATCTGGGACGACTACTGCGCATGGTATCTAGAAATGATCAAACCCGAATTTGGTAAGCCAATCGATAAAGAAACGTACGATAAAACAGTTTCTCTTTTTGAAACGCTCTTAAAAGCACTTCACCCCTTTATGCCATTTATTACAGAAGAATTATGGCATGAGTTAAATGAACGAAAACAGAAAGAGTGCATCATTGTTAGCGCATGGCCTAAAACTTCAACGGTAGAGAATTCTATTCTAAAAGAAGGTAACACAGCATTTGAGTTGATTACACAAATTCGAAATTCAAGAAATGCCAAGGGCATCTCGCCAAAAGAATCACTGAAACTTTATCAAAGTCCTGAGAATAAGGTTAGCCTGAATTCCTTCTGGGCAATTGTAAAGAAACTTTCAAATGTCAATGAAGTTTACTCTTCGAGTGAGAAACCTTCGGGTGTTTCCTTTATGGTTGGAACTTCCGAGTTCATTATTCCATTAGAAGGAAAAGTTGATGTTGCCAAAGAGCGTGAAGCAATTCTTAAAGACATTGAATACCAACGCGGGTTCATGGCCTCCGTTGACAAGAAATTATCGAATGAAAAATTCGTAAACAGTGCGCCTCCGCAAGTGATTGAAATGGAACGCAAAAAGAAAGCCGATGCTGAATCAAAGATTAAGGCGCTGGAAGAAAGTTTAGCTAGATTGTAAATTGCCTGAATCAGGATTTACAGAATTTGAGAATTAACAGGATCAAATCCTAGCTGCTAGCAATAACTAGATGTTTAGTGCCGGCAGGTCTTTCGACCTGAGGGGCTGTAACAAATTTAGTGGGAAGTGTCAGGTCGAAAGACCTGACGGCACTTAAAATTGATTGGATGAAAACCAAGAGAATGTGTGCCACCGCTAGAGTGGGCTAAAAGTACCGAATTGCACGAACATGGTGGGTATTCTTGGTCAGGTCACCAAGCCAAACATAAAAGTCGGTAAATCGCAAACTCGATGCGATATGAATGTTAGAGGAGCCCTCGGATGAACTCCAATAGTAATTAGGTGTAAAAGCGCCACCAGCATTTGCTATAATAGTTCTATTATAGTAAAGTTTAAATAGTTCATCGATAGAAGGAAGAAACCAGTCATCATAATTGTTTAGTACTAACTCGTAACATAGCCTTGCTGCTATACCCTCCTGAGTGCATGGGCTAAAAGGAGGCCATAAACCAGCTATAATATCTAAGGTGTTTTGATAGCCAGTGCCTATGGCTGTCCCATCTGCCCCAACTAGAGTTATATAGTCGAAACCTGGATATGCAGAATAACAGCCCCATGGTGCGGAAGTGCTTTGATCTGTAGGTGCTACGATCAGTCCATGTGGAACATTTGGATCATACCCCGGATCACCATCTTTTAAAATGTACCCGATTATTCCACCTTGGTAAAGGCTCCCGGTTTGGAATGTATGAAATATTAATTCTTCTCCATAAGATGTCCCCACCTCGTTTGTAGCATATGCTCGAACATAGTAGGTGGAAAACCCAGTTAATCCAGTGATTTGGCTATTAAATGTACCGATACCAATACCATCTGTTGACTTATTGTTGTTAATTGTAGGGTATGAATTGCTGCTCCAGCATACTCCCCGCGACACAACTTCGGCTCCTCCGTCTGATGTGACATTACCTCCACTCCTTGCCTCTACAGTTGAGATATCAGTAATGGGCAAAGTTATAACCGTTGGCAGATCAAGCGGAATTGTTTTGAAGGATACTGACGAGGCATAGATTGTCTCGTTTTGGGTGATTGCATAAGCCCTTACAAAATAAGTGGTAGCGGGCGTTAGTTCAGTCATCGTGCTAATAAATGTGCCATCGCCAGTACCATCACTAGTTTTATCGTTATCAATTGTAGGTAAGGCATTCGTACTCCAACAAACACCCCGGGTTAATACTGGCAAGCCTGTATCGTCTACAATTGTTCCACCGCCAACTGCAGAGGTAGCCGTAATCAGTGAAATTTCATCTGTGACCATTTCTAGAACCGGAGCTGGCCTTTTCTCTTCACCCTCCTCGCTACAAGTAGTTGAAACAAAGACTAACAACAGAAGCCTTGCAATATTACAATTGAAATATCTACTCATAGAAAAATGGGTACTAAATAAAAAAAAGGGAAATAAGTGATACGATAAATGAAATGATACCAAGTATAGCGGCAATTTTAAAGGGATACCGCACTGTAGGATTAGCATGGCACCATGCGAAACGCATTGCATCAAATAAATTTCCCTTTTTTAAAATGAGTTGTAGTTCAGCATCGTCATTTTTATCAAGCCCAAGGTCTTCGCGCTGATCCCAGCAAAGTTTTATTGAATTTTTATGAAATGCCTCTACACCTACGATAAACCTTAATATACCATAGGTTTTTTTGTTATTATGATAAACTACTAGCAATTGATTTCTTTTAAGATTACTGAGTTTCTTAAGTCCTGCTTTCATTTCACCATGCAAACGAATTACTCCGAGCAACTCATCATCTTTAAATTGTTCAGATGAAGTATTTTTGAATAGTTTAAAACTCTTCATAGTTGGGTTGTCATTTAATTCTCACCAAATCTACTTTCATCCAAATGGTGATAAGAAATTGTATAGATGTATTAGGTAATCTTTCTTGCAATTGAATTCTTCACCTAGTAGTTGTGCTAATACGTTGAACCACAAGCTCTAAAAACAGGTGAATCACCCATTTTTCACCTATCTCATGCTGGAAGTATGCTCCAGATAGTGTTTTTACTCCCAAAAGCGCTAGGGCTGATGGAAAGTTTATTAAAAGTTCTTTTTCGTGTGTTATTGGAAAATTGCATTATTGCATTTAATGAAGCTAGTTTTAATCACTGTCCGTTCGTTTTCTCTTCTAATTCTTTGCCTTTTGTCTTTTCAATCAAAAGCACAAGAAGGGGATGCTGCATGGATGCTTGAAGATTTGCTAAGCGATTCATCGGCCGTTGGTGAAATTGTAAGTTTTGAAACTCCCAGATTTACAAACCCGTTTTTTTTACCCAACGACCTGAAACTACCGGGCAAGGAACAGCTTAGTGACGTTTTCATTAAAACAAGTGACGGCCTGTTTGCCTTAATTGATGGAACGGGTCGGGTTTACAAAGTACTTCGAAAAGGAGATGGAATTGATTTTGTCCGAATAGATTCTACTTTTTATTCAGGTTATAATTTTGGAGCATTCAACTTTACAATTCGGGATACAATCTTTTCCATTGGAGGTTACGGCCTCTGGCGAAACAACGGGCATTTAAGGTATTTCCAATCTTCAAATTATGGTTGGGAAATTATGCCGCTAAACACAGAAATACCGATGGGTGGCGGGCAAGGGGTAGGAATTTGGTTGAATTATGGAGGTAGTAAAATTTGCTATACTGAAAAGCGAATTGCTAAAGAGTGGCTTAAAGAAAAAAACACCAACGTCAATTATTACCCGGATACCGCTCGGGTTTGGGAACTTGATCTGGACTCAAAGAACTGGAGCATTTTAGGTGTCGTAAAAAAGGAGGCTATGGATATCATGAAAATCTCAAGGAGGCTTGTGTCATTGCCATGGGGTGAATTAGTATTTGCGGGGCCTCGTTCAAATCAAACTTTATATTTAGTTGATTATGCATCTAATCAGATATCCTTGCTGGGCAAAGAAAAAGCCGCCCCTATAATAGGCATGATATTTAATGAACACAAAACAAAGAACACCAACAAGCGCTGCATATTATACTTTAAAGACTCCATATTTCATATAGTGACATCACTAAAAGAACAGTTACAACTTTCACTTAAACATTCGGATTTTACTCCAACTGCAATTTCAATTTATGTGCCCACTCAAGAAAAACCATTCTGGATGTCCATGAGTTGGCTATCGCTTGTTACCTTTTCAATTGGTGTAGTCTTATCGATTGGCGCAATCTTTTTTACAATGTACAAACGAAGAAGTGCGAGTAATACTATCGGGCAGTCGGTCTTTAATAAAACTGAAGTTCAACTTATTCGTGCTATATTCTACAAGTCAGATCATGTTATGACTACTGAAGAGATTAATTTTTTGTTGGGCACTATCAGAAAGTCAATAGAAGTTCAGAAAAAACATCGCAGCGATATAATGGTATCAATCAATAAAAAATATAAGGCCTTTACCGGAGATGAAGATGAGTTATTAGACAAACAAAGGATTGATAATGATAAGCGTCTTATCCGGTATTTTATTCATCCAGATAAATACAAGAAGATCGCGAGTTTAATCGAGGAAAATGCAATGGTTAAGAATGGAAAGGGCTCTTAGCTAAATCAACACACCTATTAATTCTTAAATCCTGCTAATCCCAATTCAGACAATTTAAAATCTCGCGGTTAATAGCAGCTTAATGTTTTTGTGCTTTAAGCCAAACTTGCGTGCATTGTCGAATGAAATATTTATAAATAGTGCGCCTCCACAAGTAATCGACATAGAGCGAAAGAAAAAAGCAGATGCAGAGTTAAAAATTAGAGCACTAGAAGAAAGTCTGTCCAGACTTTGATCAGGTAATAGTTGTCCGGTAATGGTTATCAGTTGTAGGTTATCAATAAATTGCCATATATTGAATAGCGAATTTCAACCGACTAACGATTAACTGATAACTACAGCATGAAAGAGAATAAAACAACCACGCTTGCGCTACTAACCCTTATTTCCGTTTTTTTCTTTTGGGGTTTTGTTGCCTCCAGCAACGATATCTTAATACCCGTATTCAAAGAAAAACTTAATCTCGAGCAGTGGCAATCACAGATGATTTCGTTTGCATTCTATGTTGCCTATACCGTTGGGTCACTTATTTATTATTTTACGTCAAAAGCATCGGGCGGTGATATTCTCAATCGTATTGGATATAAAAATGGAATTGCACTTGGTCTTATCATATCAGCCTTAGGAACGCTAGTTTTTATTCCGGCAGCTGATAGCGCTTCTTTCGGATTAATGATATCCGGTTTATTTATTGTAGGCCTTGGCTTCTCCTTACAACAGACTGCCGCGAACCCGCTGGCCATTGTGATGGGTGACCCTAAAAAAGGATCACAGCGACTAAGTTTAGCTGGCGGCATTAATAATATAGGAACAACCATAGGTCCACTAATTTTAAGTTTCGCCATTTTCGGAACGTTCACGGCAGGCACCATAGCAACGCCCAACATCGAAAGTGTAAAAACACCATACCTGATTTTAGGTGCAGCATTTATTATTGTAGCCGTTATTTTCAAATTATCTTCCATTCCCAATAAAATTCATTCGGTGACGGACGATGAGAAGTCGGAAAAAATAATTGTGGCTACAGAGAAATCTAGCGCCATGAAGTATCCCCAGCTTTGGATGGGTATGATTGGAATTTTCGTTTATGTCGGTGTTGAAGTTTCAACGGCTAGTAACTTACCGGAATTCATGAAGCAACATCTCAACACACCTACCGATCGCATTGCACCTTTCGTTTCATTATTTTGGGCCAGTATGATGATTGGCCGCTGGACGTCATCCGTTGGCGCCTTTAATATTGGAATGGGAGCTAAGAAAATTCTTCGTTTCCTGATACCGTATGTTGCATTTGGTTTCTTTTTGGCCGTGACGGCAATTGCAAATCATGACGTCTCAACTTTCTATGTGTATGCTTTTGTGATACTCTTTATGATCCTTGGCGATATCCTGAGTAAAGGAAATCCTGCAAGACTGCTTCTTATTTATTCCATAATGGGAATCGTTGCACTTTTTATTGGCATGCTCACCGAAGGCATGGTTAGCGTATATGCCTTTATTAGTGTCGGATTATTCTGCAGCACATTATGGCCGTGCATTTTCACGTTGTCTATTGCAGGCCTAGGCAAACATACGAATGAAGGATCAAGCTTGCTGATTATGATGATTATGGGTGGCGGGTTTGTTAGTTTATTGCAAGGATCGTTGGCCAGTGATGATTTGTTAGGCATACAATGGAGTTACCTTGTAGGAGCTGCCTGCTTTGCTTACCTCGCATTTTACGCATGGAAGGTTACGGGTATTTTAAAATCTCAAGGCATTGATTACGATACAACAACCGCTGGTAGCGGGCATTGATATTGGTGGCACGAACGTGGCACTTGGCCTGGTAGATGAGGTTGGAAAAATTGTTTGGTCAGATTCATTTCCTACAAAAGATTTTTCAGAATTTAGTCACCTGGTCACATTTGCATCTGACTCCATCAAAAGATGGTTGACAAAATCATCTCACGCTAAGCTTATTGGCTGTGGTGTAGGTGCGCCAAACGGAAATTATTATACCGGTAACGTAGAACATGCACCAAACTTGCAATGGAAAGGCATTATTCCGGTTGCTTCGGCTTTCGAAAAAGAATTAGGTGTAAAATCTATCGTTACAAATGATGCCAATGCTGCGGCACTTGGCGAACATCTGTACGGTGGCGCTAAAAATTACAACGATTTCATTTTTATAACACTCGGTACAGGATTAGGCAGTGGCATTGTTATGAATGGTACGCTAGTCTATGGCCATGATGGATTTGCTGGAGAACTTGGTCATGTAATTGTTGAGAAAAATGGCAGGCTTTGTGGCTGTGGTCGGAAAGGGTGCTTGGAAACATATTGCTCAGCAACAGGAATTGTAACAACCTACAACGAACTAAAAGGCGAGAAAAATTTTACAATAGATGCCATGGGGATTTATCAAAAGGCGCGCGAAGGAGAAAAGGAAGCGCTGGATGCATTTTCAAAAACCGGGGAGGTTTTAGGATTAGCACTTGCAAACGCAATGGCATACACGAGCCCGGAAGCTATATTTTTATTTGGCGGCTTGGCACGGGCAGGTGAATTTCTTCTTGCCCCCACTAGAAAGAGTTTTGAGGATAACCTGCACAATATATATAGAAATAAAGCTAAAATACATTTATCAGAGCTCAATGAAAACGCTGGAGCCATCCTTGGTGCGGCCTCCCTTATTTGGAATAGCCAGTAATACATAAAATGTTTTGATAGATTTTTGTTAAAAGTAACAAAGGTCGCTTTGCCAGCAAATGAACACGCATGAATAAGCAATGAAAATCAAGCTTTTTACTTTTTTCGTTTTTATAAGTTGGAGCTGCTACTCTCAATCGCAAGAAGTAATCCTCAACTCAAATTGGAAATTCAGAAGAGTGGGTGATTCAGTATGGCTACAAGCAATTATACCGGGTACTGTTCATACAGATTTACTAACCAATAAAATAATACCTGATCCATATTTTGGGACTAACGAAAAGTTAGTTCAATGGGTAGACACTGTTGACTGGGAATACAAATGCACTTTTGAGTACCACAAAGCCGAAGCAACAAATAGCGCTTCACTTCTATTTGAAGGACTTGATACATACGCTGAAGTATACTTGAATGACTCTCGCATTCTAACTGCAAATAATATGTTTCGCTCGTGGCAGGTTAGTTGTGAGCCTCATTTAAAAGAGGGCACAAATTATTTGAGAATAAAATTCTTATCAGCCTTTAAAAAAGGCAAAGAAGAAGCGAAACATCTACCGTACAAACTACCCGGTGAAGAGAAGGCTTTCACACGCAAAGCCGCATACCACTACGGTTGGGACTGGGGACCTCGATTTGTTACGTGTGGTATTTGGAAGCCCGTGAAATTAGTTTTGTTGCAAGGGTCCATCCGGATATTCAATCATCATATTATTCAGGAAAATGTTTCAGCAAGCGAAGCAATTTTGAATATCAATACTTCGATTGAAAATAAGAGAAATACAAATCTTAAAATTTCCGTATACAATAATGCTACGAATCAATTGATCGGATCAAATTCTTTAAACGTTCTACCAACAGATACGCTTCTAAAAACAAGGGCAACTATCAAAAACCCAAAACTTTGGTGGTGCAATGGTTTAGGAGAACCCATACTTTATACGCTACGAATAGAGATAAGCAGTGATTTAACACCTTCCAAAAATATTTCATATCAACGCATTGGCATTCGAACTATCGAACTAATTCAGGAAAAGGATTCTGTAGGGAGAAGCTTCCTTTTCAAACTAAACGGCAAACCAGTCTTTATTAAAGGTGCTAATATCATTCCTCCTGATAATTTTCTACCTCGAGTTACCGCGCAACAGTATAAAAACATGGTTAACACAGCACATAGTTCAAACATGAACATGCTGCGCGTTTGGGGTGGTGGAGTTTACGCAGATCAATCCTTTTATGATGCTTGCGATGAACAGGGTATTCTTGTTTGGCAAGACTTTATGTTTGCTAACACGATGTATCCCGGTAACGAGCAATTTTTAACTAATGTACGGGCGGAAGTTGAAGAGCAGATCATTCGATTGCGTAACCACGCCAGCCTTGCCTTATGGTGTGGAAACAATGAGATAAGCGAAGGTTGGTTTAATTGGGGCTGGCAAAAACAATACAAATATTCAAATAGCGATTCATTGAAAATTTGGACTGACTACCAAAATTTATTTGAAAAAGAAATTTCAGATTTGGTTAAAAAGTTTGATCCTTCACATTTCTATTGGCCTTCATCACCACAGCATGGGTGGGGAAGGAAGAAAAGCTTAGCCGAAGGTGATTCACACTATTGGGGTGTTTGGTGGGGACTTGAACCCTTTAGCGAATATCAGGAGAAAGTCGGAAGGTTTATGAGCGAGTATGGATTTCAGGGAATGCCATCCCCTTATCTGTTCAAGAAGATCTCCGATGAAAAAAATATTGATCTGCAGTCTGAGGTAGTCAAGCATCATCAAAAACACCCTATAGGTTTCCAGACAATTGATCATTACCTCACCCGGTACTATCAAAAGCCGAAAGGCTTTGAGGATTACTGTTATGTATCACAACTTGTGCAGGCAGAAGGAATGAAAACTGCTATTGAATCACATCGGAGACGCCAACCATATTGCATGGGAACTCTATTTTGGCAATTGAATGATTGCTGGCCCGTAACATCCTGGAGCAGCATAGACTACTTTGGCACACCAAAAGCCGCCCATTACTTAATTAAGAAAGCTTACCAAAATGAAATACTCAGCACAATTATAGAAGATGGAGCCTACAAAATATTTGCCATAGCCGATAGTACACGCCATAATGAAGTTAAACTTTCTATATCCGCGATTGACTTCAACGGAAATATTAAATGGCAAGACAAAAAAAATATACTTACTTACAAACAAGGTAGCGCAGTCATTTATTCGATAGACTCGATTGAGTTGTCGGGAAAAATAAATCCATCATGCTCTTTTCTGTTAGCAGAGTTACACACGAACGCAGGGTCATTGGTAGCAGAAAATGTCTTTTACTTTACTTCTCCTAAAAATCTTTGCTTACAGAAACCTACTATTCAAGTAAAGGCATCTAAAAAGAAAAACTTCTTCATAATTTCTAGCGATAAACTCGCAAAAAATATTTATATCGATGCCGATGAGGGTATTACATTCTCTGAAAATTACGTTGACTTACTACCCGGAAAATCAAGAGAAATTGAAATCGTTGGGAAGGGAACGTACAACCAGATAAAAACTAAAATAAAAATAAAATCATTGTATGATACATACTAAATTGAGCTCACGTTGCGCAATATTAATTTTCAACGCGATACTATTGCTCTCCGCTATTTCAAGTATAGCCCAAACTAATTTAGCCCAATATGTAAATCCGTTTATCGGCACCGGAGGCCATGGACATACATTTCCGGGGGCGGTAGTGCCGTTCGGAATGGTTCAACTCTCTCCCGATACACGCATTGATGGTAGTTGGGATGGTTGCTCCGGCTACCACTACTCAGATTCAATCATCTATGGATTCTCCCATACGCACTTGAGTGGTACCGGTATATCCGATTACGGTGATATTATGCTGATGCCCGTTATCGGTAAAGGAGCTTTCACAACGGACGACTATCGCGCTTCATTCAATCACAAAAATGAACATGCCGAAGCTGGCTACTACTCCGTTAAACTAAACAATGGTGTGCTCACCGAACTCACCACAACAAATCGTGTTGGGATGCATCGATACACCTTTCCTAAAACAGAAAAAGCTATCCTTGCTTTTGATTTCAGTCATCGTGACGAGTGCACCGAAGCTTATATAAAAATAGAAAGTCCTACCCGGGTTATCGGTTTTCGAAGAAGCAAGGCTTGGGCACAGGACCAATACGTTGCCTTCGTTATGGAATTCTCGCAGCCTATAACAGACCATGTTGTTTCTGTTGATGGTGTTGAAAGTAAGTCTGTTGAAATTTCACAACAGTCTGCTAAAATTAATTTTAGTTTTAAAAGCGATGGCGTTACACCGCTGCTGGTAAAAGTTTCCTTATCCATGGTTGATATCGATGGTGCCGCTAAAAATATGAAAGCAGAACTCCCCCATTGGAATTTTGATGAAATAAAGAAACAAGCAACAAGCACCTGGGACAAGGAGCTGAGTAAAATTCAAGTAACCGATAGCGATAAAGATAAGCTAACAATTTTCTATACAGCATTATACCATTGCTTTACACATCCCAGTACCGCAAGCGATGTAGATGGCCGGTATCTGGGCATGGATAAGAAAATATATCAATCAACTGATTACACACACTATACAATTTTTTCTTTGTGGGATACTTTCCGAGCACTGCATCCCCTCTATACCATTATTGATCAGAAAAGAACAAATGATTTCATACAATCCTTTCTTTCTATGTATCAGCAGGGTGGAAGATTACCGGTGTGGGAGTTAGCAGCCAACGAAACAGATTGTATGATCGGCTATCATAATGCGAGCGTCATTGCTGATGCAGCTGTTAAAGGAATTGGCTCCTTCGATTTAAACCTGGCTTTTGAAGCAATGAAGAAAAGCTCAACATGGCCGCATCTTGGTTTACCGGCCTACCGTACTAACGGTGTGATTACGATTGACGATGAGCATGAGTCAGTCTCTAAAACCCTGGAGTATGCCTATGATGATTTTTGCATTGCACAGGTAGCAAGACTTTTAAAAAAAGACACAACGTATAATCAATACATACAAAGGTCATTAAGTTACAGAAACTTGTTTGACGCGCGCACAGGTTTTATGAGGCCTAAGAAAAATGGAGGTTGGCTTACTCCATTCGATCCGAGAGAAGTGAATAACCATTTTACAGAAGCAAACTCGTGGCAATATTCCTTCTTTACACCGCACGATATTACCGGACATATTAGCCTCTTGGGAGGTCCAAGAAATTTCGAAAAAAAATTAGACGAACTATTTACAACCAATTCACTTACAACCGGACGTGAACAAGCCGACATAACAGGATTGATTGGTCAGTATGCACACGGTAATGAGCCTAGTCATCATATGGCTTATCTGTACAACTATGTTGGCAGGCCACATAAAACGCAACAAAGGGTACGAGAGATCCTTGACAACCTGTATAAAAATTCCCCGGATGGGCTCTCTGGCAATGAGGACTGTGGGCAAATGAGTGCCTGGTATGTTTTAAGTTCGCTCGGCATATATCAAGTCTGCCCGGGCACAGCAGAGTTTAGCATTGGCTCTCCGATTTTTGACAACGTGATCGTAAATCTTGAGAATAGAAATCAATTAACAATAACGAATAAAAATAATTCGACAGAAAATAAATTCATTGGTAGTGCTTCCCATAACGGAAGTTTATTAAAGTCTCCGTCAATCAGCTATGAACAACTCATGAAAGGTGGAGACCTATCACTAAACATGACAAACGAACCTGCCATAACTGACTCATTTTTTAAAGAGTCACAAATTCAAAAACTCACTGATTCGGAATTTGTTACAACACCTATAATCACGTCAAACGGGAAAAGCTTTAAAGGCAAAACATCGGTTACCATCGAAAGCTGCTCTGACTGCTCCATTTATTATACACTAAACAATACTACCCCAAACGAAACATCAAAAAGATATACTGGCCCGATTGAATTGAAAGAAACAACCAATCTGGAAGCAATCGCAATCAATACAGCAGGCAGGAAGAGCTATACGACAAAAGCAACTTTTTACAAATTTAGCAACGACTGGAAGATTCAGATAACCTCAAAATACAATCCGCAATACACAGCTGGTGGTGACGATGGTATTATTGATGGTATTCGTGGAGATGAGAATTGGAGAAAAGGGGAATGGCAAGGATATCAAAGCCAGGATTTTGAAATAGTAATTGATCTGATCGAAACTAAATCTGTTACTGAAATAGGTGCAGGATTTCTACAAGACACACGCGCCTGGATAATAATGCCAACACAAATTGAAGTTGAGCTGTCGCTTGATGGCAAAAACTTTACAAAAGCAGGAAATCTAAAAAATAATATGCTTGCCGAAGATTTCACTGTTCAAATTCAGAACTTGAAACTATCAATCCAAAAACAAAAAACACGCTTTATTAAAATTAAAGCAACCAATTTTGGAAAGCTTCCTTCCTGGCATCAAGGATATCCTTTTAATGGGGAGGCCTTTATTTTTGTTGATGAGGTTTGGGTAAAGTAGAAAGTCTGGGTGTTTTGATAGCTAGAAACCAATTTTATGGTTATTAAAATCTAGCAGCCAGCAACAGCTCAATATTCTTGTACTTCAGCCCAAATTTGCGTGCAACAGATTCATTGGTGAGCCCGCCTTTGTATGTGTAAACGCCTTTCATAAACCATTTATGAGAGAAAACCATCTCCTCCACTCCACCCTCTTCGGCTGCTCGCAAAATAGTGGGTGTGAAAATATTACTTAAAGCATTTGTGGCAGTGTGTGCTACGCGTGATGCAACGTTGGGTACGCAGTAATGAATCACATCATGCTTACGGAATGCCGGCTTCTTCAGCGTAGTAATTTCAGAAGTCTCAACACAACCACCCTGGTCAATACTTAAGTCTATTATTAATGAATCTGGTTTCATTCGACTTACCATTTCTTCCGTAATTACGTGCCGGGCTTTACCTTTCTCAGCACGCAATGCACCAATAACTACATCGGCCGATTTTAAGGTTTCACTTAACGTGATTGTATCAATAGTAGAAGTGTATAGTTGTTGTCCTAAAATGTGTTTAATCCTTCTGAGTTTATAGAGATGATTATCAAAAACCTGAACATCGGCTCCTAAGCCGAGTGCGGCACGGGCAGCAAACTCAGCAACCGTACCGGCACCAATGATCACCACTTTAGTTGGTGGTACTCCCGTGATACCTCCTAAAATAACGCCCTTACCATTATTTGCCGTACTCAAATATTCTGATGCAATCAACATCACTGTACTGCCTGCAATTTCACTCATAGCACGAATGATTGGCATACCGCCTACTTTATCTTCAATTAACTCAAAGGCTAAAGAAGTGATTTTTTTCTTCAGCAATCCTTGCACCTGTTCGGGTAACAAATGACCAAGTTGAAGAGCCGAGATAAGTGTCTGGCCGGGACGCATTAGCTCAATCTCATCTTCCGTAGGGGGTTCAATTTTCAGAATAACATCGGCCCTATAAACTTCATTGGCTGTGTATACAATCTTTGCTCCTGCCTCACTGTACTGTTGATCGGTAAACTTCGAGCCAACACCCGCTTTCGTCTCCAGCCATATTTCATGACCATTATTAACGAGTAACTCTACAGCATCGGGCGTGAGTGTAATGCGATTTTCCTGAAGCGAAATCTCTTTGGGTAAACCAATAAAAAAAGAATTCTTCTTCTTCTTCACTGCAAGCATTTGCTCTTGATGAGCAAGGCCAGCTTTCGCGAGTGTTTCAAACCCTGTTTTCTTCTTTTCCATGATGAACTGAAAATGCTATAGTTCTATGTGTATCGTCTGTGCTGGTAATAAATACTTCTGCAACGGCAGCAGGCAAGAGTGAAGGGATTTTTTCAGGCCATTCGACAAAACAATAATGCCCGGAATCAAAATACTCCTCAACACCAATATCATATGCCTCCGTTTCCTTTTTTATCCTATAAAAATCAAAGTGAAAAATCTTCTTGGCTGATTTCGTTTGGTACTCATTCACAATGGAGAAAGTCGGGCTGCTAATTGTTTCGGTTACCCCTAAGGCTTTACCCATTGCTTTTATCAGCGTTGTTTTACCAGCCCCCATTTCTCCATGAAAAATAATTACAGGGAATTTATCTAAAGATTGCATTAGTTCACGGGCAACATCATCAAGTTCTGCCAGTGTCACCTTTTCAAATGCATGGCGCTTTTCATCACGATGCATTCTTCGAATTTAATAAAATTATAGGGATTATCATCTCTTCCAGGCTCACACCGCCATGCTGAAACGTGTCTTTATATAGGTTTACGTAGTGGTTATAGTTATTCGGGTATGCGAAAAATTGATCTTCAATTGCAAATACATATGAAGTTGAGACATTCATTTTCGGCAGAAAAACACGCTCAGGCTTTTGTACTTGCATCACTTTTCCTCCTTCATAACTTAGGTTTTTACCTTGCTTGTACCGAAGGTTTGTATTCACGCTTTTATCGCCAATAATCTTAAAGGGCCTTTTCACCCGAATTGTACCGTGATCTGTAGTGATAATTAGCCTCGCATTTTTCTCAGAAATCTTTCTAAGAATTTCGAGGAGGGGCGAATGTAGCAGCCACGATTTAGTGATCGATCGATAGGCCGATTCATCTGGTGCCAACTCTCTTACCATGGCCATATCGGTACGGGCATGCGAAAGCATATCCACAAAATTGTAAACAATAACATTTAAGTCGTTTTGAAAAAGATTATTGATGGTATCCGCTAAATGGCGGCCAGCTTCCAGATTCTTAATTTTGTGGTACGAAGATTTAATGTTGAGATTGTTTTTCTTAATCTGCTTTTCTAAAAACGCATCTTCAAAGTTATTTTTTCCTTCATCCTCATCCTCACCTACCCATAAGTCGGGCTGTAGCTTTTCCATTTCACTGGGCATCATACCAGAAAAAATTGAATTTCGCGCATAGGCCGTTGTTGTTGGTAGGATAGAATAGTACGTTTCCTCCTTTTCAATTGTAAAATACTCACTAATGACTGGCTCAATAACTTTCCACTGATCATACCGAAGATTGTCAATCAACAACATAAATAGAGGTCGCCCGGATTTTAGTTCAGGAATTACTTTCTTTTTCATGAGTTGATGCGAAAGTAATGGCTTATCCGCATTGGGCTCATTTAACCAGCGATCATAATTCTTAATGACAAACTTGGCAAAGTTCGCATTGGCTTCAGCTTTTTGCGCATCAAGTATTTCAGCCATTTCCTGATTGTCGGCCTGATCAAGCTGCAATTCCCAAAACACGAGCTTCTTATAAATATCGGCCCATGCTTCATGATTCATTTCCTCCATAAAGGCCATACTGATTTTACGAAACTCCTGTTGGTAATTAAGGTTCGTCTTTTCAATGACAAGTCGTTTGTTATCAAAAATTTTTTTAACCGAGAGCAAAATCTGGCTTGGGTTCAACGGCTTTATCAGGTAGTCGGCAATTTTAGAACCGATAGCCTCCTCCATAATATGCTCCTCCTCATTTTTAGTGATCATTACCACCGGGAGATTTGGCTTGTTATTTTTAATAAGGCTCAATGCCTCCAACCCAGACATCCCAGGCATATTTTCATCCAGAAATACAGCATCAAAATGCTTTTCTTCACACATCTCGACCGCGTCTGAACCATTGTTAATCGGTGTAATGTCATATCCGCGTTGCTCTAAAAAAATGATGTGTGGCTTTAGTAAGTCAATTTCATCATCCACCCACAAAATGCTATATCTTTGCATGTTCAGTTATCAGTTAATCGTTATCAGTCAGAAGTATTGGCTGTCCGCTATCCGTTGCATAATCACACCAATTTACGGATATAACTGTTAACTTATAACTGTTAACTATTAACTGATTCAATGAATAAAAAGAAAATAATCAACGATCCTGTTTACGGATTTATAACCATCCCGAACGAACTTCTTTTTGATATTATTTCCCATCCATGGTTGCAGCGCCTTCGGCATATTAAGCAGCTAGGGCTAACAGATCTTGTTTATCCGGGCGCTCAACATACCCGATTTCAGCATGCCTTAGGGGCAATGCATTTAATGACACGTGTGCTTGATAATTTACGGGTAAAAGGAATCGAGATTTCGGAAGAAGAATATGAAGCATCCTTGCTTTGCGTGCTCTTACACGACATAGGCCACGGGCCTTTATCACACACGCTGGAAAACACACTTCTATCGGGCATCAAGCACGAAAGCCTCTCCTACCTTTTCATGCAGCAACTCAACAAAGAGTTTAACGGGTCATTAAGTCTTAGTTTAAAAATATTTCAAAAAACCTATAAGCGTAAATTCTTCCATCAGTTGGTTTCCAGTCAACTGGATATTGATCGGTTAGATTATCTCAAACGTGATTGCTTCTTTACAGGCGTAATCGAAGGAATGATTGGGGTTGATAGAATCATTTCACTGCTGACGGTACACAACGATCAATTGGTTGTAGAGGAAAAGGGAATCATGAATATTGAAAACTTCCTGAATGCACGAAGGCTGATGTACTGGCAGGTATACCTGCATAAAACCACCGTAAGTGCTGAGCGAATGGTATCGAACCTGATTAAACGCGCGCAAAGTTTAGTTAAGTCTGGGGAGAATTTAGCTGCATCCGAATCGCTACAACTTTTTCTTAACCACACCTACACGATTGAAAATTTTAAAGAAAACCAAAAAGTACTTAAGGCCTTTGGAGCATTAGATGATCACGATATTTGGGGAGCTATTAAGCACTGGCAAAACCATTCCGACTTCATTCTTTCAACGTTGGCAAAAATGTTATTGGAGCGAAACCTGTTTCAAATCATATTAAGCAATGATTCCATCAGTAAAACAAAAGTAGAAGAGATTAGAACAGGCATAACAAAAGTATTTGGAATTTTACGCGCAGAGTCATCCTATTTTTATTCCTCAGGTTCAGTGACAAACGAGGCCTATACAGATGGGCAAAAGATAAACATTCTGACAAAGCGAGGTGAGTTACTGGATATTGCGCAAGCCTCAGATTTACCCAACATTAAAGCCATCAGTAAAATCGTGAAAAAAAATTATCTCTGCTGGCCTAAAAATGTATCTTTGTAGATAGCCGTTAAATCGTTATCAGTTAAATGTTAATTGTGAGTTCGAATACAGACGTGGCGATATTTCTATAACAGTGACTACGGATAACTATTCACGGATAACTGACAACCAGACAATGGAATTTACCATACAACAAATAGCCTCCATGTTAGGTGGAGAGGTTAAAGGTGAAAGCAATGGAAAGATTAACATGCTGGCTAAAATCCAGGATGCTAAGAAGGGACAGATTGCATTCTTATCAAATCCCAAATACGAAAATTTTATTTACACAACACAAGCTTCTGCTGTTATCGTTAGTAAAAGTTTTGCTCCCAGAAAAGAAATTGCATCAACCTTAATTTTAGTTGACGATCCATACATCAGTTTCACTGTTTTGTTGGAAGAATATCATAAGCTTATTAGTTTTCAAAAATCAGGAATTGAAGATCCGTGCTATATCGGATCTAACAGTATCGTTGGGAAAAATATATACCGCGGTGCCTTCTCCTACATTGGTAATAATGTGAAGATTGGCGACAATGTAAAAATTTACCCACACGCCTTTGTTGGCGATAACGTTGAGGTTGGTAACAACACCATTCTACACTCGGGCACAAAGCTATATGCCGATACAAAGGTTGGTATAGACTGTGTCATTCATTCGGGTACTGTTATTGGCAGCGATGGTTTTGGTTTTGCTCCTCAAGCCGATGGTACCTATAAAACTATTCCACAGTTGGGCAATGTAATTATTGAAGACAATGTGACCATCGGTGGAAATACAGTGATTGACTGCGCCACACTTTTTGGTGATTCAACCATTATCAGAAAAGGCGTTAAACTCGATAACCTCATTCAAGTCGCTCATAATGTTGAAGTAGGGAAAAATACCGTGATTGCAGCACAGTCTGGCATATCAGGTTCTTCAAGGATTGGCGATAACTGCATTCTTGGTGGCCAGGTAGGTATTGCGGGACACCTAGTAATTGCAAATAACACGGGCATTGGCGCACAGGCTGGAATTGGTAAGTCCATTAAAAAAGAGGGGCAAAAAATAATTGGATCACCCGCATTCGATGTTAGCGAGTACTTCAGGTCGTATGCCGTGTTTAAAAAACTACCCGATTTAAATCAGCGTCTCCGTGAGCTTGAGAAAAAGACCTATGGGTCAGATTATTCTTCCAGTAAAACGCTATCATCAGAAACAGCCGAGTAGCCAATAGAATTCATTCTCAAACACTTGATAATCAACTAAAAGCATAAATTTTGGATTATCTCTAGATAGGGGTTAAATTTGCGGTCTTTTATACAATAGATGCTAAACTTCAAACAGCAAACTATCCAGAAGTCTGTAACCCTTTCGGGCGTAGGCTTACATACAGGCGCAAAAACGAATATGACGTTCGTTCCAGCGAAACCTAACCATGGAATTAAATTTCAACGGATTGATCTCCCTGGCTCACCTATTATTGATGCCGACTGCGACAATGTTGTAGACATTTCCAGAGGAACCACAATTGAACAAAGTGGCGCAAGAGTAAGCACCATTGAACATACACTAGCGGCTTTAGTCGGGCTTCAAATAGACAACGTATTAATTCAATTAGATGGACCAGAATGCCCCATCATGGACGGAAGTTCCATTCAATTCGTGGATATTCTAAAAGAAGCAGATACAGAAGAGCAAAATGCTATTCGCGATTTCTTTGAAGTACAAGAACCTATATTTTATCGCGAAGCTGCGCGTAATGTCGAAATTGCCGCACTGCCTTTAGACGACTACCGCGTAACGGTGATGGTCGATTACAACTCTCCGGTATTGGGCAGTCAGCACGCATCCTTAACCGACATCAATCAATTCGAAAAAGAAATAGCGTCATGCCGTACGTTTTGTTTCTTGCATGAGCTAGAGATGTTGTATAAAAACAACCTTATCCGCGGTGGTGATTTAAATAACGCGATCGTTATTGTTGATCGTGTTGTGAAGGATGATGAACTCGATAACATCGCTAAAATGCTTGGTAAGCCAAAAGTTGAAGTGAAACATGAGGGAATCCTAAATAATATTGATCTTCGTTTTAAGAACGAGCCCGCACGGCACAAACTCCTTGATCTCGTGGGTGACCTTGCTTTGGCTGGCCGGCCGATTAAGGCTCAGCTTTTAGCAGCAAGACCCGGCCACGCTGCCAATGTTGCATTCGCTAAAAAGTTGAAGAAGGCAATGCATGAGGATGATAAAAAAGGAAGACCAAAATACAATCCTGCTCTTCCTCCGGTAATGGATATCAATAAAATCTTATCTACCCTTCCTCATCGTTATCCCTTTTTATTGATCGATAAAATCATATACCTCGATAAAGAAAGTGTTGCCGGAGTAAAAAATGTTACCATGAACGAGCCGTTTTTTCAAGGACATTTTCCTGGAAATCCGGTAATGCCAGGTGTGTTACAGGTAGAAGCAATGACCCAAATCGGTGGTATTTTAGTACTGAACACAGTACCCGATCCAGAAAATTACTGGACTTATTTTTTAGGCATTGACGATTGTCGTTTTAGAAAAATGGTATTGCCAGGCGATACACTCGTAATTCAGTGTGACCTGCTAGCGCCCATAAAAAGGGGTATTGCAAAAATGAGAGGCCGTGCTTACGTTGGTAACTCGTTGGTTTGCGAAGGCACTATGACTGCACTAATTTCCCGTAAAGATTCATGAGCAACTATCCGTTAGCCAACGTACACCCCGATGCTAAAATTGGTAACAACGTTACAATCGAGCCTTTTGCTACCATTCAGAGAGATGTAATCATTGATGATGGCTGTTGGATTGGCCCAAACGCCATAATTTGGGATGGCTCACGCTTAGGCAAAAATGTTAAAGTCTACCCGGGTGCTTCAGTTTCTTCTATACCGCAGGATTTAAAATTTTCGGGCGAACAAACAGAAACTCACATTGGCGATAATTCGGTAATACGCGAATACGTTACAATAAGCCGAGGAACAACCGATAAGTTAAAAACAGTTATTGGTAAGAATTGCTTACTGATGGCATACGTGCACGTAGCACACGATTGTATGATCGGGGATAATTGCATTCTGGTAAATACGGTTCAAGTTGCTGGTCATGTAACTATTGAAGACTGGGCCATTATTGGTGGCGCGAGTGCCTTACATCAATTTGTAAAAGTTGGAGCCCACGTAATGCTATCGGGAGGGTCGCTTGTTCGTAAGGATGTTCCTCCTTTTACAAAGGCAGCACGCGAGCCGTTATCGTATGCTGGCATTAACACCGTTGGCTTGCGGAGAAGAGGATTTACTTCAGAAAAGATTTCGGAGATACAGGAAATATACCGATATGTTTTTATGAAAGGCATGAATGTTACCAAGGCATTAGAACTTGTTGAGAATACCGTAGCGGCAAGCCAGGAACGCGACTACATTCTGAATTTCATTAAAACTTCCGAACGCGGAATTATGAAGGGCTATGGATCGGGGGATTGATTCGGTAGTTCATTGATTCGTTGATTTTTTACTACAGAAACTTGAAACCAGAAACAATCAACTCTCCAGCATCCAACATCCAGCCTCAAACCTCCAATTCAAAATTCAAAATTGAGACTGTAGGTTTAAGTAAGCGTTTCAACAGGGAGTGGATTTTTAAAAATCTCAGCTACACTTTTCAATCCGGTAAAACATACGCTATCACGGGACCTAACGGTTCAGGTAAATCTACGCTGCTTCAGGTATTGTGGGGGCAACTTCCACAAACATCTGGTTCTCTTATTTTTACTTCTGAAGAAAAGGTAATTCCGATAGAAGAAATTTTCAATCGTGTAGCCATTGCTACTCCCTATATGGATTTGATTGAAGAGTTTACATTAGAAGAACATATCCGTTTTCATTTCAAGATGCGCAGGATGCGCCCGGGTTTTACCATTGAACGCCTTATTGATAAACTTTATCTAACACACGCAAGCGACAAAAATATTGCAAATTTTTCATCCGGAATGAAACAGCGCCTCAAACTAGGGCTGGCCTTTTATACGGAGGCAGACGTACTCTTCTTAGATGAACCGGGCACCAACCTAGATGAACAGGCATTTGTTTGGTATCAAGAGAATCTAAAGCAACTTCCCCCCGACCAACTGGTTTTTATAGCCTCCAATCAACAAAAAGAATATCCCGAAAATGCGGAAGTAGTGAATCTGGCGGACCTTAAATAATCACAGCGTAATCAGAAACTAATACGAAGTTTCGCCCTGCCTGCTGGCGGTAGAAATGACATTATTAGTAGGATTTTAGGTTACATCTCCAAACCAGCCACCATTAAACCCTAAATACCTTTCATATTAATAGCATTATTTGATTTTGTGAGTTATAAATGTGAAATTCGAACCTTAAGTATCTATGAAAATGAAATTACTAGCCCGTACACTTTCGCTATTAACAATAGCCTCTTTAACCCTTTTTTTCGCTAATTGTGGCGGTGGTGGAAGTGAAGCGAACCCTAAAAAAGTACAACTCGCAAAGCTTTCCAAAACTTGGAACTATGTAAGTGCTACACTTGATGGAATACCAAATACACAAATTACAAATAGTTTCACCCTTACAATAAGTGGCTCATTTGACGCTGATAGCCCAAACGGTCCATATGATTATGATGTTACTGGTACTTTAACCCCGAACCCTTGGCCAGCCACTGGAACTTGGACATTTGACTCAACATCTGGTAATGGGGGCTTAATTGTAAGAGATGATGGAACTGGAATTGTTTACACAATCGGGAGTGACGGAAAACTAACACTCACTTTTACCTATACTGGTGATGGATACGATGGAGCCAGAGTTTCGCAAGTGTCTGGTGAGTGGATAATTGAATTAGATTAAAACAATAGCTTATTTTATCTATTAATAAAAAGACCTCCTTCGAGGTCTTTTCTATTTAAGTACCACCACTGTAATCCCATCCCCTCCACGTTCCACATGCTCATCGGCAAAGATGGCTATCTGTTTGTATTTCTTTAATTGTTCCCGAACCACTTTACGCAATACACCTTCACCCTTGCCATGCAAAATTTTTACTTCCCCATGGCTTAAAAGTATAGCGTCATCCACGAATTGTTCAAGTAATGCAATGGCTTCTTCCACACGTTTACCCCGTACATCGAGTGTTGGGTTAAACCGTGCTTGCTTTTCGTGCAGCCGTATCCCTACGGATTGCAATTTTCTAGCAACGTCTGGTGCGGCTGTTTGCCCGGTCTGCTTTTCAAGTTTAGAGATTACAATAGTTGATTTGATATCGCCAAATTGAACTACGGCATTTTTGCCTTGCAATGAGAGTACAATCCCGTTACTATCCTGCCCAATAATTCGTACACGGTCGCCAGCCTTATAGACGCCTTGCTCTACTGGTGCCTGTTTTATAGGAGGATGCATTACTTTCCTGGAAAGTTCCTGTAAGTTTTTCCGGACTTTCAAGGTTTCCTTTCGCTCGGCTTGGTTTTCACGAATGTGCCGGATTGTTTTTTCAATCTCTTTGTTTGTCTCCCGTAGCAATGAGTTGGCTTCCAGCTTTGCCGTATCAATAATTTCCTTCTTACGCAATTCCAACTCCTTGGTAAGCATGTCGTATTTCGATAATAAAGATTCCAACTCGCGCTCCTGCTTCTCCAGACTTGTGACTCTCTCCGTCAATTCATTTTTCTCCTTTTCTAAATTCCTCACGAGCGACTCAAAACCCATGAGTTCCTTGCCAACCAACTGTCGTGCCTCTTCCAAGGTGCTACTGGGTAGGCCGGTTTTCTGAGCAATCTCCAAAGCGAATGAACTACCAGGCTTTCCGATATCTAGCTGATAAAGCGGTTGAAGGCTTTTTTCATCGAACCGCATAGCCGCATTTCTGATTCCTTCTTCCTGGCCTGCAAATAACTTTAAATTGTAATAGTGTGTGGTGGCAACACCCCAAACCTTTTTAGTAAGCAATGAATGCAAAATAGATTGTGCGATAGCACCCCCAAAATTTGGGTCGGTGCCAGAACCTAGCTCATCCATTAGTATCAACGACTTGTCTGTAGCATGGTTAAGAAAGAATGCCATATTTCTTAAATGGCTACTGTACGTACTTAAATCATTTTCGATAGATTGCTGGTCACCTATGTCAATGAAAATGTCCTGAAAAATACCGATGACTGAATCGGGAGAAACCGGAATCAACAAACCGCATTGGATCATGTATTGTAGCAACCCAACTGTTTTAAGGCAAACAGATTTTCCTCCGGCATTCGGTCCCGATACCAACAACATTCTATCGTTCTCGTTAAGATCAATCTCCAGGGGTACAATTTCTCTTTTGCCCTTTAAGTTCATCGACAATAATGGATGACGTGCGTTTCGCCATTGCAACACAGGTTTTGATTCAAGTTTTGGGAGATCGGCACTCAAATCAATTGACAACTTTGCCTTAGCTCGGATAAAATCAATCTGTGCAAGAAAATGATATGCGATTTTTAATTCAGGTAGCAGCAATCGCACTTCATCGGTAAGCTGCTTAAGTATTCGAATAACCTCTCGCTTCTGTGCATGTTTAAGATCGCGAATTTCATTATTGGCTTCCAATACTTCGGCAGGCTCCATAAATACGGTTTGCCCTGTTGCAGATTCATCCAGAATAAAACCTTTCATTCTGCGCTTGTGCTCCGCCATAATAGGGATCACCAGTCTGCCTTCCCGAATGGTTGGCAACGCGCCTTCAGGAACCCACGCTTGTTGGATAGCATGCCGGTAAACCTGATCAATTAATTTTCGAAGCCGTGATTGTTCATCGTGTAACTTCTTCCGAATTCTGCTTAACTCATTACTGGCTGAATCTTTAATTGTTGCATTTTCCGCAACAATTGAAAGTATTCGCTTTCCGACAGCATTAGAAATTGATACGCTGACAGTAAGTTCGAAAAGAGTTGGGTAAAATTCTTTGTTCTTCTCTAAAAAATCGCGGCAAGCAAGAATCGTTTGAAAAGAAAATGCCAGTTGCAAAAACTCGGGTTCATCCAAGTAGTTACCCTCCAGCGAAACCTTTTTAAGAATTTCGGCCGGGTTAACAAAATGATTGGATGGGAAGGTTTTACCGCTCTCTAAAATCTGTTTGAACTCAAGATTTTGCTTTAAAAGAATTTCGATTACTTGAACCTCAGTTACAAATTGCAATTGGCTAACAAGCTCGGTACCCAATGAAGAAAGGCAGTAGGCAATTAGCTTTTCACGAACTTGGTTAAATCCCAGTTTGACTTCAAAATCTTCTGGGTATGTCATTCAGCGAGAATTGGGGTTACGCGCTGAGCTTTTAGGTTCAAAGAATCGATAAGAGCAGTATAAATATCCTCCAGTCTTTTGGGATTAGCCTTATAATACTCCATTGATCTACTGAACAACGAATCTGTTACGCCTGCCCGCTCAAATACTTTTACCTCAATCTTTGGGAAGATTTTCTTAATTGAATCATGCGGAATACCCAATCGACTTGCCTTTTCCTCGGCCACGTATATATCGGTCAGCACCTTAACCATCTCTTGCTCCGTTAAAATACGCAATGGAGGTACCGCTGGCTTACAGGCAAAACCAATGGAAATTAAGAAGAGTCCAA
Organism: Cyclobacteriaceae bacterium; assembly: GCA_031395485.1. GTDB lineage: Bacteria > Bacteroidota > Bacteroidia > Cytophagales > Cyclobacteriaceae > UBA2336. Next base: position 327,201 of record JANNUS010000009.1, on the reverse strand, counting down.
TTGAAATCTGGCTATATATTTTCCTCTTAAAACTAAATTTTACCTGATCTCCGAACATGGAAGCAAAGTAACTCACATTTCTTTATTTTTGAAACCTAAAAACTTTGTAGACCATAAAGGCTGTAAAAACCAATAGGTCAAGGTAATTCAAAACTGAATGAAGGAACTTCTAAAAAAGTTACGGAAATACGAGATCCAAATCCGAAAGGCTATTAATAGCCAAATGCAGGGTGATTTTCGATCGGTATTTAAAGGCACAGGGCTTGAATTTGATGATGTTCGCCCTTACCAGTATGGCGATGATATTCGCACAATCGATTGGAATGTATCGGCAAAAGGCCATGGAATGTTTGTAAAGACTTTTCGCGAAGAAAAAGAGCAAACCGTATTTTTTATCCTGGACGTGAGCGCTTCACAGGACATTGGGGCCATCGGTAAAACGAAGGTGGACATAGGCCGAGAAATATGCGGGGTTCTCTCACTTTCTGCTGTTAAGGAATCCAGCCATGTTGGGTTAATTTGCTTTTCGGATGAACGTGAACTTTATATTAAACCGACAAAGGGCATTTCGCAAGCTTACCAAATCATTCACGGGTTAGTACACCTCACTCCACATTCACTAAAAACAAATCTTAACAAAGCGCTGGCCTTCGTGTTGAATGCTATCAAACGCAGAAGTGTTATTATTCTTATTTCAGATTTTATTGACGATGGATATTTAGATAATCTAAAGGCATTAGCAAGAAGGCACGATTTAGTAATGATCCACCTAAGTGACAAGCGCGAAACAAAATTACCCAAACTTGGTATTGTGCCCGTTGAAGACAAAGAAACAAAAAAAACACTCTGGGTGAATACATCCTTTAGTGATTTCCGTCAAAAAATAAGTGAACGCCTAAACCAACGTAAAACTGAACTTCAAAGTTTTAGTCGAAAACATCAGATCAATTTCATTTCATTAGACACCGATGAGGATTATATTCCTAAACTATTAAGATTGTTTAAAGTTAGAAACCGATCGGTTAAAACAACATGATGTGTCGTATGATGTTTAAAAGTTTTAGATTAAGTCTTTTCACTCTTGTGCTGTTCAGTATTTATCAGCCCTTTTGCAACGCACAAGAAATAAAAGTTTCTGGTGGCTTTTTAAAAGATAGTATACACATTGGCGAACCTGTTGCATACTACCTAGCTGCATCATACCCAAAAACACTTACGGTGCTTTTCCCTGATTCTGTTTTTAGTTTTATTCCATTTGAGTTTACAAAAAAGATATTTTACCCTACCGTTACAACCAAGGGCATTAGCAGTGATAGTGTAATCTATTACCTCAATACATTCGAAATAGAAACAGTTCAGTATTTAAGCCTGCCCATATTTGTGACTAGCGCACGCGACTGCACTGCTTATATGCCCGTAGCAGATAGTGTCTATCTAATTGAATTAGTTACAACACCGCCTTCCGATTCAGTGAGTGCGCAAGCGCTGCCCTTAAAAACGAACACCGTATATCAAAGAGTTTTTTCAGAGTTTAATTATATTATTACGGTAATTGCCGTTGGCGCTTTTCTGATACTATCGACCATCCTCTGGATCGTTTTTGGTAAACGGATATTGAAATATTTCAAAGTAAAAAGACTGAAGAAAAGCCACTTGAAATTTCTTCATTCCTTTACTACTACTTTTCAACAAGTAAGTGCGCTCTTTTCTCCGGAAAAGGCCGAGGATGCCATCTCGATTTGGAAAAAATACCTTGAGCAACTCGAACAAAAACCCTATACTAAACTTACAACGCTGGAGACAATTCAAATGATACCCGATGAAAAACTTGGCACAAGTTTACACATGATTGATCGGGCTATCTATGGAAACCAACCTACATTAATTAACGCCTTTCAGGAATTAAAACAATTTGCTGAAGATCGGTTTAGTAAAAAACTTGAAGAAATAAAGAATGGATGAACTGAATATTGTAGAGCCCTGGTATTCGATCGACTGGTTTATGCCCAACACAATTCTTTCTTTTACATGGGAAAAACCATTGTTTTTATATTTCATTTCGCTCGTTCCTATTTTGTTTCTCATGCGTTGGTTTTGGCGATATCGCTTTAACCAAAAACTTCCGGTAGCCGTTACACAAAAAGATCTTAAAAGCTCATCGCTAACAATCGTAAGATTCATACCGGATATACTATTAATGTTAGTCATGACATTCATGCTCATAGCCATTGCCAGGCCGCAAAAAACTAATGAAAAAGTAGAGCAGTGGACGGAAGGAATAGACATCATGCTAGCGATTGACATATCTCAATCGATGCAAATTGAGGATTTTACACCCAACCGCTTGAATGCAGCAAAAGCCGTTGCTCAACGGTTTATTGAAGGACGTTTACAGGATAGAATTGGTATTGTTGTGTTTTCTGGTGATGCCTTTTCGTTGGCACCACTAACGACAGACTACGATTTACTAAAATCGTATATCAAAGAAATAAGTTTTGAAATGATTGAGAACAGAGGAACCGCCATTGGCAGTGCTATTGCCGTAGTTACTAATCGAATGGGTGAGAGTGAGTCTAAATCGAAAGTATGTATACTTCTTAGCGATGGTGATAACACCGCTGGAAATATTGATCCGATTACAGCCGCAGAACTTGCATCAGCCTACGGCATAAAAATATACACAATTGTGGTGGGTAAAGAGGGGCTTGTACCCTATGGAAAAGATTTTTTTGGGAAAACCCAAATGGTTGAAAATACTGTTGATGAAACTACTATGCGCAAAATCGCAGAAATAGGAGGTGGTGAATTTTTTAGAGCAACTGACAATAAAGCGTTAGTAAGAGTATTTGACAAAATTGATAAATTCGAAAAGGCCGAGATAAAAGAAACTCGATTTAAAGATACTGCCGATTACTATTACAATTATTTATCGTGGGCTATTGTCTTACTTTTGCTTTGGCTTCTAACAAAATCTTCTTTCATTAGTAACGTTCTGCAAGATTAAACAACTCCCAGCTGTGCTGAATACAACAATTTAACACCCAGCGATAGCATTACAACCCCAAGGATAATATTCATAAACTTGACGATTGCAGGCGTCAGCACGACTCTTAGTTTATCTGCCAGTTTAGCCTTCAGGATATCCGTAGTAAAAACAGTAACCACAATTGTTGCTAAAAAAGTAATTGCCTTGGTGTTCGTTGTATATCCTAACTCACCAGTAGCAACACTGATTGTGCCAATCCAAAAAATTAAAACCATTGGATTAAAGCCATTAATAATGAAACCTTTAGCCATTAACCGATATGGGCTTCTTTCCTTTACGTGCTCAATATTTCCGAAATCAATCTTCTTTCGGCTCTTTATAAATAGATAATATACACCAAAACAAAAAATTATAAACCCACCGATGTACGAGAGATAGACTTGAAATTGAGGTGTGTTAAAAAGACCCGAAAGACCCAAATACGAGAGCGCGATATACAGCGAATCGCTAACTGAAATTCCTATTGCAACAAAAACACCACTTAAAAAGCCTCGTTCAATGCTGGTTTGAAGAAGTGTAAAAAAAACAGGACCCACCAGAATAGCCAATACAAGACCTGAAATAACTCCGTTAAGAACGATCTCCATTGGCTTGGCTTTCAAGGAAAGATTTCCAGTCCTCTAATTGAACACTTTTAATAACGCGCGGAAATTTGTTTTGACCTCCTACTTTACCCTTAGACTGCATCCAATCATAAAATACTTTAACGGGCAAAACATCAACCTGTACCTCCTTTAATGCTGCGCTGCGTTCTACAGCATAATCATCATTTAAAATTTTCAAATGCGCATCAATTCTTTCCCGCAATATTTTTTTATCGACAACATCATCAGTCCCAATATACCAATGATGCGCAAAAAGGGACCCATATGGAATACCCGCTACTGTAAATTCTTTTATTGCAATGTTTAATTCATCCGATACCAATTCAATGGCTTTATTCATATTATCGACTGAAAGATGTTCACCACATAAACTTAGAAAATGTTTAGTACGCCCTGTAATTACAATTTCTGATTCTTCAATCGAAGTAAACTTAATCACATCCCCAATCAGGTATCGCCAGGCTCCAGAACAACTTGAAAGTAAAATTGCATAATCCTTCCCTTCTTCAACCTCATCAATAAGCAGGGCGCTAGCTTCTGGTTTTACATCTCCATTAGCTTCAAAATTTTTCTCCTCGAAAGGAATAAATTCATAAAAGATACCATTGTTGAGAACGATCCTCATCGTGCGCTTGTTCGGGTAAGCCTGAAACGCCACAAATCCTTCGGATGCTAAGTAAGTTTCGATATACTGAATAGGCTTGCCTAGTAATTTTTCGAAACCCTTTCGATAAGGATCAAATGATACGCCACCATGTACATAAACTGCCAGTTTGGGCCATATCTCATGAATATTATCAACTTTATGATGCGCAATAATTTTCTCCATTAATATTTGAATCCACGCAGGTACTCCCACAATGATACCGATGTTCCACTTTTTAGCATTCTTGGTGATCTCATCAAGCTTAGCATCCCAATTTCTGGTTTTCGCTATCTTCTTTCCAGGCTTATAAAAATGCTGAAACCAAAACGGCAACTTAGCTGCCTGAATACCCGTCAAGTCTCCTTCAAAAAAATTGCCATTCTTATTTAGGTGTGTACTTCCCCCCAGCATTAATATCCCAGCGGTAAAAAAATCGGGACTCAAATCATATTTGGAAAGCGTCAGTATCTGTCGGATACTTGTTTTTTGAATAGCCTTCGTCATCTCCTTACTAACGGGAATATGCTTAGAAGCAGACTCGGATGTGCCCGAACTTAGCGCAAAATATTTTATACGCCCTGGCCAGCAAACATTTTTTACACCCTTTAGCGAAAGTCTCCACCATTCATTATAAATTTTATTGTAAGAATGAATGGGTACGTTTCGCTTAAAGGCTTCATAAAAATCCTTATCGCCTCTCCGAAAAGCGTTAAGAATATCCTGAAATTTATAGACCCTCCCAAAGTCTGTCTGATTAGCAGCTATAAGCAGTTCTTTCAACTCCTTTTTTTGCAGATCAAATGGAGAAGTGTATTCTTGCTCCATCATTTCACGTAAGCGAATTCCTTTTTTAAGCAATGTTCCTAATATCGCCATAACTTTAAGTCGAGTTTAAACTAATCGGGCACTAAAAATACGGAATGAACATTATAAATAATATAGAACAACTTACGCAAACTCTCCCAAAAGGATGCCGTTTGATTGTTGTTAGTAAAACCCAGTCAGTTGAAGACATGCTGATTGCCTACCAAGCAGGGCAACGAGATTTCGGAGAAAACAAGGTTCAGGAGCTTACTGCTAAACATGAAGCACTACCAAAAGATATCCGATGGCATATGATTGGGCATCTGCAAAGCAATAAGGTGAAGCAAATAGCCCCGTTTGTCAATTTGATTCATGGGGTTGATAGTTTGAAGTTACTGCAAGAGATTGACAAACAAGGAGGAAAATCCGGTCGTGTTCTAAATTGCTTATTGCAGATTCATATAGCTGACGAAGAAACCAAATTCGGCTTTTCGAAAGATGAAATCCTTCCGTTACTTCATTCACATGATTTTGAAAATTTAACCCATATTAAAATCACTGGACTAATGGGTATGGCAACGCTTACAAATAATACTCATCAAATACGAAGTGAATTTAAGTCCCTTAAACAGCTTTTCGATGAAATAAAATTAATGGCAATTGCTAAGAATATTGAAATGAATGAGCTTTCAATGGGCATGAGTAGCGATTACTTCATGGCTATTGAAGAGGGCAGCACAATTGTGCGTATTGGAAGCGCTATTTTTGGCGCAAGACTTCTGTGAAATTATTTTGATTGTGACACTGTAACTCAACTTATACCTAGAATGAATTATAAAAAATCTCTACTGGCAGGTGCAATTTTAGGAGGACTTAGCGTTGCTTTAGGTGCCTTTGGTGCACATGCATTAAAAGCTATACTGACTAACACTGGCCGGTTAGAAACCTTTGAACTTGCCGTTCGATATGAATTCTATCATGCTTTTGCATTGCTTGTAACAGGAATACTTCAGCAATTGATAGATTCAAAATACCTAAAGGTGTCCAGCATTCTATTTTTATCAGGAACGATATTGTTTAGTGGCAGTTTATTCCTACTGTGTTTTACAAACAATACGCTGTTTGCAATTGCAACGCCATTTGGAGGGGCGCTGCTAATAGTAGGCTGGGTGTTTTTAATACTTGGTATTCTGAACAAAAAATAAAGCCGCTCAATGCTTCTGCACGGAACGGCTTTTTAAAATTTTATTAGATTTTATTGAGGCTCCTTCGCCAATACAGTTGTTGTAAACGAAATTGAAGCATCATTTACAGCGTTTGAGATAATCGGTAGCTTCTTATCTTGTTTATTGCTTTTACCAGCACTATTAAAACCAACTTTTATTTCTCCCTTACCTCCTGGCATAATCGGATTACGAGGCCATTCAGGCGTTGTACATCCACATGAAGTTTGAATATTAGTAATAATCAGTGGCTGATTACCCGTGTTCGTAAAAGCAAAAATTCGCTCCACCACATCTCCCTGAGTAATATTCCCAAAATCGTGGGAGGTCTTCTCCAATGTTAAAACCGGCCCATCTGTTTTTATGGGTGTAACGGGTTGCTTTGTGTCTTGAGCAAACGCTGCAGAAACGACCACCAATAGAATTGCTACAATCAAATACTTCTTCATATCTTAATTTTTTTTAAAGTTAATAAGGTTAAATCAACAATACTGCCAATATCATTCAAAATTTATTGGCTTCATCCAATTTCTCATCTCCATTACACCATGTATACGCCAAGTAACCCTATTGAATCAGAAATTCTGAATAAATACGGCAATCGAGTACGTTTACGGGTATGTGGACTCTGCTGGAGAAAAGATACCTTACTGATGGTAAATCATAGATCATTAACGAAGGATGATTTTTGGGCACCTCCTGGTGGGGGTATTGAGTTTAGCCAACCAGCCCATGCGGCTCTTATCCGAGAGTTTAAGGAAGAAACCGCTATTACCATTACTGTCGGTAGGCTGCTTTTTACTTGCGAGTACATACATCAACCGCTCCATGCCATAGAGCTATTTTTTGAAGCCTTCCACGAGCACGGTGAACCTGCTCTTGGCCTAGATCCTGAGAGTACAGCTGATAACCAAATTATAACAAAAGTAGCTTACCTTGATTACCCAACAATTATGAGAATCCCTAGTGCCGAACGTCATGGAATTTTTCGAGTTGCTAAAACACCTGAAGAACTGAAAAAACTAACAGGATTCTACAGATTAAATAGCTGAAACAACGATTTTGGATGTAAAATATTTATTATTGTATATCGGCTAAAGCTTAAAATAATTGCAACCTACAGAAGTCACCTATAATCTGATTAAGAAAATTAAAGATGATCGTTTTGATGAAGATAATATTCATCAATATACCCTTGTTATTAACATTGGTACACGCGATTTTCAGGTAGGCGTTATCGATTCAAATGGCAACCGGTTGCTTGTGTTGGAAGATTACGTATTTCCAGGTGTTTCATCGCATGAACAACTAGTCACTACGCTGGAACAATTATTTGAAGCCCATCATTTTTTGAAAGCCGGATTCTGGAAAGAGATAAAGGTGTCTTTCAAAAATCAAAATTTTGTTCAAGTTCCGCAAGCACTTTATACAGAAGATGCCCTGGCCGACTATCTGAAATTCAATACAAACATCAATATTGATCAAGAAGATTTTATTCCAGTTTCATTAAAAAATACACAAGCCATAACGGTGTTTGCGATCCATAAAGAGTTGAAGAAATGGATTCATACCATGTATCCGAATAACGCACCCATATTCGTTCATCAATCAGCAGCCTTAATTGAAGGGATTATGCAAGTGGCTGTAACCCGAAAAGACAACCCACTTTACATCTATATCGATCGATTTAAATTACATGTAATTTCGGCTCATGATGGTAAGCTTATTTACTACAATCAATTTGTTATAAAACAATTTTCAGATTACGTTAAGTACATCATGTTGGTTATGAAATCACTAAACATGGATCAACGTACGAGTCAGGTTGTATTGTGGGGCTATATTGGAAAAAACTCTCCGCATTATCATGAACTCTACAAATACATTAATAATGTAATTTTTGGCGATCGACCAAGCTACCTACAGTTTGGTTATTTCTTTGATGAAACTCAGGATCATCACTTTTTTGATTTATACAGCATCGTGTTATGTGGGTAAAGCAACTTACGGTTGGTATTTCTTTATCATTTTCTCGACCTTTAATTGAATTCAAAAAGGCAAGCTCATGAAAAAACGGATAGCCCTATTTCCCGGATCATTTGATCCCTTTACAAAAGGCCATGAAGATATTGTATTGCGTGGGCTTGAGGTCTTTGATGAGATCATTATTGCTATAGGATATAATTCAAACAAAAACCTCCGCTATTTTGAAATAGAAATGATGATTGAGCGAGTTGGAAAAACTTTTGAAAAGTATCCGAATATTAAGGTAGTACAGTTTGCAGAACTAACGGCTGAATTTGCCCGAAAAAACGGAGCTTCATTTTTATTGCGCGGTCTTCGCAATACCACAGATTTTGAATATGAGAACAGCATCGCCCAAATAAATCGTGAGCTGTATAAGGAATTAGAATCTGTTTTTTTGATTACTTCACCGGAATTCGCATGGATAAACTCTTCCGTTATACGTGAAGTACACCGTTATAAAGGAGATGTTTCGGGCTTCTTACCCTACAAACTTTAAAACTCAGATTTTACCTTATTGAGTTGATCGTATTGCTCAAATACATAGTGTATCGATTTGTACGAATGCTGCAAGGCATGGTATACTTCCTTTGGGTTCATCCAGCGTAACTCTTCAATATCTTCTTCAGCAGCAGGCCGCATCTTCGAGTCGTCTATTATATCCATAATATACCACCTGGTTTTTTTAAGCATACTACTTTTATTCATGGTATATGTATGCCATGTAGTACAGATTTTTTTTCCAATTTTTACCGTTACATTACACTCCTCTCCCACTTCGCGAATAGCAGTTTGTTTATACTTTTCTTTTCTTTCTTTTTTTCCTTTAGGCAAATCCCACTTTTTCATTCGGTAAATCATCAAGAATTTGTCTTTCTTTCTGATCAACCCTCCTGCTGCCTTTACAATTTTAAACTTGCTACGAAGATAATTTTTAACAAGCTCGTAATCGGGCACGGTAATATGCAACGATAATAACGTAGTTGGAACGGGTGAATTAAGGATACCAAGAAGCGAATCAAAATGAGATTCCGATACATTTTTTATCCAAACATGGTGTATAAGACTGGCGCGGGTGATTGGCTCACTTTTGGCGTTTATCACATGGTTGAACTGACCTTGTGCCGGGCTCTCGCCTGCTTTATATATCCTCAGTTGGATATCATTAATGAAAATAATCATCGGTCGAAATTTAACTCGGTAGCCATGATCGCAAAAGAATAAATAATTTGGCAGCAGACAAGTGGTTTCATGAATTTTTACAATTCCTTTTGAAACTACATGCTGAAAAATAAAAATATCATTTAAGTTTGCCGCGATGTGCTTAATTTAACCTCCAATGGCGATTATCAGAATCCACGAACAAACCGCTAACAAAGTCGCGGCCATGTTGCTTCAAATACAGGCCATTAAACTAAATGCCGAAAAGCCCTTTGTCTGGAGCTCAGGATGGAAATCTCCCATTTACTGCGATAATCGGTTATCCTTATCATATCCTGAAATACGAACCGCAATTAAAAATAGCCTGGTAGAAGCTATCAATCAAAATTTTGCTTCAGCCGAAGCTATAGCAGGAGTTGCTACCGCAGGCATTCCGCAAGGTGCCTTAGTGGCTGAATCCATGAATCTACCGTTCCTATATGTTCGGGCTAAACCCAAAGAACACGGCATGGAAAATCTTATTGAGGGGAAACTTTCAAAAGGTCAGAAAATAGTGGTGGTGGAGGATCTTATTTCAACAGGCGGCAGTTCATTAAAAGTTGTGGAGGCGCTTCGCAAAGAGGGCGCTCAGGTACTGGGCATGGTTTCAATCTTCAATTATGGTTTCGATACCGCTTTAAGAAATTTTATAGAAGCCGATGTACCACTTGTTAGCCTGAGTGATTTTAGTCACCTGCTTACATACGCATTAGAGCAAAAATATATAACCGAAACTCAACTTATCTCACTAAAAGCCTGGCGAATAGATCCTTCCAATTGGGGCAAATAGTTTCCGTAGCATAACGCGCGCTATCAACAGTCTCCAATTTCAAATTAGGCTATAATTATCACCTTCAAACGCCATCAGCATAGTTATTCCTCCGTTACTACCTATTATTTTAATCTACCATAGCTTTTCATTATTTTACTGATCGTGAAGACCAATAAAATAATTTTGGAACTATGAAAAGAAGAGATTTTGTTCAATTGGCCGGTTTGGGTGTTGGTGGTATGATGCTTCCATTGGAGTTGATAGGGAAACCTGTTTCTGTAGATGAATTATTGGCACCCCGAATAGACCTCACACAAAAAAAGAAGTTGGCTGATGTAGCCTTAAACTCCGCTAAATCATTGGGTGCAACCTATGCCGATGTACGAATCGGTCGATATCTTAACCAGTTTATTAGTACGCGCGAAAATAAAGTTCAGAATCTTGTTAGCTCAGAATCCTTTGGGGTAGGTATTCGGGTAATTACCAACGGTACCTGGGGATTTGCCTCCACTAATGAAGTAACAGAAAGCGGAATTAAAAAAGCTACTCAACGGGCAATTTCAATTGCAAAAGCAAACTCTAAATTTCAGATTGAGCCAGTCCGGCTTGCACCCACTCAGGCTTTTGGCGAAGTGAGTTGGAAAACACCTATTCAGAAAAATTCTTTCGAGGTGCCGGTTTCACAAAAGGTTGACTTACTCCTTAACGCCAATTCAGAAGCACTAAAAAACGGTGCAAATTTTGTTAACTCGAATTTATTTCAGGTAAATGAGCAAAAATATTTTGCCTCTACAGATGGTTCATACATAGATCAGGATGTTCATCGCATATGGCCCACGTTCACTGTATCGGTTATTGACCGGGCTTCCGGGAAATTTAAAACCCGCGATGCGATGAGTGCTCCAATGGGTATGGGGTACGAATATATGATTCCAAAAAATGAAGATAAACTTCCGGGACCTGCCGGTATGGTATTATATCGTAATAGTTATGATATAATTGAAGACTCTATCCTTGCCGCTAAACAGGCAAAAGAAATGATTACCGCTAAATCAGTTGAGCCTGGCAAATATGACCTCGTTCTTGAACCCAATCACCTGGGGCTTACTATTCACGAATCAGTTGGTCATCCGCTTGAACTCGACCGGATTTTAGGATACGAAGCCAACTTTGCCGGAACAAGCTTCGCCACACTTGATAAGCTTAAATCTGGTACTTTCAAATACGGAAGTCCTATTGTTAATATTGTTGCCGATAAAACACAACCAGGATCGCTCGGAGCAGTGGGGTATGATGATGAAGGTGTAAAGTGTAAGCGTTGGGATTTAATTAAGGATGGCATTTTTGTAAACGTTCAGGCCATCCGCGATCAAGTTCATATGCTGGGTCAGAACGAATCTCATGGTTGTTGTTATTCACAAGGGTGGAACGATGTACAATTTCAGCGTATGCCCAATGTATCGCTCCAGCCAGGTACAGAACCTTATTCGAGTGAGCAAATGATTAAAGATGTTGAGAAGGGAATTTATATTGCAGGGCGTGGCTCTTTTTCAATAGATCAACAACGTTTCAATTTTCAGTTTGGCGGGACTGCGTTTTACGAAATAAAAAATGGAAAAATTGAAGGAATGCTTAACGATGTAGCCTACCAAGCTAACACACAGGAATTTTGGAACAGCTGTGCAAAAATTTGTGACGAAAAAGATTATCGCATGTTTGGATCATTCTTTGATGGCAAGGGACAGCCATCGCAAGTAAGCGCAGTCTCGCACGGAAGCACTACGGCCCGGTTCAATGGCATAAATGTTATTAATACTGGCAGAGCAATTTAATTTAGGTTTTCACGGATAACCCATAACCAAACAAAATGAAAAGACGAGATTTTATTCAACTGGCGGGAATTGGAGCAGGCGGAATGATGCTTCCGTTCAACTCCTTTTCACAAGACACTGATCTTGCCAGAATGCTTGATCCACTACTGGATACATCTCAAAAAAAGAGGCTTGCCGATATCGCGCTTAATACCACCAAATCATTGGGTGCAACCTACACTGATGTACGTATTGGACGATACCTAAATCAATTCATAATAACCCGTGAGAAAAAAGTACAGAACATTGTAAATACAGAATCCTTTGGAGTGGGCATTCGAGTAATTACAAATGGCACCTGGGGTTTTGCCGCCTCCAACGATGTTACACCTGAAGGGATGAAAAAGACTGCTGAACGCGCAGTTGCCATCGCTAAAGCAAATTCAAAGTTTCAAAAAGAACCTGTAAAACTCGCCCCCACGCAATCGCATGGTGAGGTAAGCTGGAAAACCCCTATTAAAAAGAATGGTTTTGAAGTTCCAGTAAAAGAAAAAGTAGACTTACTGCTTGCGGCCAATGATAAAGCTCTTGAAAGGGGAGCAAACTTTGTGAATAGCCAAATGTTTTTAGTGAACGAACAAAAATATTTTGCTTCCTCAGAAGGATCCTATATTGACCAAGATATTTATCGCATCCTTCCGGGCTTTGGGGTAACCATGATTGATCGTCAGTCCGGTCAGTTTAAAACACGTAGTTCCTTTAGTGCCCCCGTTGGTATGGGCTATGAATACCTGGATGCCCGGCCGGAAGATAAAATTCAAGCTCCTGGTGATATTATACTGTACAATAATTCATACGACATCATTGAAGATGCCGGTATAGCAGCCGATCAGGCCAAGCAAATGATTGCTGCCAAATCGGTAGAGCCGGGGAAATATGATCTGGTTTTAGAACCATCTCACTTATGGCTTACCATTCATGAATCAGTGGGGCATCCTACTGAACTAGATCGTGTGCTAGGCTATGAAGCAAATTACGCTGGAACAAGTTTTTTAACACTGGATAAATGGGAGACTAAGAAATTTGCCTTTGGAAGTAGCCTTGTAAACATCGTGGCTGACAAAACGCAAGTTGGTTCGTTGGGCGCGGTGGGCTATGATGATGAGGGCGTAAAATGCAAGTCGTGGGATATTATTAAGGATGGAGTGCTTGTAAATTATCAGGCTACCCGTGATCAGGTAAATATTATTGGGCAAAAAGAATCTCACGGATGTTGTTACTCTCAAAGCTGGGCCGATGTACAGTTTCAACGGATGGCCAATATTTCACTGCAGCCGGGCAAAGATCAACTCACCCCACAGCAAATGATAGCCGGTGTTGAAAAGGGGATTTACATCGTAAAGGATTCTTCATTCTCGATTGACCAACAACGGTATAATTTTCAATTTGGAGGGGTACTATTTTTTGAAATAAAGAATGGCAAAATTGAAGGTATGCTGAAAGATGTTGCTTATCAGGCAAACTCTCAAGACTTCTGGAATTCATGCACACAAATTTGTGATGAGCGTGATTATCGTTTGGGCGGTGCCTTTAATGATGGTAAAGGTCAGCCGGGTCAGTCAAATGCTGTTTCACACGGATCAGCCACAGCTCGATTTAACGGAATAAATGTGATCAATACAGGAAGAACTATTTAAAAGTTATTAGTTATCCGCTAATGGGTAACTAATCTTATAAAAAAGAAAAACTATTAACCGATAACTTTATATATATGGCCATACTTTCAAAAGAAGAAGCAAAAACAATACTAGAAAAAGTAGTAAATTTTTCGAAAGCTGATGGATGCTCTGTCAGCTTAAGCGGTTCTAATCGGGGAAACATACGGTATGCACGAAATAGTGTATCTACTGCAGGAGAGGATAGCAACATTACACTTGGTATTCAGTCCTATTTTGGTAAAAAATCGGGTACAGCAACAATCAATGAGTTTGACGATGCTTCGCTGGAAAAAACAGTAAGGCGTGCAGAAGAACTCGCTCAGCTTGCTCCAGAAAACCCTGAATTTGTAGATCCCCTAACACAGCAAACCTATGGTGGCGAATCAAAAACATTTGCCGAGACTACGGCAAAAATAACCCCCGATTTTCGCGCGCAGGTAGCCGCTGACAGTATCAATCCTGCTGCCACAAAAGATGTTACAGCTGCTGGTTATTTAGAAGATAGCAGCGGATTCAGTGCAATTATGAACAGCAAAGGATTGTTTGCATTCAACAAATCCACAAACGTTGACTTCACCGTAACCATGCGTAGCAACGATGGTACAGGATCAGGCTGGGCGGCAGGCACACAAACAGATGTGACTAAACTAAAAGCATCAGAGGCCTCTAGAATTGCGATCGATAAGGCCCTACAGTCGAGAAATCCGAAAGCCATTGAGCCCGGAAAGTACACCGTGGTGCTTGAAGCATCTGCCGCTGCCGATATTGTTAGACTAATGTTCAATTTAAACGCCCGGCAAGCCGATGAAGGCCGTAGTTTTTACTCTAAAAAAGGAGGTGGGACAAAACTGGGTGAGAAAATTATAGATGAACGTGTTAACATTTATACCGATCCCTGGAATGATGAAGTTCCAGCATCACCATGGGCTGGCGATGGTCAAGCGCGCAAGAAAATGGATCTAATTAAAAATGGTGTTGTATCCAATTTATACTACGATCGCTACTGGGCTTCACAGAAAAACGTTGCCCCTGTTATCTCCGGTGGAAATTCAATTATGGAAGGAGGTACTGCATCATTAGCGGATATGATTAAGGATACAAAGAAAGGTGTTTTAGTTACTCGATTCTGGTACATCCGAGCCGTTGATCCGCAAACACTCTTATTTACCGGCCTTACCCGTGATGGTACTTTTTATATTGAAAACGGAAAGATTATGTATCCAATAAAGAACTTCCGGTTCAACGAAAGCCCGATCATTATGCTGAACAACCTGGAGACCTTAGGGAAACAGGAACGTGTGGTAACAAGTGAAGGAAATCCGAATGGATTTATACCATCCATGAAAGTTCGTGACTTCACATTCAGTAGTTTGTCGGATGCAGTTTAGTAGATAAAAAGTGTGACAGAATGACGAAGTAATCCCGTGTTCGAATATCGCGCACGGGATTGCAGCACACCAATTATACCAGCCCACGCCTCGGGTTAGTAAATACACTTAATTTTTTACTTCGCT
Source organism: Cyclobacteriaceae bacterium (assembly GCA_031395485.1). Taxonomy (GTDB): domain Bacteria; phylum Bacteroidota; class Bacteroidia; order Cytophagales; family Cyclobacteriaceae; genus UBA2336. The sequence goes on along the minus strand of JANNUS010000009.1, from coordinate 311,837 downwards.
TAGTTATAAATTGAGCACGTCATTTCTAACCCAAAATCTTTGGCTAGCATGTAAAGTATGTATCCAAAACAAATCAGCACCCTCAACCACCCTTCCGTATAATTTTTAAGTCATTATTAGTATAAAAGTTGCAATTTTGATTGCATGCTGATTTCCAACAAATTCTTCTTTACACGATTGCACTATGAATCAGGCGATTGGGATGTTGACCAAAGAATGCCATCCAATGTACTCAACTCACTAATAGAATACACAACTTTACAAATCGATACGAAAGAGAACATAGTATCCCTTAGCAGTGATGAGATTTTCAGGTGCCCCTTCTGTTATCTAAGTGGTCATAAATTAGTAGAGTTCACCGCCAAAGAGCGCGAGAATTTTGAAAAATACGTACGCAACGGGGGGTTTATTTTTGTTGACGATTGCAATCATGATATCGATGGGTTGTTTGCAAAATCTTTTGAGTCGCAAATGGAAAGAATCTTTGGAACATCTTCTCTGAAAAAAATCCCCCGCAATCATTCTATATACTCCACGTTTTTTGAGTTTGATGGGCCCCCTACTACATCTCAGGAATTAAACGGTTGGGGAGACGACATCGTACACGATTATCTGAAAGCTATTGAATTTAAAAATAAAATTGGGGTGCTATATAGTAACAAGGATTACGGGTGTGAATGGGATTACGATTTCAGAAATAAACGGTTTTATAGAATTGATAACACAAAATTTAGTATCAACATAGTGATGTACGCCCTAACAGCTTAATGAAATAAATTATGGATCAGGAATTGAAAGCGACAGAAAAATCAGTACGTGAAATCATTGGCATGCTAAATGGGCTACGAAATGAAATAAAGAAAGTAATTATAGGGCAAGAAGAAACTATTAATCAACTACTAATCACTTTTCTGGCTGGCGGTCATGCCTTGCTTGAAGGTGTGCCGGGACTTGCGAAAACGTTGATGATTCGTACGCTTTCGGAAGCCATCGACTTACGCTTCAGGCGTATTCAATTCACCCCCGATTTAATGCCTTCCGATATAATCGGAACGGAAATTCTGGAAGAAGATCATACAACGGGTAAACGTATTTTCAAATTCAATAAAGGCCCTGTATTCGCGAATATAATTTTAGCAGATGAGATCAACCGGACTTCGCCTAAAACTCAATCAGCGTTGCTAGAAGCCATGCAGGAGTTTGAAGTAACCTATGCAGGAACAACCTATCCATTGGAGCGACCATTTTTTATACTTGCAACACAAAACCCAATTGAGCAGTCTGGAACATTTCCGCTACCCGAGGCTCAACTCGATCGATTTTTACTGTATGTTAAAGTTAGTTACCCCACAGCCGAAGATGAACGAGCTATTTTAGAAAACACTACCGGAAGTAAAAATTCATTCGTTAGTAAAATAATTGACGGCAATAGAATTTTGGAAGCCCAGAAGTTAGTACGCGAAGTCCACATTAATTCCGACCTGATTGAATTAGTCAATCGTATCGTTCGTGCAACACGCCCTACCGAAACAGAAAATAAGTTTGTTAAAGACTGGGTCCGCTGGGGTGCAGGCCCACGTGCTGGCCAAGCCATGATCTTAACTGCTAAAGCACGTGCGCTCCTGAATGGAAACTTTGCTGTAACGCAAGAGGACATACGGCATATGGCCTACCCTGTTCTTCGTCATCGCATCCTCATGAACTTCAAGGCAGAAGCGGAAAATGTTACACCCGATGACGTAACGAAGCACCTGTTGGAAAATATTGGACTGCATAAAACTTTATAACCGTGGACGCGCGCATTCGGGAATTACTAAAACCTGAAATTCTCAACACCGTTGATGGGTTGGAACTGGTTGCGCGTATTATTGTTGAAGGATTCATGAGTGGCAGTAATAAAAGCCAATCGATAGGATCGGGCCAGGAGTTTAGTCAATACCGGAGCTATCAGCCAGGAGATGACCTTCGCCAGCTAGACTGGAAAATGTTTGCCCGATCCGAACGCTATTACATCAAACAAGCTGAGATCGAAACCAATATCACGGTGAAGTTCATGCTCGATGCGAGTCAATCTATGTCCTATGCAGAAGAAGGAATGAGCAAGCTTCAATATGCCAAAATTATGACCGCTGCACTCGCTTATCTGGCGCGCAAGCAAAGCGACACATTTGGATTATTCACAATCAATGAAAAAATCATTAAGACCGTACAACCTCGTTTTGAACAACAGCAATTTATTCGATTCCTGAATGAATTAGTATTACTAAAAAGTGAAGGTACCTGGAAGAAGGGCACCGGGTTAGAACAGCTCTTTGATCACCGTGGAAAAGAATTAATCGTGTTCATCACTGATTTATACGATGACTCCCAAGATTTGCAGCATTTTATTACCAGGTTAAAAACTCCCCGAAACGAAGTAGTGGTCTTTCAAATAATCGGCCGTCATGAGGCTGATCTTGACTTTGACGGATCGTTCACATTTGAAGACCTGGAGAGTGGCACACAAACAAAAGTGGATACGATTACGCAGAAAAAAGAGTATGCAAAACGTATTCATCAGTGGCTGCAGAATTCTCGTGCCTGGATGCTCGAGAAACAGATCAGTTATTATCTGGTATACACGGATGAACCCGTTGAAACAGTTCTCTGGAATTTCCTGACTGTTCGTAAAAGGCTATTACGATAATGCAATTTACCAATCCGATATGGTTGTGGACCTTGACTGGATTATCTATACCCATTGGAATTCATCTACTAAGCCGCAAAGAAGGGAAAGTAATTCGGATCGGGAGTCTACGACATCTTCATGAAACAAATACCCAGCAATTTAAGGGCATTCGTCTGAATGAAATTATTTTACTCATGTTACGAAGCTTGTTGATTATTCTTTTTGTACTTCTAATCAGTGGACTGAGATTCACCCGTTTCGAAAAAGGAGCGTTAAAATGGGTCTTGATCGAAAGCGGCTTGGAAAACAATCCGGCTGTGACGAGTCAACTTGATACTTTTAAACAACAAGGCTATGAAGCACATTGGCTTGCAGATGAGTTTCCTGTACTGGATGATAGCTTATTAATTTCTCCCGTCCGCTATTGGAAGCTTATAGAGGAACTTAATTCGCTAAACATTTCAGATGCAATCATCCTCTCTAAAAATCGGATAGAAGGCTTTAGCGGAATACGAACTCCGCTCCCACCCAACATTCGATGGATTAGTGTTCCATTAGAACCATTGGATTATACATTAAACGCGCAAACGGTGAACGACAGCATAGTGGTTCGAACAGGGCATACGAGCGCAGAAAAAACACATTTTACAACAGAAACACTTTCATATTCCGATTGGAAGCAATCTGAAGCGCTTAAATCGATAGATACAATTCAGGTAACGATTGTAGCAGATAATCTTCATCAATATGATAAGAAAATAATACTAGCTTCATTGAAAACAATTGAAGAATCATTTCCTGTTGAAATAATAATTACCAACGCAACTTCTTACCAAAGTAAATCAATAGGCTTTGATGAATGGTATATCTCGCTTGATGATAAGCCTATTCCAAATTCCATTTTAACGAAAGCGCTCTATTCAAATCCCCAATTAAGTAAGGATATCATTATTCAGGAGAAAGCAAATCGATGGATTATAACGAAACAATTAAACGAAGAGATTGCCCTGAATATGAACCTCCCGATTCAATTGGCCACTCTTTTAATTCCGTCCGAAAAACGTTGGAAAGTTGCTGCACAAAAGGATAGTAGGATGCTTCCGGATTCAAGTGCATGGGATGATACTGATTTGAAAGAAAGGAATCTGGCTTCTCTCACAACACAATCCGTTGAATCGTATTTATTGGCATTACTCCTCATCACATTACTGATTGAACGTATCCTTGCTTACAATCGAAATCAATGAGCACGGAGCAGGCACGATATTATATTCATTCACTAAAGAACCGTTACATAGTATTGCGGGCAACTGAAACCGTGTTGATTTCCATTGCCATGGCCATGCTCACATTTTCGGTATCTGGCTTTTTGATTGTTTCTCTATTGACAAAAGTGGCGATCGCTGCATTCTCAGGATTACTTCTATTCTCCTTTAGGGTTATTCAACTAAATCTTCACCGCTTCAATAACGTTAACGTTGTTCAATTTGTGAATTCACGTTACCCCGATCTTCAGGAAAGTGCCGATTTGCTTTTGAGAAACAATGATGAGCTAACCCGCCTCCAATGCCTCCAAAAGGAAAAAGTACTTCAACAATTTGAATTACTCTATCCTGCCATCAAACTCCCGAACCACATCGGTCAGGCTATTGGAGTCTTTATAAGCTGTACGATTGTCTATGTTGCCGTATCAGGCTTTGCAATTACCGATAAGAAAGAACAAGGAAAAAAAGCTGAGCCAGTACTGCAGCAAATCAAACCGGTGAATTCTGATCCAAAAGCAGTCTTCATTAAATCACTCACACTAACTGTAACGCCTCCACCCTATACCGGATTAGCAGCCTTCAACCCAAAGACCTTTGCTGTGAATTTACCGGAAGGCAGCAATGTGAAGTGGGTGGCCACGTTTTCAGATCAACCTTCTGACAGTAAGATTATTTTCTCGGGCCGTGATTCAGTTCGGATGAAAAAGAGAAGTGACCTCTCTTTTGAAATTAACCAAACTTTAACGACCTCAGGTTTCTACCAGATACAATGGACAGATCAGGCAAAAATCTATCGATCCGATTATTACAAAATTGATGTTATCAAAGATCAAGCTCCAAAAATTGTAGTTAACAATCTGCAACAATTCACAGAACTCAGCCACACCGACAAGCTAATCATCGATGTAAAATCAACCCTCAGTGATGATTATGGACTTCGTGACGCTCAGATCATTGCCACCGTTAGCAAAGGAAGTGGTGAGGGGATAAAATTTCGCGAAGAGAAAATTCGATTCAGCAATCCTCAACGTTTTTCAGGAAAACAAATTACTGCAGAAACCTCTCTACACCTCAAAAAGCTAGGTTTGGAACCTGGGGATGAACTTTACTTTTATGTAGAAGCCACCGACAACAAAATTCCTGCTGCTAACCGCAATCGTACCGAAACATTTTTCATCGCATTGAAAGATACGGCCTCATACGCATTGGTATCAGATGAAGGATTAGGTGTTGATCTGATGCCCGAATATTTCCGCAGCCAGCGACAAATTATTATTGATTCAGAAAAACTCTTAAAACAGAAAAAACAGATCACGAAGCAACAATTCAATTCCACCAGTAACGAATTGGGATATGATCAGAAAGTACTTCGCCTCCGCTACGGTCAGTTTTTAGGTGAAGAAGCAGACTCTGGAATTCCACACGGTGCCGAACCGGAGAAAGAACGCGCAGAAGAGGAAGAGGGTGAGGAAAAGGATCCTACCAAAGCTTTTGGCCATCAGCATGATACTAAAAATGAACATAACCTGGTAGCCGATAAGAAAGTTGACTCGCATAAGCACGAGGAAGGAAATACGGATGAGGATGGCGAGGAAGACCCTCTAAAGGCATTTACACATGAACATGACAATACAGAAGAAGCTACCTTCTTCATTCAGTCAATTAAATCAAAGCTAAAAGCTGCACTAAGTGTGATGTGGGATGCTGAACTCTACTTACGGTTGAATGAGCCTGATAAATCGTTGCCGTACCAATACAAAGCATTAAATCTATTGAAAGAGATCAGCAATGATTCACGTATTTATGTTCATCGTATGGGGTTCGACCCACCACCCCTGAAGGAAGAAAAACGATTGACTGCTGATTTAACAGAAGTAAAAACATCGACTAATCGGTATTTACTGGATGCTACAGAAAGTTTACCTGCCATTCTAGAGGTTGTCTCCTTACTCGAAGAGTTGACATTACAAAAGGAACCAAAACTCACTAACACGTTCAAGAAAACGCTTCAACATGCAGGTGAAGAGCTTGCTACAATTGCAATAGAGAAAACTGGGACATCCTTAAAAGGTTTATCCCTGATCAGGAACCTTGTAGATGAAGACTTGATAAAGAATAATTTGAGAAATACATTACTTGCCCTTCAGAAAGAACTTTGGAACATCTTGCCACCACAACCAACATCCTTTAAAAAGCAATCCGGAACAGTCCACGAACTCGACCTGAAATTCATGCAACAACTCGAAGAACTAAAGCATGAGTAATTCCGCACAAATCTTCGATCCGTTGTTGCCGCTATGGTTAATTGCCATACTCATGATTCCACTCTTTTCATTTTTTATTTGGAGAGAAATTAAGAAGCCTCAGAAATTTATTGCCTTACGGATTTTAGCCCAGTTCATTGTTCTGATTTCTATCATTGGAATTCTGCTTAAGCCAAGTTATTTACAAGAAATAAAATCTCACGGTATTATTCTACTCACAGCTGACTACAGTAAACGAGAAGCAGATAGTCTATTGCGTTTGCGGCCAGACATGAGATTGATTCGCCTACAAGAGGCAGCATCATATTCAGGAGCTGAAGTGCTCACTACATACAACGACCTTACCAGACTTAGAAATGGAATTCAATTTATTCTTGGAAACGGATTACCCGATTATGCGCTTGAGTTAATGGGCAGAAAGAATTTTTATTTTCTTCCGGCTACCACACCCATTGGGATTACTCAATTGCACATACCAGAGAATATAAAAAGCAATCAACAGAACAGCTTAAGTGGTACTGTGAATATCGATGGAGAAACAACACTTACGCTCCACAGCCCTGGTGGGGTTGAGGATTCGGTGATCTTTAAGGGAAAAGGAAGTATCCCATTTCTATTACATTTTAAACCAAAGCAAGCGGGTTTAACTGTATGCAATCTTTCATACAAAAATGGTTCAAGGGTACTAACAGAGAAACTCCCGTTGGTAGTAACAGAAGAACAAAAGCTTAGTATTTTATTTCTGCAGAATTTTCCAAGTTTTGAGGTTCGTCAATTAAAGAATTTTATGGCAGAGAATGGGCACCGCATGACGTTACGATATCAAGTATCAAAAAGTAAGTATCGGTTTGAATTTGTAAACATGCCATCGAATCGAATTATACCCATCACGTCTTCTGGACTTCAGCTATTTGACCTCGTTATTATAGATAATGAAGCACTTGACGCATTAAGTTCGATAGAGAAAATTATACTGGAAGAATCCATTCATAATGGATTGGGAATGATTATAATCCTCCATAAATCAATTGAGAAGGATAAAGTTAGAGAGCGCTTTCTATCCATTGAAATGAAGAAAACTTTAAAAGATACTGTTCAACTCAACTTCAAAACCAGACGATACATACTCCCTGTACTTCCGTTTCAAATAAGCGAGAGCCCGTCTGTGTACCCGGTAACAAGAAATAGGAATAGCATTCTTTCGGCCTATACATACAATGGATTGGGGAAAGTAGGCTTTCAACTTCTTCAGGAAACGTATCGCATATCACTGGAAGGAAATATAGATGAGTATGCCGCCCTTTGGTCGCCTCTTCTGGAAAGAATAGCGCGTTCAGAAAATGAAAAATTTAAGCTTCAACTAAAAAATGATTTTCCACACTATCAGAATGAACCATTGAATGTTGAAATTATTTCTTCTGTTGAAGCTCACCCCACAGTTCACCATGATCAGGTAAATATTCCACTCATCGAACATGTAAGCATTGACAATATTTGGATTGGAAAAACCTGGGCGGGTAAACCCGGATGGCATCAGTTATCCTGTAATCCATCAACACTCTCCTATTTTGTTTCCGATCCGCAGGCCTGGGAAACACTTCGCATTGCTAATCAGATGAAAAAGAATGAAACAACATCGGTAACTCCGACAGAGTTTTCTAGCTCAAAACTGTCGTACCATCAAAAAATAATCTCTCCTTTGATCTTTTACATTCTCTTCTTACTCGCTTCGGGATTTTTGTGGCTTGTGCCCAAGATTTAGACTAGCTGTGAACAGCTTAAATTAAAAAGCCGTCCTGATTTACATCAGAACGGCTATGATAGTGAGGTCTCGAGCGGACTCTTAATTAAACACTCTGATAGCTCCTAAATGCCATTATACATAATAAAAAATGGGTTTTATGTTAACCCTTGTAAACGATTATGTCCCCAAATAAAGACTATTTGCCCCCCATTTGTCCTCGACATTATTTACCTTTACAATATTTAACAACCACTACCACGGACAATGAATACAAACTACTACCTCCGCGATCGTAATTCTAAAAAGGAGACTGCAATAGTCCTTTATGCCTCCTACCCGAACGGTAGATTTAAATATTATACAGGTCAACACGTAACAGTAAAGGGTTGGGATTTCGATAAACAGATTTGCAAAAAGAATGTTGCTACAAATACCGTACTAAATACGATCAAAGAAAAATTCTGTGATGTATATGCGGACCTAACCAAACGAGGCGTAAGAGCTAATAATGAAACTTTAAAAAAGGGATTACTGATTGCATTAAAACGTAATGAGGAGGAGGCAAATAACGAACCCAAGAATACACCCATTACAACACTATACAAACTCGTAGAACGATTTGAGGAGGTAAGAAAGAATTTGCGTACGCGCGGTACAATGTTACGCTATAAGGCCCTAAGAATGCACCTATTAAACTTTGAAAAGGCAAAAGGCAAAACAGTTCTACTAACTGACCTAAACACGGAATTTGGAGATGCCTTTAGTAGCCACCTGTTTACAAATGGTAAGGTGCGCAAGGGTAAAACGGTAGGCAAAAAGGATAACATGCGCAATACTGTGGGTAAACTTATGATCGGTTTAAAAGTAGTTCTGAATTGGGCTGTTAGTTCGGGTTATGCCATACCTCCGCATTATAAAAAATTCCCTATCCCCTCCTCACCCACTAAGATAATAGCATTAACAGAAACAGAGTTTTATCAATTCCTTACAGTATCATTACCAAAAGAGGAGGAGATTACAAGAGACCTATTTTGTTTTAGTACCTATACAGGACTACGATTTTCAGACGTGGTAAGAGTTACCCCTGAAATGATTAGCGGAGACTTCCTGAATATAACTACACAAAAAACAGAACATACTCTAAAAGTCTATCTGCTACCCGAGGCAAAAGAAATTCTATTAAAATATAAAAACACATTTAAGGGACTCCGCACTAATCAGGGCAGTAATAAAGGAATTAAGAGAATAGCAAAGTTAGCAGGCATTAATGAGAGAATTAAGGTTACTGAGTATTACGGTAATAAAACCATAGATAAGACGGTAGAAAAATGGGAAGTTCTTTCATTTCATTCGGCTAAGAAAACAAACGTTACACTAAGTTTGAAAAACGGTGTAAGGCCAGAAGTGTTGAGCGCACAGATAGGCAATACCATGCGGACATTAAAACCCTACATCGCTATTGCAGACACTGATAAAGTGGAGGAAATAGGCAAGGCCTTTAAGAGCATCAAAAAGGTAGCATCTAAACTCCGTGTAGCATGAAAAAAAAGGCGGACAAAAGTGGCAGTCATATATCCAACGGATATATGGACTATGATTTTGAAAATGCATTCAAGAGATTCGCTAACGATAAAGACAATCCTACCAAGGATGAAAAACTGAAAGGGATATTTTATGCAGTCCATCAATTACATCCCATTAGAATAGAGGAGATTTTAAGAGGTCTTGATTTTACAAAACACAGCATAGATCTCCACGACCTGCTAGACCATTCAAATAGTAATTTATTGTTTTCGGAATCATCAATCGGAGAGTTCATTAATAAGGCGGTAAGAGGTGATAACCATACTACAAAATACAGGGGGCGTATTGAGAAATTACAATCAGTAATTGAAAAACTTATTAATGAAACTGATAGTAGAAAATTGGGTTTTGATAAAATAACGTTTAATGGTAATACAAATTGGCTGTGGAAGTTATTTAGTGACAACTTGGAAAAGGGAAGTTTTGACACAAGTAAGGCCAATTTGATGCGAATGATTACAGAGGTTTTTTTAGATAAAAATGGAAAAGAAATTTCAATAAGTACGTTAAAATCATATAGCGATCCATCAAAAAAACTATTCACTGAGCCTAAAAAACCACATACGCCAACCAAGAATAAAAAGAAGTAGGTAGATAGAATTATCCACCATCATATCCATGTGGATTTTTGCAGACTTGTTAACGCCTGAATTTTGAGGCATAAACAAGTCAACATATGCAAAACCAAGTCAATGATTCAAATCCCGAGTTCCTTACTGTAAACCAAGTTTGCAGTAAACTCCAAGTATCCCGCCCAAGTGTTTATGCACTATTCAAAAAAGGCAAGTTAACACCGATCAAAGTTAACAGCTCTACCCGCGTTCGTAGTTCAGAAATTTCAAAACTGAAATGAGTATGAACTTCAAGACCTACCACTATACACGCACGGAAACAGGCAGTCCGTGGTTTTGCTGTAACGGACACGGAGCAGTGGCGCCCCCCGAATTGAAACTTGAACGACCTATTAGACCTGACATTGCCAAAAGGTGTTCTTACATCTTACGCGGACATATTCGTGGTGGTAGTTACGTCTCATTTACGGGATTACAGTCAACTCAATGGGGTGGAATATTCACTGGTGACTTATTACTGCCCATGGGAAAATCATTTATAATTGCGGAAATAGGTGCGGAAAAATTAACGTTACATGTAGCAGAGAAAATTCGAGTGTTTCCGAGGTCCCGAAATAAAGTAGTAGCAACTTTCTTAAATCAAAAACCCCGCGCAATATGACCAGCCACAGGGTTATGTGTCCTACCACGGACGCGTACAAAGTTAATGAAATTAGGGTTCCGAAAAACCTAATTATTCACTCCTACCAAAACAAACGAGTAAAGGAATTAGAAGTAATGACCGTTTTAAAATTTTCAGGTTCCCGTGTTAATGCAAAATTATTTTTCAAGTCCCTTGGCATTCATACCAAAACAGGTAAACGCATTTTAATAAAACTTCGGAAACTAAAATGGGTTGGGTTTGACGGTAAGTACATATTCGCCCGTGCATGGTCCCGAATTGGTTACCGAAAAAAGGGAGGTTTCTATTTTGGCGCAATACCTAAAAACATTAAAGATTTTCTATTCACGTTCGCATTAAAAGAGATTACCAAACGGATGGCCCGAGCGCAAGTACAACGGAGCGCAACGCCTAAGGGCCTACCCGTGCGGTATTTTTGTAAATCATTAAAGATTTCGGAGCGGTCATACTACCGAAAATTAAGGTCCGCAATAAAATACAGATTAATTCGAACCAAACAAATATTTACAAAGGTAGGTAGAAAGGAGGAATATACTGCTCTCCGCAAACATCTCCACGGAGTACCGCTATTCATTAAAGGCAAATTTGTTGTTGTGCCTGAACCGAGCACAATGAAATTTTATATCTAAAATAGATCGAAGTAGATGAAAGGAACTAAAACAGGTGGACGAATGCAAGGGACCCCAAATAAGGTAACGCTAGAAATGCGGGAACGAATCACAGAAATTTTACAAAGTGAGTTAATTCATTATCCCAAATTACTCAAACTGGTAGAACCAATAGAGAGGTTGCAAATAGGTGCCCGTTTACTTTCTTTCATACTACCGCGTATGCAAGAAATTGCCAAACCAGATAATGAGGAGGAGGTATCTCGTGCATTTATAGATTACACAGCACTACCGCCAGAGATATTGAAACTAATTTTAAACGCTACTACAATAGATGAAACAACAGAATTATAGGGATGTAAAGATAGTCCACCAATACAAGGACGGTTTTATTCAGATTAATGGCACAGATTTAACGGAAATAGAGTTCAAAAAATTACAGGCATTAAACCATCAATTTCATTGGGTAGTAATTGTTCACGCAAGAGATTTTGATGATGATACTGAAATGAGAGGCTCTATTTCATTCAGTGCTAAATAAAATTATTCACATATTGAACCATCATTATTTAATCTTACTATCTCAGTAGGCAATAATCCCGAAACTAATATTTTTCCATCCGATTCAATTGCTAACGATTCAACCACAAAATCAGAGTCAAACGTTTCAAATGAATTATCAATACTACCATCAATATTTAGCCTAACTATATAATCACTACTTGCGCCATTGTAATCAGTAAACCATCCACACACCAATATTTTGCCATCATCCTGAATTTTAATAGTAACTGGAATGTTATTTAGTCCAGTTCCTGAATTAAAAGAGTTATCGATACTTCCATCATTGTTTAGTCGCACAATACCTTTCCTACTTTCACCATTGACATAATTAAAATTACCACCAACTAATATTTTACCATTAGGTTGGATAACAATGGAGGTAACAAGTTCGACTGAACTAAAAGGGTCGTTTATTGTTTGATGATCAAAATTAAAAGTGTTATCTACACTTCCATCTTCATTAAATCTTATTACAGTTGTTTCACTCTCTATTCCATTAACAGAATCAAAACCACCCCCAACCAAAATTTTATTATCGGATTGGACTACAATTGAATAAATAGTACCCATAACTCCGCTATTAAAGGTGTTATCGACACTACCATCACTGTTTAATCTTGTAATTGAATTACCTCCTCCAACAAGTATTTTTTTGTCAGGTTGAATTGCAAGAGAAAATACATTATAAAAATCAATACCTGAACTAAATGAATCATCTTTACTCCCGTTGCTGTTTAACCTAATAATAGAAACACATTCCTCACCATTATATTCATAAAAATAACCACCAACTAAGATTTTATCATCTGATTGAATCTTAATATCATAGACATAACCATTAAATCCATAAGAATCATTATTATCACCTATCGGCCCCGTACCAATTTCAAAGGTTTTATCAATGCTCCCATCCCTATTTAGTCTAACTAAATTATTTTTACTCTCTTCATTAAAAAATTGAAATGAACCACCAATTAGTATTTTATTATCCTGTTGCAATTCAATTGAATATATTCTCAGAGGGTATTCCCCTCGTATTCCAGTTCCAACATCAAAACATAGACTTCCATTAACTTCACGAGAATCATCAACACAACCCAAAACGATTAGGCTAATAAGGAAATAAATCAAAATACTAGCATTCCTCATATTATGATCAATTAGAAGTAAAGAAGGTGAGAGGAATTTAGAAACAGCCTCAATTGACAAGATAAAGAAATGAGCAGACTTAAAATAGTACAGATCGAGGCAGTAACACTCTTCTATTACGATAATCACCCCCCATATGTCCCCTAAAAACAAAAAACCGCCTAAATAGGCGGTTTTAAGTATTTTTAGAGGTCTCGAGCGGATTCGAACCGCTGTAGGAGCTTTTGCAGAGCTCAGCCTAGCCACTCGGCCACGAGACCTTTAGACGATGTAAAACTAAATAAATCAATTCGTATTGCAACGCCATAAAACAAAAGGTGGCTCGAATAAATCGATGGCCACCTTTTATTTATTGAGAAAATTACTCTCCCTTCGGAGTGTTCATCTTTTCTTTTAACGCGCTCAAGGCTGCAAGATCACCCAAGGTTGATTTCTCAACTTCCTGATTAATCTTGTCGATCGTCTTTCCTTTAGAGGCTGGCTTAGCAGGTGCAGCTTTCTTTACAATTGCCTTCTCTTCTTCAGCAGAATACATGGCCTTGTGTGAAAGTACAATCCTGCGGTCATCTTTCGAAAACTCAAGTACCTTGTACTCTAATGACTCACCAACTTCAATCTTCGTACCATCTTCCTTAACAAGGTTCTTAGCTGCACAGAATCCTTCAATACCATATGGCAATTCAAGTCCGGCACCTTTATCATTCTTGTTAATTACAGTACACTTATGAACCGACCCTATAACAAACATTGTTTCAAATGTATCCCAAGGGTTCTCTTCCATGTGCTTATGACTCAACGCTAACCTGCGATTAGTTGGATCTAACTCCAATACCACCACATCCATTTGATCGCCAACCTTCACAAACTCAGAAGGGTGCTTTATCTTTTTAGTCCAGCTTAAATCCGATACATGCACTAATCCATCAATACCCTCTTCCAGTTCAATGAACAAGCCGAAGTTCGTGAGGTTGCGTACAATACCTTTATGGCGTGTAGTTATAGCATATTTGCTAAGCACATCCTGACGTGTCCAAGGATCTTCTGAAAGTTGCTTGATGCCAAGTGACATCTTACGCTCCTCACGATCGATCGTTAATACTACCCCTTCCACTTCATCACCCACTTTCATAAAATCCTGAGGATTACGTAAGTGTTGAGACCAGCTCATTTCCGATACGTGAATCAATCCTTCTACCCCCGGCTGAAGTTCAAGGAACGCACCATAATCGGCCACGTTCACAATCTTACCTTTCACTTTAGAGCCGATTTGTATTTCAGCTGCTAATGCTGCCCAAGGATGCGGTGTAAGTTGCTTCATACCAAGGCTAATACGCTTCTTCTCACCATCGAAGTCAAGCACAACCACCTTAACAATTTGGTCAAGCTTAAGTACTTCTTCCGGATGATTGATACGACCCCATGATATATCTGTAATGTGTAGTAGACCATCAACACCACCTAAGTCAATAAACACACCGAAGTTGGTCATGTTCTTTATGGTACCTTCTAACACCTGGCCTTTTTCAAGGTTGCTAAGGATGGCAACTTTTTGTTGCTCAAGATCTTTTTCAATTAGCACCTTATGCGAAACCACAACGTTGTCGTTGGTGTAGTTGATTTTCACAACTTTAACCTCCATTGATTTGTTCACATAAATATCGAAGTCACGAATTGGCTTAACGTCTATTTGTGAACCTGGAAGGAACGCTTCTATTCCAAATACATCTACAATCAATCCACCTTTAGTTCTTCTTTTTACAAAGCCCTCAATAACTGAATCGGTATCAAGTGATTTTTGAATATTCTCCCAACCTTTTACAAGTTTTGCCTTTCTGCGACTGAGCACAAGCTGACCCATTTGATCCTCACGCTCTTCAATGAATAAGTCTACGATGTCACCAATTTTAAGCTTCGGCATGTCTTTGAATTCAGCCACTGGAACTAACCCGTCTGACTTAAACCCAATGTTCAAAATAACGTCCCGATCATTGATACCTACAACAATACCTTCTACCAACTCACCGCTATCAACCGTTGTAACGGTACCCTCGTACATCTTCTCCATTTCCTCACGCTCTTTTGAGGAATAACCTTCACCAAATCCTTTGCGATCGAAGGCTGCCCAATCGAACTCACCAGGAATAGCCTTAGCCCGCACAGCTTTTCTCAACTCCGCTACCGGAATTGCTTCTGAAATAATTTCTTCCTTCTGTGCTGCTTTTACTTCTGCGAGGGGATCTACCTCATCAAGATCAGTTGAGATTTCAACAGTCTTCTGCTTAACCGCTTTTACTTCTTCTTCGTCAGCGGAGATTTTTGCTTTTTCTTTAGCCATAAAAATGAACTTACCCTTTAGTTACATGCGACAGCCGGGCGAGCATGCCACAAATTTTGTTTAGACCGCTCTTTTTGACATAAAAAGAGCCCTATTCGACCGAACAGGGCTGCAAATTTAATAATTTTTTTAAATATTACTCTTGAATAAAATCCCCCGGATTAAGGGTACCTAGTGCATATTCGAGGAGAACTTTTTGGAAAAGGAGCGTTACTTCTGCTTGAGCTTTAGAGGCCGCACCTAAAATATAAGTCTGATTAGCCTGAGCCAACGCCACTTGGGTTGAGATACCTAAATCATAACTCTCCTTTTGGGTTTGTAACGCTAACTCACCAGCCTGAAATTGAGATAAACTTGATTGGAATGCTTCTACCGCATTCACTAAATTATTGTACGCGTTTTGAACGTCAATTCTAACGGTCTTCTCCAGATTATCATTATTCAAAACACTATTTTCATAAGCAACGCGTGCCGTTGCTCGCTGAGACCTGGTTTGAAATCTCCCAAAAATTGGAATTGTAAGATTAACTCCATACGAAAGAGATGGGTTGAGGGTTTTAAATTGAGTATTGAAATTGTCAGGGATGAGTGAATAATAGAATGTTCCATAATTTCCGAAAAGTGAAACATTTGGTAAGTAGCCAGACGTTGCTGCTCGCATTGAATACTTATTTGCATCAACCTGATAATTGGACTGTTTAAGATCAGAACGATTTCTAATGGCAATAGCGATAAGACTGTCGATCGAAAAATTCTGGTACGAAGCCAGCTTATCATTAAAAACCGGAAGCACTACTTCAAACGATTCAGCAGGATCCATCTGAAGAGTTTGCGATAAAATAGCTTTATCATTTTGCAACGAATTTTTAGCGCGAATAAACGACACCTGCGCAGCCTTCATTAAGGCATCCTGATTATACACATCGGTAATAGCTCTTGACCCGACATCAAAAAAACCTTGAATTTGTTCAAGCAATGTTTGTTGCGTCTTTAAATTTTCCGCTGCTATCTTCAGCAACTCCTGATCGAGAAGCACTTGCAAATACTGATTCGCTACAATCGATACTACTTCCTGGGTGCTCCTCTTTACCAGATAAGACTGTGCCATTAGTTGATTATTCGACTGAGAAAGCGAATTAATATTTCGTAACCCGCTAAAAATAGGAACACTGGCATTGAACTGCGCACCTATGTAATCTGTTTCCAAATCTTCTAAATCACCTGTTGTGCTATTAGGCTGTTGCCCAGATTGATGATTGTAATTGCCCGTAATGTTTAGGTTGGGAAGGAAGTTTCCATAACTATTCAACCGCTGTTCCTGATTAACAATTAACTGGTTTTTTTGCTGATTCAAGGCAACATTTTTCTTCAACCCTATCTTGACAGACTCTTCAAAAGTCAACTTCACTTGTGCCTGTAGCAAGGAAGGAATTAATCCAATAGTTAAAATAAACGTACAAATTCGTCTCATACTCAAGCTCAATTTTTTTCATCTGATACTATAGCTCCATCTGCCAACCGCACAATACGCTTACCTCGTTTTGCATTTTCTTCCGAATGTGTTACCTGAATAATGGTCATCCCCTCTTCGTTTAGTTTTTGAAAAATATCCATGATATGCCTGCCTTGTTCGGAGTGTAAATTACCGGTGGGTTCATCGGCCAATAATAATTTTGGCTGCCCAACGATGGCCCTGGCAATACCAACTAACTGTTGCTGTCCTCCACTTAATTGTTCCGGAAATAAATCCTTTTTCGCCACCATGTTAAAACGGTCGAGCAATTCGGCTACCATGCTTTTACGCTGATTACCATTTACGCCTTTGTAAAGAAGTGGGGTCTCGATATTTTCATATACAGTAAGCTCATCAATAAGGTGGTATGCCTGAAAGATGAATCCTATAAAATTTTTATGCATCTCCGATTTCTGCCTTTCCTTTAGTTTATGCACTGGGTCATCAAAGAAAAAATACTCTCCTGCCGAAGGCTCATCAAGCAATCCGATAATGTTCATTAAAGATGATTTACCAGCACCGCTAGGCCCCATAATGGTGAGGAAATCACCTTGCTGTACATCTAGGTTTACACCTTTAAGTATAAAAGTTCGTTGAAAACGGGAATCAACATACTTATCAATATCACGTAGTTTAATCATTTATAGAGATTTTTCGTGGGTAGAATTACCAATAATATGCCAGCAATAAAATATGCGCTACAACTCTAATACAAGGCCTATCTACTGCTTTGTACGTCCGTATTTGCAAAAGGGTGTCCTATAACGGACATATTTCTTTTTTACTAGAACGGGTTGACCTCTAAAAAACAAGTGGATATAAAATCACATCAACCCTGCGGTTCATGCGCATACCCTGCCGGCTGCGGTTGCTGTATACAGCGTTATCGAGACCCCAATCTTTTATAGAAATTTTATACGCTGGTATTTCCTTTTGCAGTAATAGCTGCCGCACTTCTTCGCTGCGCATTTGCGAAAGCCATTCGTTGTATTGCTTCCCGCCTATTGGATCGGTATGACTAATAAGATGAATTTCGTATTTATCGAGGCTCGGAATAGAATCTAGCCAGTGAAATAGCTCTTCTGTTTGAATCGAATCAATATAATAACTACCTCCGCCAAAATACATGCTCATGCGAATCTCTTCTTGCTGTGCCTGGGCAATAGACGAACATACCACTAAAATAAAACACAGTTTGCGAATCATACTGCAAGTGCTTGTAATTTAATTCGTAGGATTAGCGGGCTTGTTTTGCAGAACCCTCCGAATTTTTCTTGTGTACATAATTCTCTTGCTTCCAGGGCTTAATACACTACTCAACTACCAACTCATTTTCAACCATTCGGTTATTGTATTGTTGGATAATGGCTTTAATGTGTTTCTCAAGCTCTTTAACTCGTTCTGGCTGCTCCGCCATGATATCCATCTTTAACATCTTATCCCGCTTAAAGTTAAACAGGTTAATGGTTCTCTTACCATCAAACATTAGCAGGTAATCACCCTTATACAAATTATACACGTTGTCATGATAGTTAAAAGCAAAGGGTGTAGTGGTGGCATCAAAAATATTTCGACCGAAAGCTACATACGGTTTATCGTAATGAAGATAACCAAGTACTGAAGGCATTATGTCGATTTGCTGAATAATCTCGGATTCAGAGCCTTGCAAACTATTGTCAGGTTTAAAAAATAATATAGGCACCGAATAAAGACCCAATGTTGTATGCGACTCTGGAAAAATTATGTTTGATGAAACGTGATCGGCCGTGATCACAAACAAAGTGTTGCTAAACCATTTCATCGTAGAGGCTTTCTCAAAAAATTTCTTCAGGGCATAATCTGTATACTCCACGCATTTTAAAATTGGCTGCTTCCCTCCTTTAAATTTCCCTTCAAACTCTTCCGGAACTTCAAAAGGATGATGAGAACTCACTGAAAAGAAAGATGTCATAAAGGGTTCTGTAAACTCGTTTAGTTTATCAGCATAAAAGCTCAAAAACTTGTCATCCCAAATTCCCCAGATACCATCAAAGTCATCGTCATTTCCGTACTCACTTTTTCCATAATAGTGTTTAAAGCCCGCTACGTTTGTAAAAGCCTGAAAACCCATCGAGCCATTGGGTGCACCGTGAAAAAACGAAGTGTGATAGCCCTTTTCCTGCAAAAGATTTCCTAGACTATTTATCGTATTGCTCGCAAAAGGTGTTAACACATATGGCACACCCAGCGAAGGTATGCTTGCTAACACGGAGGGCAGTCCATCAATAGACTTGCGTCCGTTCGCCAATGAATACTGAAATGTTTTGCCCTTTTTAGCAAGTGAATCGAGAAACGGAGTATATCCCTTATACCCTTCTCTTTCCTTATTAAACATGCTGAAAAATTCTTTCGAAAAACTTTCCAGAATGATTACAACCACATTTATTGATGTGAATTTTGCCGAGTCTGTAGGGAGGTGTACGGGCGTGTACTGTGCGTTCAACTCTTTTTCATCCTTGAAGTAGTTGACCTTTTGAATCTTTGTCTTTCCCAATGTGCGAAAAATTGCAAAGGGTGTGTTCAATACCAGACTAACCTCGTTTGGATGTTCAACATATTCGCCAGCATTGCTCAACGTAATGGGGCGCGTGCTGTGCCTGAATCCTCCACGCACCGCTCCAATAAATAGTGTAATCACCAATGGAATAGCAAGGAAACCAGCCGTGTAATACGTTATTCGATGCTGCATCAATGGGCCTTTCACCTTAATTTTATTATACAACTTCACCATCACCCACATCAAAAACGCCCAGAAGATGATAGCGTACCAATAGTCAATAATGAATTGAAAGAACAACGAAAATAAATTAGCTTCATTTTCGAACTGATCAAGTACATCTGCAGTGGTTCTACGTAACGTAAATCTATAGTAAACAAAATCCATTACGTTAACCGCAATGGCCACTCCATTCAACGTGTAATACAGCACCTTCATTAAAGATTGATACCCATTACGAAATCGCAGGTCTATTGGAATTATAGAAAGTACCAGAATAATTACATTAATGTATAGAACAGCGGCCAGATCGAATTGTAATCCACCCCAAAGAATTCGTAGAAAATTGAAAGTTGTGGTCTCCGGAAAATAGCTGATGTTGTAGATAAAAAAGGCGATCCGACATATCATAAAAAGAAACATGGCCAGTAAAAGGCGCAGCATCAATGCCCAGTAAACATTACCTTCTAATTGCAGGCCATTTAAAAATCTGGAGTACCTCATGGGATGCTAATTTACTCTGAAATTAAAAGCACTGAGTATTTCGGATTAATGATTATTTTCGAGGTTAATAGAAACGGCAAAAATGACCCTTAACCCGTTAACCAAATCTTTGCTAATAACCATTGGCACGTTGTGGCTTACCGCTGCCAATGGTCAGCAGGTCAATTCTTTAGGCATTTTCACTGGGATTGCTGTACCCTATACTTTCGACTCAGGAATTAATAAAGATTCCCGCTTTCGTAACAAATACAATGTAAAGTTTGCGCCCATTGGAATCCATTACGGTGTTGACTATGATGGTTACGGAATTATGATTGACCCTTCTGTGATCCGCATTGGTCAAAGTTTTAATGTTATTAATACCTCTGGCGGGCATATTGGCGAGCGAGAAATTGATCTTACTTATTTTCAGTTTCCAATAGGATTTAAACTTCACGTCATTGATCTGTCATTTTTTAAAGTAAGTCTGGTGGCATCTGTCGGAGCGGGAATTTTACTGAACGGCCAGGAAACTATTAAGCATATCGACTCAAAGCTGAGATTTCCAGTTTCCGTTGTGGGCGCTTTTCCCTCTGTAGAAAATACTGCCTTTGAACTTGAGAATCCCGGATATATAGTAGAATATGATGGCGTGCTTACGCCAAATGTTAACAGAAAATTATTAGCAAAGGAAGATTTCCTGTCCTTTCAATTTTTCGGAGGTCTTGGATTTCGTTCAGATTGGGATATTACTGAAAGTTGGCGTGTATCATTTGATATCAGAGGAAATATCGGAATCCTTGAGCCTAGAAAAAGTGATTACCTTAAAAATATAGAAACGAATAAGGCTATCTATGACATTGATGGAGACCGAAAAGATTTATTTCTATCGTTTAACATTGGTCTGGCTCGAACCCTTCAAATTGAGGCTAGGGAACAAGAAAGAAAAATTAAAAAAAGGCAAGAGAATAAACCGCGCAGGCCAACTAAATACCCTTGGCCTGGCCCCCGGAATAAAAATCCTAAAAAATAAATTTAGTTTCGATCAGTCAGCCCGACTTAAAAAGGAAAACGAAAGCTTCGATAAAGAGCAAAAAAATAGCCCTGTACGAAGGACTATATTATTAGGCTACACTATAGTTCAATTCAACAAAAAAGCTACGCGCTTCATTGTCTCATCATGACTTTGACCATTTTGGATGTTGCTCCGAATAGTATCGATCAGCTCCCGAACTTGTTCCCGTCCATAACCAAACTTGATCGCAAATAAATTGCACAATTTTAACTCCTCATCATGCACACTGCTATCAACGCTCATCATATGAACAAGATCGTAAAGTTGATGGAACTTTTGCTTCTTATCTGTAGGTATTTCAAACTTTACACCGCCTGGGTTTTGTCTTATTTCTTTTAACTTGGTTTCAGAAATATTGTTCCGCTTAGCAATTGTTTTAAGAAGGTCGTATTCAATGTCCTCGAAATTACCATCAACAGCAGCCATTTCGATTAAATTTTTCATGTGACTTCTTACCGAGCCTTTTCCCTGGCTAAATAAACTAAGGACTTCCGAAATATTCATAAGGGGTAGAGTTATTTCCTGAAATTAGGAGAATAATTTATCAGTTGGAACAACTACGGTATTAATTTTCCTTTAATTCGGCATAAAAGCTGAAATCTAAAACTCGGTTATCACCGGTTATCATACGCGGCCTTTCCAAGCAGCGTAAACTCAACAATAATTTTACGCATATTAAAATTTGAATACAGCAGCTTCACCAAATCGCGATTCTGCATCTCAATGGCAATGTCAAACCCTTTCTGAAAGTCTGAGTGAGGGTAATCAAGAATTTCCATCACATTACCCGTTGTGCCAATATCACCGATACCGCTAATGATTTTAAGGATTTCAACTTCGATATTCATAATGCTAAAAATAAGGGATTGAATTCAAGAACTGGAGCCCGTTATTTTACGGCAATAAAAAACCCTTTAATTTATAAAATTAAAGGGTTTTAGTAGTCCGTAGGGGAATCGAACCCCTATTACCAGAATGAAAATCTGGTGTCCTAACCGTTAGACGAACAGACCGTCTTAAAAATTGAGTCGCAAAGATAAAGCCCTGTGCCTGATTTGCAAACCCACCTTCTAAAAAAAATGAACCTAAGGCTTCTTTAATTGGTTTTAGGTTGTGCGTATTATATTTTTGCGGCACTGAAAAAAATAACCCACAACACGAAATGACTAAAATAGGAATTAACGGATTCGGCCGAATTGGTCGATTAGCCTTCAGGGCTGCCATGAACCGCAAGGATATTGAAGTTGTAGGCATTAATGACCTGGTCGATCCAGCATACATGGCCTACATGCTTAAGTACGACTCTACCCATGGTAAGTTTGAGGGTACGGCAGAGGTTATAGAAGGCCATCTGATTGTGAATGGGAAAAAAATCCGGGTAACAGCAGAAAAAGATCCCGCTAATTTAAAATGGTCAGAAGTAGGTGCAGAAATAATTATAGAATCTACCGGACTATTTCTAACACAGGAAGATGCACAAAAGCACATCGTTGCGGGAGCAAAAAAAGTAGTTATGTCCGCCCCTGCCAAAGACGATACCCCAACCTTTGTAATGGGTGTAAATCATAAAAAACTTACCGCACAACATACAATTGTATCGAATGCATCCTGTACAACAAATTGTTTAGCTCCAATTGCCAAAGTATTGAATGATAAATTTGGCATTGTAGAAGGATTGATGAGTACAGTTCATGCAGTTACTGCCACACAAAAAACAGTAGATAGTCCCTCCGGTAAAGACTGGCGTGGCGGACGCGGTGGCTTTCAAAACATTATTCCTTCATCGACAGGGGCAGCTAAAGCCGTAGGATTAGTTTTACCTGAGCTGAAAGGAAAACTTACGGGGATGTCTTTCCGGGTTCCTGTTGCGGATGTTTCTGTAGTTGACCTAACGGTGAGATTAGAGAAGCCCGCAACCTATGAGATGGTTAAAGCTGCCATGAAGGAAGCGTCAGAGGGTGAATTAAACGGAATCCTTGGATATACCGAAGATGAAGTTGTATCACAAGATTTTCTGGGTGATGCACGCACCTCAATTTTTGATTCGAAAGCTGGCATTGCGCTCAATGATCACTTTGTAAAAGTTGTGGCTTGGTATGATAACGAATGGGGTTACTCCAATAAACTAATTGACTTGGTACAGGTACTTGCTAAGCTTTAAAAAAGGCAGGTTAAATTTAAAAGAGATGGTTACACATCTCTTTTTTTTGTCCGGAAAATAGCCAAAAGAAACCTAGTCGAGCAATTAACACTAATAACAGAAATTTAATTGCTGATTTTAGCAGGCTAATAGTGCTTTTTTACGAACTTATGCGAGCATAAAATATCTGAACTACCATGCTTGAAGGGCTAACAAAAGAACAACTAGATTCAGTGAAAATGAGTTACTTCAATATTCTGGCTCTTTTTCTTGAGCAAGAAAAAATTGAAAGCCGATACCTACGCTGTCTACTAAAATGGGGGTTTCAGCTTCATTTAAATCCACATGATCTTGATCATGCTCAGATAGACGTTTCACATCTGGCATTTACGCAGCCTGAAGATAAAATTGATAAGCTGGAATCGATCTATCACCTTGTATTAATGATTTATCTTGATCGGGTTGTTGAAGATGTTGAATTAGAGGTAGCTACAATCTATGCTGAGAAACTGGGGTTCAACGCTTTTCTTGTAAGTGAGTTATTCAAATCTATTGCCACAGTAGCCTACGATGAAGAAAAACCGCATACGGTTCGTGAGGAAATTCTGGAGTTTTTAAAAATGCATAATGCCTGATTTCCACCTCTGAAGACCTATCGCAAAACTTGTCTTGAAAACTTCATGTAATAAATCTCGAAAAATTGACTGTTTCTAACAATTTTAAGATTCAAATCACATATCTCCTTATTCAAACAAAACTGAAAGGGCTTAATTAAGCAGCTTTTCAGCGCCCAGAATCGCTTTATTGTAGACTTCATCGCGTTTTCAGATAAGCCACCATTCAACAGCTTAAAGATACTAATGTAGGGTTTCGCTACAGTTTATGCCGCCTGTGCATTAAGAATAGCCCACCTTTGTGACATCAAAGACCTCCGCTATGATGAAAGAAATTGACTTGAAAGAAATATCGAACGCCAGAATATCTGCACGACTTAAGCAAGTGTTAGTGCTGATAGCCATCATTCTAATGGGTATATTAATTTCCATTGCAACACAGGCTCAACCCCCAAAAAACTTCAAAGCAAAATTTGCTTGCAATGAGTTATCTAAAAAAAGAAACAAAACAGAGAACTTTAAAGTATACAAAGTTTCGGTTCGTACACCTAAATACAAGCGTATGGCAGAAGTAGAGTCGCCTAAATATTATCGCTCATCGGCAAAAACTGAAAAAGCCTCAAAGACAAGAAATTTCTAAAAAACTTATTTTTTTAAGGGTTGTTTATTTGTAGCCTCCGAGGATGTCGGGGGCTGCATCATTTTTACCTATGGCCAACTCGTTGTAGTTTTGAGTACGATGGATGATAACGCTACTATTTTTCTTAATCACACGGCTCAAACCAATGACTTTCCATTTCTACTATCGGTTGAACGTGCGGAGGGAATTTACCTGTATTCGCCTGATGGCAAACGCTACACCGATTTAATTTCCGGAATCGCAGTTAGCAATGTAGGACACCGGCATCCTACCGTGATTCGGGGTATTAAAGAGCAACTCGACAAACACCTACATGTTATGGTGTTTGGTGAATATATTCAATCAACACCAAACCTGCTTGCCAAGAAACTAGTTGAACTTCTACCCCCCACTTTAAATTGCAGTTACTTCGTAAACTCCGGAACCGAAGCAAATGAAGGAGCTTTGAAATTAGCCAAGCGATTTACAGGCAGAACAGAAATTATATCGTGTAGAAAATCATATCATGGAAGTACCCATGGATCACTAAGTGTTTCGGGAAATGAACTGAAAAAATCTGCTTTTAGGCCGTTGTTACCAGATGTAAAATTTATTGACTTCAACTTTATTCCTGATCTGAGTCAAATCACAAATCGCACGGCCTGTGTTATCATGGAAACGATTCAGGGCGATGCTGGGGTTCGTATACCTTCAAAAGAATACATGAAGGCTGTTCGCAAGCGATGCGATGAAACCGGTACACTCTTAATACTTGACGAAATACAATGTGGCATGGGCCGCACCGGAACGCTTTTTGCCTTTGAACAATACGATATTGTACCCGATATCTTAACCGTGGCCAAAGCTTTTGGTGGCGGGCTGCCCATCGGTGCCTTTATTGCTGATAAAAAAATTATGCAAACGCTTACACACAATCCAATGTTGGGCCATATTACAACCTTTGGCGGAAACCCTGTATGCTGCGCATCGGCTTTAGCAACCTTACAAGTCATTGAGGAGGAGAAACTACTTGAATCAGTTGAACAAAAGGGCAGACTTTTCGAAAGGCTACTTCAGCATAAACACATCAAAGAAATCAGACGCATCGGATTGATGCTTGCTGTTGACTTCGATTCACCTGAACGTGTTAACCGAATTGTTGAATACGCCAAAAAGGAAGGTGTGATCTGCTACTGGTTTTTATCGCACCCTAATAGTTTTCGTATTGCTCCACCTCTTATCATTACAGAAAAGCAGATTACAGAATCATGTGCTGTAATACTACAGGCGATTGAAAATTCGTAGAGACGCATAATTATGCGTCTCTACTATTTGCCCATCGTATTAAAACTATAAACGTAAAAATCAGGATCAACTTTTATAGCTGCTTCTTTCGATTCGAGTTTTTCCATTTTTGGTCTTACGGTAGGCTTCAATACCTTCTCGATTCCATTAACATAAATTTTTACCGGCATATCAAATGAATCAATACAATTTGACCAGCGGTAAAGCAACGCACCGTCTTTAACCCAATACTCAAACACCGGAATTCTGGAATCTCTTAAATACTGATCAAAAAAAGGATTCAGTTGAAGACCAAAACTCGTTGCCATATAATCCTCAATCTGTTTGGTTGTTATCGTTTGGTGATAAAACTCTTTGTTAAGACCACGCAAGGTTATCCGCCACTTTTCGTCATCATTAACAACTTGTCGCAATGTGTGCAGAAGGTTATTTCCTTTATTATACATGTCGGAAGAACCCTCGGAATTAACACCATAATCGCCAATAAGTGGTTCATTGTTTTCAATTCCAAAGCGAACGCCACGCGAGTACTCCGCACCGGCTGCCTTCCCATAGAAATATTCAACAAATAAACTTTCCGAATACATCGTAAACCCTTCATGTACCCACATGTCGGCAATGTCTTTGTAGGTTATGTTGTTGGCAAACCACTCGTGGCCTGATTCATGAACAATAATATAGTCCCACTTCAATCCCCAACCGGTACCACTCAAATCTGATCCTAAATAACCTTTCTGATAACCATTACCATATGTTACTGAGCTTTGATGTTCCATACCGAGGTAGGGAACCTCTACAAGTTTGTAACTATCTTCATAAAAAGGATAGGGGCCAAACCAATGCTCAAAGGCTTCTACTGTTCTGGTCGCATCTTTAAAATGCACCTTTGCCTTTTCAAGATTAGGCCTCAGTACCCAATAATCCATATCCAGCATACCCTTTTCTCCTTTATACTTTTCTAAAAAATGAACATAATCACCTATATTAATATTTACACCGTAGTTATTAATCGGATTGACAACTTCCCATGTATAGGTTTTAGTTCTATTCTTTTCGGTTTTTTCCTTTTTTAGTCTACCATTTGATACCGCTACCAGGTTTCCTGGAACATTTATATTAATGATCATTCCATTGTCAGGTTCATCATACATGTGATCCTTGCAGGGCCACCATAAACTTGCCCCAATACCCTGACAGGAAGTGGCAATGAATTGCTTTCCGCTTGCATCTTTCGACCAGGTAAAGCCACCATCCCAAGGTGCTCTTTTTGCTGGTTGCGGCTTTCCTGAAAACTCAATCCTTAACTCATTAATTTCTCCGGGATTTTGCTCTTTACTTAGTTTAATAAAATGTGCAAAACCATCCTGTGTTATCTCCAACAACTTGCCATCTTGAAAAACCTTTTCAATGACCATAGGCGATTGTAAATCAATTTGCAAAACATTATATCGCTCTACCACCTTGTAGCGAACTGTATTGCTGCCTTTAATAGATTGATCCTGGGGATTAACGGCAACGTACAGATCGTATTTAAGCAAATCCCACCATATTCGCTCTTTTGTAACGGAGCCTCGTAATGAATCCTTGCGGGTATAGGTGCGTTCAGAAAAAAGTTCTTGCGCATAGGCTGAACTTAGCGATACGGCAAACAAGGAAGCCATGATATAATTTCTCATATTTATTGCTACTATTTTTATAATTCATAAATGTAAATTTAAGCATGGAAGTTTCAAAGCCTTTCAACCGACTGGATTACATCTACAAACTGCTCATGATAATTGCCCTGCTGATTACAGCGGCCATTCTTGCGCGTGATATTGTTATTCCTATTCTCTTGTCGGCTTTTCTATCCATCATACTAATGCCATTGGTGAATCGGCTTCACAAGAAATTATCCCTGACAGTATCAGCGCTCATTGTTCTTGTCATAACTTTTTTAGTTTTTATTGGTGTCGTTTGGATTATTGGCGATCAGCTAACACGTTTGGTGCAGGACCTTCCTAACCTGGAATCGAAATTTAATACGCTGGTCGACAACGTGAGTAATCAACTACGAAGCTTGCTAGGTATGACTAAAGCTGATCAAAGTCAGATGGTAAAAGAAGCTCTTAAGGAAGTGAGCACGTATGTTACAAACCTGGTTGTATCAACCACAAACATGTTGTCTCTGCTGATTCAGATTCCGATATATATCTTTCTATTCTTAATTTATCGCGATCGTTTCAAAGCCTTCTTTATTAGCCTACTTCCACAAAGTGATGAACTCGCGTGGAAAAAAGATATTGAAGGCGTTTTGCAAGGATACATTTCCGGCTTGTTAATTGTCACGCTTATCATCGCCATTTTAAATACCGTTGGGCTATGGGTATTAGGTATTGAACACGCTATTTTTTTTGGCATACTCTCTGGAATGCTTACCATTATACCCTACGTTGGAATTTTCATAGGTGCTACACTTCCGGCAATATTTGCCCTCCTTACGAAAGACAGCATCTGGTATACGGTTGGGGTAGTAGCCATATTCTCGTTTGTTCAGTTTCTGGAAGGAAATTTTATTACACCTCGCATTACCGGAACAAAGGTTAGCATTAACGCATTGGCAGCAATCGTTGCGCTCTTAATTGGCGGAAAGATTCTAGGTATTGCGGGGATGATACTTGCTGTACCCATCACGGGTGTTCTTAAGGTGGTGTTATCCCACTCCACTCACCTGAAACCGTTTGTAATCTTGTTGGAGGATTCTAATGGTGAGAGCGCAAAAAAACAAGAGCCTTCAGTGCCACCAGAAGGTTAAAGTTTTTCAATCACCAAATTATGGTTGGTATAAATACAAATATCGGCTGCAATATTTAAGCTTTCCTTAACAATCTCTTCTACTGAAAGATGTGGTGCATGTTTCTTCAAGGCCAGTGCAGCTGATTGCGCATACATAGCACCGGAGCCAATCGCAGCTACTTCATTGTCGGGCTCTAACACATCGCCAGTTCCCGACAAAATAAGTATCTCTTCTTTGCTGGCAGTAATCATCATAGCCTCTAACCTTCGCAAGTATCGATCGGTACGCCAATCTTTCGCCAGTTCAATGGCGGCACGCTTCATGTTGCCCCCATAGCTATTCAGTTTTTCTTCAAATCGATCTAATAATGTAAATGCATCGGCTGTTGATCCTGCAAAGCCTGTAACCACTTTACCATCCTGTAGTTTACGTATTTTTTTTACGTTGCTCTTCGCAATGTAATTCCCCATGGTAGCCTGGCCATCGGCACCAATGGCTACCTGACCATTGTGTTTTACTGCGAGTACTGTAGTTGATTTTATTTTCATAAAAAAAGATGCCGGAACAAGTCCGGCATGATATAATTTAAATTAAAATTCTAACAGGATCTTCCAATAGTCCTTTTAAAGTCTTCAGAAAAGCAGAACCAACCGCTCCATCTACAGCGCGGTGATCACATGAAAGGGTAACTTTCATCACGCTACCAGCAACAAGCAATCCGTTTTTAACAATAGCAGTTTCTTTAATTCCGCCTACCGCTAGTATACATGCATCCGGAGGATTAATAATTGCTGTGAACTCCTCTATACCAAACATCCCCAGATTCGAAATCGTAAATGTGCTTCCCTCCCAATCTGAAGGCTGAAGTTTTTTATCGTGAGCTTTTTGGGCTAAATCTTTTACTTCAACGGCTATATGAGAAAGTGATTTATTATCGGCAAAACGAATAACCGGAACCAGCAAACCATCTTTTACAGCTACCGCCACGCCTACATGGATGTGATGATTTTTCCGCATCGTGTCACCCAACCAACTAACATTTACATCGGGATGCTGACGCAACGCTGCGGCCACAGCTTTAATCACCATATCATTAAAGGATATTTTCACCGGGCTAACCTCGTTGATACTCTTACGAGCTTCAATAGCCTTGTCCATGTTGATCTCCATGGTGAGGTAGAAATGAGGTGCAGTAAACTTACTCTCGGCTAAACGCTTCGCAATGGTTTTACGCATTTGTGATACGGGTACTTCTTCAAAACTCTCCTGACCAACAACTTTTGGAAGAACGATTTGCGCTGCAGGCTGGCCTGGCTTAGCAGACGTACCAGCACCCGGCTTATAGTTCTCTACATCCAATCTTGTTACGCGACCATTTTCGGCTGTACCCGTTATCTTACTAATGTCATACCCCTTATCCATGGCCATTTTTTTTGCCAGTGGCGATGCTTTAACTCTTCCGTTGGATACAGACTGCAAGATGTTGGTGTTGGGTGTTGGATGTTGGACGATAGGTATCGTTGATTGCTGGTTTCCAGTAACCGGTAGCGGATGGCCGATAACTGATTTAGCCTGATGAGCCTTCAGTAATGTTTGCCAGTCGGCACTCTTCTCACCTATAATAGCCAGTACGCCATTTACCGGTACAGACTTTCCAGCTTCTGCACCAACATAGAGAAGTGTTCCTGTATTGTAAGATTCATACTCCATTGTGGCCTTATCGGTCTCAACTTCTGCCAGCAACTCACCTGACTTCACCGAATCTCCTATTTTTTTGCTCCAAGCCGCAATAACGCCATCGGTCATTGTATCACTCATCTTCGGCATTAATACAATCTCGGCTTTAATACCGCTTACATCAATAGCGGGGGCAGCCGCCACGAATGACTCTGCTTTTGGAGCATCAGCTTTGCTACCACCCGTGTCTGCCGATTGACCTGCACTTTGCAACAATGCCTGATAATCTTCTCCTTTTTTACCCACAACGGCTAAAATGTCATTCACTTTTACAGCCTGACCCTCTTTAGCACCCAGAAAGAGCACAGTACCCTCATTAAAGGATTCGTAGTCCATCGTAGCTTTGTCGGTTTCAATCTCGGCCATAAGCTCACCCGATTTCACCTGGTCGCCAACTTTCTTATGCCATTTTGCAATCACCCCTTCCGCCATGGTGTCGCTCATTTTGGGCATCCTGACAATCTCTGCCATTGAATTTACAGTTTTATATGTGTGATCTTGAGATTTTACTGCAAGCAGTAAAGATCAAAAATAGGGTTTAATACCTCGAAATTCAAGGGCATTAAAAGCCGATATTCCCGATTAAAAACTCGAAGGATTGACCGCTTGGTGTAAATCGGGTTGAAAACAAATAGGTTGACCTGAACCCTATTTCAAACTTGGGTAAAAATCGCATAATGTTAATATCAAACGTAATTTCAAACCCGGTTGATTTATAAATGCTGGCACTATCAAACGCCCTAATAGTGGGTGCACCAACCTCGTAAACTGGAACAAAACCTTCGGCTTTACCATAATCGAAAAATACATTTGCCTTTATTCGTTGGATGTTTAAAAGTGGGCCAATATTTATATCGGGATAGATTAAAGGAAGCGCGTAGTTGGAAGCAATCGAAGTAAATGTTTCATCTAACGGGTAGCCAAAACCTCGAGGCCTGAAAATACTATTGCGGAAAGTGTACAAATTTGCTTCAACGCCCAACGCTCTTTTCTGATAATCAATTCTAAAATTAATGGAATGATGCTTGGCGAAACCCGGGAAAAAAAGCCCCGAACGAATGGCAATTAAATTTCCGGTAAAGTCGCCCGAGAAAGGTGTGTTATAAAAATCCAGCTCAATAAATTGACCCCAACGGCTTAAAAAATCTCTGCGGCTTTGTTTCAATAAGTTATAAAACGAAAAATATACCTTATTATAAAGGAGGCTACCATTATTTACCTGATCTCTAAAAACATACGTGTAATCAATATTATTGTTTGTAAACACAACTGCTCGTTCAGTGCCGCTGTATAAGACATTCACACTATCGGGGTGCGTGATGGTGTTTGCGAAGCTCGACACCGCGGTGATGCCTACATAATTCCCTGCTTCAAATCCTGTACGAAATTTTGAATGTGTTAAAATCAAAGGTACTCGAATACCGGTTTCCAGTGCAGTCTCATCCCATGCAAATTTCACATCGTTGCCAAATGCAGTAAAGTTATCTTCACGCTTTCCGAAAAGGACTTGCGCATCTACAATCGGATACCAACCCTGATAGCTAATGCCAACACGCCATGAACCTGTTCGTTCATTGATATCATACAGGTATCCGGCTTTTATGACTGTGGTGCTTAAAATATCTTGGGAGGATATTCCGAGGTCCGCTTGCGTGAAGGTTGTGTTGAAATATGCGCCCCAACTATACGGGTTAATAATACCGGAAAGCTTAGCATATTTTTTTGTTTCAAAGTTTTGTTGTGGAATGCTATCAAAGCTGGTTGAGCCACCTTCTTGCTTCGCTAATACATTGTAAAACGCATTTAAATTTTCTTTTTTCGTAAATTCTTTCCACACGGCTGGGTCAAAAGAGGTTGACACAACATCCAACCCATCGCGCGATTGTTCGTTATAATAAATTATTTTTTCATCGGGTGAGACCGCAGGGTTATACGCTCCGTATTTACTACTGGTAACTTGAAATATTTTTTGTTGCGCTATATCGTGTACAAAAATATTATCGATGCCACTCACGGGTGAGTTATAAAAAAGGTAATTCCCGTTCAACACCGGGTGGCCTATGTTTTCGTACGATGGAGAAATTAGAACAACTTCACTTCCTGTTTCGTATTCAACAGAAACAACACTACGGCTACTGTTTTTTGTTTTAAGCGCTACAATTTTCTTTCCATCTGTGGACCAACGAGCCATCGAATAAAAAGTATTATCAGGATTATTAAACTTCTTAATCACCTTTCCTGATTCACTGTTGATAACAACCAACGTATTTAAATAGTTATTATCACTTTCTGTAGTAACAATACTTGTTCCATCGGGTGAAAGGGCCGCTCCCGAATAGCGACTCTTCGTTGTAACAGTCCAATGCTTTTTAGTGGCCACGTCATACATTTTAAGTAATGAGAAACTCTTTACTTGCCATCGTGGATCAAACCCATATTCATTCCACACTACTTTTGTTCCTGAAACCGACAGCATTCCGGCATCATTTACCACACCGGGAATAAATGATTTACTCTCTGAGCCATCTTTAAGAATAGTTAGCTGAGCGATGTCTCCTATACCGATTTTCAGAACCAGTACACTACCGTCTTTTAACAATTGCGGATATCGGTAGTCTGCAAATGCTTTGGAATTCCGCTTCATAACTTTCTCGAAAGGTGAAAACTGAACTTCGTTAAGTTCATCGTTGTAGCTCTTTTGGATATCCAATACCATTTCTCTATACAATTGAGTTACGTATAAGCCGCTCTCTTTTTTAATGGCATTCGAAAAAGCGAACGGAATAAAAGGCACGCTCCATGCACGTTTACCAATTTTCTCCCATATCGCAGGATCTCCCGTACGCTTTCGTAGGTAGCTAATCATATGATAACCCAACACGTAGTGATCGGGAATATGGTGTTTGTATGATCGTAGATATTGCTTGTGATAGTTAAATACCCGCCCTTCCTGAAGATTCGTCCGAAACACCAGCCCAAAATTTGGTATTCGTCCTCTGCCACTATGGGTAAAGGCCGTTTCGGTTGCTACCGCATCGCCTTCCCAAAACCATTGTGGAACTGCGGTAATAGCCATCGCAGATAATGTTGCTGGGCCAAATAAATAATAAAGAACTTTATTAAATCCAGTATTTGCTCGTTGAAACTGTACGATATGCCGGTACTCATGGCTGGCAAGTTGGTCGAGCCAATCAAGGGTGCCTCCAAAATTATAGTCTTGCGGTGGCATCGTATAAAATTCAGATCGTCTGGGAACGATACTCACAAACCCATTTGAAATAGCGGATTGGTTTTGAAGAATTATGGAGATTCTCTTCGGTTTTACACCCATCGACTTGGCTTCGGGCTCGCGAATATGCTCCAATGTATTAGCTACTCGTTGAGCTTGCTTCTCAAATCCTTGCGGATATAAAACTTTGAAATTAGGGGTACTAAGGCGAAACCACTTTACTGAGGGCGGGTTGTTCTCCAGAACTTCCTGGGCATTGCTAATTGCTGAAACGCAGACTAAAAAAGACAACAAGTATTTCATCAATTATAAGTAAAGATGAAATATTCAATTCCCGTAGCTTAAAAGCAATAATTTACCTAAAACTTATTGCCGATACTACATAAAATAATATGAGTATCCGTAATGAGTCCTAAATGATTTTTGTTCGTCATTTCGCGGTCCAGCCACAGGCAGGACGGAGAAATCCCCTTATTCGCGTAACCCTCAAGGGGATTTCTCCGCTCAACCTCCTTCGTCAGGCTACGAAATGGCGTTCATACTATTTTAGGACTTGAAACGGATATACATATAAAATAATAATCAAGTACGTCTTTGTTAGAAATTGAGAGGAAAGCATGGAATAAATGAAGGTCAATCCGCAATTCGTACTCCTGCAATTGCTATCGCGCTAACCTGAAAAAAGCCAAGGGCTCCGTTGGATAGATTTGTACGTGAATTGGCTGGGGGTGGGCTAAACATTCCTCCGTCATTATTTATCAGATTAAACAAATCACTGTAAAACACAAAACCTGTTCTCGACAAACTGTACATCTCAACTCGTGCCGAATCTGCTGGCGCATAATACACTGGCGATGGGACACCGTTAATCTCCTCACCCAATGCTTTATCATCCGAAAAATAAATATCAGACGGGTTATAAATCTTTAGTGAATCATTTCTATAAAATTTAAACAAGTAATAGTCGCTTGTTGCCTGTGGCTCATTAGCAAATAGCAACACCTCATAGAATTTTTTAGGCTCTTTTGGATCATCTTCTTCATCCGGATTTATACGGTACTGCAACGAGTCGATTGGGGTAACATCATATAGCTTATCTGCTGCCCGGTATGTTTCACCATTAACAGTAACTGTTAATGTATAGGTTCTGCCGATTTCACCAATAAAAGGAACACTTGGAAAGTAGTATCCACTGGAGTCCGGGTTGTGATCGTAACTATATTGATTACCTAAATTATCTTCCACTAATACGGTTGCATCAGTTATACGAGGTGTTGCACCCGATTCATAAAACCCAGCGGTACGGGTAACTTTTACGAATTGATAACCTGGCTGATCGGTCACTAAGCCTTCAATAACAATTTTAGAGACTACCTGATTAAGATCAAGTACAACGGTTTTCTCACACGAGAGAAAAATAAAGGCCGTGAAGAATATAGATACTGTTGCGTACTTCATATGCTTAAAATTTAAAATTATAGGTAACAGAAGGTAGAATTGGAAACAGGTATACAAGGCGTGCTTCCTTTTCGGTGCCATCGCCAATCACGTTGCCGTCATCGTCTTGCTTGATACGGGTGTAAATTGTAAAGGGGTTTTGCCGATTGTATACATTGTAAATAGAAAACACCCATTGGCCTTGCCACTTGCGCGACTTGTTTTTCTTTGGAGAAAATGTAGCAGACAAATCCATTCGATGATATGCTGGAAGTAAATAGCCATTACGCTCGGTGATAACGTCTGGGTTATAGCCATCAAACTCGTATCTGCCCGCGGGCAAGGTAATAGGTCGGCCGGTGGTGTAAGAAAAGTTGCCGCCAAACGACCAACGTTCACTTGCATCGTACGCGGCATTCACATTCAATACATTTCGCCTGTCATAGTTGGCCCTGAAAGCTTCACCCAAATTCACTCCCGGAATTTTACGCATCGTGCTTGATAGCGTATAACTTACCATACCCATAAGTTTTCCCTGCTTTTTATTTACCATCAGTTCGACTCCCTGCGACCAGGAATCACCTTGACGGAATTCTGTAGCCATATCTTCGTTAAAAAAAATTGCAGCGTTATCGGCAAAGTCTGTTACATTCTGCATGTCTTTATAATAAGCCTCCACGGATACCTCATACATATTGTCTTTAAAATTTCTGAAATACCCGATGGCTACCTGATCTGCTATTTGGGGTTTCAGGTAATTACTACTCGGGTTCCATGTATTAAAAGGAATTGGAACTGTACCACTGGAGATCAGGTGAGTATTTTGAACCATTCTGTTATAGGATAATTTAATGGACTGATCTTCACGCAATACATACAATAGTCCAATGCGAGGCTCAAGGTTAATGTAGGCTTTAATTGTTTCAAGGGCGTCAAAAAACAGCGTGTCTGTTCGTATAATATTCACATTATCCTGAGGATCCTGGTATTGATACACTTCTGATTTTCCGACATTTTGAAATATAGACAGTCGCAAGCCATAATCGAGGGTTAGCTTTTCTGTAATACGTTGCTTGTTACCAACATAAAGCGCCTGATCAATAGCAAATAACTTTTGTAAATCTACCGTGGCGAAAATTGAGCCGGAAGTATTGGGCGATATCGTTCCGGGAGAAAATCTTCGGCCCGTAAGATGATAGCCAAAGGAGAGTTCATTGTTTAGATTGATGTAGTACGTTAAATCATTTTTCAGGCTTAGTTCTTGAAGGTTCGATGTCCACTTCAATCCCTGAACAGGATCATCTACTTCAAGTTTGTAGTCGAAGTTGCTAAGGATAACGGTGGTGTTGGAGAAGAGTCGTTCGTTGAAAAGGTGATTCCAACGAAATGTTCCCGTGGCATTGCCCCAGCCAAAACCAAAATTATCTGCAAACGTAAACTTATCGCGACCAGCATAGAAAGCCACAAAAAAGCGGTTATTATTATTGTAACGCCAGTTGGCTTTTGCGTTTACATCATAGAAGTAAACGATGTTATCCTGATTCGCTGCTTTCAAAAAAATATCTGCATACGATCGCCTCGCAGAAACAATAAAAGAGCTTTTCTCTTTTCGAAGTGGGCCTTCTACCATTACCCGGGTTGCCAGCGTACCGAGCCCACCTGTTAATCCGAGGTTTTTGTTATTGCCATCTTTCGTACGAACTTCTAAAATAGAAGAAAGTCGCCCGCCATAGCGTGAAGGTATACCACCTTTAAAAAGCTCTGAGTCTTTAATGACATCCGCATTAAACACCGAGAATAATCCAAACAAATGCGAAGGGTCATAAATGGGTGCTTCGTCAATAAGAATAAGGTTCTGATCGGCACTGCCTCCCCGTACAAAAAAACTCGATGTGCCCTCTCCGGCCGAAATAACACCGGGAAGCATTTGAATATTTTTAATGATATCAACTTCACCAAAAAGTGCTGGCAACTTGCGCACCTGATTCAAATCAAGAGCGTTACGGCTCATTTGTACCGATGTTACATTTTCATCTAGTTGCCTATCGGAGATTACAACCTCCCGTATAACAGTGGCCTCTACAACAAGCTCTACGTTGGTTGGCTTGTCTGCATCAACAGTAATGGTTATTGATTGAGTCTTATAACCAACATAGCTATAGTTTACTTCATACGTACCGGATGGCACCGTAAGAGAGTAAAATCCGTACGGGTTAGTGAGTGCACCGGATTGAAGTTGTGTGATGTAGACCGTTGCGCCAATCAACTCCTCACCGTTGGTTGCATCTTTAACATATCCATTAAGTGTGTACTTTTGTTGTGCGTAAGCTGAAATTGTAAAAACTAAAAAGCTAACGAGGGTTAGGAAACGTAACATGCGTGTGATCAAGTTTGATACCCGATTATTTACGTGATTATTGATACGGAGTTGTATACTTAGTGAGAATAGCTAAAAATAATTTTACCCTACTATGTGGAAGAACATTAAAGACTTGTATCAACAATACAAACCCTACGTGCGGGTGGATCTGGTGATGTATGGCGTGTTAATACTGATGATTATACTTTACTTTATTATTAGCGTTGCCTTCTAAAAAGAAAGGCCGCCCATTTGGGCAGCCCTGCTTTTATCAAAATAAATATAATTAGAATCGAATGTTAACCGCAAGGTTAATCATAGTACCTAACTGACTGAAATGATAGCCATCATACGTCATTTGCGCATAACGCTGGTTGAACGTAATCAAGTCAGACTGAATTTTAACTTGTGCCGGGTTACTCAACAGAGTTTCGCCTGCTGCGCTCTTCGCAACAAATTTCCATTCCGGTAACACGTTAAAGATGTTGTTAACGTTTAAGGCAATGGTAGTACGCTCATTCATAGAGTATGTAATACCTAAGTCGGTAACCATTTTGGTTGCAAACTCAATTCCTAAATCAGAACTCATGCCTGCGTTTCTAAACTCTGTTGGACCAAAGGCGGTATTATTCAACGCGAAGTTGAATTTTCCCATTGTATAATCAGCTCCAAAAATTACCTTAAACTTAGGTCTGGAAGTAAATAGTAAGGCTTCTTGGGTAAGGTCAATTACCGATTGATCATTCGTTGGGTCAGCATCCGAATCATTTGCGTCCGTAACTACACCGGGGTTTCTAACTGCTCCGTCTCGTTCATTCTGTATTGTATAGTTACCAGCCAAATTGAATGCAAGGGTTCCAGTTCCCAAGGCTAAATTCCTATAGCCCGCTACTACATCAATACCCGAAGTTTTAGTATCAATAGCGTTAGTGAAGAAACTCAATGCGCCTATACCATTGGCTGCTAATATCTGATCTAATTGATTGGTTGGATCACCGCTTGGTCCGATCTCATTACTCAACACAATTCTATCTTCAACTTTAATACTATAGTAATCAAGTGTGAAGCTTAAATTCTCGGTTAGCTTAGCTCCAAAACCGATTGTTAGGTTATTGGATTTTTCAGCATCCAGTTTTGGAATGCCAAGCAAAGTAGCTTCACGCGATACGTTGTTAACCAATCCAGATACCTGAATACCCTGGCCTGGTACAAAACTATATTGTGCTTTTTGTGTGTAAACCTGGTGTAACGATGGCGCTCTGAATCCAGTAGAATACGAACCGCGCAATGTTACCTTGTCATCCGCAAATTTGTAACGTGAACTTAATTTATATACAAACGCATTTCCAAAATCGCTATAGTTTTCTAGACGGCCTGTT
The DNA here is from genome assembly GCA_031395485.1 of Cyclobacteriaceae bacterium. Lineage (GTDB taxonomy): Bacteria > Bacteroidota > Bacteroidia > Cytophagales > Cyclobacteriaceae > UBA2336. The sequence goes on along the minus strand of JANNUS010000009.1, from coordinate 272,981 downwards.
GCGTCAATCAGAAAATTTTCAGAAATGTCGAATCCAAGACTTACATACCCACCAAAGTTATACCGGTTGGCAATGAATGAATTCTCCGCGCTGTTACCAGCAAATGAGTCAGCACCACCACCTTCATAAGAAGCTAAATCACCCGCTATAATTTCAAAAGTTTCAGATCTAAATTCAGAACCAAAACCTAATGAAACTTTATCAGAAAGCGATTTCATAATATCGATGTTTCCTACAATATGGTTAAACTGAGTTCCTCCGGCACGAAACGTTACTGGACTATTTTCTCTGTATTTAAATCCTCCTGAAAATAATTCAACGCCTTCATTCGGGTCGATAATAGTATTCGAGTCAAAGTCATAAGGAATTAAATCAACAAGTCCATCTGCATTTAGATCACCCAAATACGTATCTGGATTTCTTAATCCAGCTGTGTTTCTGTTATGTGAATTTGTTACCGTATAGGTTTGTTTATTACCCCCTACGGTTAAACTCAAATCCGTATTCCAACCATTTTTTGTCGATTTAAAACCAACGGTTGCATTATAATCATTTAAGTCACCATCAAATGTTGGTACATACCCATCATATGATCCAGGTGTTCCATCTCCGAAAAAATCAGCTAGATAAGGATAGTCGGCAAGTGTTCTCCAATATGGAGTGCGATAATTAGCAAAACTGTTTACCTTCTTATAAATATATGCACCATTGAAGTAAACATTTGTATTGGTATTAACACCCAAACCACCGTTTACTAAAAATTTAGAGGCTGTAGTTTCTGGAGATCCGTTAATGTTACCTGCATCTGGTTTTTTATCTAAGAAAGCCTGAACGGTAGGCAACGTAGCACCAAAATCTGAAGCTTCACCTTCGGCACTCACTTTACCCGGGCGATTAGCTAAATTTACTTTAGAAAAATCTAAGGTATAGTTAAGGAATCCATTTTGAAGAAATGTAGCTCCGTTGTTCACGCTTAAGCCTACCATTTCACCATCTCCTTCCGATGTAACACCCGTTCTTAACGTAGCAGAACCTTGGTTAGCATCGTCTTTTAAGATGATGTTCATAACACCTGCGATGGCATCGGAACCATATTGAGCCGAGGCACCATCACGCAGAATCTCTACACGCTTAATGGCATCGGTAGGTATTGCAGAAATATCGGCACCTGTTTCACCACGTCCCGGAGATGTTTGCGTATAAATTAACGCGCTTGAGTTTTTACGCTTACCGTTAATCAAAATTAATGTACGGCTAGGTCCCATATTTCTAATCTCATATGGATCGAGAAGAGACGTAGCATCGTTAACAGGTGTTTGCACCGTATTAAAGGATGGAACACGATACTGCAAGGCTTTATCAAAGGTCATTTGACCGGTACTACTTAAATCCTTAGCCGAAAGTACATCCACGGGAAGCGGAGTATCGGTAATAGTTCGTTGCGAACCACGGCCTACAGAAATCACTACTTCGCCAAGTTCACTGGCAGAGCTTTCCAAGCTAATGCTTACATTGTTTGATTCCGGAATGGCAACTTCTAGTGTCATAAATCCTACAAACGATACAACCAGTGTGTTAACCGAGGTTGGTACCGAAAATGAAAACTTACCGTCACTTCCTGTGGCAGTTCCAGTACCGGTATTTTTCGCTACGATGTTAACACCAGCAATAGCCGATCCGTCAGCTTTGTCAGTTACAACACCCGAAACTTCCCGGGTTTGAGCCATTGCTTGTACACCTACAAACAATAGCAAGATGACTTTTAGTATAAATCGATTCATAAATTAGGTTTGTTAGTTTGTTAAATATAAAAACTAAAAACCTAAATCAAAAGCTTTAGACCACTATTGGCTGTATAACCAAACACCTGTTAGGGGTGCTTATGTACATCGTTTATGTTAGTATTTCAGCGATGTTGGCTTTTATTCGCTTTGCTAAATCATCGGTAGGTAAATCGTTGATGTCGCGCCCAAAGGGGTCTTCAATTTCTTCGGCAATTAATTCAACACTCAGTAATACAAACGTGATGAGTAGTACCGTAGGGATAGTGATGTATTCGAACGTGGTCACAAAACCAAACGGCAGCGTTATGATGTAAATAAAAATAAACTTCTTAATAAACATAGAGTATGAATACGGAATAGGGGTGTTTTTTATTCGCTCACACGCCCCAACAATATCAACAAACTCTCTCATCTCTTTATCCAGGAGCCAAAATTGCTCTCCCGTTATCTTCTTCTGCTGAAATAAAATATTGACCCGTGAGAACAGCATTCCCGCCATAATGTTTGGTTTGTGGGTAGCCTCAATAATTTTATCTTCAATGCTTTGGTCGGGCAAATCGAGCTCACTAACCTGCACCCCTTGTCGCAAATGTTCCTTTGTTGCCGTCACAAAACTGGGGATCATCATCGCAAACCACTTCCTATTTTCGCTATCCTCTATTGGAAGATATGCATTGAGCTTCAACGCGAAATTCCGTGTGCTGTTTACCATGGAGCCCCACAGTTTGCGGCCTTCCCACCAACGGTCATACGCTGAGTTTGTTCTAAACACAAGAAACAAACCGAGTACAACACCCAGTAACGAGTGAAGTGCAGTTGTATTTTGAAAATGCGTATGATCAAAGCCAAAAACATCGAGAATAATAAAACAGACTAGCGCTGTAAAAATAGCCATACCAATGAGGGCCGGCATCATGGTCTTTAGCACAAATCGGCTATACGAATGGAAAATTAAGGCTGACCAGTTTTTTGGATTGTATTGAATCATTTGATTTAAAAAATAAGCTGCAAAATAACCCGAACGGATAGTGAATTGCAACTCAAATCTTGAAAGATGCTATCTTTCGGCCTTACAGTTTAAAATATTATGAAAAAATTGAAGTTGTTACGGCTATTGCTGGTTGTGTTATGCCTTTTCATCGGCAAAGTGGCCTCAGCCCAAACAGATTATGTTGTTACCATTAAAGGCGATACTATTAAGGGCAAGGTAAAATATTTGAATTCAAGTTTAGATAAGCGCGTTCAGCTTACACCCCTTAGTGGCAAAAAAATTGTTTACACTGTTTTACAAACCGCTGCTTTTAAATTAGGTGCAGATACATACTGCCCTGTGCGAAACACAGAAGGATATGTTTACATGAAATTATTGAAAACAGGCTACTTGAGCTTGTATGCTTTTCAACAACCCAACCAATTTACATGGGATGGCCGGTACCTTCTAAAGAAAGATGGCCAGGGTATTGAAGTTCCGAACCTTGGGTTTAAAAAAACACTCAATAAATTTTTAGCTGAATGCTCATCGGTAACCGACCGCATTATGTCCGGAGAATTAACAAAAACGAAAATGATCGAAATCATTGATCAATTTAATGTCTGTATTGATATCAATACAAAAAAGCCAGGAGTGATTCAACAGATTGTGCAACCTGAGAAAATAAGTACCTGGAATACGTTGGAAAAAAGTATTAACGACCTACCAGTATTCGAACAAAAAGCCAATGCCCTTGAGATGATCGCTGAAATAAAAGTTAAAATCAACAACGGTGAAAAAATTCCAAATTTTTTAACGGAAGGATTGAAAGACGCACTCAACGATCAGCCATCCATTAAAGAAACCCTTGACAAAGCATTAGCGGAATTGAAGAATTAGTTATTCAAAAAAAGCAGGTCATTTCGAGAGAGTAAGCTGAGCTTTTTACTTTAGTGACTTAATATAGATTATTCGCCAACTAACAGATTCAATCTGCCAGTTAATTTCTTCGGCTAATTTTACTTATTAAATCAATAATCTTTGCCTTGTTGAAGGCCAATACAATGACTGAGCAAGCGGCCACCGTTACCGCATAAAAAAACAATTGCCCACCATCTCCGCGCACTTCAATGCCCAATAGCGTTAGGTGCATCATAATAGCACCGCCCATAAGCCCAAGTGCCAGTGTGGCTCCCATCCATGCAGTAGCATTTATTAGAATTAAAACGGAAGCTACGAGTTCAAGGGATCCAACCCCCAACCTACCCCAAGGCTCCATTCCGACTGCCGTAAAAATTTCAATAGATTCTTCGGCACCTGTAAATTTAAAATACAGCGTTTGCAGCATAATTACGGCTGCCACAATTCGAACGAACCAATAAAAAGTAAGGGGTATTGTTTTCATAGATCAAATGTAAGCGTATACCCCTTAATATAATGTCATATAACCGACTTGTATTTACTATTTTGCTAAGCAGAAATCGCAACCATGGCTCAATTCACTATAGACCCCGCTATTGCTAAGGCAAAAACAATTTCCACAGAGTTTTATTTAAACCCGAAACATTTCGAATCCGCCAAAGAAAAAATATTTGCAAACTCATGGCAATTCATTGGCGATACCGATCAGGTAAAAGACACGGGCTCGGCTTTACCCATTACATTGCTTGAGAATTACATTGATGAACCACTTGTTTTAACGCGCGATAAGAACGGTACACTTCACTGTGTATCCAATGTTTGTACACATCGCGGCAACCTTATTGTTGAAGGGCCGTGCAAACTAAGTGATATTCGGTGCAAGTATCATGGCCGAAGGTTTAGTCTGAATGGAAAATTTTTATCGATGCCTGAATTCAAAGAGGTTGAAAATTTTCCAACGGAAGATGACGACCTTACCAGCCTTCCAATTTTCCAAATTGGGCGATTGCTTTTTACTTCTTTAACCAAAACCTTAGGTTCCGATATTTTCTTCGCGGATATGCTTAAACGCATTGCCTGGATGCCACTACAGGATTTTCAATTTCGACCAGAGCTTTCTAAAGATTATGTCGTGAATGCGCACTGGGCATTGTATTGCGAAAACTATCTTGAAGGTTTCCACATCCCATTCGTTCACGCAAGCCTTAATTCAATACTTGATTACAGTACATATTCAACCGAATTGTTCACGTACTCAAGCCTTCAATTGGGATTAGCGAAAGATGACGACACGGAAATATTCGATCTCCCGCACGCGTCACCCGATTTTGGAAAAAAAGTAGCCGGTTATTACTTCTGGGTTTTCCCCAACATGATGTTCAACTTCTATCCATGGGGTCTTTCGCTTAATATTGTGAAGCCGCTTTCGCTAACACAAACAAAAGTTTCCTTTCTATCATTTGTGTGGGACGAAAAAAAATTTCGGCAGGGAGCTGGGGCTAATTTACACCAGGTAGAAATGGAGGATGAAGATGTTGTACAAAATGTTCAAAAAGGTATTCGATCTCGGTTTTATAAGTATGGACGATACTCCGTTAAGCATGAAACCGGTACACATCATTTTCATCAATTGATTGCAAACCAAATGGGATGAAAAATATTTTCAGCATTGCGTTGCTGTTACTTTTAAACTGCGAAACCAAACGGCCACCAGAAAGTAAGAATGAAATCAACTTGCCGGACAGTGCCACTGATCAGAACGCCCAAATAACCGCTAAGGATACTGACCTTAGTAAATTCTATGGAATTTATGATCATGAAAGTTCAACCAACGAATTTTCAGGTGTACTTTCCCTTGAACAAAATGGTCTTGATCTTTATTTTGTAGCCTCTGTTTTTCAAGGGAGTTGCCACAAAGAAGTTAAAGGGGTAGTGATGATGACAACTCCACAAGAAAAGTATCCAACTGGATTTTATCAATCCGAAAATTGTAACCTACTATTCACCTTTAATCAAACCGCAACGCAGATCGATCTCAAAGAGATTAATTTTTGCAATATTTCAGAAGGTGCCTGCAGCCATGATGGCACTTATTTAAAGCGAGCTACTGAAGCTCTTGTAAATCCCAGGTGAGTTTGGGGTTATAGAAAATTTCACCTTTTAAAACTTCCAGCGGTGATTCAAAATTATCGTCATACAACGTGCCGGTACCTAAGCCTTGAGGATGAACTGTTTCATAATTGGCAGTAAATTGACAGATGGCGTTGAGTCCAATATTTGATTCTAATGCAGAAGTCATCCACCAGCCAATTCCTAATGAATTTGCTGTTGCGATCCAATTCTTCGATGCTTGAATACCACCGTGTAATGATGGTTTAATAATTATATACTGAGGTTTGATTCTGGTAAGAAGGGCATTCATTTCACGAATCGAATCTATGCCAATCAATTCTTCATCTAATACAATTGGTATGGGAGATTTACGACAAAGCTCTTCCATCATTGGAGCCCCTGGTTTTACCGGTTGTTCAATTGAATGGATTTTAAATTTAGCGAGGTCGTATAATTTAAATAGAGCTTCGTCTGGCTTAAATGCTCCGTTTGCATCCAACCGTATTTCAATATTTTCACGAAAATATTTCTTTCGTATATACTGAATTATGTCGCACTCCTTTTCAAAATTCAATCCACCCACTTTTATCTTGATGCACTTAAATCCGTCATCAATTTTGATGGAAGCCTGCTGTAACATGAGGTCCAGGTCGCCCATCCAAACAAGCCCATTGATGGAAATAGGCTTCGATTGTATAAATGAATTATTAAAAATTATTCGCTTGCCGCCATTCTTTAAATCGAGCAAAGCAGTTTCTACTCCAAATAGAATTGAAGGAAACCCAGCAGGCACGAAAGCAATAGCATCCTCAATAACTGATTCAGCTTTGATCGTAAGGGATTCAATTTTCTCAATTGTCTCGCGCAACACTTGTTCATACTCAGGCTTATCATCTATACTCAGGCCAGGCAATGGTGCGCACTCTCCTATTCCAAACACTTCCGGGTAAGCGTCATCCCAAATTTTAATAAACCACGAAGTACGATCGTTCATTCTACCCCGTGATGTTCGGGCAGTAAAATTAAAGTGAAATGTCTTTTTTGTAATGGACGCGCGCAAGCGGTATGGCTTTAGGTGGCTAAGGTAATAATTTCTTGTTTTTCTGAATTGCCCACAGGTTTTTAAAGCCAAAAAAAAGCGCCCCGAAAGGCGCCTTACTATAAAATATGAATCCAGATTACAACTCCGAAGGCTGAAATACCTTCACCATGCCATCATCTTCTGAACTTACAATCAACATGCTCTTATTATTAGGGCTCTCGCTGGCGGGAACAAAAATAACACCTTCTGGGGCATCGCCCGTTTGTAATAGTTTTAAAAATTCCGGGCTAGTGGGATCCGTAACATCGTACAATACCACGGCATCAGCTCGCTCCAGGCAAATGAAAGCAATGTACCGATTACCCATTTTTCCAATTGTCACGCCTTCTGGTTCAACACCCTTATCGTCACTTCGAAGATCATCGTACATGCCAGTGTTGCTAATTATTACACGCTCTTCAAGATCATTACCACTATCAAAAACAAGCGCACCGGTGTTGCCATTCCAAATTGAAAAAGACCGAGCACCAAACGTATACAATGCATCATAATCTGAATCAATGTCTGTATCTCCTTTTGTATTTGTAACATTCAATCTTCCTAAGTTTGGCTGTAGTTTTAAGTCTACCGAATTTGGGAAGACCGTTGCATCCAACGCTAAAGAACCAACTCTTATTTTTTCATTTAGTCCGGCATACTCACGTACATCTCCTTCATTGGCTGAAACGACATAGTTTATTCCGCCAACCGTAAACGAAGCAAGTGCATCGGGTTGGTACATACCTTTAACAGGCCAGTTGGCCAACGTAATTAAATTATCTTTATCGCTTGCATCGATGTCATTTCCATTTACCATAAAATCTTTATAGCCCAGTGGAAAAATATCGGTAATCACTTTTGTTGTCAGATCAATTTTTGCAATACCATTATTTTCCTGAAGCGAAACCCAGGCAGTTTTGGAGTCTTTTGATATCGCTACATACTCAGGCTCTGTATCTTCCGATAAATCGGCATTAGGGCCAAACACACGATACCCCGAAGTAGCCAGGGTTGCTGCCGATGCATTAAATCCCGCAAAGGTTAATGTAGAAACAGCGAAGGAAGCCTCTACAGAAATAATTGATACTGAACCAACGGGGTCAATCAGATAATCATCCGATGGCTCACCTTCATTTGCAGAGATAATTAATTTCCCGTCTGGGCTAAACGTTACCATGTCTGGCAATGCACCAACGGTAATAACGGCTTCTTCTGATAAATCGCTTGTATTAAAAATAACTATTTTACCATCATCGGTTTTAAGAGTACCTTGAATTGCCGCAGCCAGCAACCCATTTTTTACGGCTACACTTTGTACAGCACTTCCATAAATTGAAACGTCAATGCTTTCAAGGTAGGTTATCATGGTAACATCTTGAAAATCAACAACGTCAATTTTAGATGCAACTGCGTTGTTCACTACAAAAAGTTGTTTTGTACTGGGGTCATAAGCAGAAATTTCGGCTGCGCCCGCTTCGCCTAAATCAATATCATCTACTAAAGCAAAAGTCTCGGGGCTCTCACTCTTCTTAATTTCATCATCCTGACAAGCAGCCAGAACAAAAATGATTGATACACAAAGGAATTTAAATAGTTTTTTCATCGATAGATTTTTTTTGCAAATAACTACCTAGAAAATCAAAACCCTGTTACTTAATCTTTATGCTTTTGTTATCTAAACACGATTATCTTTGAACATGATTAACATGAACAACTACACGTACGACCTTCCATCCTCAAAAATCGCAACGCACCCCGTTAACAACCGTGACGAATCTAAATTATTAGTATACACTAAAGGTAAAATTCAGCATGCTGTATTTAAGTCGTTAGCTGACTTTATTCCGAAAAACTCGTTCCTTATATTCAATGATACCAAAGTAATTCCGGCCCGTATTCATTTTAAAAAAAGTACAGGAGCCGAAATTGAAATATTCCTCCTTAGCCCTACAAAGCCCAGCACGCTAATGGCCGATGTTATGCTTAGCACATCACACTGCACCTGGCAATGCACTGTTGGCAACCTAAAGCGCTGGAAAGACAGCCAGGTTTTAGTGAAAGAATTGAAAGGTATTACGTTGCAGGCAACCTTGATAAACAGAATTGAAGGGTTTGTTGAATTTAGGTGGAACACCAAGCAATCGTTTGTTGAGGTGATGACCGTTCTTGGGGTAACACCCTTACCTCCATATTTAAAGCGAGAAGCTTCGAAAGACGATGCAATTCGATATCAAACCATTTACTCGCACTATGAAGGAGCGGTTGCGGCTCCTACTGCAGGCCTGCACTTTACGGAACAACTGTTTGAGTCCCTTCAACGCCAGGGCATCGAAAAAGATTTCCTTACACTACACGTAAGCGCGGGTACTTTTCAACCAATTAAAACTGAAAATGCACTAGAGCATACCATGCACACTGAACAAATTGTTGTGTCGCGCGTAACGATTCAAAACCTGTTGAAAGAAAATAAATTTATAATACCGATAGGCACTACGGCTATGCGAACATTGGAAAGCCTGTATTGGTTTGGCGTGAAATTATTGGAAAATCCAGAAAGTAAATTTAGTATTGATCAAAACGATCCATACTTGAAAAGAGATTTACCATCGCGGGCGGAAGCGCTAAATAGTATTTTAACTCACATGGAAAATCATAGTGTGACTACAATCATGGGAAACACATCCATTTACATTTACCCTGGCTATACATTTAAAATGTGTAATGGGTTAGTTACGAATTTTCATCTACCGGGATCAACACTAATTTTATTAGTGGCCGCTTTTATCGGTGATGATTGGAGAAAAGTTTATAAGGAGGCATTACAAACCAATTATCGTTTTCTTAGCTATGGCGATAGTTCGCTATTGATCCCATAAAAAAATCTACTTCGCGTTCAAATCAACAGCCCTAACTTCTACTCTCCGTCCTTCTTCTTTGCTGATGTTTTCATTCTTTGTCGCTCCAAAACCTTTCGCCACAATACGCCTGCGAACAATACCACGGTGGTTCATATAGTTTAAAACCTCAATGGCTCGTTTATTCGATAGCTCACGGTTAAGTTCTTCCGTTCCTTCTGCTGAAGCAAAACCAGAAATCTCAATGCCCAAATCCGGATATTGCTTTACAGCATTCAAAATATCATCTAACGAAACATTATACTGAACTTTCAATTCGCTCTTACCTGCATCGAAATATACTTTTACCGATTTTGTAAGCACAGCCTTGTCGAATGAAGATGTTTTACTTTGCTGATTCTTTTGCCTGGACGCTTCTTCTTTTACAATAAAGGTGGGCAACGATAAAATAGTTTTATCATCAACTCTTTTTTTCTCGAATTTACTCTCATCACTCTCATCATAATAATACTGACGATTAGCAACTTCAAGTTTAGAATTTGTGTCATCGAAGTCAATATTATCAATGGTGTTACTCATATGAATGAGTTCCAGTACATAATCTATTCCTTCCTGATCACCGGCTGCCACTAAATCGAGCATCATATCATAAATATCAACGTTACCGCTTTGCACCAACTTTGCTTCATGGGTTTTTCGTAAATCAGCTGTTACATCCTGATTGGCATCATAAAAAGCATTCTTTACCTGAACCTCCTGACCAACTACTACATCGAATTGCTTAATAGTCTTTAGATTTATTTGCTGGTATAACTCGTAGAAATAGTCTTGATTAGGAACATTTATGTTTAATGTATACGGCAGAAAACCTTCAGACTCTATAACCATGTCGTAGTTTTTGGCTGGGGGCAAAATAATCAGGTAGTTGCCCGTTTCCGGGTCAGGGTCATACACGAAATCAAGTTTCTTATTTGTCTCATTATCAATTAGGTAAATTTTTGTTGGAATTGGTTTGCCCGTTTCCGTATTCAAAATTCTTCCTTTAATCATCGTTAACGGAATATTTGAAGATCCCTCGGGCATGTCGAGGTAATAAATATCTTGCGAGCCAAAGCCGCCTTTTCTGTCAGAGGAAAAATAGCCACGGGTTCCATCAGCAATAAGGGTAAAATAATTATCGTTAGCAGTCGTGTTTACCGGGTAACCCATATTTTCGGGGCGTGTCCATTTGTTATTCACTAGTTTACTAAAGAAAATATCCCTTCCGCCCATTGTATTGTGCCCATCGGATGTGAAGAATATAGTCTTCTTGTCTGGATGGATATAAGGCGCATCTTCGTTATCCTTTGTATTTATAGGAGCACCTAAATTAACCGGCTGGCTCCATGTTCCGTTTGCTTGAAATTCTATTCGATAGATGTCTAACCCACCCAAGCCACCCAATCTATTGCTGGCAAAGTAGATCGTCTTGCTGTCGGGGGTAATACTGGCGGTAGATTCCAAATACTTGCCATTCAGCGTATTAGCTAAAATTGAAGGGTTTGACCAGCCTTCTCCGGACTTATTTATCACAAAAATATTACCCTGATCGGTAGCACCACCCATGAAGATTAGCATCTTCTGTCCATCGGCCGATATACCTGCTGTGCCTACATTATACTCGGAGGCAACATTAACAACTACAGGCTCAGTCCATGTTCCAGACTTATTGTAGGAAATCAAAATTTCCTCTATAAACTTATCGCCCGACCGGGTCTTACCAACATTGGGGCGGAGCGCGGTAAATGCCATAACACTCTCATCAGCAGATACTACCGGGTTATATTCCGTAAGTTTCGTGTTCACTAATGAGCTGAAATTATGAACTGTAACAGCACGATTAACAGACATAAATGTTACAGCATTATGACATACATCTATTGCTCTGTCGGCCTGAGCAACGAGTTTCTTATCGGCTTTTATAATTTCTTTAAAACGTCCGTAGCTATCCATGGCTTTTTGCAACTCCTCATTGCGTAAGTATAAATCACCTAATTCAAAATGAAGTGAAACAGGGACTGCAGCGCCATTTTTAAGGGCAAACTCAAAAAAAGGAATTGCCTTCGATTGCTCCGCGATTTCAGTAGACCGCTGGTAGCACAACCCTGTCTTATAATGTACCAAGGGATTCTTTTCACCGGTGCGTATTGCCTCCAAAAACTTTGGCAAGGCTTCCTCATAGTTACGCACTCCAAAATAACGCTCTGCCTCACCAAGAGATTTTCCTCCTTGAGCATGACAAACCATTGACATTGAAAATGATAGAGCAAAAATTAGAGCCAGTTGTTTCATAATAGGTTTTAAAAATAAGGGCAATTCTACACTTAATTTATCTGTTTAAATTGACATTTTAAGGATCAACCTTACAGGGGTAAATTTAAAATATTGCTAGAAATTTACAGCGAATATATTAAAGTATGACTTTAGGTAAGCTAGCTTAAATTATGTAACAGTGAATTTTTTGACGCCATGTAGGAAATCATTGGATTTATTTCGAAGTTTATGTTATTACCTGATTTAAGTCATATGAATGGTAAATTCCTAAACCGAATTTTTTCTATTGAAGAGGGTGAAACAGGGCGCGTTTGGTTGTTGCTTGTAATGAGCTTCTTCATGGGTGCGTTTCTGGCTACATTCAGTGTTGCCGCCCAAACTCTTTTTCTCTCCCATTTTGATGGCAAGGAAGACCTGCCGCGCGCCTTTGTGATATCGGGCCTATTTGGGTTGTTCGCTACTATCGTATATAACTTTTTACAGACGAGGATACCATTCAGATTGTTGGCTATTATGAGCTTGCTAATCATTATTGGAATTACTGGTTTTATTGAATTTGGTGACCAATTTGTAAGTGACACTACCCAAATATATTTCTTTGGTTATACCCAATTAGCACCCTTCACGCTTATAATTCTACTCGTGTTCTGGGGTACATTTAACAGGATGTTTAATGTTAAGCAAACCAAACGATTACTTGGTAGTATCGATCAGGGCGCATTGTTTGCTTCGTTGATATCATTCTTCTCAATCCCATTTCTTCTCAACTATATTGAAGTAACAACGCTTTACACAATTGGCTTAGTAAGCATCGTAATATTTACGCTCCTTTTCATCATTCTATCGCAGCGTTTTGGCGGTGAGGAGTGGTCGCTGAAAAAAGAACGAGAGCTTAATCAGAAGCTTTCAATCGGAGCATTTTTTAAGAGTAAGTACGTGCTGTTTCTGTCGTTGTTTATCATCGCATCGGCAGTTGCTTTTAACTTCGTAGATTATTCATTTCTGAACGTTTCTACCCAATTTTTCAATAAAAACGATCTACCAAAGTTTCTCTCCTACTTTGAAGCGACCGTGGTAATTTTTAGTTTCTCCTTTCAAACATTTGCAGCCGACCGTGTAATTTCAGATTACGGGTTAAAAGTATCGGTCCTTGTCAACCCCATACTCATCGCCATATTTACAGTAGTTGCTTTGGTCATTGGTTTATCGTTTGGTTACTCAATTGAAAGTTCATCGTTCGTTATATTCTTTATTATGATTGCCATGAGTAAACTTTTCATCATGTCAATTAAAGAATCCCTGGACGAACCATCATTCAAACTTTATCTCTTGCCCATTGAAACAAACATCAAGTTAGATGTACAAACGAAACTTGAAGGTGTGGTTACTGCTTTTGCTACCATTGTTGCCGGTGGTTTAATACTTCTTATCAACGAAGTAAAAATATTCGACTTGATCTACATGACAATTTTTGCTATTCCAATAATAGCTGCCTGGTTCTTTGTTGCCAGTAGACTTTACAACAGTTATCGAAAAACTCTTCAAAGCACACTCGTTAAGAATAAAGCCAAAATTCAGCATAAAGATGAACGCGAATACACTGTAGATAAAGTGTTGGAAAAAGAAATCAATAGTTCTACAGAAGATAAGGTAGTGTACGGTTTAAAGCTGATGGAAAAACTTGAGCCTGCGCTTTTCGAAAATGCCGTGATACGGTTAACCGAAAGTGATTATCCAAAAGTAAAATCCTTTGCAATTGAGAAAATTCAAAGTCTGGGTATTGAAAAGGAAACGGTAAAGAACCCAGAAATTAAAAATCTGGCAAAAACTGCACAAGGTGAATTAGAAGATAGTGACTTGCTTGGTATTTCTCCGGATAAACTGATGAAGCTGAGTAAATCCGTAAAACCAACAGATCGCATATTAGCGGCTAAGTTGCTACGTAAACTTATTGGTCAGCGTACGATTTTTATTTTGTTAGAATTACTGCGTGATGTAAACGCTCAGGTGCGGCATGAGGCTCTCGTTACAGCCAGGAAAGTAAAGCGACCCGAAACATGGTCAGTTCTCATTGAATTATTATCATCAGCAATGTATGGTCACGATGCTGCTGCAGCACTTATTGAAGCTGGTGAAGCCTCCCTCCCTACCCTTGAAACTGCGTTTCACAAATCAGGGCAAACCGATTTGGTTATGCTTCGCATTGTACAAATCATGGGAAGAATTGGTGGTAATCAAGCTCTTGATTTACTATGGAAAAAAGCTGACTATCCAGATAAGCGAATTGTAAAACAAATCCTCTACTCCCTTCGATATATTAATTATAGAGCAACCGGCCGTCAAGCCAGGGAAGTGACCGATCTATTAGAAACAGAACTAGGGAAAACACTTTGGAATCTGGCCGCGGTAAGTGAATTACCGGAATCTGATGAATTTATATTGCTCCGCGAGGCACTTAAAGAGGAAGTACGGGGCAATTTCGATCATGTAACCATGCTGCTCTCTATATTATATGATCCAGAGGCTGTGCAGTTGGTACGTGAGAACATTGAATCGGGAGACCCGAATGGTGTGGCATACGCACTTGAATTGATGGATTTATTCGTAGAGCAAGATCTTAAACCTAAGTTATTTCCGCTATTTGACGACATACCGGTAGATCAAAAGTTAGAGCAACTTCAAATCTATTTTCCGCGAGAAAATTATAATCCTATTCAGGTAATCAATTATATATTGAACCGCGACTTTAATATGAATAACCGGTGGACGAAAGTGTGCGCGGTTTATGCGTCTGCCTACATTAAGGATTTCCGTGTCAGTCGTGGGCTTATTGCTCAAATGTTCAATCAGGATAAGTTATTGCAAGAAACAGCGGCCTGGGTAATCTTTAATAAAGACAAAGATTCATACAAAGTTATTACGGATCGGCTTCCAAATCGCGATAAAAAATTTCTGGACTCAGCCATTGAAAACAACCAGCTACTCGAAGGCCTCGATGATGGGTTTTTTCTAGGTATTGAAATGGTGCTTTTCCTTAAGCAACTGCCCGAATTTAAAAATATAAATGGCGTATTGCTTGCCGATTTGTTTGACAAGATATCCCCATTGGATATGGTGTTGGGTGAAAAGATAACGTTCGATGCAAAAGACCAAAGCCCAATTTTTATTGTGGCACATGGTGAGGTAAAACTAAAAGATGGCGATACTCAAGTTACCGTACTGAAAAAGGGAATGGTCTATGGCGACATTTTTCAAAATGTATCTGGGCTTCCTGTAACATCGGTGGAGGCAAATGAACGATCTATCGTATTCAAAATAAACCTTGCTGATTTTTATTTTGTAATGGCTAACCATCACGAACTGGTGGAGGGCCTGATCAAAAATGTAACACAACGATTAAAACCACAACACACTTAAACAATAGCTGCAATGAAATTCGAAGTAGATGTACTCATCCTATTTGCTGACCGCGATAATGAAATCGCCAATAAAGGCCAGGGACAAGCAGGCTGGGTAACACATTTTAAAAAGTTTCTGGAACTCATGCTCATGCAAGTTCTTGGCGAAAAACCAAAAATCTTGCTCAAAAGCGAGTTCGATAGTATAACCTCACCGAAGCTCGACAATGCAGCCGTACTGATAAATATTCTTTCACAGGATTTTATTAAATCTGGCCAATGCCTCGACAACCTAGAAAGTTTTTACAAGGCAATGGAAAGTTCAGGCAAAAGTAGAAACCGCACATTTAAAGTTTTCAAAACGCCACTTTCATTAACAGAACAACCTCCCCGCCTTCGCGAATTAATAGGATATGAAATGTATCAGCTTGATGCAGATTCAGGCGAAGTACGTGAGTACACCGACTACTTTAGTTCAGAAGCTGAACGCCAATACTGGATGAAAATGGTTGACTTGGCATATGATATCTTCGATACGCTTGTCTTGCTAAGAGAGGGCACAGCAAAAACAGAAGTCAAAAATATTTACAAGAGAAAAACTATCTACCTGGCCGAGACAGGGCACGATCTTTCAGTGCAACGGAATATCATAAAACGCGAATTACTGCGGCATGGATATATCGTTTTGCCTAACCAAACCTTGCCCGGTACTGTTAATGACCTCGAAAGAATGGTGCGTAAAGATGTTGAAGAATCAAACCTTTCGATTCACTTAATTGGAAGCGCCTATGGCGAAATACCCGAAGGCGCAGATCGGTCAATCGTAGATCTTCAAAATAAATATGCCGCTGAGAAAAGTCAAAAAGTAAATAAAGAACAATTCTCTCGTCTTATTTGGATATCACCAACCCTAGTAAACGCGAGCGAGCGACAAAAAGCATTTATTGACAATATAAAACGTGATGTAGATGCTCAAGAGGGTGCTGAAATTTTACAGACCCCGCTTGAAGATTTTAAAAATATTGTACGTGAAGAATTACTGGATACGCATGAAAAGAAAGCATTGGATGAAACCGGTGGAAAATCGATATACCTGGTGCACGACCGGGTCGATCACAACGATGTAAAACCAATTATTGAAGCAATCGAAAAGTCTGGGTATAAAGTACTCGTTCCTGACTTTGAAGGTGAACTTTTAGATCTCCGCCAAAAGCACATCGATAACCTAAGAAATTTTGACGCAGCCATTATTTATAAAGGAAAAGTAAATGAACAATGGGTTCGCATGAAAGTGTTGGACTTGCTCAAGGCTCCAGGCTTCGGAAGAAAGAAACCTATAAAAGGTAAAGCCATCTTTACTGCCCCAGGCTCCAAAATTAATCTGGATGCTTTCAAAAATCAAAACCTTCGTATTGTAGAGAGCGATTTAAGAGACTCTGCACAATCCATAAAATCCCTTTTAGAAGAATTTAATACCTAATACTATGAGCCAGTACATTGATGAAAAGGTAACGACCCTAAACCCCTTCCCGGGTTTAAGGCCTTTTAAGATTGAAGAGAGTCACCTCTTCTTTGGCCGTGAAGGACAAAGCGATGAAGTTCTTCTTAAACTTTCTAAAAGTCGCTTTGTTGGTGTTATCGGTCCTAGTGGTAGTGGTAAATCCTCCTTTATTTATTGCGGGGTATTGCCCATACTATATGGCGGTTTTCTTACCGATGCAAGCCCTAACTGGGAAGTAGTTGTTACCCGCCCCGGTGCAGGACCAATTGATAACCTTGCAGAATCACTTCTGAAGAATAACAAGGAATACCTCAATGCGGAGCCCGAAGAGCAAAAGATAAAACGTACAATATTTTCAACGCTGCTTCGAAGTAGTTCACTGGGCTTAGTGGAAGCTGTGGAGCAATCCAGAAGATCAGCTGATGTTAACTATCTAATACTGGTCGATCAGTTTGAAGAATTATTTCGATTCAAAGACAGTACCGACCCTAACTCGGTAAACGAATCACTGGCTTTCATTAACCTGTTGATCGAGGCAATCAACTACCCGGATTCTCCTATCTATGTAGCGATTACCATGCGCTCGGATTTTATAGGTGAGTGTGCCCAGTTCCCTGAACTAACCCGTAAAATTAACGATAGCCACTACCTTATTCCGCAAATGACCCGCGAACAAAAGCGCAGAGCCATTGAAGGACCTGTAGCGGTAGGTGGTGCAAAAATTACACCTCGATTAGTCCAGCAACTATTGAACGACCTGGGTGATAACCCCGATCAACTTCCTATTCTTCAACATGCGCTTATGCGTACGTGGAGTTACTGGTCGTTATACCGCGACTATGAAGATGAACAGGTCGACCTTAAACATTACGAGGCCATTGGTACCATGTCGGAGGCGTTGTCGATGCACGCCAATGAGGCCTTCGATGAACTTAACGATGATCAAAAAAGGATTTGCGAAATACTTTTTAAAGCTATTACAGAAAAGCGCGGTGAGAATTTTGGTATTCGCAGACCCACGCGCTTAAATGAGATTGCCGCTATTGCCGATTGCTCAGAAGATGAAATCATTGAGGTGGTTGAAAAATTCCGGGAGCAAGGCAGGTCATTATTAACGCCTGCATACGGTACACCAATTTTGTCTAAATCCATGATCGATATCTCGCATGAAAGCTTAATGCGGATATGGGTACGGTTGAAAAACTGGGTAGACGATGAGGCCGATGCCGTGCAAATGTATGTACGTTTAGCCGAAGCCGCTTCGATGTACCAGGTAGGCAAGGCTGGCTTGTGGAGGCCACCGGATTTACAACTTGCCCTTAACTGGCAAGCGAAGCACAAGCCAACCTTAGTTTGGGGGCAACGCTACCACCCCGCGTTTGAGCGCACCCTCGTATTTCTTGAATATTCGAAGAAAGAATTCGAGACCGAACAGCGCATAAAAGAGCTTGAGCAAAAACGTAAACTACAGCGTGCGCGAACAACAGCACTTGTGTTGGCGACCGCCACCATTATTTCAGTTTTGTTTTTGATTTATGCATTCGTTCAAAAGCTTGAAGCCGATAATCAACGAATTGCAGCCGATATAGCAAGAGTTGAAGCTGATAAATTAAGGGTAAAGGCCGAGGATGCCCTGAAAGATGCTGAGATACAAAGAAAAGCCGCAGAATTAGCTCGTGCAGCAGCCGTAAAAGCTCAAAAAGAAGCTGAAGAACAAAGATTGCTTGCAGTAGAAAACGAAAAAAGAGCGAAAGAGCAGGAAGCAGAAGCACTCAGACAAGGTGAAATTGCTAGGAAAAATGAGTTACGAGCAGTTCAAAAAGAAAAAGAAGCAAATGAAAATGCTGCTGCTGCTAGAAGAGCCGAAACCGATGCTAAGAATAAACGGTACGTTGCACAGGCAAAAGCCATGGCACTACAATCACTTGCCCTCGCAAATGATGTAGATCTTGAAGGTCTGCTGGCACAGCAAGCTTTTACATTTAACTTGGCACACGGAGGCGAACAATACGACAACGATATTTACAATGGCTTGTACTATGCGTTGCGTAACAACAGCCATCCGCTAACCCAAAGTTTAAAGGGTCATGATTATGGAGCCGCTCGTACGTTAGCAACACATAAAGGCGATGCGGATATCTACTCCGGTGGAAGCGATGGTAAAATAATTCGGTGGAACAGCAATGAAAATAATAGCTGGAATGCCGATGAACTTGTTGCTAAACGAGAGGATTATCAAGTGTACTCCATGGACATCAATCCGGATGAAACAAAACTTGTAGCCGCTGGTTTATTCCCAAGCGATGCCCTCAATAATTATATTGAGTTATACGACTTGAAGAATATGAAAAGTGCGCCTAAAAAACTCACGGGGTTTGTCAACTCAGTAGAGGATGTGCACTTTACACCAGACGGTAAAGGTTTATTTGCTCGCGACAATGGTGGCAGAAGCATAAAGTACAGCGACTTTACTAAAACAAGTCAGGTAATAACCCCTGCCGATAAAATTAACGCCATTGACTTAAACGGAGATGGAAAGAAAATTGCCGGAGCAGGAAATAATGGAACGCTTTACATCTGGGATATTGAAAATAACTATGCGGTAACAGTGGTTAATCTTGGTAAGACTCCACTAACGGCTATCACCTGGCATCCTTCTGATAACACACTTATTGTTGGAGATGATAATGGGTTGATTAATATCGTTAAAGGAGGCGTGGTTATCCGAAGCTTATCTGGCCACAAAGGACCGATCGAACAAATTAAGTATAACCACGGTGCTAATTTCTTTGCTTCAGCTAGCAAAGACAGAACAGTAAGGCTGTGGAATGCAAGTAAGCTCAAAGTTCCGCCCATTGTACTAAGCGATCACCTTGACTGGGTATGGGCATTGTCTTTCTCACCGAATGACGAACAAATTATGGTGGGGTTACACAGCTCGCAACAGCAAATCAGGCGCGATGAGATAAAGACAGAAGAAAGTATACATGCCTATCCAACAAAAATTCCGACTATGTCTAATATTTTGTGTGCCGAGTTTCTTAAGCGCAACATGAGTAGAGATGAATGGAACACATACGTTGGCGATGACTTGGATTATGAATCAACGTGTCCAAGCTATAAGCCAAATAATTAAACAGCTATGTAGTTAAAATTGAATGTCAGCCAAAGCACAAGCTCCACCTGACATTCAATTTATTTGTATACATAAATAAGGGTGACGGGTTGATGTCAACAAAAATAGAATTTAGTGATTCTCATAAATAAGAACTAAATGAAAAGACTTTACTTTTTTTGTGTACTCAGTTTCTTTTCGCTGAAATCATTTAGCCAAACGGCTACTTGTGCGCAAACCTTACGCCTTGCCCGCGCTACGTATGAACAAGGTCGGTTACATGAAATAGAAAGTCAGTTAAAAAGCTGTTTGGAAACAGGCTTTACCAAAGATGAAAAGCAACTTAAAGTTGAAGGCTATAAATTATTATGCCTGAGTTACATCTACTTAGAAGAACCCGAGAAGGCTGACGAAGCCATGTTGAATATTTTAAAAGTAGATCATGACTTTCAAATTAACCCCGCCATTGATCCAGCCGAATTTGTAGGATTATACAACACCTTTAGAAGCAAGCCACTTTTTAGCTTCGGGCTTTTCTTTGGCCCTAACGCTACTATCCCAACAGTAACAGAGAACTTTGCCATCAGTAGTTCTGCCGCGCGTCAGGGAAAATACAGTGTCAAAGTAAGTGTTCAAATCGGGCTTGCTTTTGAAAAACACCTGGCAGGGAAATTTACAGCGGCACCCGAGCTATCACTCAGTAATCGTGCAATTGGTTATTCAAACCCGAAACTCTTTACATACGACTCCGCTCAAAATTCGTCAGCAAGTGTTATTGGAGACATAAAGCAAAGCTGGCTTGATTTAAATTTACTGCTGCAATACAAACTTGGAAAACGTGCACTGAACTCGTATGTAAGTTTCGGTCCAAACATTGGGTTGCTGCTTAATACTACCAATGCACTTGAAACAAAGTTTACAACGGGTACGGTGACAAGTGGGCCGCCCATCGACTTTAAATCAAACCATAAATCACTTGGGGTCTCACTTATTGGGGCAGCCGGAATAAAATATAAGTTTGGTGCCGTTTACATTACCGCCAATGTGCGATATCAATATGGCCTTTCAAAAGTGATAGATGTAGATAAAAAGAGCAACCCGGTTGCAACATTCGACAATCTCTATAGCTCCAACGTTTATATCCAGCAAAATACAGCGGTGCTTGTTGGTTTTATTTTCCCGCTTTTTAATCCTAAGAAACTTAACGTTCCTAAGAAATCTACCAAATAAGAAATACGCATGAAAAGAATTATACCCATAGCGATACTTTCTATTTGCTTCGCCTGCTTAACAGAAGAAGGTGCTGATCCCGGTAGAGCATCAACGTTTGTACGATATATAAATGGAGGTTTTGATGACCAGGCACAAGCGGTAGATGAAACACCCGATAAAGGCTTTATTGTTTTAGCCAGCACGCAGATTACCGATAATAATGTACTCGTGCAGCGCTCGAAAATTAAATTGATTAAAACCGACCCCTACGGAAATGAAGTTTGGAAAACCTTGTACCCTGCTTTCGCAGATGTTAGCGTTGATACTTTCTTTTATAAAGGAAGAGACATTATAGTAGAAAAAGATGGCGCAGGTACGGTTACTGGTTACACCATAATAGGCGATAGTATCAACTGGAAAACCGGAGTTCCATACTTATACCTGATGCAGACCGATACCGAGGGTAATTACGACCGAAGCAAAAGTCTTGCAATACCAAATCTGCAAGGGCAGTCCATCGCAAAAGATACCAACGGAGATTATATTGTTCTTGCGGCTCGCAGCAATGCCACGAATGATATGGTTCTGGCAAAGTTTAATCAAACTGATTTAAGCCTTGCATGGTCAAGAGAATATGGAGGTGGAGAATCCACAAACCTGACAAACCTAATAACCGATACGAATAATAATATTTTTTGGGGAGGTACAGTTAACAGAGGAAGTGAAACCAATATGCGTTTTGTTACAACAATTCCAGATTCTGAAACTGCATTTGATCCCATCATTGGACTATCCGAATTCAACGAAGAAACGGGTGGTATTTGCTTTTATCCTTTTGGTTCCCGATTCGCATTGGTGGGTACTACGGATGAAAATGGAACGAAAGACATTTTGTACAAGCAAATTTCACAAGATGGAACCGCAACACAGTTTTACAGCAAAATAATTGGTGGTGATGATACCGAAGAGGGGAATGCCATCTGTACAACAGACGATGGTGGTTTTCTTATTATTGGAACTTCGGGGGCTGATGAAGAAAAAGATTACTACCTCATTAAGCTAAATATTTTTGGCGATGTAACCTGGAGTAAGATTTTTGGAAGCAAGAAGGCTGACAAGGGTGTGAGCGTAATGCAATCATCCGATGGTTCGTATGTTATTTTAGGCGCAACCACCTTAGGCGGACTTGGCAGTATTATGCTGATGAAGACAGATGCCAATGGGAATATTAAATAACCAGGATAATAATTTTTAGTGATTTGAATTATTCAAAAGAGAACAATAAATAAATACGCATTTCGAAGGAGGCATCCTGATAATTGGTAAAAATCCTCTTTTGTAGAGAAGCTTTTGGGTTTTCTCTGCGCCTGTTGGAGGAGAGAAATGACGTAACCCGCATTGTCATTTTTGTTTGCATATAAATTAAGTTAGTACACTATTCGAAAACACTTTACTGAGCAATATGAGAAGGTCAACTACTGCCTGTTTAACAGCCGGAGCCAGCGTCAATGAAAATTATTCAATTGATCGCATAAATGCATTTGGCGACTTCCTTCGGAAAAGGAAATACATCGTGTTTACGTTGTTTATTATTGCCTCATCATTTCTCGGGCATCGTGACCTCTTAGCGCAATTACAAACCATTGACTTTGAAACCGCAGCAGGGTACACTACCACTGAATTTATTGGAACTGCTGATCAATTTTGGAAACGGTTTGATAAAGCGAACGAGGCCGCAGGAGCAGGTACGGATGATCACAGCCTAACAGCACCGGTAACAGGGGTTCAGGGAAATTTTTATTTCGCTTCAGAAGATATTGACTCGGGGCCCGGAAATTTAGAGCGAAGCCTGCTTACCAATGCATTGTCGGTAATAGCCTCACAAAGTTTAGAGGTTCGAATTTTGGTAGCCGCCCCTGGAACAGGGTATGACGCTAGTCAAGACTACTTGATTATAGAGTACTCGTACGATGGCGCAATCTTTACAAAAATTGGCCAGTTTTCAGGAAATGCAGGTGCGTTTCAGGTTGATACCGATATGAATGGAATTGGCGATGGCACAACACTAACATTAGCCTTAGCAGAATACACCTTTGTTGTTCCCAAGCTTGGAACTTCTCTTCAAATTAGAGTTCGTGGATTCTCCTCTGGAGGTGGGGAGGAAATAGTTTTTGACAATCTTAGAGTACTTGGCGTACCCACAACCGATATAGCCGCACCAACACTGGCCATTACCCTAAACCCCGTAACATTAGGAACTGGCTTTACCACAACTGACGCTTCCGTTTCTTTTAACCTGGCCTTTAATGAAATAATTGATAACTCAACTTTTACCGTTGCCGATATAACGGTTAATAACCCCGGTGGTGTAACATTCACCGCACTCACTGGCGGAAGTCTTACTACTTCAGATAATCAGAATTATACATTAACGATTAACGGCATAACTGCAGGAAATGGAACACTGGGCATTACCGTTGGCCCGGCAATTTCAGATTTATCCGCAAATGCTATGGCTGCAGCCCAAGGCCCTTCATCGACATTCATCATTGACAATACCGCAACGGTTTCCATCGGGGCACCAAGCGCAACAAACGCTAACCCCGGATCAATCGTAACGTACACCATAACCTACACCGGAGCAGATGCTGTCTCGTTGGTAAATGGAAATGTGTCCTTAAACACGACTGGCGGAGCAAGTGCTTCGTTAAACGTAACCGGCAGCGGAACGGCAACGCGAACTGTAACATTAACTAGTTTTACAGGGAACGGAACAGTTGGAATTTCCATTGCAGCTTCAACCGCCACCGACCTGGCAGGCAACACATTTGCTGCTGCCGGACCAAGTGCCACGATTAATGTTGACACAAATCCTCCTACTGTTTCTGTTGGAGCTCCTTCACAAGCGAATGCAAACAGTGCAGCTACAGTAACTTTTTTAGTAACATACGCTGGCGCCACTACCATTAACCTAACCAATGGAAATGTTACCCTTAATGGACCTGGAACACCAGCAACTATTAACGTAACCAATGGAACAACCGCGACTCCTACTGTTACCCTTACCGGCCTCTCTGGAAATGGAGCACTCGGTATAACCATAGCTGCCAATACATCTTCCGATTTAGCCGGAAACCAAAATTTGGCTTCGGCAGCGAGTACAACTTTTAATGTCGATAATATTCCTCCAGGAGCACCTACCATTCCTAATTTAACTACAGACACGGGTCTTTCATCATCTGATGACATTACGAACGACAATACACCAAATTTTAGCGTAACAGGTGCCATCGGTTTTAAACTTGAACTTTTAGATGGTAGCACAGTCCTTAACACAATAAATTCCGCTACTGGCGGAAGCGAAACCATGACTAGTTCCTCTCTTACGGATGGAACGTATAACATTAGTGCACGAACTACCGATCTTGCAGGGAACACTGCGACAAGTTCAGCATTGCCCAATGTTGTCATAGATACTCAGACACCAAATGTTTCTTCCATTACCCCCGCAATGAGTCTATCCCGTGGATTTATTCCAAGAACAGGAACTATCACAGCGGTCAATACAGATCCAGCAGTAGTTGGGGTTGGTACTGCATTTTTATCAGAACTATTTGTTGGTGCGGTAATCCGCGATGCATCAGGAACTACAACTATTGGAACAGTTTTTTCTATAGCTGATGATTTTAATTTGACTTTAACGGCTGATGCCAATAATAACATTACCGCAGCTGGGTTCTCCATACGATTATACTTCACTGTTACTTTCAATGAGGAAATGAATAGCAGCACCATAGCAACAGCCGATTTTTCTCATACAGGAGCAGCAACAGGGAACACAGTATTATCGGTTGGCCCCGTTACAGCTGGCACAAAGTCTCAAAGTTTTAGGGTAAGTGTGGATCCTTCCGGTAATGGTTTATCCGAGGTAGAAAAACTTGCAACAGCTTGTAATGATGTAGCAGGAAACGCCAACTCAGCTACTTATAGCGTAGGCACAGAAGCAACAATAGATAACATCACTCCTACCTTTACAGCAAGAACACCAGCCGACAATGCTTATGTAACTACCGCGAACGTTGGCTATACAATTACCGAAACTAATGGCGCACTTACATCGGGCACCGTAACGTGGACTCGAACTGGCGGAACAGCCGACCCCGGCTCACCACACACCATAACATTAACAGGTGCCGAACTCAACACGGGTGTACGGGCTAATGCTGCATTAACCAACGGTGGAGCTGTGAATCTTATTGATGGAACTGAATATACAGTATCGTATTCCGGAACAGATGCAGCGGGTAATATATCTGCTCCAACATCGAATACACTGGTAACGATTGATGAAACACCACCAAATGCTTTTGCTACACAAGGTGTTGTAACAACCGGTGCACCCGTAGTGGCCAACTATTGGAATGCCGATAACACAGGCGTTACCGTTACCGTTGACATTGAAAATGAAACTACACTCAACGGAGGAAATATTCAGCTTCAAGGTAGAGTAACCCCTGCGGGTACGTTTGCAAACGTAGGTGGCACAACCGCCATTAATGGTACAGATTTAACAAACGGTACTAAAAATGTTTCTATAACAGATGTACAGTTTGAAGGAATTACAAGTTTAGTAGATGGAAGTGTGATTGAACTGCGCGCAGTTATAAGAGACCGTGCGGGCAACAGTACTCCGGGTTCAGCTTCAACAACATTACTAACAGTTGACCGCATTGATCCAGTGGTCTCAAATCCAAATCTGGTGGCGGGTACCGATACAGGCCCAAGCTCAACAGATGATTATACAAATGACGATACACCTGATTTTGATGGCACCGCAGAAGCTGCTGCCTTTGTTGAACTCTTAGATGGTGGAGCCGTACGCGGATCATTCATCGCAACCGGTGGTGGCGCTTGGGGTTCTATAACTGCAACAACCATTGGCACGGGCGCAAGTACCATGACAGCCCGCGCGACAGATGCTGCCGGAAACGTTGGTACCTCTGCCGGATCGCTTATTGTTACAGTGGATCAAACACTTCCGGGTGCATTTACAACGGGAACAACTGGAATTCCTGCTGATGGATCAACGTCTCGAAATGGTTATTGGAACAGCACTAATCTTTCATTGAATGTAACCACACCAATTGCTAATGACGCTACGCTGGTAAGCGGTACTATCCAACTTCAAATGAGAAGATCGATCGATGCGGATGTGGCATTCACGAATTTGGGAACTACCTTTAATATCCCAACAGCTAATGTAAGCCAGACTGTAAATATTCTTGCAGGAGTATTGGAAGTACATGGCGCATTTGCAGAAACCAATACACTGGTTTTCAGAGCACTCATTCGAGATCGGGCCGGCAATTTAACAACGGGTGCAAACAGTACTTCAACCCGCCTGGTTGACCAAATTCTTCCTACGGCTGGTATCATGACATTAACGCCAAATGGCTCGGGCGCAAATGAGGTGGTAACCTGGCTTTTTTCGGAATACATTAACATTGACGGAGATAATCCTCCGGTTTCTGATGACGTTAACACTGCTATGACAGGGTTTACCGTTGCAAATGCCGGAGCTGTTGCTATTGGAGTTGCAACCTATGAATTCGACCCTCCAGGAGGTACGCTTCCAACTTCATTGCAAGGTCGGTTCGAGAGTGCCTCGGGAACCGGATGGACTTCTACCACAACGGTTGGCTATACAAGTGCTGGTAATATTACAGATCTGGCCGGAAATGAAATGGCTGATTTTGCTGGCACTTCTATTGGCGATGCTGTTGCCCCCTACCTTGTAACAGGCATGGTCTTCCATCCAAGTGGTGGTACAGCGAACCGCGAAACTATAACGTTCCGTTTATCGGAGCCGCTCAGTTTGGCTGAAGGTGCGGTGCTTGGATTTAAAGTTTCACAACCAGCTGTCAATACAATTGCAACTGGTGTCTATTCTGGTAAGAACACTACAGAAACTATTACGCTCACCTCCCCTGTAGATGGTGCATGGACGGATGCAGTAACCGTAAGTTATGTTCTTGCCGATGGTGACGTAACAGATGGTGGCGGTACAAATGAATTAGGAGTAATAACCAATGAGCCCATTCTTCTAAATACTATTAACATTGTTTCGAACAATACTAACCCAGTTTCGGGAACACTGGCTAAGCCAGGAGATATTATTACACTTACGTTTACGGCCGCAAGAACATTGGCTTCCAATCCTACCGTAACCATTGGCACCCCTGCCCAAGCTGCAACTTTTGGAAGCTTGGTGGCTTCAGTCTATACCTACACGTATAACACAGCACCTAACGTAATCAATGATGGATCAATTGCTATCTCCATTACGGCCGATGAAACAGGGCCTCCGGCAAAACAAACTATTGCTTCCGTTACCACAAATGCCAGTTCGGTAACCTATGATAAAATCATTCCGATCGCACCACCCAATATCGATTTTGGTGCTAACAACCCTCCTATACAAGATACCGGTACCAGCCAAACAGATAATTATACGAAGACAAACACGAACCTCTATTTTTCGGGAACAGGGGCTGAAGCAAACAGCACAATTGAATTATTCGATAACGGAAGCGCGATTGGCGGAGCTTCTACAACTGCCGATGGCTCGGGCGCATGGAATATTATTGTGCCCGCTATGGCAGACGGAATTTATGTAATAACAGCTAAGTCAACGGATGCGGCAGGAAACATCAGTACTGCCTCCTCTGCATTATTACCTTCTTTAACGATAGACAACACACCTCCGAATGTAGTTTCAATATTGCGTGTCAATCCTCCACCTATAAACGGTTGGAGCACTACGAACGGAACATCGGCATCTTCCGTAACTTTTAGGGTAACCTTCGATGAAGAAGTTACAGGCATCGATCTTAGTGGCGGTGGTGGTGGCGGTGGCTCATCCAGTTTCCAACGAAACTTCAGCGGCACGGTTTCTATGAGTGCTTTTGGGGGTGCCTCTTTTACTACGTCAAACTTTGTCGACATTACCGTAAACGGTATTTCAGGTACAGGGCAACTAAGTATCAATTATCTTGACAAAGACAACGTTGAAAATCTAGTTGGCGACCCTGTGGGTGGTGTCGGTAATGGAAACGGAAGTTTCTTTTCAGACTTTAGCCCGCTTAATGAATATTATACTATTGTATTACCAGAACCAACAGCCTCAGTCACTGCCTTCGGCCAAAGTACAACCACAACATCTGTTACCGTTAGCTGGAATAATGCCGTGTTACCAACAACACAGGCAACACACTATCTTGTACGGCTGAAGAAATCTACTTCAACTTTTAGCCCAGTAAGTTTTACAGATGGCATCACGGGTGGTATTGCTGGCGATGATGGAGTTGATTATACCGATAGTGATTTCTCGGACGGCACGCTTGCAGCCTATGTTAACCACCCGTCTTCACTTCATTCGTTCACAGGTCTTGCTTCCGGAACACAATACAACATTGAAGTATACCCGTTAACCTATACTTTAGACTACGGCACCGACAATTGGAATTATAAATTTTCTGCACCCCTAACAGGCAATGCCACAACTGGCGTTGGCACACAAACAACAATTGCAGCCGTAACCGTTGCCCCAACCATTAGTTCGCTTATCGATACACCGGGAGAAATCTTTGATGTTTTCTCATTTCAGATTCGTGATGATGGCGCTTCTCCGTTAGTGGATGGTGCTCCCTTCAAATTTTCCGCGCTTACTATTGTCCCAAATGGTTTCAATGGTATAAGTGATTGGACTCAGGCATTAGGCGGAGCAAGCCTTACCGCCAGTGTTGGTGGTACAATAACCGGAACAGTTCAGTACAATATTTTTGCTGCAAATACCTCGAGTATAGTTTTTAATGCCGGCACTTCAGATGACGCTACTGATTTTGGTTTTATTGCCGATGACCAGGTAAAAACGTATACCCTTAGCCTTTGGCTTAAGCCCGACATGGATGGTGCACTCAACTTGCCAGCTATTATTGATGGTCTCCGTTTTGGATTTCTTGCCAGCTCCGTAAACTTTACGCTCGAAAATAGTACGGGCAGCCAGGCCAGTAGCCAGTTCTTCGCGGGCACATCTGCACAATCCGGTTCTGCTATTGCAGTAGATGTAGACGCGTCAAAACTAGTATTCGCTGCACCGGGAACACCCGGCATAAACACAAATCCGCAGGCAAGTATTGGTGTGGCAACACCCTTCTCGTCATCGGCAGCACAAGACCCTGAAGTTTATGCATTGGATGTAAACAATAACCTGGATTTAGATTATGAAACAGCTTCTGGTAATGCAGGCTCTATTTCAAATACACAAAGTCTTGGTCAATCGGTGGCTTCGTTAAGTTTCACGAATGGCGTGTTAACATTAAATCCGTTAAGCTTTACAACAGCAGGCGTAAACACGCAACTAGTTATTGCCGGTGTTGGAGCACCCGCTGTTACCAGTGCCACCAGTACAAACGTAACTGCAGTAATCTCCAATACCACCACTATTTCTGATGCCACAACACCGGCAACAGAATTAGCAAGCTTCACTTCGTTAACGAATGCGCTTCCTGCTTTGCACAACTTCGACTTTACCATTACCGATGATGTGGGTGTTGATGCCGTTAACTTTACCGATAATGATGGGCTGCCAACGCGTGTTCAAAATGTAACCATCACACAAAACACTAACAATGGTACAAACGGAGGAGGCGATGTTGCCACTTTTGATAACTGGACATTATCCATTGCAGGCGCTCAACTTACAGACGGCATATCGTCTGTAACCATTACCAACCCAAGCGCAAACATTACCGGATCTACATTGGTTTTCAATGTGGCAGGAACGTCCATGGAAACTGTTCCCAACAATGGCCCAAAGACCTATCAGCTTAGAATTTGGTTGCTAAATCCTGTGGATGCAACCCTTCGTGATATTTTAGACAACAAGGATTTTGCTTTCGCCATTAACCAAGGTAATCTATCATTGGGTGCTGCTAATACTACCAGTACGATGGCTGCCAGCAGTACGAATACAGGCGATGGAAGAAACGTTGTAACTGTTGCGGCCACACAATTAGATTTCATTACACAATGGACAGCCCTGGCTGCACAAAACTACGATGCTGCCCTTAGTCCGAACCCTACTGCAAAGGCACGCGATGCAAACCAAAATTTAGATATTGGATTTAACGCGGCAACTACCGTGACAGCATTCGATGCAGATGGTATTGGACCAAAAACATATCCACTTTCTAATGCGGCAGTTACGGTTAACAATGGAAACATCACATTCAACGCAAGTCTGCTTGTGAACAGCTCCGGAAATGGAACCAATGGTGATATTAGCCGATTAGTACTTGCCAGCACCGGTCTAACTTCTGCTAACAGTAACTCGTTTATATTAAATTATTCTGGTAACAGTGATATTGTTCGAGATGGTACGTTTACACATCCTACCGATATTCAATTTATCAATAACCGCGAAGCCATCAATCTTACAGCAGCCAACAGTATTGCGCTCGATAGATTCTTATTGCGTGAAGGTGGTGCTTCAAACGATGCCGATGGATCAAAAACAAAATTGCAGTCCATTACACTTAACATAACTAACCACCTGAATATTCGAAGAATTGGTTTGTACGATGAAAGTAACGTTGAAATTCAGGAATTAGATTCTACGGCTCTCGTAGCCGGTGGGGGTACTATTACCTTCTCAACCTTTAGCAATCTTTTTGAAGCGAATGATGATGATCGTACCACGAAGAGACTTACAGTTCGTGCAAGCTTCCGAGCCTTTGTTACCGATAACCAGCAAATGAATGTTAGCATAACCGCTGCCGCTGCCGGAGGTATAAGTTCACAATTAGTTCCAATTAGTATTGCCGGTGATGCGCTGGGTACTGATAAAAATAAAATTGAGGTGGTGGCTACTAAAATTGATTTCACAACGGTGCCCGGTTCGGCCAGTATCAGTGTGCCTATTGCTCCTCCTACCACAGCACAAATTATTGTCTCTGCCCGTGATGTGTTTGCTAACCTGGATTTAGATTATAACGGTACAATTACCGCCACGGAAACAAATCCGTCAAGCGATTTGCTTTTCCATACACTCAATGACCCTACCGGTGCATTCTCGGGTGGCCAAAAAACGTACCCTGCCACTTTCCAGTTTGATGTTGGCGATGGTAATGTGCAGCTAACGATTAATTCAGGTGCTGGCTCAGGTGCGGCCAACGTAAATGCTGCTGCAATTACAGGAACATCACCAGTTATTAACGTGTTCTCATCGTTCGAATCTACCCTCACCAGTTTGTTTGGTGCATCGTTTCTTCGCAATATCAATTACATAAATTATCAAGCCGCTAACATTACGGGCGCGGCTGATGGCTTTAAGTTAGATTCGCTACAGTTACGCGATGGAGGAACTGACCTTATTGACGCTGACGGTGCCGCCACTACGCTGGATGACCTTACAGTAGGCATAAGCAATCCGCAGAGTATACAAAAAATTGCTGTCTACACCCAAGATCCGATAACGCTTGTTGTTACCGAAATTCAAGAGCAAGCAAACGCAGCTATCACGGTTACGAATGGCTACGGACAGATAACATTTAACAATCTGAACATCACTGCGCCAGACAACAAGCACATGAACATTTGGGTGCTGGCAACTTTTAACAACACCGCTGCGGTTATTCAAGATCGCGATACCATTCAAGTGAGTGTATTGGCTGCAACATTAGCAACCGGTAGTAAGTTTGCACCCGATGCTACAGAAACCGGAACCATAGGAGGTGTAGCTTTTTCAACTGTACCATTTCCTCCGGCAGCAACATCCATACAAACAGGTTCAATCGGTGCCATCAATAGATTACAAGTTATTGCTACCAGTTTGGATTTTGTAACACAGCCCTCCGATTACGCTGGTATACTGGAGCCTATAGACGGTTCGCCTGGAGCTAGCACTGGCGGAAGTACTGGTATTGTGCATGCACGCGACTTGTATGCCGTCATTGATACGGACTTCAATTATTCTGCTGGTGTATCAGCAGCTGCAAGCCCATTCCAAAATCTGGCTCCGTTTACATTTGTATTCAATAATGGTATTTTAAATTTAACAGGAATGCAATATGGAAATTCCGGGTTGGGGACACTCACCATTCTTGCAAATGGATTAAATAGTAATAACGAACCCTGGGGTACTTCTGAAAGAAGTGAAGTTGTTGATGCTATTCATGTAACAGCCATAGCACCTCAAAACCCTGCCAATGGAGTAATCGGTACCAACAGTTTAAAAGGTGGCACATCGAACATCGTTATTTTTGGGTTTGATATTTTCCCAACATACGCTACAGCGGCAGAGCCCGACCTAAAAGGTTTTTCTATTATTTTTGATACTCCTTTTAAAACTTCCAGTACTACCATTTTTAAAAACTTTAAGGTTTTTGAGTCGGCTGTTGGCGCATACTCAACCTCTAATAACGTAACAACAATTGTTGGAACAACCGTTGTTGAGGGGCAGTCTCCCGGAATGGTCACCGTGGGTTCGAGAGATATGGTTACGGTAACATTCCCTCCTGGCAGTTATCGATCACTGAGAAACCGAACTCAATCAACGCCCCTAACATACTTCCTGGTTGTTGATGTGGATGCGACAGCAAACATTAGTACACCAGAGCTTACACCGCAATTGAGGGATGGTGGGTATTATACTCAAACGAATGCCAGTATTTTAACTACGGCTGGTAGTTCCTCTGCAAATGTTATTGGAACTCAGTTCTCATTTGCTTCTACAAACCCCCCAATATTAGCAAGTTCTGTTCCGGCCAACGGAGCATTAAATGTTGATTCATTGCAAAGCACTATCCAGCTAACATTCAATGTTGGAGTATGGTCGCACGATCAATATATTTTACTCTATGAACGATCAAGCAACCAGTTGATTGATACACTCAAGCTTACTCCATTAACAAACGGATTCTATCCAGGACCCGTAGCGGGCTCTCCATCAAACCCTGCTCCGCTATCGTTTACAGTTCCGTTTCCAGATAAGTTTATACCCGATAGCGTTTACTATATAACAATAGCGAAAGGTACTTTTGACCCCAATACGGGAACAGGAACTGGTATTTCTGATGACGGTTTTAACTTGTATGGAGGTATATCCTTCAATGGAGGATTGTACTTTAAAATTGCCAGTAAAAAACCACCGGTTATGCTGAGCACCAACTCAAACAAGTATTATCCATCACCCACGGGGGCATCTGTTAACGCAAGCTTCGACCAAAAAGAGGGCACTGCATATTATATGGTCGTAAATCAGGGAAATCCAGCACCAACGAATAATCATATTAATGGAAGTGATAATACCTATAGTGGTACGATTGTAGCACGCGGACAGTTTGCCATTGATCAGGTTGCACCTAACCTGAATACAGAAACATTTACGATTGCACCGAGTGGAGTAGCCAGAACTTTTGATGTTTGGATGTATGCCGAAAATGGCGCGCCCGTTCCGGTAGCAACGTTAGCACCGTATGGCGGATTTATTGCGGATGCTTTTACAAATAACGATTTTGTTGTAGGGGCTGCTGGCCCAACTTTTTCGGTAGACATACCGGCTGCATCGAGTAGTATTTATTTGAACAGACCAATCTATCAGATATGTTCTAACAGTACCGTTACGCTTATTGATCCCATTATTATTGAAGAGAGTAATGCGAGGAATGAATTTAGTGGAGGTGTTCAGAATTTCAACTTACTACTACCCGTTGGATTTACGTTCGATGTTAACACAGCCCCCGTATTGCAATCCTCCGGAGGGTTAGATTTTGATCAGTCTAATGTGTTGAATATCGGTCAGTTTTCTTACCAGTATGTGAATAGTACCATTCTTAGAATTCGGTTCACGAATACCGGAAATGCGAGCCACGATAAAATGATTATATCGAATCTTAAGGTTACTGCCAGTGCACCAGACCTTTCCGGAAGTATAATCAGGTTTGCAGGAAACGCGTTCCCACTAGCCCCTGCTTCACTGGGTGATGGCGCATTTATAGCAGGTATTGCTTCGAATGCAGCTGCTGCGCTAAGCTTTAATAATAGTTACACAACGGCTAATAGTTTTAATGATCCTCCGATCTCGATTGTGAATACCGTTACCGCAATTCCCGATAACTATGTTGATCCGAACCCAACGTTAAGCCCATTAACGGTGAGATTGTTCCCTACCGTTCCAAAAGGTGATTATGGACCAAGCACTTTTAGTGGAACAGGTATAACGGATGACATTTTAAGTTTGAGCGGTGTACCGTTAAACTCAGCCTTTACTATTATTATGACACACGTTGACCTAAATGGTTGTATCTCTGCAAAGCCCGAACTGTACGAAGTATACGATCATACTCAGGCAATCCCGGCACTAGTAAATGCCACCTACGGCACAAAGGATTTCATAACGAATCCTAATTATTTACTTAGCCTGCCACCGGCACCGTTTACCACAGCGTTAAATCCGGCTGATACAATAAGCCGATATTTTAAAGCCGGTTATAATATGATTGAACTCTTTGCAAATATCCCTGCAAGAGTTACAGCCTTCGATTCCGCTAACATGGCTTTAAACACACCTACTTCACAAATTATGTTTGGGCCTGCCTGGCAAAATTTAGTACAACAGATTCCTGAAAAGAAAGACTCAACCGAAAATATTGCGTTGAGTGAGTTCTACAGATCATACTATTGGTACTACGGAGTTTTAATGCCGTTAAGTTCAACCCTTGATCCTTACAAATATTTTGATGCCTTTACGCCCGAAGGTCGCAAGTATTTTAAAGGAGGTTCACTTGGATTGGTCGAGTTCACGGGTAAATTTAGAAGCACTGCGGATGCTACAGTTCAAATCCCAATTCGGCAGGAGATAGAAATTTTTATACCCGCAATTCCAGTTGTAGAAATTGACCTCCTCGATATTTCGGGCTACGATATCGCTGATCCATTACGACCGAACCCTTTAACATGGCCTCTCGGAACACCAATCTTTTGTCAAAATGGGTCGGATATTACTATCAACGGTTACCCTTTGGCCACAGCGGGGATTTCGGCAGCATACTTTGATATTGTAGATGCTTCAAATAATGCTGACACACTATATTCATCCAAAACCCCAGCAAAGCGATATGGCGGTTTTACAGACAATGGGAATGGAACTGCGACTTTAGATCCTGGTGCACTTAGGAATAGCCTTCTTCAGTTTGCTAATAATTACAAAGACATCCGCATAGTTTATACCTATAAAGACAATGCATCGCCCATTAAAGGTTCTGGAGATTTAGTTATTAGAATTAGCCCGAACCCACAAGCCAGCTTTAGCGCGAATAGTGTTTTACTTTCCGATAACATTCTTGGTTTTGATGCAAACACAATAAGTGGCATCGCCAACGGAAGGCCGGCCTCAGCATTAGGTTACTGCGAAGACAACTTTATTTATTTTACGAACACAACGCAGTTTCTGGATCAAAATAATTTACCAGTTGCTGGCTACATTCCTCAAACAAACCCTGCCTGGACAATGGGGGATCCGCTTAACCCTAGAAACACAAGGAATCTGACAACCGATCCTAGTAATGTGTCATTGCCCGATTCTGTTATTTTCAAGTATAATAATTTTGGAAAGTACGATGTCACATTCTATGTAGAGTCTCAGTATAATTGCCCGAGTGCGGTTGTAACCGCACCCATTTATGTAGGCGTTATCCCCACACCAAATTTTGAGATGAATGGAATTTCTACTGCTACTCCTGTAAATGTTAGAAGCACTACAAGCATTAGCTCGGGCAATAGTTATCCTAAATCCGATACGCTTACATCGCTTTGGTATTTTGGTGAGCCTCCTGTTGCGGACCCGGCAGCTATGACCTACGCAGCAGCAAACAATTATAACTATGCAACACCGGGACATTATGTTATTACACTTAAGGCCGTAACACAGATAACGACACTCGCGGTTGGCGGAACTGTTGAGCCCGGTTGCGAAATAAGTTACCAACGCCCCGTAATCATTGTGCCTTCACTCGATATAACTGCCGTGGGTGCCGAAGCCTTAGATAATTTTGAGTCTGCGCTGGCCAGCGATCAATGGCAGCCGTCTGACCTTAACCCATTGGCTTCAAGTTGGGAAAGAGGTGTTCCTTCAGCTACCGATAATGTCTCTGTTGATTTTACCGAGGCACCATTTAGTACGAGTAACAATGTGTGGGCTACAAACCTCAACGGTAATTATAACGCAGGAGAAGTTTCCTTCTTGTACTCACCTTCGTATGACCTAAGCAATCTTGCACGCCCGAAGGTAGGCTTTGACCAAGTGGCTTATATGGGAGGGAATGACGGTGTTGCGTTAGAGTTTTCTACCGACACGTTTAACATTGCAGACCCCTTAAAAAAATGGTATCGCGTAGGTGGTCTTAACGATACGGGAAATAACTGGTATAATGAGTCTGGCTTAGCATCAAGCCCGGGCGATCAATTAGACAACGCTACAAACATTTCATCGGGCGAATTTGGATGGTCAACAACACTTGATTCAATATTCCATTCACAACATACATTAAGTCCCGACTTACCTACAGGTTTGCGTACACATGTTATATTCCGATTTGCATTGGCAAGTATACCAGGTTCAGCTCAGCTTGGTTTTGCATTCGACAACTTCCGCGTAGGCGAGCGCACCCGAACAATTTTAGTAGAAAACTTTACCAACGTTGGAAATCCGTTAGCCATTAGCGGTACCAATGTTGAGAATAGAGAAAACAATTATCTTAATACGCAAGCCCAGTTTACCAATGGCGCTGATGTCGTTAAAATTAATTACCATGTTGGTTTCCCCGGGCTCGATCCGTTTAACGCTGATTACCCAGCCGACCCTGGTGCCCGGGCACTCTTCTACAATGTGGGTGAAACACCGTTGGCCCGTTTAGATGGTAGCCGGTCAAACGATCCGCAGAAAAAATATTTTTCGGAGTGGGGATTAGCAAAGTTTAACGAGCGTACCCTTCAGTTAGCCGATGCCGCTATTCAAATAACCACCAACGCGTTGCCCAGTGGCGCCTTCGAGGTAAGTGTGCTGGTAACGGCCAAAGCTAATCTGCCCGAAGACACAACCATTTTACACATTGCGTTTGTAGAAGCCTCCACAGCTAAAACCGATCTTCCGGATATTGCCGATCAAAATATGGTGGTGACAGGCGAAACTAACTTTGAATATGTGATGAAGAAGATGGTGCCCTCGGCATTGGGTACACGGTTCGATACGCCTCTGCTGAAAGATCAACCCCGATCGTTTGGCCCGTTTGAGTGGAGCCCCGATTTAACAAAACTATACGGTGCCAATGATGACCTTGCGGTGGTTGTATTCTTGCAAAATGAAATAACGAAAGAGATATACCAAACCGCCATCAGTGGGCTATTGCCAGACCCAACCCTGGTAACGGGTATCGAAGATCCTGACTATGCGAAGAAGATTCACCTCTATCCGAATCCGGCAAACAGAGAAGTAAATATTCAATTGCCGTCAGCTGTTAACAAAACCACCCCGGTAGCCATGTTTGATACCTATGGAAGATTGGTTTATGAAAGCGCATTTACAACGGGTGAGCAAAACAAAGTGGTAAATACGAACGAATTAGCGGGTGGCGTTTACATTATTCAAATTAGCACCCCCGATGGCAACATGGCCAGAAGAAAAGTAATGGTGGTACATCGGTAATAGTAACCCCATAACCTGAAAAAAAACCACCAAATCGGTGGTTTTTTTATTTAAAAAGGTGCATCAAAAAAAAAGAAGTACTTCTAGAATTAGCTAACTTGACTTCGCAAAATACGCGCTAATTTCCCCCGCAAGGGGTTACTAATATTGAAAAAAGTGCATTTTTGTAAAGACCTAAATAAAAATTAATGAGAAGACTCTACCTTTTTTGCCTTTTTGTTTTTATTAGTGCCAAATCCTTCAGCCAAACCGCTACCTGCGCACAAACCCTGCGGCTTGCCCGGGCTACGTATGAGCAAGGGCGATTGCACGAAATAGAAAGCCAATTACAAGCTTGTTTAGAAAGCGGTTTTACCAAAGATGAAAGCCAGCTTAAGGTTGAAGGATACAAAATACTTTGCCTGAGTTATATCTACCTGGAAGAATCGGCCAAGGCGGATGAAGCCATGCTAAATCTTAAACGTACAGACCCCTATTTTGTACCAAATCCACAGGTTGACCCAGCCGAGTTTGTGGCGCTCTACAATACGTTTAGAAAAGACCCTATCTATAGAATTGGATTTAAACTTGGCGGAAATTTCAGTCGCCCGAGTGTCGTTGAAAATGTAGCAGCTGTTGACCTTGAATCGGGAAGCGGATTTAAACCTTTATTTGGTATTCAACTTGCAGCCGCTGCCGATTTGCCACTCTTTAAAAAAATAACCCTGCATGGCGAGTTAATGTACACACAACACCGCTATCAGATTAATGAAAAAGTAAATCGGGGAATTGACATTGACACGGGCAATCCGTTGTCGAGCGAGTTTGTTGGAATTGAAGCGCAACGCTGGTTAAGTTTACCGCTTAGCATTGAGTATGCGTACCTAAAAACTACTTCAAGACTTCACCAGAAATATAAACCCTTTGTATCGGCCGGGGTTATGGTAGAATATTTAATAGGCTCGAAAATAACCGGTGAGCGTACGCGCGAAAACAACTCCGCCATACCCGAAGCCGGTGTAGATATTGAACGAGAAAAAATAAATATCAGCGCCCTGGTTTCAACCGGTATTAAAATAAAAGTGGCTTCCGGGTTGTTTGTAGCAGACATTCGCTATGTGCACGGCATTACAAATGTTAGCTCACCCGAAACCGCCTTTAAAAACCAAAAATTACTTTGGGATTATTCCTATGCCGATCCTGTATTTAAAATGGGAGCCTTTAGCGCTAACATCTCCTATGTGCTAGATATTTTTAATCCTAAAAAACTTAGAAAGAAAAAATGAGAACCCTCCTATTTTTTACGATACTACTGACAGCCTTTGCTGCCTGCAATAACCTGGACGATGCAAGCCTAGCCAAACGAAATACCTTTGTTACACAATTCGATGAAGCCTACAGTATGGAGGCCACGGATATTGAAATAATTCCGGGTGGTTACATGATTCTTGGTAATAGAACTGTAGAACTTGAAGATACTACCTATACCCAAACCGTGTTGCTGGAAGTCGATAAAAATGGTAACCGCGTTGGTGATTTTCATTTCTATAACGGAGGCTCCGGAAAAGCCTTTAAATATATTGATAACGGAACGCTAACGGGTTACATCATAATTGGTGACAGCATCTATACCGACCCAACGGCCGAACAAGCCGCCAACGTAACCATATCCTCTATGCGTATTCTTATACTCAATAGCACCATGGATGAAGTAGGTAAGTTATACATCAGCGATAAAAGGCCTATATCCGGAGCCAATCCTGTAAAAACAGATTATTTTGGCGGCACGGTAAACCTGACCAACGATGGCATTGTTTTTTTAGGTTCGTTTAAAGAAGGTATTATTAATCAGCAGGCAGCACCCGAGAAACAAATGTTATTTGCTGTTGATAATGCATTTGATAGTGCCTGGTTTAAAACGTACGATCTGCTAGGCAACACATTCGCGAATTCAAAATCTGTTCACTACTACGATGATCATATTTTGTGGGCTACTTCGGTACTCGATATTCAAGGTGATTTTACATCTTCCTATATTACAATTCCGTATGCCGCTGAAGGAGCTGGCATTGATAATAACAACAGCATTGGTGCTACCACAACACAATCATTTATTGCCAGCGATATGCAGCCCGCCAATTCACCGGAAGTAGGCTATGGCGTTGTGGGTACCTATAGTGAATCAACCGATGGCTCAGAAGGAAATGTGTTTTTTTTCCGCGTTTTTACCAATGGTAATATTATACCCGGTAGTGATCGATACTTCGATGGTATTGAATCTTTTAAACCCGATTCGCTCGATATAAATAAAAACTTTTCATCGATAGTAGATACTGGCGAAGCTATTACCGCTACAAAAGATGGAGGTTTTTTACTGGCCGGTTCATTTACCACCAACCCCGACAAAGGAAAAGGCGGTGAAGATATTTTACTTATTAAAGTAAACTTCTTAGGCAATTTAGTGTGGTCGAAAA
Source organism: Cyclobacteriaceae bacterium (assembly GCA_031395485.1). Taxonomy (GTDB): domain Bacteria; phylum Bacteroidota; class Bacteroidia; order Cytophagales; family Cyclobacteriaceae; genus UBA2336. The sequence continues at coordinate 232,504 of JANNUS010000009.1, read as the reverse complement.
CGTATGGCGGAGCCGGTGATGAAACCATTAGCGCGGTTACCGAAGCAAGCGATGGTAGCCTACTGATTTGCGGTACAAATAATTTGGGTGATTATAGTTCTATCTTTTTAATGAAGGTAGATGCTAACGGTGAACTAAAAAATTAAGACGGTGATATGAAAAAATTTTCCTCTAAACTTTCGCGCATTCCATTTTTAACAATACTGCTTGTTACTTTTTCTGTGGCGGTATGGGCGCAACCTACCTTAACATTCAGCCCCTTAAATGCTGCAGTAGGTGTTGCCGAAAATATTGTCATTACTATATCTTCAAATGAGGATCTCGACCGCTGCGATAATACCAATATCACAGACGCTAATGTTGATGCCTTAATTACATTAAAGAGAGACAACGCGGCTGGGGCAAATATCCCATTCAATGCTGTTTTTGATGATGGCGTGACCAATAGAATTATTTCTATTACACCCAACAGCATACTTCCTTCTAACACTGTAATTTTTGTAGAAATATCGTGCGTAGAAGGATCGGGCAATGCTGACATAGCAGCACCACAAAATGTAAGTTTCACCACAGGCGACACACAGACTCCCACAATAGTTTTTAATCCATTAAATACCGCAACGGGAGTTTCAGTTTCTGGCAACCTAACAATAACGTTTGATGAAGCCGTTCGGAGAACAAATGATGCTGCCATCACCGCAGGAGATTTATTAACATTAGTAGAACTTAAACTAACCAGTGATGCAGGTGCACCAGAACCCTTCACGGCATCCATTGATGGAACTAATAGAATAATCACAGTAAACCCTACTTCAAATTTAGCAAGCACCACAGTTTACTATCTTGAAATAAATCCGGTAGAAGACGCTACCGATCACGCGACTACCGCGGCCAACATTACATTTACTACTGCAGATGTACTCCCACCTGTACTTACGTTTACACCGCTAAACTCAGCAACCGGAGTACTTGAAACAGCTGATATAACAATCAGTTTTAATGAAGCTATTCGCAGAGCTTCAGATGATGTAAACCTGGATGATGCAACCATTGATGCAAGGATTACACTTAAACTAACAAACGCAGTTGGTGCCAACATTCCGTTTGATGCAACCATCAATGGCGGTGACAATCTAGTAACCATAAACCCAACGGCAATTCTGCCCAGCAATACAGTAATTTACGTTGCCATTGTTGGCGTAGAAGATGCCAGCAACAACCTGATTAGTCCCGACCCAACCAGTATAACATTTACCACAGGCGACACACAGCCTCCCACAATAGTTTTTAATCCATTAAATACCGCAACGGGAGTTTCAGTTTCTGGCAACCTGACAATAACGTTTGATGAGGCTGTTCGGAAAACAGATGATGCTGCCATCACCGCAGGAGATTTATTAACATTAGTAGAACTTAAACTAACCAGTGATGGAGGTGCCCCAGAACCATTCACGGCATCCATTGATGGAACAAATAGAATAATCACGGTAAATCCTACTTCAAATTTAGCAAGCACCACAGTTTACTATCTTGAAATAAATCCGGTAGAGGACATTACCGATCACGCGACTACCGCTACCAACATTACATTTACTACTGCAGATGTACTGCCACCTGTACTTACATTTACACCACTAAACTCTGCAACGGGAGTACTTGAAACGGCTGATGTTACAATTAGTTTTAATGAAGCCATTCGCAGGGCTTCTGATGATGTAAACCTGGACGATGCAACGATTGATGCAAGGATTACACTTAAATTAACAAACGCGTTTGGTGCCAATATTCCGTTCGATGCAACCATTAATGTGGGCGACAATTTAGTAACCATAAACCCAACAGCAACCCTGCCTGGCAACACTGTAATTTATGTTGCTATTGTTGGGGTAGAAGATGCCAGCAACAACTTGATTAGCCCCGACCCTACGAGTATAACATTTACTACAGGTGACACACAGCCACCTTCGGTTGTTTTTAATCCGTTAAATAGTGCTACCAATTTTTCAGCGGTGGGCAATATTACACTTACTTTCAACGAGGCTATTAGAAAGACCGATAACTCGGCAATTTTAGCTGCCGATATTGAAGGAGGCTTAGTCGAACTTAAACTAACAAATAATGGAGGCGCACCGGTTCCATTCACAGCCACTATTAATGGTGCAAACACAATAATTACCATTAACCCAAATGCTACGTTAGCATCGAATCAGGTTTATTATGTGGAAATGAATATTGTAGAAGATGGTGCGAACAATGCAACCACCGCATCGAGCATAACCTTTACAACAGAAACCCGACCATCCATAACAAGCTTTGCCCCTGGCAGTACGTGTATTGGCGATAATGTAACCATTACCGGGCTTCGGTTTGAAGGAACCGGAAACCCAGTTACGGGAACTGCAACACCAACTGTTACCATTAACGGTGTAGCTATTTCTGCCTTAAATATAGTTTCGCATAACGCTACCCAGGTTGTATTTACAGTGCCACCCACGGCTACAACCGGGCCCATTACTGTTAGGAATAACAACAGCGATTTAGTGAGTGCCAATTCGGCATCTGACTTAACGGTATACCCCGCTATTGATCAAACATTAGCCGTTACACCCGCCACGCTAAGCCCGGCACAAAATACGAGTGTGAATGTATTGATTGATAATGCACAAAATGGTTTTACGTATGACTTAACACTTACTGCAGCTCCTGCACCTTTTGTTGCTTTCCATACCCTAACGCTGCCCGATATTGCGCATCAAGCTACCGGAACCGGTGTAGACCTTATCCTAAATACTTCGGAAGGCGCTGACCCCGACTTTACACACATTGGAGACTACGACTATGAAATTAATGTTTCCAGAACGGGCTGTACAACTAAAACGCTTAATGCTACTTCACCTCCTATTACCTTAACAGTAGCTTCGCTGGCAGCAAATGTATTTGCTACAAGTACTTCAATTTGTGCAGGCAACAGTTCTATACTGATAGGTCAAACTAGTGGTGGTACAGGTTTTTATCAGTTTTCATGGAGTGGACCAAATTCCTTTACCGATAATAGTTCAAGCCCTACGATTTTTCCAGCACACCCTGCAGGAACTGGTTGGTATGTTCTGACCCTAACTGACAACTCTGCTAATGAAGCAAAAGACTCGGTGTTTATAACGACCAACCCATCTTTTGCAGTAAGTTTTCAGCCTGTTGGGGGGGCGCCTTCTGTTCAAACAGAATACACCAATCAAAATCAGTTATTTGAATTAAACGGATCGCCCAGTCAACTTATTAGTGCGGGTGCTACTTTCTCAGGTCCAGGGGTTGTTGCGCTTTCCGATAGCAATAAATACTACTTCAATCCACAGTTGGCTGCTAATGGTGTTCACACAATAACATATTCCTTCAATAATGGAACATGTGTTAATAGCACAACGCTTAACTTCAGGGTTTCATCAACTTTTATCAGCAACCTTGACCCATTTTATTGCGAAAATGCCGGAGCAAGTGGTGATCTTACGTTGAGCGGATCGGGCAGTACATACCTCACAACATATTACCCTACTTACACCTTTACGCGATTTAGATTTTTAAAATATACGTACGATGCGGGATTAGGCTATTATGTTTTTAATTATTACGACTCTACAATTCAGCCACAGCTCGAGCCACTCTACAGACCAAATCCAGGTGGTCAACCCAACATGTATAGGTTAAATGTTACCGAATTAGTGGCAAACCACGGAATTGAACCGCCTAACGCATATTACTATATTGCCGTGTTTGGCGCGGATGCCAGCAAACTAGCACTTCCGTTAACCTATCCCGGATATGTGGATGAGGCAATTCTGTATAACTACTTCCGTGTAGTACCGCTTGGCCTGCCTCCAAATATTTTAGGAATTACTGACAGACAAAATGTTTGCTCAAATGCAACGTCCATACCACTCACACAATCTGTTGGCGGCTATACTATTAATAGTTTTGCAATACCACCTCCTTATGCAGCCGCTATTTCTGGAAACACCTTTAATCCCGGTCATGCCTCGCTTACGGGTACAGCGTTTAATGATATCCCACTGACAGTAACACTTAATTACGATGATTATAATGGTTGCACTAATACTGTAAGCAGAAATTTCAATTGGGTGAAAAAGCCTGCCGCTCCCACTGCGCCCAATGTTGAGTATTGTCAAATAACAACTGGCCTTCCTGGGAGTTTTACAATTGATGCAACTAGGAATGGGCCAGCCACCAATCCATACTGGTATGAGCTTGATCCAAATAGTAATCCTACAACACCCGTGTTAGACTCAATTAACTTCAGAGGGTTTGTTGCTCCTGCAATTACAGGATTAGTACCTTTAGTAAAAACGTTTTTTGTTACACAGAATAATAAAGGTTGTGAAGGCGATGTTACACCTGTTGATATTACGATTAAGGCTGCTCCTAATGCTACGTTTATAGTACCCTCTATTTGCGATAACAGAGTCTTTACTTTTACAGGTCCGCTCGATGTTACATTGACTCCCTATACTACATATGCCTGGACATTTGGTGACGGGCAGGATAGTGTTTTAACAGATAATAATTTAGTTGATTACAACTATGGGGTGGATGCTTCCTTAAAGCCTGCATTCTCTGTTGGCTTAACGGTTACAAATAGTTTAGGATGCATAAATAATTCAGTTAATACAGCTCAAGTAAACCCTAACCCCAAACCAGATTTTACCCATAGATTTGTTTGCGATCTTGACCTTACTGAATTTAATGCTACCAGTACGATCCCTGGTAGTCAATTTACCTGGGATTTTGGTGATGGCTCGCCTCTAGTAGGCCCCGGAGCTTTTCAAAATACTACACATCAATTTAACAATGCAGGAACAGGCGTTGGTGACTACACTGTTAAAGTTACAGCCACAACACCACAGACTTGCTTCAACACAGACTCTACTACGGTTACTATCTTAGATTTTCTAACACATACAACGTTGAATCCGTATGATATGGCTTCGCTTGGTGGTGGAGATGGGCTTTGGAAGTTAAATGATATTGCGGGCAACTCAACCTGGAATTTCATACTGCCTACTGCACCCGATACCGTAATGAGAAAGTTTACAACTCCGGCCTGGGTCACCAATGGCGCGGGAGATTATAATCCCGGTGAAGAATCCGTTATTAATAGTCCATGCTTCGACATTTCAGGGGTAGAGAGGCCGGTTATTTCAATGGATTTCATAATGAAATCCGATCGCGATGGTTTGGTTCTGGAGTGGTCGAAAAATGGAGGTGTAAACTGGGCTCCATTAGGGGGAATAAATTCAGGCTCAAATTGGTTTAACGCTTCTGTGGTTGTTGGCAATAGCATTATTGGTTGGGCAGGTAACTCCCGCGATTTGGCCGATAACCTGGTGGATCGCGACACACTGGTACAGGTAAGGCGAGCACTCGATAATATTGGACCGCTTTCACAAACTGACAGGCAAAATGTTCGATTTAGAATGGCCTTTAAAAGTAACCTCGATGTAGAGGACGAAGGCTTTGGATTTAACAATTTGAGAATAGAAAGCCGAAACAGAATTTCGTTAGTTGAAAACTTTACCAACGAAAACGATCCGGACTTTGATGCGAACGATACTGGTTTTAAGACCTTCGACCCTATTGAAACGGCAACACTTCAATACCACTTGGGTTACCCCGGCAATGATGACAACTACCCCGTAAATACGGCCGATCCATCGGCACGGGCTGCCTTTTATGGCATACCATTAACCGATCAGTATCTGCCACGTGGTTATGTAGATGGTGCAAGCGGTGGTGGTGGAAACTTTAGTAACCTGGGTTGGGCAACCACGCGCATCGCGAAACAAGGGCTTAAAACTTCTCCGTATAAATTAACCGCCATCACGTTAGCTTCTACTGATCTATCGTACTTAAAAGTTTCCGTTACCGTAGATGCCGAAGTGGGTATACCGGGAAATGAAAGACCCATACTACACATTGCCGCGGTAGAGAAAACTGTTAACACCATTAAGAACAATGAATTTGTTGTGCGTAAACTTATTCCCTCAGCCATTGGTACAATGTTAACTACACCCATGGTACAAGGCACAACGATTACGATTGTCGATAGCGTTCGGTTAGAAAACCCGCTGATTGATGTTACCGATCTGGCACTGATCGCCTTTGTACAGGATGAAAATACCCGTGAAGTATACCAGGCGATTCTAAATCTTACCCCCGGTCCGTTACCAGATCCTGGATCGATCACCGGAATCGAAAATCCTGCATATGCCGATAAGATTAGCCTCTTCCCCAACCCGGCCAACCATGCGGTAACTATTCAATTGCCGGCAGCGGTAACAAAAAATACTCCGGTTGCCATGTTCGATACCTACGGAAGAACGGTGTATCAAAATACACTGAGTGTTGGCGAACAAACTAAATCAATAAATACAACCGACATGACAGGCGGTGTATACATTATGCAAATAGGCACACCCGATGGCGGAGTGGCACGAAGAAAAATTATGGTGGTGCATCCATAACAAACAATTAATTTTAATAAACAGAAGCCGCTCAGCAATGGGTGGCTTTTTTATTCGCAACCCAATGGCAATTCACCGTCTTTGCGAGCGGAAGGACTGGATGGTGCGGTGGCGCGAAGCAATCCCGTGTTTCGAAAAACGCGTTTATTGCTTCACCCCCATTAAACAGCATCATCTCCCACTCGCCAAATGTTTAGGGTACCTAATTACTTCATCCGGGATTTAAAAAGTAACCTTGCTTAACCACTATTATCCTAAAAATCAACCACTTAAAAGCACAATATCGGTTGCAAGAATACATTACTTATCCTATTTTTAAACCTTAAACAACCACTCAACCCAGCCCGTATTGCATGGAGATATTCCTTAAAGCCGAAACATGGCTAGCCCTGCTAACACTTACCTTTTTTGAGGTGGTTTTGGGTATCGATAACGTAATTTTCATCTCCATTGTCTCGAACAAGCTACCATTAGATATGCGCGCTAAAGCCCGAAACATTGGGTTGGCACTGGCCATGATCGTACGTATTTTATTGCTGTTGGGCATAACCTGGGTGATTACGTTTACCGAGCCGCTGTTCTCCGTCTCTGATATTGTTTCACAAAAAGCACTCGATTTTATGGGTATGCACGACCATCCTTTTAGTGGGCGTGATCTTATATTGATGTTTGGCGGTATGTTTTTAATTGCCAAGAGTACGCGCGAAATTGGTCATGAAATGGAAGGCGAAGAAGAGATTGGCGGGGGATCGAAGCAAAAAGTAAACATGACAAACATTATCATTCAGATAATTTTCCTCGATATAATTTTCTCGTTCGATTCCATCCTAACCGCGGTAGGGTTAACCGATCAGGTACTTATTATGATTGTTGCCGTTGTTATTTCAATCGGTATTATGATGGCCTTCTCCGGAAGAATCAGTGATTTCATTCATGAACATCCGTCTATGGAGGTATTGGCACTGGGCTTTCTTATACTCATTGGGTTTATGCTCTTTCTGGAAGGTTGGGAGTACGACATACCAAAAGGGTACATGTATTTCGCGGTGGCGTTCTCATTGTTAATTGAATTCGTGAACATACGGGTGCGCGGCAGCAGTAAGAAAAAGAAAATTAAAGAAACCGAAACCGAAGAAGAAGTACATGCCGGATGAACGACTACAATACCCAATAGGAAAATTCACACCAAAAGATTCGTACACTTCCGAAGAAATAGCTGCGCTGATTCTTTCTATTGAAAACGTACCTTCTAGAATAGAAGAAGCCTATAAAAAACTTTTTCCAACCCTCATCAATACTCCGTATCGTCCGGGTGGCTGGACGGGCCGCCAGTTAATACATCATATTGCCGACAGCCACATGAACGCATACATCCGTTTTAAATGGACACTCACAGAAGATATGCCCATCATCAAAGCCTACAATGAAAAAGCGTGGGCCGAAACACCTGAAACAAACCAAGACGCTGCCCTTTCGGTGGCCGTGCTGAAGGCTCTTCATGCCAAATGGGTAACCCTGTTGCGGGCATTATCAATCGATGACCTTCAAAAAAGTTTTACGCACCCAGAAACTGGAAAACATGTGCGCTTAGACAGACTCTTGGCACTGTATGCCTGGCATGGCGAACACCATCATGCACACCTCAGATTGATTTTAGATTTTTAGCAAACCAAGTATCCAAACAATGAGTCCTAGATAGCATTTCTTCGCCATTTCGCAGTCCAACCACAGGCAGGACGGAGAAATCCCCCTATCGTGTAACCTTCAAGGGATTTCTCCGCTCACCTTCCTTCGTCAGGTTCGCTGCGAAATGACGTTGATACTAAGTTCAGGTATAGTCCAACTCTTAAATCTAAAATTACCACTTGAATTACAACCCCCCTAGCATCCTTTTCAACTCTCACCTCGAAACAATATACCCATCGTTGTTACGAAAGGTGAGTTTACAACCCTACCAGCGTGAGCGCATCAATACACCGGATGATGATTTTTTGGATATTGACTGGCTAAAGCAAAAGTCAACTAAGCTTATTATTATTTCGCACGGATTAGAAGGAAACACGCAACGCTCGTACATAAAAGGTATGGCGCGCGCAGGGTATGGAAATGGCTACGACATACTAGCCTGGAACTATCGCGGGTGCAGTGAAGAACTAAATAAAAAATTACGTTTTTACCATAGTGGTGCCACCGATGACTTAGCTGTCGTTATCGATCATGCCCAACGTACGGGTAAGTACAGTGAGATTTACCTTGTTGGCTTTAGCTTAGGAGGAAATTTAACCTTGAAATATCTTGGGGAAGAAAGAGCGCGACCCGAAATACTTAAAAAAGCCATCACATTTTCTGTACCCCTAGACTTGCGCGCCAGTTGCGAAAAAATATCGCAGCCTTCGAACTGGATATACTCGCAACGCTTTCTTAAAAGTCTTCGTAAAAAGGTAATTCATAAATCGCAGGTAATGGAAGGCCTTGACATCAAACGTCTGGAAAAGGTACGCACACTTCGAGAATTTGATGACCACTTCACGGGACCCATTCATGGCTATAAAGATGCTCTCGACTATTATCACCAGTGCAGCGCAATACGATTTGTTCAGTCTGTTAAACTTCCAACCCTTATCATCAATGCTGCGAATGATCCATTTCTCAGTCCCGAGTGCTACCCTCACCAATTGTTACAGCAACACCCGTATGTGACCTTTGAAAGTCCAGATCATGGTGGGCATGTAGGATTTACCCAAATCAATAAAAATGGTTTATATTGGTCGGAAGAGCGAGCGATCAGTTTTTTCAAGCACTAACTTTATATGATTGACAGGTACAGTCTTACTGCTTCTGCCAGTATGGTATCCGAAAGATTTTCGGCTGAAGTTCCTGAATATTTTAAACCTCGTTTCAATGCGTCACCCACGCAACTGCTACCGGTAATTACAGGCGCAGCCCGGCAGGGCTTATCGTGGTTCTACTGGGGTCGTCCTCCGCTTTTTGCGCACAACAAAAACCTGGGTGAAAAAATTATAAACCTTTCGTTAGAAACACTCCTTGAAAAACCGATGTTAAAGAAAATGCTCATTCGGCACCGGTGTATTATTCCGGCCGATGGTTTTTATGGTTGGCGAAGAGTAGGGAAAAAAACTGCCATTCCGAGCCGCTTCGTTGTTATAGATCAAGAGCTGAGTTCGTTTGCCGGATTATGGGAAGAGTTTGAAGATGAAAATAACACGATGGTTCACACGTTTACGATCATCACGGTGCTATCGAACGAATTGGTTGCATCCACGACCGAGCGAATGCCCGTAATACTCAATAAAGCGCAAGAAGAAATCTGGTTATCACCGAATACACCCGAGAACAAATTAATTGATCTGCTAATAAGTTACGCATCCGATAAAATGACTGGGTACACCGTATCACCGGCAATTGGCAATCCGGAAAATGACTTTCCCTCCATCATTATTCCAACACCAGCCGCAGATCAGTATGGAAATCTTACCTTATTTGATTAAAGGGCGCCTCTAAAAAATTTGTCATGTTGAGCCTATCTAAACATATTTATCTTAATGCGTAATCTAAATCGACTTCGTCCCTATAATTATCGGGATCAGTCTGACATTTGATTTGGGTTTTTAGAGATACCCTAAAATTTGAATTGGTAATCGATATTTTTGTTCCTAACAGAAATATCTTTAACACAAAACATAGCATTAAAAGCCATCATCTCCCTCTTCCTTCTTAGCTGGTGCTGCCTCGGTCTTCTTTTTCTCAGTTTTCTTCTTCTTCTTTAAGAAAGATAATATCCCCTTCTTCGCTGGTGCAGTAGATTGTTGAGGAGGTGTTGTAACATTTGTAGAGTCTTTTTTCTTACCATCAAAATCATCGTAGCCGTAATCCTCTTCCACAGGGGCCACATGCAATGTGGAGTCTTCTTTAATTTTTGCTTTGTCCTTTTTCTTAAATAAATTTTTGAAGAATCCCTTACCCTTCTTCTTTTTTACTCCTGTGCTTTTTCCTCCACCCTTCTCGCCTTCTTGCAGTTGGGCTAAACGCGCATCCGGTAGTACCAAAACATCTCGCAAATACCACATGTAATTATCCTGCTCGGAATTAAAGCCGATTGTATCAACATAATATTTGCGCTCCAGCGGCTTATACTTCAATACCAACACTTCCCGCTCTTTTGAAATTACGTATACACTATCCTCCGCTGTAGAACTGAGCGTGTCGATGTTAATTACCGCGGTACTGTCGTTTACATTTCGCTCAGCATTGCTAAACTCATCCTTTACCTTATCACCACCAGCTTTAAGTGAATCTGGAACTATTGGATTGACAGGCTTCATCGCCACAGTATTTAATCCTCTAACTTTTTTCCGGTATGACGTTGGCTCCGCAATAAGGTACTTGGTTTTACTGGCCGTATACACTTTGGGTGTGGCGTCTTCATTAAAATAACTGAATTTCTTTCTCAGCTCTTCCTTATCGTATATATAAGCACTTTGATAGGCAGGGCAAATTGTTCGCTGGGTACAGGATGCCAGCAACACGATAAGCACAACTATAACTATAAATGCCCTTGCCATAATAGGGGTAATTCAAACAAAAATAAGGATTTTATCAAGAAGTAATCCGAAAAGGTTATCAAATGTAACCATTTGGTTATCAATATATTCACTATCAACTATTTAGGCATAGCTTTCACTAATTTCCATAAATTCATTGATTTAATTGAAGAAGTAGCGCTTTAGAATGATTAATACGCAAACCAAAAACATCAGGATGGCAATTCGATTGATAATATGCATAGCCTTAATGTTTACATCCTTTGACTTGTTGGGGTCATTCTTCCTAAAGAAGTACCCTGCCACTTCGCCAAGGCTAAAAAAATTTGTTAGCCAATTTTTCTTTGATTCTTTATCCATAGTTAAAATCTTTCAATCAATTCCGGATTTATCCAATTGCCATCTTCTTTAATGATGTTAATGAGTTCATCGACTGCCTGCTTGGCGGGGACATTTTTCTTAACGACATCTTTGCTCCGATACAAGGTAATCCGTCCAGGCCCCGATCCAACATATCCGTAATCAGCATCTGCCATTTCTCCTGGTCCATTTACGATACATCCCATAATACCAATTTTCACACCTTTTAAATGATCGGTACGCTTCCGAATCATGGCCGTTGTTTCTTGCAAATCGAATAATGTTCTGCCACAGGAAGGACAAGAAATATACTCCGTTTTTGACATGCGATTGCGGGTAGCCTGCAAAATACCAAACGCGGTTTTATTACAACTGTCTATCCAATGCAACGAGTTTTCCTTAGAAATATTTCCCTTAGTACCCAGCATAATACCGTCACCAAAACCATCAATAAACAATCCTCCGATATCTGTTGCCGCATGTATGCGAACGGTATCTTCCTCTGCTATATCGTACTGTCGCGCAATAATTACAGGAATATTTATCGCATACTCACGTAAATCAAAAAATATTCTTCGCATTTCTGCCATTGCATGTGTATTGGTAGATTCAATCACCGCTACTGCCGTGCCATCCGCTTTCAATCGATTTAAAAGACTTAGCTCGACATCATCAATGGAAAGCTTAATGAAATTTATGAACGAATGCCTTTTACCCGATTGCTCATATTCCGTTCGTGTTAGTAGCGGTAGTTTGTTTACATCATCTTTTGCTATTAACCACGTTGAATAGTCTTGTATTTCCTTCAATCCATTTGGCAGCATAAACTGAATTGGCCGTGATCCAGTATATACAAAATCAGCTCCCTGATCATTCATTCTCCACTTATCGGGCTCGGGTAAATAAAAATGGCCGATGCTACGTAAATCTTTATACTCCGTAATTTGAACCTGACTTAAATCCGCAATCACTCGTGGTACATGGTGATGACCACCCATATTTGATACTTCGCGCGTAGCTCTTCGTGTGTATACAAAAGGATCAATCGGCATTTTTACAACAGGCTTGATCGGCTTATGGTTGGCTCGGGCTATATATCGATCAACCATAATTTTGGCCACGGGTGCTTCTACTTCAGGTTCTTCCGTAAGGGACACACGAACGGTATCTCCAAGTCCATCTTCAAGAAGAGTTCCAATGCCAACAGATGATTTTATTCTTCCATCTTCACCATCTCCTGCTTCGGTTACACCCAGGTGAAGCGGGTATGGTTTGAATTGCTCTTCCTCCAACTTGTGCACTAACAAACGATAAGCCTGCACCATAACCTGCGGATTACTGGCCTTCATGGAAAGTACAATGGCATGATAATCTAAATCTTTACAGATACGAAGAAATTCGAGGGCAGACTCTACCATGCCAAGTGGTGTATCTCCATATCGGCTCATGATTCTGTCGGAGAGCGAACCATGATTGGTACCTATACGCATGGCGGTGCCGTACTCTTTACAAATTTTAACAAGGGGTGAAAATTTTTTCCGAATACGAGAAAGTTCTGCTTCGTAGTCGTCAGTTGAATACTCAATTACTTCAAACCTTTTTTTGTCGGCATAATTCCCCGGGTTAATTCTTACTTTTTCTACAATTCTTGCAGCTAGCTCGGCCGCATTAGGAGTAAAGTGAATATCGGCTACTAAAGGAACATAGCAACCCCGTTCCCTCAGCTCTTTTTTAATCACCTCGAGGTTTTGAGCCTCCTTTAAACTGGGGGCGGTTATCCGAACATACTCACAACCAGTAGCAACCATGCGCATCACCTGATCGACCGATCCTTTAGTATCCATTGTATCAATGGTAGTCATCGACTGCAATCGAATGGGGTTATCACCACCCATTGGTACGTCACCAATTTTTACTTCAATCGTTTTTCTACGGTTATATTGAACCAGGCTATTGCAATATTGCTTTATGTCTATCAACGGTGTACTCACAAGTAACTTGTTTTATATAGCATTTAACCTTCCAGCGTGGTTATTGTTTTCCTAAATTAAAAGAGCTAATCAAATGTCGCCTAGTTGGGGTCGAATAATTATTTCTTCCACCACACTACGTCCCGATAGCATATAAGCCGAATATATAGTATCCGCAATATCCTCAACTTTCATAAACCGTTCTTCAGGCAGCGCTGAGTCCTCCCAACTTGCTGTTTTTGTAGCTCCGGGTAATAAAGCGGTAACCCGAATACCAAAATCTTTAAGCTCTTCGCGCAAGCACTTCGAAAATCCTAACAAGGCAAACTTTGAAATTGCATACGATCCTCCATTGGAATAAGCTTTTATGCTGGCTATAGAACAGATATTAAAAATATGCCCACGCTTCTTTTCTTTCATGGCACCAACGAGTCCGCGCGTAGTATTATAAGCGCTATAAAGATTGGCCTGAATCATACTTTCTAACGTTCCGTCAGCTTCCGTTGCGATTGCACCGGGAATAAAATATCCCGCATTATTGACCAGGACATCTACAGGACGTTTTAAACTAGAAATAAATTTTATAAAACTTAATACTTGCTCCTTGTCTGATACATCGGCAACGTGCGAATACACGTTTACAGAAGGGTCTTTTCTTAAATGTTCCTCCAATTTCTTTAATTCCGATGCGTTTCGGGAGCAGGTAGCTACATCAAACCCGTGTGACACAAATTTTTCAATTATGGCTCGTCCGATTCCCTTTGTTCCGCCTGTAACAACAATAAGTTTATTCATCGTTTTAAATATTTACCGATAAGTGATTAAGCGCTATTCGGTTGGAATTACATTTTTGGTATCTTTAGCAAGATAGTTATTTTGCTATGCGCCTCAAATGAAAGAAGTAGGTAAGTATTTCATTTTCCTTGGTACCCTTTTCGTGAACCGGGAATCATTTAAAACTCACTATAAATTAGTGATGGAGGAGTGCGTGCTCATTGGTGTAAATTCCATCATGCTATTTATGCTCGTCTCAACGTTTATGGGTGCTGTTACTACCGTGCAAACAGCCTTTAACCTCGTGGCCCCCTATATTCCAAAATATGTAATTTCACAAGTCGTTCGAGAAATGACAGTATTGGAGTTAGCGCCAACCATTATGGCCATTATTTACGCAGGCAAAGTTGGCTCCAGCATGGCCGGGAATCTGGGTACTATGCGAATTACAGAACAAGTTGACGCACTGGAGGTGATGGGCATTAATTCTGTTTCATACCTTGTACTTCCCAAAATAATTGCGTCTCTGTTAATGTACCCAATGCTCGTTATTCTTTCAGGCGTGTGTGCGTTAGTGGGTGGCTATTTAGTTGGCTCCATGACAGGTGTAATTTCACCTACCGATTATATCTTTGGATTACGTTTCGTTTTCAATGAGTTTACCATAACATTCGCCTTAATCAAGGCGGTAGTATTCGCCTTTCTTGTTTCTTCGATTTCATCTTTTAAAGGATATTATACTGAAGGTGGCGCATTGGAAGTAGGTCAGTCGAGCACGCAAGCTGTAACCACCAGTGTTATCGCTATTTTAGTAGCAGATTATTTGCTTGCACAACTTTTATTGAGCCCCTCATGATTGAAGTAAGAAATATATCAAAGTCTTTTGGGGATAAGAAAATAATTCAAAACATCAGCGGGTCTTTCGAAAAGGGAAAACCAAATTTAATAATAGGTGCCAGCGGCACAGGAAAAAGTGTTTTACTCAAATGCATAGTAGAAATCGTAAAACCAGATGAGGGGTTTGTGTTTTATGATCGCAGAAATTTTACGGAAGGTGATCGAAACCTTAAAATAGAAGTTCGCAGAGAAATAGGTATGCTCTTTCAGGGTGGGGCGTTGTTTGACTCCAAGTCAGTAGAAGAAAATGTGAAATTTCCGCTCGACTTGCTCGCTTTAATACCACGAGACGAAAAACTTGACAGGGTAAATTTTTGCCTTAGGCGAGTTGGCCTTCTCAATGTCAATCAAAAAATGCCATCTGAACTAAGTGGTGGAATGAAAAAAAGAGTTGGTATAGCCAGAGCCATTGTTAACAATCCCAAGTATCTTTTTTGCGATGAACCCAACTCAGGTCTTGATCCACAAACCTCCATTCTCATTGACGAACTAATTCAAGACATCACCGAAGATTATGACACAACCACCATTGTAGTTACACACGATATGAATTCGGTAATGGGCATAGGTGAAAACGTTATGTTTATTTACAAAGGTCAGAAATTTTGGGAAGGCAATAAGTCTGACATTATACACTCGGGTGTAAAAGAACTTGATGATTTTGTTTTTGCTAATAAAATTATGTTGAGCATGAAGGGAAAATAACTTCTCGTTATGCAGCTGGGAGCTCTACAATAAAGATCGTCCCCATCCTTGAAGTCTCAAATCTAATTGCTCCATTCATCTGCTCAATGCCTTGTTTTGAAATCGCGAGCCCTAGGCCAGAGCCAGATTGTTTTGTAGTAAAATGTGGTAAGAATATCTTATCAACCAATTCAGGATCAATACCTTTTCCGTTGTCGGAAATAGAAATCTGGTAACGATTTTCATCCATCTTTAATCGTACATAGATTTCCGGACAAGCGCCAGTACGAGCTGCCTGAAGGCCATTTAAAACCAAATTTGAAAAAACTCTTTTCAAAAGCTGTTCATCCGCAAGGACTGTAGCTCTTTCAATTTTTGATTCAAAAAGTACTGTGCCACTGTGTGAATGCAGCTCGGTGGTTTCTATTAGTAGTTTTACAAGTTCAACCCTAGACATAACAGGCTCGGGCATTTTAGCAAAAGAACTAAACGAAGATGCAATGCCATCTAATGAATTTACTTGTGAAAGCAGAACTTGTACTACCTTATATAGCCTATCGTCTTGTTGCCCCTCATTCTCTAAACTGCGCTCCAATTGCTGAAGGGTTAACTTCATGGGTGTAAGTGGATTCTTAATCTCATGCGCTACCTGCTGAGCAATTTCTCGCCAAGCTCGTTCACGCTGATTGCGTTCTAATTCAGATTTACTATCCTGCAATTTTAGCAGCATCTGATTGTACTCATGAACCAACAACCCTATTTCATCCTCCGACTTCCATTTTAGTGGCTTGTTTACACGTGTAAGTGAGATGCTACCGATCGTTTCTGCAATTACCTTTAATGGAGCTGTTAACCACCGAGTAACAAAGAACGAGACAACAAGCAATGCCAGAAAAACAAGCGTAAATATTGATAGTATATTTGAAAAAATTGCGATTTGCATTCGATCGATTGATGCAGCAGATTGAAAGAATGGAATCGCTAAAATTCCTGTTTGCTCGCCCGTATCTTGTGAGAAAAGTGCTGCATAAGCAATGTAAAACTTAAGCTTACCCACATTTTCGGTAGCTACAAAAGCTTTCTCACCGTTTCGAATACGTTTAAAGGCAGCCGGGTTTATGTACGGGCTAAGCAAGCGTTTCTCAAATATCAATGGCTGCGTAGTCGTAATCAACTTTCCAGTTGGGTAAAATAAATTAGCATCTAAATTGGCCAACACAGCAAGTTTGCTAAACTTATTTTCTAACTCAGCCGGATCGTTTTTTAGTTGTGTCATTGCAATATCCAGGGCATTCCCAAACCGATTCACCTTGCTAAGGAATTCTAAATTTAGCTCCTCTTGTGAGGAATGCGTTGTTACGTTAAGGGTAATAATACTGACCGCTATAAGCGGGATAAAAAAGGCAAGATTAAGTGCTAACTGAAGTTTTGCAGCGAAATACATATTTCTCGATACAGAGAAATTAAACAAGCTTTGAAAAAGCAAGGACAATAAGATAACCGTGATTCCCAGAATTACCAGAAACGAGAAATCTGCTAACCAATAAATTCTTGGTGGTACCGGACTAGATATTATAGCCACGCTTCCATTGCCGTCCTCCATCGCAATATGAAGATGTTTTCCTATTACAAGACCCTCCGAATATAGTCGAGGATCATTTAGGCTACTGAAGGCAAAGGAGTCATAGTTATAATCACCCGTGCTATACTGCACACGTTCATTCACGGCAATGGCATAGCTCAAACCCTCTGTTCTATAACCTTTTTGAAAACGGCTATCTACCAGCAACTCCGGATAAACATTTTCCGGGATGACCCTTTTAAGCAGCAAACTTATAAAAACATATCCTACTGTAGCTTCACTCTTTTGAATGGGTATTAGCACAACGTATTTACGCGAAAATTCACCCCGTGGCGTGCTTACAAAATATACGCCTTCGTACTCAGTTGCAAATGATGCATTGTTAAATTGGT
Organism: Cyclobacteriaceae bacterium; assembly: GCA_031395485.1. Classification (GTDB taxonomy): domain Bacteria; phylum Bacteroidota; class Bacteroidia; order Cytophagales; family Cyclobacteriaceae; genus UBA2336. The sequence continues at coordinate 214,750 of JANNUS010000009.1, read as the reverse complement.
TAATAAGCGTAGAAAAAGATGTCGTGTCAACACCATCCAAGGGTCCTCCGGTGGCGTTGTAAAGGGAAACATTAATATTGTACTGGTTAAAGTAACCCGAAAGTGACATCTCTCTAATTTTTTGTTCAATTGACTCCTTCCTCATAAAGGGATTAGTCATCCTACTACGTATGAGCGCATCGGAGGAAATCCGATCTCTGGCTTCATTGAGAAGGTATTCTCCAAAATAGTCTCTCTCCCCAAGAAAATTACTAGCAAATCCAATCTGATTTTCAACCATTCGCTCCTGCTCAAAATAGCGAATAGCCCACATTCCATTTAAGGCCAGGCATACAACAGCCACAAAAAAATATGCAAACGTAGTATACCTGAATTTTTGCAGTGATCGGTAAAGGGAAAATACTATACAAGACACCAAATAGACAACTGCCGAAAAGAATGACCAAAAATATGGTTGCCCGGATAGCCTGTTTATACCAATAAACACGGCAGAACCTAACGTTATTGAAATAACGAGTAGTATAAAACTCCGCGACTGCATTAGAAGTCGTATAAAAACATGCATAAATAAAAAAGCACTTAACCATGCGAGTAATACTGTTGCCAGTGCGGTTATACGCAGCCAATCAAAATGAACAGTTTGAGAGATACTTAACGTGATGTTAGAGTTATTGTAAATCGTTTGTGTTACAACGAAAGGAAATAGCATACCAAACAAAACACAACTAACACATAGAACCGCTAAGAATTTACTAGCAACAGTATTCTTCAGACAGTACTGAAAAATATTAAAATGAAAATAATTTCTTACTAAATAGAGGCAAAGTAAAAAAACTGAAATAGTATTTAACAATAAATCACCTAATGAGGGGTTTAAGTAAGATGAAGCAAAGTTTTTAGGATCAAAAAGAAGTGAGTCAATGAAACGCCCTGGAAAATCATAAAATATCATGGTGGTCCTAAATGCTACCAGTGTACATAGCAATAAAAGGAACCCGGTTAATGGATACTTTCTTTCGAACCATTTCAACATATTTATCAATAAAACTGCTAGTGAAACGATGGCAAGAGAAAAGAAAACCAGGTTTACGCCCGACCATAGATTGCCCTGTAACCGCGGGCTAGAGAGCGGCACAACTCTAAAAATTACATTCTGATTCGAGAAAATTGGTAAGCCCTGAATATCATTAGGTTCAACTAACGATACATTTTTAATTTTAAAAATACCTCTATTCCAATAAGGAGCTAAATATTTATTAACGATTTTATACTGCACATGGAGCGGAAAAACACCTATCAAAAATCGCTCGGTATCAATTTTCCACTTTTTTATAACAAACTCTTCATTATTTAATTTAAGAAACTTAAGATCAAACTCATCCGTAAGTGTTTGAAGCGTTGGGATAAAGTGGGAATCATTCCATGTAATGATCTCGTTGCGTTGTACTACCAAAAAATGAAAGTTGGAAGTTGGCAAATCCCTGCCAGCCCTCAGTACAGGTAAAATTACTTTTGCCTCCTGATTAGCTCCTTCAATAAATACTTCGAAATCCTGTTGAATTTGGCTGGCTATTATTTCCGATGATGGTGGCTTAAAAATTTTGAATGAGATAACCACCCCACAGACGGAGCTAAATAGAAACAGAAAAACTAAAAATAAATACCGTGTCAACTGCTGCGTGTGATGATTCCACTAAAGTTACTAAATAACTCTATTGGTCATAGTGTGAATCGAACACAATGCCTCCAAAAAAATACAAATATAAAATGCGTGAATACCGAAAATTAAATGGAATTAAAATAACCATTAGTACAATAATAGAAGTGATATAGACACCTTCCTGCGGATGACCCGCTAAATAAAGAATCATACTAACTAGCGCTATACAGGCAATGGTTAGTCCATAGCCAACATACATTGCACCTTGGTAAAAGCCGGGTTCAGGCTCTAACCGAACCTTGCAGTGAGGGCATGATTCATTCATCCTAACAAATTGAAAAAAATTCTCTTTAAGAGTATACTTAAAAATATTGCCCGTTCGACATCGAGGGCATTTGCCCTTAACCAGAGCTGCCGGGTAACTGAGTGTCGACATTTTTACGGCTGGATTTATACCAAAAAAAACCTAAGGTTAAAACTATCAGATATGGCATCGACAGCAGGTACAGAATACCAGTATTAATACCAGCGGCTATTCCAGGGTTTCCATTACTAATATTATTTTCAAGCTGCGTACGACACATTGCACACTGCGCCTGGGCTATTGGTGTTATAAACAGAATTAAGAATGCCAAAACACCAGCGATCTTCAAACTTTTATTTAAATGAGAACGTAAGTTCATTTTCCACTATTAACTATAATACGGACTGATCATCAAATATACAATAACCCCTGTTACTGATACGTATAACCAAACAGGAAAAGTATACCGCGCAAGCGCCTTATGCCTATTAAAATCGCCTTGCAACGCCCTAACAAACGTAAACAATACCATCGGAATTACGGCAATTGACAAGAGAATGTGCGTTATCAAAATGAAGAAATAAATGTATCGAATTGTGCCTTCACCTCCATAGAGCGTTGACTCGCTGGTCATGTGATACAGCACGTACATTACCAGAAAAGATGCTGATAAACCAATGCACCATCTCATTATTAATGCATGAAGTTTTCGGTTTCCGTTTCTAATACTTACGAATGCAACAATTAGAAGCACTGATGTTAACCCGTTAATGCTGGCATAAATTGGTGGCAAAAAGGAAAAATCATATCCGGGAATTCTAACCCTGAACAATGTTGCCACTACAATCGGTATAATTATGGATACCGCTATAATTAATTTTTTATACGGATTATCGTTCATTTCAATACTTCCTTAAAATTATCTTGATCTCCATAATTAACCGATCCGCCTCTTCAAGATCAAGTAAATTATACTGACCTCGGATTCTCCTTTTAGCATCAATCATCACTGCATTATCTCCTTGCTTCAACAGGAAAATACAATTTCTTAAAATTACCGCATTGCTCTTAACAACGCTCAGCTTCTCATCGGGAAACTCAGTACGAAGCCTAATTTGCTGGATAGACATTTTTTTTCCATCCTCCACCGATGCTGCATCAAAAAGAACAATCGTCAGAGAATCATTTTTACTCCAGTCAAGTTCAGCCAATGAAGTATCACTGATTGCATAGGGCGCTGCATACTCATAAGAAGAACAACCTGAAGGCTTTTCAAAAGCTTCCAGAAACAAGGGTGGCACATCAAACTGATTACTTCCAAACTGTTTCAGAAATAAAAAAATAATAACCGGTAATAAAAGCGCTAAAAAGAGAAAAAGTATTTTCTTAAAATTCATGGACAAATTCAACCCTATTTAAAAAAGAAGGCTTAAGGGTTTCCTTAAGCCTCTCACATATACTTTATTAAAGAAATTACCTTACCTTAAATATTTGCATGCCCTCATAAACAAACGCAACCAGCATCCAAATCACAAACACCATGGGTATAAGGATAGCCCACATTAATACTTTTGCCTCATGTCGCAAGTGCATAAACTCACCTACAATATAGGCTGCCTTAACAATCGTCATCACGATAAAAATCCAAACACGCGTATCCTTCATTTCATGCGGTACGCCAAATGCCACACCAAATTCGATAAGCGTAATAACACCAAGGATAGCCGCAACTGTCCATAGTTTCTTAATTCTTGCAGTATCTGGAGGAAGAACTGTTACCTGAGGAGTATTTTCAGAATGCGCCATCTTAACTGAATTTATTTATACAAGATAAAAGAATGTAAATACAAATACCCAAACTAAATCTACGAAGTGCCAGTACAATCCTACTTTCTCCACCATTTCATAATGACCTCTTCGTTCGTAAACACCCGTAACAGTATTATAAAATATCAGGAAGTTTAACATCACACCACTAAATACGTGAAAACCATGAAAGCCAGTAATAAAGAAAAAGAAAGCCGCAAAATCTGGAGGCCCGTATTGATTGTGTGCAAGATTAGCTCCAAAGAAAGTCGTTCCCTGTGCAACTGCATCACCAGCATGAGCACCATGAATAAAGTGAGCCCACTCCCAAGCCTGACAGCTTAAAAAGCAAATACCTCCAAGAATTGTCCAAAGCATCCATTTCTCAACCGCCTTTCTATCCATGCGTTGACCTGCTTCCACGGCAAGTACCATGGTTACCGAACTCATAATGAGTACGAATGTCATAATACCCACAAAGACTAGGGGTGCGTGAAGGCCTTCAAAGAAAGGCACGGATTCAAAAACTTTTTCAGGAATAGGCCAATATGCAGTAGAGAAAGTAAATTCGTTTACCACGCCAAGATATGCCTTGTGTGAAGAACGAACCAATCCATACGTAATCAGTAACGCGGAAAATGTAAAAGCATCTGATAAGAGGAAAAACCACATCATAAGCTTACCATAGCTTACGTTCATGGGTGATACTCCACCATCCCATTCAGTTTTTCCGGGTGCTGGTACAATTACAGTTGAGGTGTGTGACATTGTCGTTAGGTTATAATATGGTCTTTAACGATTCAATAATAAGAAGGTAAACAAATATAGCCAAAGTCCGCCCAAAAAATGCCAATACGTAGCACACATTTCTATCTGATTTAGGTTTTTTGAATGAACTTTATACTTAAAAGTTGAATTTAAAAGGATCAGTAAAAAAACCACTCCTCCTACTATGTGTAAACCGTGTAAACCAGAAATAATATAAACAAAAGACCCGGATGGATTCCCGACTAAATACACTTTATTGGCAACCAAATTACCCCAGGCAAGATACTGCCCAACGAGAAACGATAAACCTAAAATAGTAGTTATAACGGTTGCTATTTTTACAGATTCCAGACTATCACGCTTAGCAGAAAGGTATGCCCAATGCATTGTTATACTACTTACCAGTATAATCCCCGAATTGACCCAAAACAGTTGAGGTAAGTCAAAGAAAAACCAATTTCCCTCCGCTTGACGGACAATATATGCACTTGTCAGCGATGCGAAAATCATCACAACGCTCATTATAAATAGCCAAAGGGCGAACTTCTTAGGGTTCATTGCCATTGGTTTCTTAGCATCTTCTATAATTTTCAATTCTGCTGCCATTTTCGTAAATCAATTAACGGACTTTATCCAAAAGATACGCTATCTGCACAATAGGCAAATACAAAAACGATCCAAACATAATTCTCAATGCCGATTGTCTGCTTCCTGTTTTCATCAATGAAAATGTTTGCGCTAAAAACAATACGCCACAAATAGTAGCCACAATAGCCGAGTCGATTCCAGTAACACCAAACTTAGCAGGCAGCAGCCCCAGTGGCAATAGGAACAATGTATAAATCATGATTTGAATGGCTGTATTCAAATCTTTTTGCCCTCCCCATGGCAACAGTTTAAAACCAGCTTTTTTATAATCATCATCAGCTACCCAAGCAATTGCCCAAAAGTGTGGAAACTGCCAAATAAATTGTATACCGAAAATTAACCAGGCCTCATGCGCAATGGTTCCGGTTGCAGCAATCCATCCCAACAAGGGGGGTAGCGCTCCCGGTATAGCTCCAACAAATACCGCAATAGAGCCTACTCGCTTTAGCGGTGTATACACAAAGCAATACAAAATCATCGATACAATAGAAAGTATGGTAGTGAGTACGTTTGTAAAGAGTAATAAAATTGAAATACTTGCTACAAAACAAATTATGGAAAAAATGAAAGCTTCATTCACCGAGACCCTGCCAGTAGGCAATGGTCGGTTCATGGTACGTGTCATCAGTTTATCTAAATCCTTTTCGATGATTTGATTAATTGTAACGGAAGATCCTGACAGAAGCAAGGCGCCCACGAAAAGCATTATAAGGGAATTCCAAGCGATAGTTGGTGATGCTAACACAAATCCGAAAGCACAGGAGAAGGCTACCAAAAAAGACAGCCTGAATTTCAACAACTCCCAATAGGCTTGTGCCTTGGCTGTCATCCGCGCTATTCCAAATACATTGTTAGTTGCTAACATCTTATTAATTTAACACGGTCTTCTTCTTATTGTTTACCCGCAGTACCAATATAAACTGAGCACCAAATGTTATGGTAGCGAGCAGCAAATGTATTGGCTGTAGGATGGGAGGAACAGCAAACCAAGCCATTCCTGCACCTGTTAAAATAGTACTCAAAATTAACAGGATTACGTTAAGTGCGAAACGATTTACACGCTGCATTTTCCACAATTTCACTACTAAAAAAGTATTTATTATCAGTACAAACCAAGAGAAAGTCCGGTGAATAATAAAGTCCATTCCAATGGCCGAAATCCAGTTCTCACGGCCATGAATTTCTGAAGCCACCCGATCAATTCCCTCACGAACCTGAGTCCCAAAAAGTATCTGTACGAGTAAGGATACCATGCATAAAATAAGTAAGAGTTTAGTAAATGCCGGCTGAATCGCTGAAACGGTAGCATCAACTTCTGATCTTTCCGTAGCATACATCAGGTAAACTAACAATGCCACTATTACCATTGCTAAAAACATGTGCACCGTAACAGTCCAGGGCGTGAGGTTTGTCGATACAACAAATGAGCCGATCCAGCCTTGAAACCCAACCAATATGAAACACAGAAAAGCAATGAAGGTTAACATTGGATTTGAACTGCGATATCGAGCCGAGTAAACAAATACTGCAAAAATTAAAAAACCGATAATCACACCCACTACACGATTCAGGTATTCAATCCATGTTTTCATTGGGTTAAAGTCAGCCTCCACCTTAATGGAATCATCATTCAATACTTTATCAGCTGTATCCTGAAATCCAAAGGCTGCTAAATATTTTGCGAAACGGAGATTCTTTTTGTGCCGGTACTCAACATAAACTTCTTTATAATTCAAGGGGAGTTCGCTCACGGAAGTTGGTGGTGTCCATTGTCCAAAACATTTGGGCCAATCTGGGCATCCCATTCCTGAACCTGTACTTCGAACAATTCCACCAACGAGAATTAGCACATAAACGGCAAGCAGGGTTGATCGAATAAGTTTGCGAAAAGAACTCATGATGTTCATCTAAAAAACAAGGTTCAATATTGCTGCTGATGCCTCAATCTTGAACCTTGAAAATCAAAAATCTAGTAATTAATGTTCGCCGCTATCCACAACGATGGCTCCACTTCCATTTCCTTCAAGTTTTATCAACTCATTTTCATTCGGGAAATTCGACTCAGGTGTTTCGGAGTATGGAATATGTTGCGGTATAAAATCATCTTTTGCTCCGGGCTTGCTATAATCATATGGCCAACGGTATACGGCAGGAATCTCTCCAGGCCAGTTACCATGCTTTGGATCACGCGGTGTTGTCCATTCTAATGTATTTGAGTTCCATGGGTTGGCGGGGGCCAAACGGCCACGGAAAATGCTGTAGAAGAAGTTGAACAAGAACATGAATTGTGCAGCCAGCGTTACAATAGCTGCCACACTCACGAGCATGTTCAAATCAGTAAAGCCACTGAAAGTTTCAAAGTTGGTGAATGAATAGTATCTGCGCGGAAACCCTGCTATACCAATGTAATGCATCGGGAAGAATACTAAGTAAACACCAACAAAGGTGATCCAGAAATGAACATAGCCCAACCGATTATCCATCATTCGACCAAACATTTTAGGGAACCAATGATAAACACCTGCCATCATACCGAAGAATGAAGCGCTGCCCATTACTAAGTGAAAATGCGCAACCACAAAGTACGTGTCGTGTAATTGAATATCGATGGCCGAGTTTCCTAAGAAAATACCAGTAATACCCCCGGTTAAGAAAAATGAAACTAATCCGATAGAAAATAGCATGCCCGGTGTAAATCGAATATTACCTTTCCAGAGTGTTGTTACATAGTTAAAGATTTTTACAGCAGACGGCACTGCGATAATCAATGTAAGCAACATGAAAATAGATCCTAAGAAAGGATTCATACCCGTTACGAACATGTGGTGTGCCCATACAACAAATGAAAGAATCGCGATAAACAACATCGAGCCAATCATGGCCTTATACCCAAAAATTGGTTTACGAGAGTTCGTTGCAATGATCTCAGAAGAAAGTCCTAAAGCAGGTAACAACACAATGTACACTTCGGGGTGACCAAGGAACCAGAATAAATGTTGAAACAATACTGGGCTTCCTCCTTCATGCGACAATGCCTCACCTGCTATGTAAATGTCTGATAAGAAAAAACTTGTACCGAAACTTCTATCGAAAATCAATAACAAGGCAGCGGAGAAAAGTACTGGAAATGAAAGTACCCCAATAATTGCGGTAAAGAAGAATGCCCAGATTGTAAGTGGCATGCGTGTGAACGACATACCTCTTGTGCGCATGTTAATAATAGTTGTAATATAGTTGATACCGCCCAACAAACTGCTGACAATAAACAACGCCATGGCAACTAGCCACATCGTCATTCCTAATCCAGAACCTTGAATAGCTTGCGGCAATGCACTCAATGGAGGGTAAATGGTCCAACCGCCACCTGCTGGTCCGGTTGAAATAAATAATGAAACAAACATGATCACGCTGGATGCAAAAAAGAACCAGTACGAGAGCATATTCATGAAGCCCGATGCCATATCACGTGCGCCAATTTGTAACGGAATAAGGAAGTTACTAAACGTACCACTTAGTCCTGCAGTTAGTACAAAGAACACCATGATAGTTCCGTGCATTGTAACAAGGGCGAGATAAAACTCAGGGTCAAGTTTACCATCAGCCTGAATCCATCCACCGAGTACTGGCTTTAACCATGCTAAACTAGCCTCCGGAAACCCAAGTTGCAGACGAAAGATTACGGATAATATACCGCCCAGCAATGCCCAGAAAATACCCGTGATCAGGAATTGCTTAGCAATAACCTTATGATCCTGACTGAAAATATAATCAGTCCAGAAATTACCTTTGTGATGTTCGTGCTCGTGGCTGTGATCATCGTGGTGAACTTCTTGCTGCGCGTGTACTGTTGTTGCCATGTTTTAAAAAATCTTAATTAGACCCTATTGCTGATGCCTGTACTGTCGTCACCCCTGCTTGCACTGGTAAACCTGACTTAATCATAGCAGACTCTTGTAATCCTATTGGTACATTTTTTAAGTAATCCGGATTTTGCTTCAACCAAGTCTCTTGTGAGAGTTTCCAGCGTTCGAACTCCTCCAAGCTATGAACCACTACAGGAAATCGCATCGAAAAGTGACCACGTCCACAAATTTCAGTACATGCCATTTCATAATTGAAAGCCTGATTGCCAAGTTCATCGCGCATCTCCTGTGTAGTTTTTGTTACGGTAAACTTAAAGTGTGTTGGCATTCCCGGAACGGCATCCATCTTTACCCTGAAATGAGGAAGGAATACACTGTGCAGCACATCCTTTGCTCTGATCTTCAAAAGAATTTCTTTTCCCGCAGGCAAATGGAGTTCAAGTGCTTTAAAATCATCGAACGTCTTATTGTCAGAAAGATCAAGCCCAAATTCATTTCCAACGTTATCAATCAATTTATAATTAACCTTTCCAAGTTCATTGTCCTTGCCTGGATAACGGGCAGTCCACGCAAATTGCTGTCCAATAACTTCAATTACCTCAGCCTCTTTTGATGCAGGCGCAGTAATCTCATTCCATGTACTCAACCCGGTAAAAATCAAAATAGCTAATACAATCGCTGGAACAATAGTCCACGCTAGCTCGAGATAATGATTATCAGGGAAAAACTTTGCTTTCTGCCCCTCTCTGTATTGATACTTATAAATGAATATAAACATGACGATACTGATGACCGTAAAAGCCACGACAATCACAGCCATTGTTACCCAGAATTCCTCATCTGTTAATATGCCGTGCTCGGATGCTACCGGAAGTGTGTAACCATCAAAATTTGCAAAAGAATACCAGAAGAATGCAACTAAGCTAACGACCATAAACACAATGAACAGCGCAGCATTAATGCTATTGGCTGAGTCTACTCTGTCCTCATTCTCGCCTTTTGCAACCCGAACAAGGCTGCTCACCCTAAAAATTAAATACAGGATTGCCAGAACTAATATTACACCAAGAACTATAACCGAATTCATCATAACGCTTTCTTAATTAAATATGGTGATGAAGACTTTCAACTAACATCGGATGATTTTTACCAAACAATGGTCTCTTTGCTAGCGAGTTTAATACTACCCACAGGAACACCGCCATAAAAATCAACCCTGTTCCTATTTCCAACAAGCCAAGGCTGCCTTCGTATTTCATTGCCCCTGGCGTTACCATGTTGAAGAAATCAAACCAATGACCTACAATAACAATCGGACAAACCACTTTCAACATTGCACTGTGACGCTTTGCGTCCCTTGTCATTAATAACAAGAATGGCAATACAAAGTTTAGAATCAGATTCGCAAAAAATATCCAGCTATACGGACTGGTTGTCATCCGTTCAATGAAATAAACTGTTTCTTCCGGAATGTTAGCGTAATAAATCAACAGGAACTGACTGAACCAGATGTACGTCCAGAAAATTGAGAATGCAAATACAAATTTTCCTAAGTCGTGCAGGTGATTTGCGTTAACTACCTTTAAGTATCCGGCTTCCTTCAAAAATACAACTACTAAGGTAATGAAGGCCAAGCCTGTTACCCACCAACTAGCGAACATATACCATCCAAACATGGTGCTGAACCAATGTGTGTCAATACTCATAACCCAATCCCACGCGGCTATAGATGAACTTACTGCAAAAAAGATTAAGAAATAAGCGGATAAGTTTCTTGATTTTTTCCAATGCTTCACATCTCCATCAATATCCTCGGCAAGCATTTCTCTTCTAATCCAGATTAAGAAGAAGTACCACATGCTAAAGAATATTACAATTCTTGCAACAAAAAATATTGGAAAGCTACCATTTGCCAATGGCCAATAAAAGAAAGCTCCTTTATTATTGATAATCGTATCAAACTCTGGTCCTCCTTTTTCAAACAATCCCGCATGAGACCAGTGAAACAAATCACCTTTTACTAAGAACCATAATCCAAGCATTAAAATACCTGCTACTGGAATCCAACTGCCCATGGCAAGTGGGATTCTTTTTAATCCCGAAGACCAGCCAGCCTGTGCTGCAAATTGAATTGCCACGAAGAATAAACCGATAATACCAAATCCTGTAAAGAACACATTGTTCATCCACAATGTTGTATACAACCTTTTTAACCATGTAGGACTTTCATGATGCTCTCCCGCTGCTGCTTCATGACCCGCTTCAGCAACTGCTTCGTGCTGCGTACTTGCAACCATTTTATGTGCCTCAACAGCTGCATGACCCTCACTACTGCCTGTTGAGTTCATTGCGAGAAACAAGCCTAACGAAAAAAGTATAACACCTGCCACAAGCAAGTACATGATTTTCTTTTTAGTCTCCGGCTTAAAGGTGTAATGCTCTTCCTGTATGTGTACTTCAGCTGCCATTGGATATTTATTCGTTTACCTATTGATCAGTTGTCCCGATAGCTATCGGGATTATTTTGAATTCTGTAATGCTTTTACATATCGCGAAATCTTCCAGCGATCTTCAACTCCTATTTGAGAGCCATGTGATTGCATAAGACCTTTACCCATTGTAATAACATGGAATACATGCCCCTCGGTGACATTCTTGATTGCATCACTTTTTAAATTTGCTACCCCTGCATAACCGGTGCGCTGAACACCGTCAACGATAACCCCGATTGCTACTTTACCTTCGCCATCCCCTTTTACACCGTGGCAATGATCGCAATATACTTCATACAATATTTTACCGTCAGCCAGAATAGCCTTGCTCTGTGCAGTATCCAACGGGCTAACCAATATCTTGGCAGCAACCGCTAAGCTGTCTTTCGGAGTACGGTATGGAAGGTATCCGCTTTTATTTCGGCTCACCGTGTTCTCAGGAGGCATACGCATATTCATGCGGTATGGATTAAAGGGGTTTGAATTATAATGTTCGCTGTGGCCATCTTCGTATTCAATAGACGTAAGCCAGGCACCTTGATCTTTATTTGTAATTTGTGAATATGGTTCATACGCAACTGAGTGGTACATGTTTGGGGCGTATTCTACCCCTTGATTGTCACCTCCCACTCCACAGGAAGTCAGGAGAGCAGCAACTGCGAAACCGATGAACAAACTCTTTATAAACTTCATATTCAAAACCGTAAATAGTTTAATCAAAACTTTTTTCATTCACTTCGGAAGCACCGCTTTCTTTAAGGATACGCTTCAACTCATCTTTACTCTTGCCAGCATTTAAAGCAATATCTATGGCCATTACATGCTTATCATCCGTACTGCGCAAATCAAATTGGCGCGGCCACTTATAGGGCTTCATATCACTTACGATCATAAACGTACCTACCATACCAAGGGCCGCCAGTAATACAGTCAATTCAAATGTTACAGGAATGAATGGGGGAAGTGAAGCAAAATTCTTTCCGCCAATGATCATGGGCCAGTCGTAACCAAGCATCCATATCTGCATTAGTAACGCGAGTGAAGTACCTGTCAATCCAAAGATAAATGCCGCAATTGGTAACCGTGATTTTTTGTAACCAAGTGCATCATCGATACCGTGAACAGGGAAAGGAGAGTAAACATCCTCAATCTTAATTCCATTGCCTCTCACTATGTTTATACCCGTGAGTAATACGTCCTCGTCATCAAAAATTCCTACAATAAAATGCTTATCTGCGTCCATTTCGTCTATAATTAATGAGCCCCTTTAGAGTCGTCTGTTTTTTCCGATGATGATCTGATAATACTTTTTACCTCAGCCATATTGATTACCGGGAAAAACTTAGCAAACAATAGGAAGGCAGTGCTGAAGAAACCGAACGTAAGCAAGTACTCTCCAATATCATACATGGTCGGATAGAACATTGTCCAACTGGATGGAATATAATCTCTGTGCAGTGATGTTACAATAATCACAAAACGCTCAAACCACATTCCGATGTTCACTACAATTGAGAGTACGAAAGTCGCCACAAGACTTGTTCTTATTTTCTTTATCCAGAAAAGCTGCGGTGAAATTACATTACACGTCATCATTGACCAGTATGCCCACGCATACGGACCAGATACACGGTTATAGAAAGCATAGCCCTCGTATTCCACACCCGAATACCAAGCAATAAATAATTCAGTGATGTATGCGATACCCACAATCGACCCTGTTATGATGATTACAATGTTCATCAACTCAATGTGGTAGATCGTAATATAATCTTCAAGTTTGAAAACTTTTCGTGTGATGAGTAACAATGTTAACACCATGGCAAAGCCAGAGAAAATCGCACCGGCAACGAAGTATGGCGGAAAGATTGTCGTATGCCATCCGGGAATAACTGAAGTGGCAAAGTCCATAGATACAATGGTGTGAACAGATAATACAAGCGGTGTTGAAAGACCTGCGAGGATCAACGCTACAGATTCATAGCGACTCCAGGTTTTTGCGCCACCCTGCCAGCCAAAACTTAAAGCATTATAAACCTGTGCTCTCATTTTATTGCCTTGTATCACGGCACGGTCACGAATAACTGCGAAGTCAGGAATGAGGCCCAAATACCAAAACACTAACGAAACGGTAAAGTATGTTGAGATCGCGAACACATCCCACAACAATGGTGAATTAAAGTTTGCCCATAACGAACCCCACGTATTGGGTAACGGGAATACCCAATAAAATCCTAACCATAAACGACCCATGTGGGCAAATGGAAACGTGGCCGCACAAATAACCGCAAAGATTGTCATCGCCTCAGCAGCACGGTTGATGGACATCCTCCATTTCTGACGAAACAATAAAAGAATTGCAGAAATTAGCGTCCCTGCATGACCAATACCAACCCACCAAACAAAGTTTGTGATATCCCAAGCCCAGCCTACCGTTTTATTTAATCCCCAAACTCCAACACCTTCCCACAAGAGAAAACAAAGGCAATAAAATCCATACGCAAGAACCGTAAGCGAAATAGCCATGGCAATCCACCAAAGTCTTGTTGGCTTGCCTTCGACTTGGCGGCAAATGTCATGCGACACATCCTTCATGGTCTTACCACCCGTAATTAATGTCTCGCGAAGCGTTGAAGATACCTGCATTATCGTTGTTCGTTAATCGTTTTCAGTTAGTCGTTATCAGCTATCTGCATTCCGATTAACGGATAACAGATAACGCTTTATTTTATGCTATTACCTCTTCTCTGTTTCTTACTTTTGAGAGGTACCAAATATTTGGCTTCACCCCTATCTCTTCTAATACCTGATAAGCTCGAGGATTTCCTGTGATCTTATCAACAGCAAACGGCTTCTCAGGATTAGCAGGGCTTATTTTCAATAATTTAGAAATCTTGCTCTCTGGATTATTAATATCGCCAAAGACAATCGCACCAGTAGAACATGAAGCCTGGCAAGCTGTTACTACTTCGCCATCCTGAAGTGGTCTTCTTTCTTTCTTCGCGCCAAGTTTTCCATTTTGTATACGCTGAACGCAGAATGAACATTTCTCCATTACACCGCGTGAACGAACAGTTACATCTGGATTCAAGACCATTTTACCTAAGTCGGTATTCATGGCTGGATTCACATCTGCAAATTGTTTGTTGTCGTGATACTTAAACCAGTTGAAACGTCTTACTTTATACGGACAGTTGTTGGCGCAATAACGTGTACCGATACAACGGTTATAAACCATTTGATTTAATCCTTCTGTGCTGTGGGTTGTTGCAGCAACCGGGCATACAGTTTCGCATGGAGCATTGTTACAATGTTGACACAACATCGGCTGGAATACTACTTCTGGATTATCCGCAGCATTTTCTGCAGCTTTCCAATCCTCAGCAGCTCCATGAACAAAATCTATTTTGGCATCACTGCTATAGTAACGGTCGATACGCAACCAATGCATCTCTCTTCTGTTGATTACCTCATCGCGACCCACCATGGATATGTTGTTCTCTACATTACAAGCTACCACACAAGCTCCACATCCAATACAGGTATTTAAATCAATCGCCATTCCCCAATGGTGATTCTTATACTCATGGCCTTTCCATAAAGACAAGGTTGCTGGATCCACTTTATGTTTCGGATCTTTCCAAGTTGATACTTTTGGATCGTAAATACGTTGCCAGTCTTCACGTTGGAAGTCACTCAATACGGTTTCTTGTATTACCGTTTGACGACCCATGTATGTTTGATGTGTTTGTGTTGTAGCAATTTGATAGCGCTCTTCCGTCATCTCAAGCGTAGCAGCACCACTAAAGTTTAATGAACCATTCACCATACCAACAAAAGGGTATGCATTCATACCAATTCCATCAGCTACTTTACCCGCTTTCGTACGGCCATATCCCAATGGAATTCCTATAGTTCCAGGAGTTTGACCTGGCTGCACCAATGCTGGAAGTTTTACTGCTTTTCCGTTAACGGTAATATTTGCCATTACTGTTTTGGCTTCCTTGAAATTGATTGAAGAAGCATCCTTTGGAGAAACTGTTACGTAATGATCCCAAACTGCTTTTGTAATCGGGTCTGGAAGTTCTTGTAGTAATGGATTGTTTGCTTGCGATCCATTTCCAACTGTTCCACTTTCATATACTACTAATTCAAAGCCGCTTCCAGATTTATAATTACTCGAGATTGCAATGGCTGCTGCTGTAGCATCTCCCGCAAAACTTACAGTTGAAGACTCTGATGGCAATTCAAGAACGCCATCATACAAACACTTATCCCACCATGCCTGGAAGTTTCCTCCTTTAAAGAATCTATTCTTCCAGTTATTTTTTACGAACTCGAAATAATCAATATTGGTTTCGCCAGCCCAAATCAGGAAGCTCTCCTGAGCAGCACGTGATTTAAAAATTGGTGTGATGGCTGGTTGGGCAAGACTGAAAAGATTTTTCTTAGGCTCGGCATCATTCCATGCTTCGAGATAATGATGATCGGGTGCAAGGAAATCAGTTAATGATGCAGTCTCGTCTTCTTTATAAGACGTTGCAATCTTCACGCCCACCTTTTTCAAACCCGAAGCTAATGTCTCACCCATTGGATGATCGTACACCGGATTACAGTTGTAGAAGATTACCGCAGCAACACTTCCGGCTTCCGCTTCCTTAACAAAGTTGGCCATCGCCTCATCATTTCCCTGACGATAGTTAACTGGCAGGCTTGGAAGAATTGTTGATCCATAACTTCCCAGCATATCATTAATGCCGTTTACTAAAAGTTGGATTGCCTTATCATTTGAACCGGCAACAACTAATGCCTTACCACGACTTACCCAAAGCTCTTCGGCAGCGCGTGCAACGTTAGCCTTATCAATGCCGCCTGAAACAGAAGTTTTTCCTGCTTTAGAAGCAATTAAGTTATAGAGTTGAACTACAATTGCGCCTTCTTCCGATGGTTTGATTTGTGTTCTATAGTCAGCATTCGCTCCAGTCAATGAAAGAATTGACTCGAACTGATAATGGCGAGACATATCTTTCTTGTCCTCTCCTACTTCACGTGTTTGTGCGTACTGTTTCGTGTTTTCAATTGGAGATACTCCTGTATTTAGAAAGTCGGCAGCCACACTTACAATAACACTGGCCTTGCTGAAATCGTATGAAGGAATCATTCCAGTTCCGAAACTCTCCTCATTCGCCTTCCACGTACCATACGCTGATACCTGATCGTATACAACGTGTTGTGTTGTTGGATACTTAGCCTTAAATTTTTCAAGTGCCGCTTTTGTGCTTGGACTAAGAATGGTATTGCTGACAACAACAATTTTACCGCCCGCTACATTTACACCCGTAAGCTTATCAATTACTTGTTTATCAAGTTCTTCCCACGTGGTTTTAGCGGTTCCGCTTTTCGGTCCTCGAAGCCTAGCATTGTCATACAGAGAAAGAATGGAAGCTTCTACTTGAGCATTCGTTCCACCTCTAGTGGCGCTGGAAAGTGCGTTACCATCAATTTTAATAGGACGGCCTTCGCGAACCTTTACTACGATACTGCAATAGTCACCCCCATTGGTATAGGTTGATGCATAATAATTGGCAATACTTGGGTCAACATCCAAGGGCTTGTTCACATACGGTAATGCTTTACGGATCGGTGCTTCACAAGCAGCCAGCGCAACAGCTGACATACCGAAACCCATCATCTTCAAGAAATCTCTTCGAGAATGGCCTAATTCTTCTTCCGGACCCGGAGCAAACTCATTGTTTGCATGCTTAATATACTCGGAGTCGTTGGTAAGTTGTTCGAGACCTTTCCAGTATATCTTTGTTGACTCTTTTATCTGCTCTTTCATATTCAGATTATCGCGAAGCGCTGTTCGTAATTAGTTCAATAATAAAATTAGTAGTGACATTTTGCGCACTCCAGTCCGCCATTGTCTTCCACTTTTAATGGTTGCTTACTAGATGCGTTATGTAACTCCACCAGCTTATCATAATAGGCATTGCCCTTGGTGTTAAGATCTGTTTTTCGGTGACAATCAATACACCATCCCATGGTTAACAGAGAGTATTGTTTCACAACATCCATTTCTTCGACTGGTCCGTGGCAGGTTTGGCACTCGACACCTGCAACATTTACGTGTTGTGAGTGATTGAAATATGCTAAGTCCGGAAGATTATGAATACGAACCCACTCAATAGGTTTTTGATTAGGGCCGAAAGTCAAAGTTTCTGCATTCCAATCAGCAGCAGCCCAAATTTTTTGAATTTGAGGTGATTCTGTTTTCACTGCCCGGTGACAGTTCATACAAATATTTACAGAAGGAATCGTAGCACTCTTGCCTTTCATCACACCCGTGTGACAATATTTACAATCAATTTCGTAAGCACCTGCATGCAGTTTGTGTGAGAATGCGATAGGCTGCTTTGGGGCATAGCCCTGCTGAATGCCAATAGAATACAATCCGTTGATAACGGCCTTAAAGCCTAATGAACCAACTACAAACAATACAATAAATATAAATCCATTGCTGCGTGTAACAGAAGCAATCGTAATGGGTGAATGAATAAGTTCCTTATCCTCTTCGCTTAATTGCTTCTGATCGAGGAAACGCTTTAGTGCAGAAACCAGGAAACCAAGGATAACAACGAGCAATACTAATATGAGTACCATCCCGATAAGGATAACATTCATATACGTTGATGAAATGCCTGCGTCACCACCTCCTGTACCTGTACCTGGTATTGCAACCACAGCTACTTCAGGCCCTTTAATTGTTTCTGCTTTAACGTATGCCAATATCTGCATGATCTGCTCATCACTTAACGTGGTGAAGGCAGTCATCTGGCTCTTCTTATATTTTTCGTAGATCTGAACTGCATATGCATCACCACTGGCAATGACTTTTGATGAGTTCTTTATCCATCCCTTTAACCAATCAATAGATGGAGCCCGATCGTAAACGCCCGCTAAGGCAGGTCCAACCGATTCGGAATGTATTTTATGACATGATTTACAGTTACCACTGAAAAGTACAGAGCCCGCTGTTATGGAAGCTGCGTCTTCAGGTATATCCTGAGCACGTAGGGAGAAACTGACTAATGATATAAGGACAACAATTGTTAATAGCTTGCTGAAGGAGTGAGTAAAATATTTTATCATGATAGGTTAGGTATCCAATTTTACGTCAAGTGTCACAAATCTACTATTGCAAGTGGTTTTTTCAAATTTATTTCACGCTACACAACAATTATTTAAACTCGATTTTAGAGCTTTCAAAAAAGCTGTCTAAGGTAAGTAAGAAGCATGACCATAAGATTTAAATGCCTAATTTAGAATTAATTTAAATAGAGTAAAAAATAGCGATTATGAGCCCATTTGAATATGTGAGTGTACTAATTTCTATAATCTACGGCTTAGGGATTACACTGGTGTTGACTGGAGTAGCCGAGCTGATTAGACGATGGAAAACCATTACTCCCTTCTTGCCATACTCCATTTGGATAGTCTTAGTATTTGTACTACACATATATGAGTGGTGGGATCACTATAATCTCAGGCTAATTGTATCCTGGAGTTTACCGTTGTTTTTGTTTGTAATACTTTATCCCATTTTACTTTTCATTCTTGCCAATCTTTTATTCCCCATGAAATGGTCAAAAAAAGGGGTTAACCTAAAAGAATTCTATTTCGCCACATACAGTAAATTTTTTCTATGGACAATCCTGCTGGCTGCGCTTGCAATTATCCAAAATGTGGTACTTGAAGGATATAAACTGCAAGATCAATTCGTCCAACTAATCGTGCTCGTTGTATTTTCAGCACTTCTAATTTGGCGAACAAAGAATGTGATCATCCATACACTTGTTGCCGTGTTGATGCTTTTGTTTATGTTGGTCAGTATAATTTACACTCGTGATACTCTCCTTATCCAATGAAGAATATTTATAGATTGATCCCAATAGCGATCTTTTTTTCTTGTCAGGCCCAAGAAAACAATCCAATTGTCAACCCACCGCTGATTTCTTATGAGAGTATTGGCATTGTGGGAGATAAGGCTGATGTTACTGTTGCAACCGAATTTGGAATTGTACTAATGGGCGGAAGTACCGATGTAGATGAAGCACTTCAATGGATGATTAGTAAAGCAGCGGGTGGCGATGTAGTAATTATTCGAGCTTCGGGTTCAACTGGGTACAATGATTATATCTACGGATTAGGCTCTGTTAATTCCGTAGAAACTTTATTAATTGATTCGCGCGCTAAAGCAATGAAAGAAAGTGTTGGTAATAGAATTAAAGAAGCCGAAATACTTTTTATCGCTGGGGGCGATCAAGCTAATTATGTAAACTTTTGGAAGGATACAGAAGTATCGAAAGCCATCCAATACTTGATTGATGTTAAAAAAGTACCCATTGGAGGCACCAGTGCGGGATGCGCTATTCTCAGTGATATAATCTTTGATGCAATCAATGATACTGTAATTTCGACAGAAGCACTTGCTAATCCTTACATCAACAAGGTAAGTTTATCAAAAAGCTTTATGCAGGTTCCGTTTCTTGAGAATTTGATTGCCGACCAACATTATTCTCAACGCGAACGCGAAGGAAGGCACATAACGTTTATGGCACGCATGACAAAAGATTTTGGCGTTAATCAACCAAAAGGTATTGGTGTTGATGAAAAAACAGCGGTGTGTATTGATCAGGACGGAAATGCCAAAGTTTTTGGAATTAACAAAGCTTATTTTTTAACAACCACCACGTTGCCCGAAACATGTATAGCCAATACTGCATTAACATGGGATCAAAATGATAAGGCATTACGCGCTTATATTTTTCAAGCGTCACCAACGGGTACTCCGGCTTTTAATCTGAATTCGTGGCCCACGAATACCCCACATGAAAATTGGTTTGTAGAAAATGGAGCATTGAAAAAAACTCAAAACTAAAGCCTCGACCACCCCTCTTCAATCCCCAACCCAAACAAAGCGAAATCATACTTTACAGGATCGGTCGGGTCAAACTTTCGCAGATTGGTTGTTAGCTCCAAGGCCGTTTGCCAATCGGTTTGCTTTCGTTTAATGAGTTCTAATTTTCTTGCAACGCGTTCCACATGCACATCACATGGGCATACGAGCTGGCCAGGAGATATTTTTTTCCAGATTCCAAAATCAACCCCTGTATTATCCTGACGAACCATCCAACGCAAATACATAACAAGTCTTTTGCATGTAGACTTCCTTTCGGGAGTAGGTAAATGCTTTCTCGTTCGATGAGAATGATCTAACTGAAAAAATAGTGTATGAAATTTAATGAGCCCCTTTTCTACAGTTTCATCATCAGCATTATGATAAAATGCGGACTCCAGTGATACATTCTCTTTATAATAATATCGTAACGATTCAATAAAATAAAGAAGGTCGGTAGAATTGAAAGTGCGATGTTTAAAATCAAGAAGTCTTTTAATATCCTTTTCTGTATGATGAAGAATAAACGCATGAGGTTCGTCATCCATCATCGCCATCAATTCTCTGCACTTTCGAATAATCGTTTTACGTTGTCCCCACGCTAATGTGGCCGCAAACAGGCCGGCTATTTCTATGTCAGGTTTATTTTTAAACAAGTGTGGAATGGAGATTGGATCATTTTCGATAAACGCCAACTGATTGTATAGCGCTGATTTTTTATCGAGAAATTCCTTTAGCTCCTCAACTCTGCTCATGACAGCGAGCTTTGTAATTTTTTCAGTAGTTGAACAATCACCGATTTTGAAATCGGTGTCTGGCTTCCACGCGCATAATGATTATGCGGAATTAGTTCGTTCGCTTCGGGAAAATATGTAGCAATGTTTTGCTTTGGAATTTGATATGGAACTACCACAAAATCTTCAGCCTTTCTTTCTATTCCATCATACTTGCTAACAATGTCAACATGATCTCCTTTTGTAAGACCTGCCTTGCCTGCATCTTCTTCATTCATAAACACAACTCTTCGTCCATTGTAAATTCCGCGATAACGATCATGCAAACCATATATAGTAGTGTTGTACTGATCGTGGCTTCGAATGGTCATCATCAGGTACTCTCCTGCCTTTATTGTATGATCTGCCAAAGCATTGATCGTGAAATTGGCTTTCGCTGTTGATGTCTCAAACTCTCCTTGTCGTGCGCTATTCGGAAGATAGAAACCACCATCGTTGCGAACTCGTTCATTGTAATTTTCAAAACCAGGAATTGTTTTTTCAATAAGGTTTCGGATGTTGTCGTAGTTAGAAGTCAACTCATCCCACCCCCCTTTTATACCCCCTGCAGGCGAGAAAGAGGAAGGTAACGTTGCTCTAGCCAACTCCACCACAATCGTTGGCTCACTTAATAAATGTTTAGATGCAGGCTTCTTACCTCCTTTTGATTTATGAACAACGCCTGTTGAGTTTTCAACACTCACAAATTGTTCACCGCCCGACTGGACATCGTGTTCAGTTCTACCCAAGCATGGGAGTATTAATGCAACCTTACCATGCACTACATGACTTCGATTTAACTTCGTTGATACGTGAACAGTCATGTCACACTGTTGCAATGCCTCGGCCGTGAAAGTAGTATCGGGTGTTGCCGATAAAAAATTTCCACCCATCGCAAAAAAAACTTTTACCTTTCCCGTAGCCATGGCTCGAATCGTATCAACTGTGTCGTATCCATTTTCGCGTGGTGGCTCAAATCCAAAAACAGTTTTTAAGCTATCTAAAAACTTAGGAGAAGGTTTTTCATAAATACCCATTGTTCGATCTCCCTGAACATTGCTATGCCCACGCACCGGGCACGTTCCTGCACCGGGTTTTCCAATGCTTCCTTTTAATAGAAGTAGGTTTACAATCTCGCGTATATTATCAACTGCATTTTTGTGTTGGGTTAGCCCCATTGCCCAACAAACAATAATTTTTTTCTTTTTTGAAAGGATAGACCCAGCCGCTAAAACGTTTTCTTTATTTACGCCAGACTTGGTAATCAATTCATCTAGCTTGTAAAGCGACAATTCTTTTACAAAAGATTCATAACCCGAAGTTTTTTCTCTAATAAAATCTTGATCAAGTACATCACCTGGATTTTTTTGCTCTTCATCCAACAAAATTATATTAAGTGCCTTTAGCAAGGCTACATCTTCATTAATCATTACTTGCAACCATAGATCTGTAATAGCAGTGGGCTTTCCAATAAAGTCAAGCGGATTTTGTGGATGCCTGAAGCTGATTAATCCAGCTTCGGGTATTGGATTAATCGTGATGATATACGCCCCATTTTGTTTTGCCTTTTGCAAAGCCGTGAGCATGCGCGGATGATTCGTTCCTGGATTCTGGCCAATAATCACAATCACCTCAGTTTTATAAAAATCATCGAGTGTAACCGACCCCTTTCCAATACCAACTGTTTCGGTTAAGGCTACGCCACTTGACTCGTGGCACATATTCGAGCAATCCGGAAGGTTGTTTGTACCATACATTCGTACAAAAAGTTGATACAAAAATGCAGCCTCGTTGCTTGTTCGCCCCGATGTGTAGAAGATAGCATCGTTGGGGGAAGCAAGGCTTTTCAACTTATCTCCGATCAATTGAAAAGCATCTTTCCATTCAATGGGTTCGTAATGATCGGAGTTCTCGCGAAGGATCATTGGCTGCGTTATCCTTCCGCTCTTTCCAATTTCATAATCCGTCCATTGAAGCATTTCCGAAACAGCATGTTTCCTGAAAAAATTAAAATCACATTTCGCATCGGTAGCCTCTTCAGCAACAGCTTTTGCTCCATTTTCACAAAATTCAACAACCGAACGATGTTCGTCCGGATCAGGCCACGCGCAACCTGGGCAATCGAAGCCGTCAAATTGATTAAGGTTAAGAAGCGTTTTTGTTCCTTCAATTATTCCAACTTCCTCAAATACATGCTTTGCGGAATTCAGTACGGCCTCAACTCCGCCAGCCACTACCTTGGGCGATTTAATCTTTAAATGCTTTTCCTTTCCATGAGTCATAATCACTAATTTAGCAAAACCATAATAAGCACGAATGAAAAAATACGTTAAGTTTTCCGGGTGGGTATTACTGATCGTTGTAATTGTCATCGTAACCTTTGAATCTATCTACTCTCCTATACTGACGAGTTTTGCAGCTAAGACGGTCTGCTCGTGTGTATACGTAACAGGCAGAACGCTTGAAAGTGTAAGAGCCGAAGAACTTCAAGTTTATCCTTTCTTACCGAGTGCCGATATTCAACTCTTTGCTGACTCTTCGGTTACCGCGCGATTACTTTGGCAAAAGAAGAAAGCTATCTATCGCAAGGGATTAGGCTGTACATTATTATCAGAACAACCAGAAGAAGTTGTTCGTCAGCAAAAAATAAAGATTGCCGGCCCTCCACCTTTTAATCAGGATACCGTAGCGTGGCCAGCAGGAAATAAAATCTCGGAAGCAACTTCTTACGTTGATCAGGAAAAATTAACCAAGGTATTTGAAGATGCTTTTGTGGAAAAAGATACTAAAAAACCAATTCGCACCCATGCGGTAATTGCTGTATACAATGGGGAAATTATAGCAGAAAAGTATGCTGAAGGATTTACTAAAGATTCCAAGCTGATGGGTTGGTCAATGGCTAAAAGTATTACCAGTGCGCTCGTTGGCATACTTGTGCGGGATGGGAAATTAAGTTCCATTGATGCAGCCCCAATTGCAGAATGGCAAAACGATGAACGTAAGAATATTCGTATCGAAAATTTATTGAAAGCTACATCAGGGCTTCGTTGGAATGAAAGCTACTTCAATCCCATATCTGATTTTCACAAAATGTTTACCTACCGCGATGATAAGGCAAAGTTTGAAAGAAGTCGTAAGGCTGAGTTTGCACCGGGCGAAAACTTTAAGTATAGCAGTAGTTCAACCAACATTCTTTCAGGAATAGTTCGACAGCTTGTTGGCGATAATGACTATCATCGATTCCCATACGAAAGGCTTTTTTACAAAATTGGAATGCATAGCGCGATTATGGAACCTGATGCATCCGGAACATTTGTAGGATCGTCATACTGTTATGCTACTGCCCGGGACTGGGCGAGGTTTGGAATGTTATACTTGAATGATGGGTATTGGATTGGAGGGCGTGTTCTCCCGGAAGGTTGGGTTGAATACACTACAACTCCATCATCAGCTGCAACACGCGGAGAATATGGCGCACAGTGGTGGTTAAACGCTGGAGAAAAAAATAACTCGATAAATCGAATGTATCCACAACTACCAGTAGATGCATTTTGGGCAGATGGATTTGAAGAGCAATACGTGATGGTCATTCCATCCAAAAACCTGGTTATCGTGAGACTGGGAGTAAGTCATCACGGATCACCTTTTGAAAAAATGGCTGAAGATATTATTGCCTGTCTCCCGGTTGATAATTAATGAACAACTCTTTCATCACCACAATAAATATTAAAACGCTTATCGCGGACAAAACCGAGTAACGTCATTCCAACATCTTTTGCTAATTGCACAGCCAAACTTGATGGTGCGCCAACGGCAGCCAGCACAGGAATACCTGCAACAGCTGCTTTTTGAATTAATTCAAAACTTGCACGGCCGCTTACGAATATAATATATGTTGAAAGTGGCACTTCATTCTTGATGAGCATTGCGCCAATCACTTCATCTAACGCATTATGGCGGCCTACATCTTCGCGTAATACGATCAACTCTCCTTTCGCATTGAACAAACCTACAGCATGCAAGCCGCCTGTGTATTCAAATACATGTTGAGCCTTTCGAAGGATATCTGGAAGTTGATGAATCACTAAAGCTGAAATAGTGAAATGATCCGCTAACCTCTTGCACACTACGCGCACGGAGTCGATTGAAGATTTACCGCACACGCCACAACTCGATGAAGTGTAAAAATGACGTTGTAATTTTTCGAAATCAATTTTTACTTCAGGCTTTAACTCAACTCGAACAATATTTTCTTTTTCGCCTTGTTTACCACCATCTTCACAATATTTAATAGATTCGATTTGATCAAATGTTTGAATAATCCCTTCTGTAAATAAAAACCCGGAGGCCAGTTCAAAATCATGGCCGGGTGTACGCATGGTTACCGACAAACTTTTTTGTTGGCGATCACCCATTGTTCCAAAACCAATACGGATTTCGAGGGGTTCTTCAATAGCCAGCAAATCGGATTTTGATTCAGCTCCATCTGTAGAGATTTTCGTAACGGTGGTTTGTTTAACGGTACTTGTCATTTCGAATGCTCTGAAAAATCTGTTAGGAAGATAAAACTACCTAATTTGCGCAAAAATAAGCCCTTCACGGAATCACATGCGAAAAAAAGATTCTCGCTTTCATTTCAAAAAATTCTCCGTCCGTCACGATCGCAGTGGAATGAAAGTTGGTACGGATGGCGTGTTGTTGGGTGCATGGGCAGACGTAAGTCAGGCCACCCGAATTTTAGATATCGGAACCGGAACCGGAGTTATTGCACTCATGTTGGCCCAGCAAACTAACCCGGATGTTAAAATCGAAGCCATTGAAATTGATGAAAATGCTTTTGAAGATGCCTCCGAAAATTTTAGTAATTCACCCTGGCACGATAGGCTTACGCTTCATCATGGATCTGTTCAGAATTTTACAACACCCAAACAATATGACTTAATTATCAGCAATCCACCTTTCTTTCAACGTAGTTTTAAGCCACCAAATGCACAGCGCATATCAGCACGCCATACCGAAAATTTAAGTTTTCAGGATTTGCTTAAAAGTGTCGATAGATTTTTGTCTGAAAAAGGAAAGTTAAATATTGTATTACCGTATGCGGAAGGCATTCAGTTCGTTAAATTTGCCGATCACGTTAACTTGTATTGTTCAAGGAACTATAACTTTAGAACACGAAAAGAGAAACCTATTGAACGATCATTACTTGAATTTTCAAAAATTAGAAAAGAACTTGAGGAGGGTGAAATCCTACTTTATAATGACATGGGTGAGGCGTGGTCGACAGAGTACCAAAAATTGACGCAAAACTTCTACCTAAAAATTTAAAAAATATTTATCAACTGTGGAGGAAATTTTTGTCAATAACATTATTGAAGATAAACATGGCAAACATGGTATTGTGGCTGCAAACGACTTAGTAGTTTCATGTCTTAGAATGATCTTTGGGAACAAAATTACGAACGTCCTAATCAACCAAACGAAAACAGTTAGCGAGTTTTATTTGATTGATCGATTCTATCAATATGCAGTATTCATTCAGTATGAAAAAAAAACTGGTTTCACGATAAAGCTATCCGATTTCAATAAAAACATTAACCAAACGCTAGATGTGTATTTAGCTACAGAAGCAAAAGGTTGGCAAAAATCTGATCGCGACAAGTATATCTCCATTGTACAGGGCATCCAGAATGCTAAATCTGAACTTGCCAAGCTTACTATTGCGCCTTAGTTAATTGACTCCCACATGCAACGTATCAAGCTTTACTTCAAGGGCTGGATGACATCTTATAACCTGAAATGGCGCTCCGTCTGGAATTAATAGCCTTGATTATCAACATCTTAGAAAATATAAATTACATGTTTAAACATATACTTTAAAAGTTGCGTTACTTTACGATATCAAACAAATTAATCGGACTATGAAAAAACTTAATGTAATGATTGTAATGCTGCTTATGGCAGGCAGCGTATTGGCTCAAACAACATGGAAAATTGACAACGTACATTCTAAAATTGGTTTTAGCGTGTCACACATGGTAGTAGCTGAAACGGAAGGTGCTTTTAAAGATTACACCGGATCAGTAGTTAGCAAATCGAACGATTTTAATGGTGCAGAAGTGAATTTCACTGCAAAGGTAGCATCCATTAGCACTGAAAACGAAAGACGTGATGGTCACTTAAAGTCTCCTGATTTCTTTGACGCAGAAAAATTCCCTGAAATTTCTTTCAAAGGAATAGTGGTGAAAGATGGTAGTAAGTACAAACTTAAGGGTGACTTCACCATGAAGGGCGTAACAAAAAAAGTGGAATTTGATGTTACTTATGGCGGATCTTTAGATACAGGCCGTGGTGTAAAAGCAGGTTTCAAATTTAACGGAACTATAAACCGTCAGGATTACGGTGTGACTTGGGCTAACAAACTAGCAACGGGTGAAGCTGTGGTAGGTGATGATGTTCAGTTAGTGATTAAAGTAGAATTAGACAAGCAAGCTTAATATTTGCTCTTCATAATTAAGTCCACAATCGATAGATTTACTAAGATTGTGGGCTTTTCTATTGTTACTATGAAAATTGAAGAAGAAATAAAGCAGGCGAAATTTAAAAGCGCACATCAGAAAGCGGTCATTAATCTGATCTTCACAGCCGGATGGTTGCAAGGAAGGCAGCAAAATTTCTTTAAGCCTTTTGGTATTACCAATCAACAATTCAACATACTTCGAATTCTAAAAGGACAACATCCTAAATCTATTTCAGGAACCGAAATAAAATCCAGGATGCTCGACAGAAATTCGGATGTTTCGAGATTGCTCGACCGACTGGCCGCAAAAGGGCTGATCAATAAACAGACGTGCCCTAATGATAAACGTGCTGCCGATATTTCCATCACCGCCACAGGACTCGAAATTTTGACCGATCTCGACAAAAAACAAAAACAAATTGATACGGTACTCCGCCTATCCGATCAGGAAGCAGAAGTACTCAGTAATCTGTTAGACAAAGGAAGAGGGTAACTTAATTATCAATTGATTTTAACTCATCCCTTACAAAGGCCATCAGCTCTTTAATATATTCCCTGCTGAAGTCAAACTTAATATTTGCGGCTTTATAGATTTCTGGAATGCCTTTGAGGTACCCAAGTTTCAATGCGTTCATGTATCCTTGAAGTCCTTTGTTTCGATCCTGTCTGAAATTGCGCCACACGGCAATAGCACCAAGTTGGGCCATACCATACTCTATATAATAGAAGGGTACTTCATACAAATGCAGCTGCTTCTGCCATAAATAGTCTTTTGCATCCTGCAAACCACTCCAGTCGGTAACGGTATCGGCAAACTGATCAAAGATCTTATTCCATTTTTTCTTGCGATCTTCTACTGAATGATGAGCGTTTTCGTAAATCCAATGCTGATACTTATCGATCGTAGCTACCCAGGGTAAGGTTTCAATAATATCTTCTAAATGCTCACGCTTCGCACGCTTGAGATCCGCCTCATTCGTAAAGAAAATATCCCAATGATCCATCGAGATTAACTCCATCGACATGGAAGCAAGCTCGGCTACTTCGGACGGTGGCGATTTAAAATCATTCAGCTCCAGTTCGCGTGTAAGAAAATTATGAACTGCATGGCCTCCCTCGTGCATGATCGTTACCATGTCGCGCAGGGTTGATGTTGCATTCATAAAAATAAAAGGCACTCCTATTTCTGATAATGGATAATTATAACCACCCGGGGCTTTTCCTTTCCGCGATTCAAGATCAAGATGGCCCATCGCTTTCATAATAGATAAGCACTGGCCCAGGTACGGATCAAGTCGTTGGAAACAGGTTATTGTTTTTTCGGTGAGCTCCTTACCATTTTCAAATGCCTTCAATGCATCTCGGCCTTCCGGGTCAACAGCTTTATCCCAAGGCCTGAGCGAACTTACTTTTAATTTCGCCTTTCTATCGGATGCTAACTCCTGTAGAATTGGCACAACTTCCGACTGAATAGACTCGTGGAAATCAAAACAATCTTTCGGTGTATAGTCAAACCGACCTAAGGCTTTAAACATGTAGTCGCGAAAATTCGAAAAGCCGGCATTTGAAGAAACCGTATCACGCAACGATATGAGTTTTGTGAACAGGTCGTCCAAGGTCACTTTATCGTGTAGCCTGCGGTTGGTTATTTTATGATAAACCTCTTCTCGTTTACTTCGGTCGGTTGACATTAATAATACGGAAGCTTGCTGCAGTGTAATCTCTTTACCGTCTACTTCCACCATCATAGCGCCCGACAACTGGGCATACTTTTGTTGTTCAGTTGTGATTTCAGTATACAAGGGTATGTTCTCATCCCGAAAAATCTCAATATCCTTTTTTAGATTCCGGATCATAACGTAGTATCCGGTCTCATTTTCTAACTCTTTAAGAAATTCACTGGCAGCCGCTTTCTTATTTAACGTATCGGATACAGGTGCAATTAGCGGTTGAATGTTCACTACAAAATCTTCATACCGTTTACTGTATGCTTCATTTTCGGTATAGCACGTCATGTTAATATAACGCCACGCCAAGTCTTCAGAAATAATAGATTCGAGCTCACTGCGATCGCGAAACCACTGGCGAAGATCATTGGACGATTTTAAAGGTCTATCCAGCAGGTTATCAAAATACGGCTTAAGGGTATCCCAATTTAATAGGGTAAAGCTTTCGGGTAAAAACAACCGCTTAGGTCTTTCAATTTTATCAACGCTGGTCATTGTAGGTAGAAGATTATGTATACTAGAAATTGCATGTAAAAATAGAACGATTTCTTTACTAGCCTATGACTTACGCAGGAACGTAATTCGCTTTTTATCGGCCGATTAAGTATCATCATACCTGAATCAGACGCATGAGCATTACGATAAAAGTTATCGATACAAAAAACTTACTTCGGCAATATATTTTCCTGCCTGAAAAGATTTACAAGGGAGATATGCGGTGGGTGCCTCCGCTTTACGCGGATGAATGGGCATTTCATAATCCAAAGGAAAACAAGGCGCTACACCAATGCGATACTATTCGGATTATCGCCAACAAGAATAATCAACCGGTGGGTCGTATTATGGGCATCATTCACCATCTATACAATAAACAGCATAATGAAAAAACTGCCCGTTTTTACAACCTTGATTGCACCAACGATCAGGAGGTATCCCATAGACTAATACAGTACATTGAAAATTGGGGCAAAGAAAAGGGCATGAATAAAATCATCGGCCCATACGGTTTCTCCAACAAAGACCCACAAGGTTTACAGATTGAAGGACTTGAATTTTTACCCATACTTGCTACTCCGACCAATCCCTCCTACTTGCAGAATTTAGTAGAGGCCGAAGGCTATCAGAAAGAAGTGGATTGTGTATCGTATAAAATGCCGATCCACTCTACTCTCCCTCCTATCTATGAAAAAATATATGAGCGCATTAAGCGAAATCAGTCCCTGAAGTTATTGGAGTTCACATCCAAACGAGCATTAAAACCTTATATCATTCCTGTATTTCGTTTAGTGAATGAAGCCTACGCCTCTATTTTTGGCTTTGTGCCGATGACCGAGGAAGAAATGAAAAAATTTGCTGCCCAGTATTTACCAATCCTCGACCCGGAGTTTGTAAAGGCTGTCGTTAACCCACAGGATGAACTTATCGCATTTGTAGTTGCGATGCCCGATATGAGTATCGGTATACAAAAGGCAAACGGTAGATTATTTCCGTTTGGATTCATTCGCATCTTGAATGCCATGCGAAAATCTACTCAACTTAATTTAATGCTGGGTGCTGTTAAAACAGGTTTACAAGGAAGAGGACTTACTGTCTTATTGGGTAGAGCCATTCTGCAATCGGCCCATAAGCGTGGAATGAAAATTATGGATAGCCACTTAATATTGGAAAAAAACCAGTTGATGCGCAGCGAGTGCGAACGAATTGACGGAACGGTATACAAGCGGTTTCGCGTGTATCAGAAAATGTTTTCTTAACTTCCTTCGATGATTAACACTATGAATATCGATCGAACCATTCCCCTTTTACTGTGCATTTGTATTGCATGCGCTCCCGCTAAAGAGAAACCTTTTGGAACCATTGAACGGCTTGATCCAGCGCTTGATGCCATAATCTCAACAGAAACAAAAGTTGAGATACTGGCTGATGGTTTTGAATGGAGCGAGGGGCCTATATGGGTTGCCGACCAGAATATGCTGCTCTTCTCAGATGTTCCTAAAAATATAATTTATAAATGGACAGAGACAAACGGTGTGGAGATTTACCTAACACCTGCAGGATATACGGGCAATACCACCTTACAAGCAGAGGGCTCTAATGGTCTTTTATTGGATGATGAAGGAAACTTAGTCATTTGCCAACACGGTGATCGCAGACTTGCCGTGATGAATGCACCGCTGGATGCACCAAAACCTGATTTCACATCCATTGTTGATCGTTACAATGGAAAGCGATTTAACAGTCCGAATGATGCCGTTTTTTACAACTCCAATTTTTATTTTACCGATCCACCATACGGGCTTCCGAAACAAATGGAAGATTCTACAAAAGAGATTTCTTTTCAGGGAGTATATATTGCCAAGGCTGATGGCGGAATATCACTACTGGTTGATTCATTAACACGCCCAAACGGACTAGCCTTTTTGCCCAACAAAAAAACGCTAATCGTAGCTAACTCTGATCCAGCGAAAGCAATCTGGTATGCGTTTGACTTAACTGAGAAAGATTCCGTTACAACTGCGCGCATTTTAGTTGATGCTACCGAAAATGCCAAAACAGAAAAGGGATTGCCGGATGGATTAAAGATTGATCAGAAAGGTAATATTTTTGCAACCGGTCCCGGAGGTGTTTGGATTTTTAACTCGGATGGAAAAGTTTTAGGCAAGATTAAGGTTCCGGAGGCAACATCAAATTGTACCCTGGCCGATGGTGACAGTACGCTTTACGTTACTGCGGATATGTATTTGCTTCGAATTAAATTACGGTAAGATGACTATGAAATTACTAATTGACATACTTGGTTGGATTGGTTCGGTTGCTGTAATCGCTGCTTATGGCCTAAACAGTTATCAAAAAATTAAATCTGATTCATATTTATTCCTGATCCTGAATCTTATCGGAGGAACCTTCCTCATCATCTACTCCTACTACTATACAGCTTTCGCTAATACCTTTATCAATGTTGTGTGGGTGATCATTGCCGTGCCGGCACTTATTCGGGCATTCCGAAAAACAAAAACTATTTGAGGTGAAAATTGCAAATCAGAATATTCGAATCCAAAAATGGGTAGCCACCGTGTCGGTTGTCTTATTAATTACCAAGCTTGTTGCCTACTTCCTTACGGGCTCCATTGCCATACTTACCGATGCGCTCGAAAGTATTGTTAATGTTGTAGCTGGATTTTTTGGATTGTTTAGCTTATACCTCTCAGCCAAGCCACGCGATGCCGATCATCCGTATGGTCATGGAAAAATTGAATTTATTTCTTCTGCCGTTGAGGGCAGTATGATTTTTGTAGCGGGAGTGCTTATTATATACGAAGCAGTTAAAAACCTGATTCAACCCAGCGCGCTCCACCAACTCGATACCGGAATTATTCTGATCAGCGTAACAGCCTTTGTTAATTATGGCATGGGCCTGCTCTGCATACGCACCGGTGAACGCAATAACTCGCTCCCGCTTATTTCGAGTGGTAACCATCTACAGTCTGATACATACTCGACTCTTGGTATTATCGTGGGGCTTATTTTAATACGCTTTACAAATATTACATGGCTCGACAGTGCTGTGGCAATTCTTTTCAGTTTTATCATTTTATATACAGGTTACAAAATTATACGGGCTGCCCTTGCGGGGATTATGGATGAAACCGACCAAGCCTTGCTTGTGAAAATGGTGGCACTCCTGAATGCCAACCGAAAAGAAAACTGGATTGACCTTCACAACCTACGAATTATTAAGTATGGCAATATGTTACACCTAGATTGCCACCTAACCGTTCCCTGGTATCTGAATGTTCATGAAGCGCATCAGGAAATTGATGTATTGGCGGAACTGGTGAGAAAAAACTTTGGCGAATCGCTCGAGTTGTTTGTTCACTCTGACGGCTGCCTCGATTTCTCCTGCAAAATCTGTGATAAGAAAGACTGCTCTGTTCGAAAACATCTATTCGAAAAGCGAATTGAATGGACCGTGGAAAACATTTCCAGTAATAAAAAACATGAAATAGCTACGTAGGTAATTTTAGGGCTTACGATCAAGGCGATTTTCAAAACTTAAAATAAAACTCACCTGTAATATTTGAGTTATCCCATGTATTTTGTCGCTCACCAGATTGCCTCAAAACGTTTAGCCGTACTTCCTTGAATATCTGTTCAATACTTAGCCCTGGTATTCGCATGACTTTTAGTAACTCCTGTGTATATATTCCGTTTCGACCCGAACCATCAAATGCAACAGAACCTGGAGCAGCCGCATAGGCAATGAATGAACCTCGTGCCTTTTGCATCTCAGACAATCCTTGTTGCCCCACTGCCCGTGTAGCTGATGGAAATGGATTATTACGGCATGCATCCAGAATTACAATATTCAGTCTCGAGTTTGAGCGCTCCATATTGGCAAGCACCATACGCTGCACCGGAAAACAATAGCGCCATATATCATCTTCATATTCAATGACAGCGTCAATGGGAATAAGATAATTCTCATCCTCCTGGCGAAGACCATGACCAGCAAAGTAAAATAGACCAACTGTCTTATCGCGTTCGCCTGCATCAAGTTTCTCTTTAAATTTTAATAAAGCCACACGGATTTGTCCATACGTAGCATTGGTTAATAGTTGAACTTCAAAATTTGACGCTTGGAGTTCGGCCGCCATGTCAGTAGCATCATTTACGGGGTTTTTCAATTCCCCTATAGTTTTAGGATAAAGCGAATTACCAATCACCAGCGCATATCGCTTTTCATCCTTATAAAGTTCTGCCAGCGCTTGATTGATTACTTGAGTTTGAAGAACAGGAGTTTCTTTCGCAACATATTTCGTTTTTCGTGAGGCCAAATCACCTTTATCCAGTTTTTCCAACTCAGCTTTTACAGCTGCATTCCCGGGCTGAATCTCATACGCTTTAAGAAAATCATTATAGGCCATCACTTCATCTTCAAATTTCAGGTATACCAATCCCCGTTCATACAACAATTTGACATGGGTTTCCCTATCACTTTGTAAAGCGCTAATGGCATTTTCATACGCATCGAGGGCATCCGGGTAAAAACCTAACTTGTCATTACTCTTCGCCAGAAACCAGAAAATATTTCCTTTGTTGGGATGATTGCGAAGAAGGGCTTCCTGAAAATCTCCGACCGAATTCTTATACGCTTCCGTTTTGAAATAGGAAAGCCCGCGTAGGTAATACACTTCACCATCGATCGATCGATCTCTGACTGATTTGGTTAAATATTCTGAAAAATTGATAATCGCAACATCATACTTACCCCCTTTGTAATTCTCGTAACCCTTCTCGTACAACTTATACTGAGCGCTTACAGCAATTGAAGTCAATCCAATACTAAATAACGCAAGAATGACTTTCCTTAATAATTTCATAGCAATCAAAAACGATACGATACACCGAGGGAAATATTCAACGTTGCAAATCCTTCTTTTACAAACGGATAATCAGGGTGATCAAATCCGGTTAGTATGGAGGGATCAAATGCACTTGTATTTACATACGTAATGGGCAATGTCATTCGAAATGAAGCCTGTACTAAAAAAGAAAGACCAGACGGTAACGAATATTCACTACCTACACCCACGTTTAACCCTCCTGAAAATTCTGTTTCTGCGCCCCATCGAGAATAACCAACTGTTTCTGAATCTAAAAATTCATCAGGTGGACCGGTATAATTCCATTCAGATTGAGGCGTGTCATAATCGAGTCTATCCCATGGTTCTACGGTAGCACTGACTGCTGTTCTGCTGCTGAGTAACAGAAATGGTTTAGCCAAACCATAGACATTAAACTTTCGGCTGTCAGCCATGGGAATAAAATCAATCTTCACATCAAATCCTGCAGAGAAATGTGTGAGGT
Organism: Cyclobacteriaceae bacterium; assembly: GCA_031395485.1. GTDB lineage: Bacteria > Bacteroidota > Bacteroidia > Cytophagales > Cyclobacteriaceae > UBA2336. The sequence continues at coordinate 179,362 of JANNUS010000009.1, read as the reverse complement.
TACCACCCTTCATATACACGATTTTAACTGGATAGATATCAGCGAAAATATTATTTCCCGTAGCATCCTCATTTCCAAATGAATCGGAAATCGATTCATCGTAACTAAATTTCGAGAAGGAAAGTGAAGGCCCTATAGATACTATTCTGTTAAGCCTTACGAGATAACCGGCTTCCAGATTGAGACCTCCACTATAGTCCCCATCATTGTTTCCAAATCGGAAGGATGGGCCGGCAAAGAAGTAAACACTTTTTCCCCTTGTAACGCGCACCTTTTTAGTTATAGTTCCTTCATCCTGTGCACGAACTGCATGGAAGGTTGTTAGTAGAATGAATAGAATGGGCAAGAAATATCTTCTCATATAAAGAAATTTAAGAAGGTCTTACCAAAGATAAGTGAAAACTAGCCAATCTCAATCACCACATCATCCGTTAACGGGTGACCAACACAGGTGAGTACATAGCCTTCGTCACGCTCGGATTGGGAAAGTCCCTCCTCTTCATCCAGTTTTACTTTTCCAGAAATTGCCTTACCCCTGCACGCGGTGCATAATCCACTCTGACAACTATAGGGTAAATCAATTCCCTGATCCAGCGCAGTTTCAAGAATGGCTCGATTGGGTTCAACCATTATTTTATATTCTTGTCCATCGTAGCGGATGGTTACTTCATGGGCTTTTGATTCTTTTGTGGCGGGTGCAGAATCTTTCTTGGAGTCTTTATCAATAGTGCCCTGAACAAAACTCTCTTTAAATGTTTTTTCCTTCGGAATATGTTGCTGCGCCAATAACGTCTCTGCATTCTTCATCATTCCCTCCGGTCCGCACATTAAGTACGTAGTCTTTTCAATTCCCCAATTCGGAATGCGCTCGAAAAGTTTCGTTAACATTTCATGATTTAGCAATCCGGAATATCCCTGCCAGTTCATAGGCGCATTATCCAGAATATGAATTACATGCAAGCGCCCTTCGTAGGTAGTTTGCATGGTGTCAAACTCATTCTTAAAAATGATACTGTCAATATCGCGGTTACAATAAATGAGCGAACAAATGCTGTCGGGCTCTTGCGTGAGGGTGCTTTTAATGTGCGACATCATGGGTGTAATGCCTGATCCTCCCGCAAACATAACCAGGTGACGTTTATTCTCTTTTGAAAACTCAGTTGTGAACTGGCCCATCGGTTCCATCACTTTCATGGTACCGCCAATCTTTAGATTATCCGGCAGCCAGTTAGACATCAATCCATTGTCAACACGTTTCACTGTAACAGCCAAATCACTATCGACAAAGGGTGACGAACAAAGTGAATAAGCCCTACGAACATCTTTTCCTTTTACAGGAACAATCAATGTTAAAAACTGACCTGATTTGTACTTTATCTTCGTTGCGGGTTGCTCAAAAACAATACTAATGGCATCCTTCGTTTCCTGAATGATTTTCTTAACTGCAAGATCGAAATAATGCGGTCCATGCAATTCTTCTTTCTTCTTTTCACTCTTCTTAAATAATCCAAAAGCCATTGTATCTCTATAATTATTACAAATTAAACCAATATGTTAATTTCAGAACCAACGCCCTGTTTTTACTTCTTAGGCCGTTTGGCAGGTAGTTCTCAGTATATACAACAAAAAAATCGGAAGCTGGTTTAAAACGCCACTGAAACCGGGCATTCAAATTCACATTCTCGTTTCTATCGTTGTACTGTACAAAAGTAGTGAGGAATACTGTATTAGTAAACGTAAGATCTAATCTGGGCCCAATTAAGAACAGCTTTTTGGTGCCATAGCCATCGGGCAACCGAATATCGTTATAATCAAACCGCACAGAAAGGCTTCCAAATGGCTGATACCGGTAATTCACAAATCCGTTGACAGCAAAACTCTCTCCCGTATAAAAACCTCCATAGCTTGTTATTGTTCCAACATTGAAGCGCTTCCGCAGATCGGAAGCATACCGTAATTCTACTCGTTCCCAAGCATAATTTTCGCCTGTTAGAAATTGATCATATTCATTACTTATTGGATTAAAATTTTTTGTCAATTGTTGATGGGTTCTATTGACTTCAACCAGCAAGGTGGCCGTATTGAGAAATAATATGTTATACTGAGCCCGCACCACATTGTCGGTAAATGTTTGGTTTGGAGTCATGGTATAGGTAGTCTCTATACTTGGACCCATTTGCGTAATGGTTTTACTTTTTACGTACAGTTTAAGTTGCGCTCTGCCAAATCCGAAATAATATCCGGGATAGACACTTAGCGAGGGTGTAAACCCTACTTCGGCATTAAAGTCATCGCCCATTATTTGCTGCGCTACTGCCAAATCGAGATTTCGTGTTGAGTACGCCAGATAGCCTCCGCCTGAATATCGTTTACCCTTACTAAATTCATCGATCGATCGATGATAATAAACATCTCCGCGAAAGCGACTGTCTTTGGAAAACAAATTGAAGTCCATTCCAAATACCCGGTTGTAGCGATTCAATTGCCGGGTGGTGTCGACACCATTAATTGTTTCGTGAATAATACTTTTATGATAGTATACTGACGGATCGTACGCATCGTCCAGTCCAAGCGATTGCTTATTTATAAATACAAAACCAATATTCGATCGGGCAAATACCTGGCGCTGCACAACAGCCACTGAATAATTTTGAGCGGGAAGACCAAGCTCCTTTTTTTTCTGGGTTTGCAAATTCATTACACCAATTCTCCAATTCTTCCCAATCTTTCCGCTTAAGCGCGCTCCATACAAAATGGAAATTTTTTGGAGCGCATCTGTTGAGTCAGTCGCAAGGCCTACTCTGCGTGAGAAGAACGGACGTGAATCAGGAAATCCGGGTTGTGCAAACAAGTCGCTGTTTTCGAGAAAGAACTGCCTGCGTTCGGGAAAACCAAATTCAAACCGGGTGAGGTTAATCACTTGCTGATCTACTTCTACTTGCGAGAAGTCGGGGTTTACGGTAAGATCAAGATTGAGCGATGAGGTTAACCCGATTTTCGCATCAAAACCAACTGCACCCGTTTTATCTGATGGTAAATTATTTTCATTGTCTTGGGCGACAGAGCCTGCCATGTATGGTATAAGTGAAATATTTAACCCAGGCTTTGGCAGCGGATCTTTCCACGCAATTTTTCCAGACCATATAAAAGAAGCCGGCAAATACTGAACAGGCGTTGCAATCCAACTTGAAATCTGGTTTCGTTCAACATCATTTCGCAGCACATTAAAGTGCCACTCCTGCACATTGTACCGGATCGATTTCAACGGAATGGCCAACTCGGCAACCCAGTAACCATCGTATCGTTTTACAAAACTGTACCACTTGTTATCCCAGAAGGAAGAATAGTCCTCACTAACGCCTCCGCCATTAACGATCAACCCTTCGCGTTGCACATTATAAGGCGTAATATTAAAGTAAAACCCATTGGTGTAATCGTTGTACGGCTCTAAGTAAATACCTATGTTGTCGTTTCCCTGAAAATCAAAATCTCTGCGCAGCGATTGTACAATGGGTGCACCGCCATCATCCATACATTCAAACGCTACATACAGAAACTGCTCATCAAAGGTAATCCGGAAAGCAGTTTTGTTCAGGGGCGGAACAGAGTCGTAGGGCTTGCACATGAAAAACCCATCACCTACGGTTGCATCCTGCCATGCCTTCTCTAGTAGCTCTCCATCCAGTTGGATTTTACCAGCAGCACGACCAACAGGGTGCTCTTTTCCTTGTTTGTTTTGCGCGGCTACACTGAACGGAATAAGCAGTAGTAAACAACAAATGCGATAACTAAAATTCATTACCCTAAAACTATTAAAACGGTTTTAAACGCATCAACCATCCACATAAAAAAGAACCTCGGAATTTGTTATTTTTGAACTTAATCTTTAGCCCGTGCAACTCAATCCGCTAAGTGCCATTTCCCCCATTGACGGGCGATATTTTAAAACAACCCAAAGCCTTGCTGCCTATTTCTCTGAATTTGGACTTATGCGCTACAGAGTGCGTGTAGAAGTGGAGTATTTTATTGCCCTCACGAATGCACTTCCTGAATTATCGGGCTTTTCGAAAGAGCAAGAAACAAAACTAAGGTTGCAGTATACAAACTTTAGCGAGGCCGATGCTAGTGAAATTAAAGAAATTGAGAAGACAACGAACCACGATGTAAAGGCTGTTGAATACTTTCTGAAAAATAAGTTTGATGAATTGGGGTTAACGAAGTACAAAGAATTCATCCACTTCGGATTGACCTCTCAGGATATTAATAACACCGCTATTCCGCTTTCGCTGAAAGAATTTCAAGAGCAGGAATTTCTTCCCGCCATTCAAAAACTTGTTGCCGCACTTACTGCGCTCTCGGTTCAATGGAAAGATATTGCCATGCTGGCACGAACACACGGACAGCCGGCCTCTCCAACACGGGTTGGAAAAGAATTGTATGTGTTTGTAGAACGGATTAATCGACAACTTGATTTACTTAAGACGATACCGCACTCCGCTAAATTTGGTGGTGCTACCGGAAACTTCAATGCCCATCACATTGCCTATCCCGAAATAAACTGGGGGCATTTTGGAAATACATTCGTGAGCAATCATCTTGGCTTGATGCGCAATGAACCAACAACACAAATCGAGCATTACGATAACATGGCAGCTTTGTTCGATAACCTGAAAAGGATCAATACTATACTTATTGATTTTAGCCGTGATGTTTGGCAATACATTTCCATGAACTATTTCAAACAGAAAATAAAGGAAGGCGAAATTGGTTCATCGGCTATGCCACATAAAGTAAACCCCATTGATTTTGAAAATGCCGAAGGCAACCTGGGTTTTGCGAATGCAATCTTTGAACATCTGGCGGCTAAACTTCCCATCTCCCGCTTGCAGCGCGACCTCACCGACTCTACCGTGTTGCGAAACATTGGCGTTCCGCTAGCCCATACATATCTTGCGCTTGCTTCGTTAGAAAAGGGAATTGGCAAACTCGAGTTAAATAAAAAGGCTATCGATCAAGACCTCGAAGATAACTGGGCGGTAGTTGCCGAAGCCATTCAAACTGTTTTGCGAAAAGAAGGATACGCTAATCCGTATGAGGCATTGAAGGAACTTACCCGCAAGAATGAAAAGATCACGAAAAAGGATTTTGAAACTTTTATTGACGGATTAAAAATCACGGATGCCTTGAAAACGAAACTCAAAGGCATTACTCCGTTTAATTATACGGGAAAATAATATACCTATACAAAACCGACCGTTCCCGCTAAAATGCTCGAACAATCTGGAGTGCGCGGATGAATAAACTTTGGCTAACCATTCGACTATTAAAGACCCTCGTTGAAATTAACAAATTCAACACTGTGCATTCAAGTTATCATCGACAGTCCAAAAAAATAATAAAGGAAATAACGGCACTTCATAATTTCAATAGTACCTCTAATTTTTTATCAAAAGCCAAACCAAAAATGCAATGGTATATGGCTGAATTTATTTATACGTGCGAAAGACTCAACTATCTGTTGGGGAATCGTTCTACTGTAGAACAAAGAAAGATGTACTTACTAAGCGGATTGTTAGGCGCAATGTGTGATATGATTATTGATGATGTAGAAATGAGCACAGATCGAATAAAGCTATTGAAAAGGCCATCACCAAGTTTCAAGCCGATGGATATGGTTGAGGAATTATATGTGACTTGTTATAATTCGTTTGTGCTGTCATTAAAAGAAGATACTAAACAAAGAACCATCGAATATTACGAATTGCTATTTGATGCTCAAGTAAGGAGCAAAAAACAATTTGACAAGAATATCAACCAAAAAGAAGTAGATGATATCTGTAAACAAAAGGGTGGCTTAAGTATGCTCTTTTTAAGATCCATGATCAATGGGGAAATAACAGCTGTCGAAAAAAATGCGTGGTTTGAATTGGGTGGATTTGTGCAGTACTGCAATGATGCACAAGATCTTTATAAAGATTTGAATAAAAACGTGAGAACCTTTGCCAGTACCAGGTCCGATCTTGAAATAATTGCCAACGATCTTGATACACAAAAAGCTATAGCCTTTTCACTTATTAAAAACACTTCTTTTCAATTAGAAAGGAAAGATAACTTTCTGTTTACACTCCATGTTATGAGTATCGCCATACGGTCCAAACTACATGCGTTTTCTCGGATTTGTAATTGCAATTTTTCTTTTGAAAAATTACAATCAAAGAGTAAAAAGGAAATTAGGTTAGCGTTGAAGGCAGTTTTCCTTCTACGGTATGGGTTTCCGAAAGTTATTAGTTATCAATATAAAAATGTAGAAAAACCTTATCCGCCAACTAAACTTTGGCAAGTTGAACGAAACCACAACAAAAAATAAACGCTATTCATTCAAGATTCTATTTCACGCGCGTAAAAAAGTACATCAAAGAATAATAACTCAATTTTTGCCCGCCAGAATTCAATTTTTGCCTTAAAAAATATTAGTATTGTACACCGATAGAATGCTATCAAATACAGATCAAATGCGTTACATAAAGTCAAAAAACCTATTTATTCTAATCCTATTGATGGCGTACGGCATTTCCTGTGTTGGCACTTCCTTTTTCACAAAAGAACAGACCGCTGGCACCGAGAGTACTTTCACACACGATAGTCACAGTTTTCCATTCTCCTTTCCAATATCAACTGAGCAAGAGTCTTCTGATACCGAAGATGATTTTTCGAAGGACGATAAGAATTTCACTGACGTAACAAGTCTCACATTCTTTAGAAATACGAATTCCATTTCTGCCCTCCAGCCAAACAATTCTATTCTTTCGGGTATTCTTAACCCTCCATTTTCTCCACCAAAAATCAGCCCCTGTTAACAAGATTGTGGCCCTTAATTAGGCTGCTTGTTAACGTTAGCAAACGCCTTTGGCAGGTTTCAAAACATTTGACACGCGTAGGCGTTTTAAGTATCATTTTCCATTTTAATAAAATCATTTACTAAATGAAAGACGTGTTTAAAGACATCCGGGATAATTTGCCTGCCAGTATCGTTGTTTTTTTCGTTGCCGTGCCGCTGTGCTTAGGAATTGCGCTCGCATCGGGCGCTCCATTATTTGCTGGAATTATTGCTGGAATAGTTGGTGGTATTGTGGTTGGTGTTGCCAGCGGTTCACCTCTGGGTGTTAGTGGGCCTGCTGCCGGATTGGCGGTCATCGTTTTAACTTCCATTGCGTCTCTTAACGGTTCGTGGGAAGCTTTTTTAACAGCCGTTGTTCTGGCAGGAATTATCCAACTTATTTTGGGTTATGCCAAGGCTGGATTCATTGCCTACTTCTTCCCGTCCTCTGTAATTAAAGGCATGCTTACAGGCATTGGGCTGTTAATCATTTTAAAGCAAATACCTCACGCTTTAGGTTGGGACAAAGATGTTGAAGGTGATGAATCGTTTTTTCAGGCCGATGGAGAAAATACAATCTCCGAGATTATAAATGCGCTTCAACTTTTTACGCCTGGAGCATTACTAATAGCCGGAATTTCATTGGGGATACTCATACTGTGGGATACTATCCTAACAAAAAAGTATAAAATATTCAGGATGATAAACGGCCCTCTTGTAGTTGTGGTGGTTGGTATTGTAATGAACTACTGTTATCAAAACGGGATACTGAATTTCAGTTTAGCGGACGACCAAGTGGTAAGAATTCCCGTTCCGGAAAACTTAGCAGGCTTTTTTAGCCAGTTTACCTTTCCCGATTTTTCAGCCTTATCAAATCTAGAGGTGTATAAAATAGCAATTGTATTGGCCATCGTGGCAAGTTTAGAAACGCTGCTTAGCGTGGAGGCATCAGATAAGCTTGATCCGTATAAAAGAATCACACCCACCAATAGAGAATTAAAAGCGCAAGGTTTAGGAAATATAATTTCTGGCTTAATCGGTGGGCTACCCGTCACGCAGGTTATCGTTCGCAGTTCAGCAAATGTTTCCTTTGGCGCTAAAACAAAAATGTCTGCCATTATGCACGGGGTATTTTTACTGATTAGTGCAATCACACTCGCCAGTGTATTGAATATGATACCGTTGGCAAGTTTAGCAGCTATTTTATTAATGGTGGGTTATAAACTTGCTAAACCTTCGCTTTTTAGGCAGATGTATAAATTTGGTTGGGAACAGTTCGTTCCATTCTCAGCAACCGTAATTGCCATCCTTTTAACCGACCTGCTAATGGGCATAACAATAGGAATGCTCTTTGGCATCTTTTACACTTTACGCCATAGTTACCGTAATTCTCATCATATGAAAGACATCGTTACAACGGAAGACGGGCAACAAGTTCACCATCTTGTTTTAGCCGAAGAGGTGTCATTCTTTAACAAAGCAAATGTTATAAAATCGTTGGAAAGTATACCCGCAAATTCAAAAGTTATTATTGATTGCTCGAAATCCAAATCAATCGCCTACGATGTTGTTGAGTTGATAAAAGATTACCAGATTAATGCGGAGAATAAAAACATCACCGTTGAGAAGATAAATTTCATTGAACAAGCAAAGGATTAAATACCGCTAAAAAAATTAAAAAAAACACAAATTATGAGAACACATACAAAAGAAACCAGAGACTTAATTACTCCCTTAGAAGCCATCAACCTTCTTAAAAATGGTAATGAGCGCTTTGTAAATAATTTAAAAATGAATCGCAATTTACTGCAACAGGTAAATGAAACTTCCGATGGGCAACATCCTTTTGCCGTAATCCTGAGTTGTATTGATTCCCGCACTTCTGCCGAACTTATTTTTGATCAGGGCTTAGGTGACGTGTTCAGCGTGCGGATCGCAGGAAATATCCAAAATGTAGATATTCTGGGAAGTATTGAATTTAGTTGTAAAGTAGCGGGCGCAAAAGTAGTGGTGGTGCTAGGCCATACTAAGTGTGGAGCAATAAAAGGCGCATGCGATCATGTGGAAATGGGGAATCTTACTACCCTATTAGCAAAGCTTAAACCAGCTGTTGAGGGCGAAACATCCGTAACATCAAACCGAAATGCTACTAATTCAGAATTCGTAGAAAAAGTTGCATCGCTTAATGTCAGAATTACCAAGAAACAAATTTTGAAGAATAGTCCCATTCTTACGGAGATGATTGAAAAGGGTGAGATTGCCCTTATCGGAGGTATGTATAATGTAGAGACAGGCTTAGTTGATTTTTATGACGATGAAATTTCTACCGCAGCGACAATCACACAGAAACTAACAGTCGCTTAATCTCGTAAATTTAGCATAACCATTTGCGGCAGCAGCAATCGATACAAGATCGAAATGAAATAATGATAGCAGCAGTTAATACGCGCTATGGCCCACCCGAAGTTGTTACTGTAACTGAGGTAGATAAACCTGTGCCCAACGATAATGAGGTTTTACTAAAAGTTTACGCAACAACCGTAAATAGAACTGACTGCGGATTTCGGAGTGCTCAATATTTTATTTCTCGATTTTTTAGCGGCTTATTCAAGCCAAAAAATAAAACGCTAGGAAACGAGTTTGCGGGAGTGATCGAGGGCCTTGGAAAGAATGTAACATCCTTTTCCATTGGCGATAAAGTGTTTGGGTATAACGACAGCACGTTCGGAGCACATGCCGAGTATATGACGATTGCGGAGAATGAGGCCGTAACAACGATACCCAATAATCTAACATTTGAGCAGGCAGCACCCATAACAGAAGGTGGGCACTATGCTTTGTGCAACATTCGTGCTGCTAAAATTGACGCTGGGCAAAATGTTTTGATTAATGGAGCTACCGGTGCTATTGGATCGGCAGCCGTACAACTAGCAAAACATTTTGGCGCGAAGGTTACCGCAGTATGCAACACAAAAAATGTAGAACGTATAAAATCACTGGGAGCAGACTTGGTACTTGACTATACCAAGCAAGATTTTACAAAAATAGACCAGACATTTGATTTTGTGTTTGATGCCGTTGGCAAGAGTTCATTCGGACAATGTAAACCCATACTCAAGAAAAATGGAATTTACATATCTACAGAGCTTGGCAAAAATTCAGAGAATATATTTTTAGCACTTACAACTCCGTTTTTTAGTGGCAAAAAAGTTCTATTTCCAATTCCAACAATTACTAAAGCAGACGTAATCTTTTTAAAAGACCTTGTAGAAAAAGGTGAATACAAACCTGTAATTGATAGACACTATACATTAGATCAAATTGTTGAGGCATACAAATACGTTGAAACTGGTCAGAAAACGGGTAACGTGGTAATTACGCTGACTTAATGAATAGATAAAAAGTCAACAACGACTATTTCTTTTTTTCAGGAGTATACAACAACTGATTCCTTGAAAAATCATACAAGGTTAGCCTCCGTAATCCGTAATACGAATTCCAGAATGAACGCAGGGCGCCTACATAACTTCGCTTGGCTGCATCTTTTTCGGTTAAGGCAATATTCAAGTTGGTAATGTCTATCTTACCAATGAGGTAACGGTTTTGTGAAACCATGTAGCGTTCTTGTGCAACCTCATCCGACTTTTTTGTGATTTCAATCTGGCTCAGTAAAACTTCAAACTGAGCAACCTGGGTAACAATTTCTTGTTCAAAAATTGTTTCATCTTGGGCAATTACATAGTCATTCAATTTTTGGTTTGCCAACGCAGTGCGCATACGCGCGCGGTTGCGGCCCCAATCCATCACAGGCACATTGAACCCAACATTAATACGTTGCTGCGAAAGCGGGCTTTCATAAACTTCATTGAGAATATTACCACTGTTATTTAGTCCGTAAGAAGCTGAGAGATTAACCTGATACCGTTGCCCCCTGGCTTGCGCAACCTCCCGATTGGCTTCTATTTTCCTTCGCTCAAATGCAATGAAGTCAGCCCGATTATCACGGGCTCGTTGCAAAGCCTGGTCAGCATCAACTGTAAGCGCAGGAATTTCTTCCGGCAATACCAATTCAAATGCCTCATCGTTTTTCAACCCAATATATGAACGGAGGTCAAGTTTGGAATTTTGCAAACTGATCCGTGCCGATGTTACATCTTGCCGGGATCGGAGTAACTGGAGTTCGGCCTGAAGCAATTTATCCTTTGGCGTTGTACCAATATTATAGCGGCCTTGTTCAATCTTATAGATTGTGTCATTGTTAGCCAGGTTAAACTGGGCTATTTGCAAATTAATCTGGGCGTCCAGCACAGTAAAAAAACGCTCAACTGCTTGTTGCGAGATGAACTCAATCTCTTCTACATAACTTCTTTTTGATTCTTCATACCGCAAAGGCTCTGTGCGCTTGTCCCATCGAAGATCATTATATGCCAATAGAGGCTGATCGAGCCGTATATTTATAGGCGTACCATTCCAGGATGTATAATCGTAAAAGAAATCTTCAATACGATTAAGGTTAGAGTTTACCGAGAGCGTTCCACCGGTAAATGAAATGGGTTGCTCTAATCCTAAATTAACAACAGCATCGGTACGCTCGCGCGATTGAAAAACAATTCGACCACTATCATTTAGGTTTTGTACATAGTCCTGATTGTAATTGGGGAAACTACCACTCAACCGTAACTGCGGACTATAATTTGACTTGTAAAAACGATATTGCCAGTAACGATTTTCTTTACGCGTCTCGGCCTGTTTCGAAAAAGGAGATTGTGACTTGGCCATCTCCAATATATTTTCCATCGCATAACGTGTTTGAGCAACAAGGCTTCCCGAAACCAAGGCTAACACAACTATAGTAACAATCTGAAGGAGTTTATTCATAACGTAGCGAAGTAATAGGATCTTGATTGGCAGCCCTTTGAGCGGGAGCAATACCAAAAACTAACCCAACGGTAGCGGCAACACCAAAGGATAATAGAATGGATGTAAACGTGATAATGGTAGGGATGTTAGCCACCGATGACACTAAAAATGCCATGGTAACACCGAGTATCACACCAATGATACCTCCGCTTACGCTGATCATGATTGCTTCAAACAAAAACTGTTGAATGATATCCGACTTTTTTGCACCAATGGAAAGTCGCAACCCAATTTCCTTTATTCTTTCCAGCACCGAAGCTAACATGATATTCATAATACCGATACCGCCTACCAAAAGAGAAATTCCGGCTATGGCACCCAATACATAATTGAAAATGTCGTTTGTGCGCTGTTGCTGTTTTAACAACAACTCCGGAATTTCAATTTCATAATCCACAACATCGTAATGCCTGCGTTTAAGCAAACGCGACAAAATTTCGGCTGAGGAAGTGAGAAGTGATGTATTATCAACCTGAATCACCAACCGATCGAGTTGGTGATAATTCACAGTCGGCAACTTCTGGTTATCACTGCCGGTATTTCCAAAAGCCTGATTCATATTCTGTTGCCTCACTGCTTTTTGAATAGAAGTTTGGGTGATCATGTCCCGGTTTTTATATCGCACTAATACTGTTTGCAAGGGCGCGTATACATCCATATTAAAATCGCGGATACCTAGCTTAGAAATACTGGCCTTCGATACTAGGCGTTCTTTCATTACGCCCACAATGGTTAACCAATGGATACCCACCTTAAGAGATTTACCGATTGGGTTCTCAGTCGGAAAAAATTTACTCTTAATCGAATTGCCAATAATGCAAACTGGCGAACCTGCTTTTAGCTGATCATCGTTAAAAACATTTCCTTCGGCTAACTCAAAATTGAATATTTGAAAATATACGGGCTCCACACCTACTAGCTTCGCTGATCTCCGTAAACCATTTTTAATGAGGTTTGTTTCTAAAATAATTTCGGGGCTCAATTTTACTTCAAGTGGAAGCGTACTTTGAATGCTTCTAACATCCCGTAAGGTTAACCCTGGAGAAAATTTCTTCTTTTCTCGTTTGGAGTGTCCTTCTTCAATTTTTTCCTCTTCTTGCTCAATAATCGGTTTAACAACAATATTATTAACCCCTACCAGTTTAATTTGATTAAGAATTTCTTCCTGGGCTCCGTTACCAATTGCCAGCATGGCTATTACGGCTGCCACACCAAAAATAATACCAAGTGCTGTTAATAGTGAACGCACCTTATTGGCAATAACGGCATTGATGGCAATAAATAAATTTGCTAACAACCGTTCCTTTATCATATACTCGCTGGCAAAATAGGCAGACAGTGTAACACGTATTAATTCTTGATTGAAACTGGAGTAGCTACTACCTTATCGTCAGTGGCATTCGCTTTTTGAGACTCATCTTCCTTCTTTCGCTTACCATTCATTTGCGGTAGCAATTTTACATCAACATCTTCCATATCTGGCGGAACCGATAGGTAGATACGATCACCAAGATTTAAACCTGCAATAATTACGGCATCGTTTGTATTGGTTTCACCAACCAGTACTTCTTGCTTTATTGTATTAAGTCCTTCTCTTTTATACACGTAAATAATGGAGTCGGTTTGGTTATGAAGTCCCTCTAACGGCACATAGCTAACCGAGTCAAGTACTTTTGCTATAACTTTATTGCTGGTTGTCATAGACGGGCGCAGCGTTGGGTCTGTTCCATCAATTTCAATATCTACCATAAACACTTTTGCGTCACTATTTGGGCGCTGCTCGCCAACATTTGCTACACGTATTACTTTTCCTGCAAGTTGCTTATCCGGGTAAGCATCAAGACCAATCTCAACCGTCTGGCCGGCTTTTACTTTTCGAACATCAACTTCATTTACATATGTTTTTGAAAGCATTTTGGTTAGGTCTGGTAGGGTTGCCACGGTAGGCTCCCACATATTAATTTGCGACCCAGCTTTAATAGCGGTGCCATCCCAGTTTTTTGTATAGATAACCATGCCTGGCTCAGGTGCCAGTATATTGAAAGATTCTGAAATGGCTGTCATCCGAGTAAATTCAGTCTGCACTTTGCGAAGCTCAGCTCCCACTTCGCGCATTTTTTCTACATTCTGGCGGCTCTTAATCTTATAATTTTCAACGGCCTGCTCATATCCTCGTTTTGATTTATCAACGTCAATCTCGGCCTGTTTAATGGTAGCAGGGGGTTCAAACTTAGACTGCTCAAGTCGTATCCGATTTTCCTCTACACCATACTTTAGGTTAATTAATTCATCACGCGATTGACGCATTTGAAGGGTAGTGTCAAGCTGTACTTGAACATATTTTGATTGAGCCTTTTCGAGTTCGATTTGCTTTTCATTAAAGCGTCCCTGAAATTCAGAGCGATCGAGGGTGGCCACCCAGTCGCCTTTCTTCACCACCGTGCCCTCATCAATAATATTTTGTATGGTTACATTCCAAATACGGAAGTCACGCAAAGTAGATGGGCCCAATATTTTAACAGAATTTTTCGCCTCTAATTCTCCAGTAGTTTCTATTTCAACTCGAAAAGTACCACGCTGCACATTGGCCAGGATTTCTGTTAAATCCGTTTCTTTCGTTCCTCTAACAACAAAAAAGATTACTAGCGCAACAACAAGTAGGCCACTGCCAATGATTACATTTCTTTTATTCATGGGTTTGGTTTATACAGTGTATGTACTCAATTGCCACTATTAGGTTACAAAATTCTACTGAAGAAGCTAAAAAGCGCTACCATCTATGTAATTTTTGTGAAATTAAGTGTAACCTAAATTCAAGTTAGTGTGAATGTGTAAAGCAATGACGCATGCATTGCTATTGGCCTGCTCCCTTTTTAACATTCATCTTTGTCAAGGCACTGCTCTTATCCAATTTACCGGAGGAATAATCTCTTAGTACCGAATTTTGAACGGAAACCTCAATATCAGCCGGAATACCACAACCATTGCACCTTGTTAACTGAACGTCAAAAACTAATTGCTCAGTATCCTTTAAGCTTTTTATCGTACGTCCATAATCAAGAATATTCTCTTTTAACTCGCTCTCAAAAGCCGGATATAGTTCTTTGACTTTCTTGTCACGTGTAGCTTGGTCTACTTCGCGCAAGTTTACGGTAGGCATATTAAACAAACCCTCACCTACTTGGTTGCTGGAATACACTTGCATATATACTATGGCTCCAAAATCAGTTAGGCGTTCATAGTAAGCATTACCCTCGATAAAGAAATTTTTTGAAAGGTCGCTTTCATAAAGACGATTAAAAATACTGGTGAGTAATTCTAAGTCGGGTTCTATTTTACCAGAACTCGCTGTGCTAACTACTTTTATTTTAGCAAACATCTGGTCACGAGTAATCTTCCCTTGTCGGTATTGCATTAAATCGGCCCTCAACGCTTCAACAGACAAGATTGAACGCTTCTCATGTTGTCCGTAAAATAAACGTTGGTTTTCGTCTTTGTTGGTAATGATAATTTTTTCATCCGGTTTAAGCTGGCTTAGCATATCACCATAATCTAAGATGAAATTCTTTGCGGCTTGAACAATCTTTCCGGTGGTAATCAATTGCAGGCTGTCCGAATTATCAGTCGTACGACCAATGCGAGACGAAGTCAATCCGCGCAAACTTTTAAGTGAATTTTCAGCTCTTTCCTGATCTCTTTTTGGCGCTTTCCTTTCCTTCTCGGCATTCACCTTGTCCACTTCAGCCATGGCACGATTCCGTTCTGCTTGTGCTATAGTTTCATTTTCTTCATCGTCCGGTGGTTCAGGTGATGTTGAAAATGAATACGAGTAGGCTCCTGCACCACTGCCCCATACAACCGCCCCATTATCTACGCCCCACACGCGCAACACATTTGTTGGAATAGTAAATGTAATACCATGCCCTGCCCGATAACTTCCCCTCACTTCCATTGGAAAAAAATTACGTTGACTGAACTCCTGTTTTATCAACGTACTGAGTACATTCTCGGCTACAGCAATATCACGGTTCATTCGTGACTCCTCTTCAGTTGCTGGTTTCCCTGCTTGTCTTTCTTGAGGCCACTGCGCTGTCGCTACTTGTGCACCGAGTACAATCACCCCTCCTACCAAAAATTTGATTACTCGTTTCATATTCTTAATAATTTTTGTTTCTATTACTTGTCGTTCCATTGGAAATTATGCTTGATAATATCTGCTCCGTTTCTTGTTTAAACAACGTTGTATTTTGTTCAATTCCAGTGAGGCGCGTTTGCAACGTTTCTAAATCGTTGTTGTGCTGCTGTTGCAGATACTTAGAGAAATCAATTAATAACCCCTCTATGTATTTTTGCTGATCAGACGTTGAAAGTTGAAAATAATCTTTCACTAGTTGCTGATTCTGGTTTTGTAACCCCGCAACAAACTGCCGGATTTCAGATTGCGAAGCCTGTGAAGCCTGCTGAACAAGCTTATTAATTTTTATCGAATTCAATGCTAAGTTTTTAGAAATGGACGCGTCAATTTTTTGCTGCGACTCCAGTAAACCAGCTTTCACAATTTTATTGTTTTCAAGCATCGATGAATTAATCATTTGCTGCACCTGCTCAGCTGTAAGATTTGCTTCGGCTAGTTTTTGTGAACGTTCAGTTGGTTCTCCAAAACTAAAACTCACTTGATTATCGTGATACCCTATTTCAACATCCATTATTTTTCCTGCTATCATTAACAATAACAGGGATGCTGCAATACCTAAAATAGTTTTAATCCCGATAGCCATCGGGAGGGTATTCCAAAAGAAGCGCTGATTCGAATCGCTCATCACAATTGGTGGCGCAATCACTTCTTTATCTGTTACCGAAGTCAACATAGTACGCAGATGCTGGAGTGACTCAATCTCTTTCATCACAGATGGGTTTTCGAGAATGTATTTTTCCATCAACACCTTCTGTTCACCCGAAAGCTCATCGTACAGATAAGCCATCAATACGGATTCATCTGGTTTATAGCTCATAATTTATTGTTTCTTTGGTAATGTTTTTCTTTTCTAAAATCCTTTTCAACCCATCAAGTCCATAATACATTCTCGACTTTACGGTATTCTCTGAAATGTTAAGTACTTCAGCAATCTCTCGGAATTTCAATCCTTCAAATTCTTTCATAATCACAACCTCCCGCTGCTCCACACTCAATTCCATCAATGACTTTTGCAGGATGTCCGACAATTCCATCTGCTGAAATTGTTTTTCCGGATTATCGTATCGCACCGAAGAGCCCTCCCATCTCGGTGATTCTTCAGCTTCTACATTCACTATCTTATCGAAAGGCACCCAACGACTATTCTTTGTTTTGCGTGCTTCTTCCCGGCAGTAATTCACAGCAATCTTATAGATCCAGCTTTTAAACCTGGCGATGTCCTGAAGCCCTTCAATATTCCGACACATGGAAATAAAAGTCTTTTGAGCTGCCTCCATGGCCATATCGTGATCTAAAAAAAACTTGTAACTAAAGTTGTAAATTCTTTTATACCATAACTGAACAAGCTTGCCCTGGGCATTCTTATCGCCCTGCTTTGCCCTGGTAATGAGGGTATCCGAATGCATCATAGCAATGTCCAGTAGCGTTTCTGTCACGAATTGGCTGATTTAGAAGTTCTGCAGATCTTACCTTTATCGGTATAAAGATGAGAGATTGAAGGAAATAGTTTTATACACAATAGATTTTAGATTCTAAACACTACACAGACCGCCAAAAACAAGAATCCAAGTATCCAAAATCCAGAATCAAGATTATCTTTGCCGCCAAATGAAAAAACTGATTTCCTTACTTATACGGTATGTCCCCAGAAAATACCTTCAGCGGATAAGTGGGCTGGGCTTAAAAGTATTGGGTATTTTTTACTTGGGTAATACTGTAAAGTGTCCAATCTGCCAATCAAGCTATCGCAAATTTCTTCCCTATGGGCGAATTAATCCGCGCGAAAACGCTTTATGTCCAAACTGTCTTTCACTGGAACGACACCGTCTCATCTGGTTATACCTGAAAGAGCACACAGATTTTTTTAACACCAACAAAAATGTATTGCACATTGCACCCGAAGCGTGCTTTATAAATCGGTTTGAAAAATTGCACGGTGAGCATTACATCACTGCCGATATTGAATCTCCGCTCGCTAAAGTAAAGATGGATATCCATCAGATACCATTTGAAGAAAATCGCTTTGATATAGTACTATGCAATCACGTTCTGGAACATGTGCAAGATGACATTCAGGCTATGCGGGAAATATACCGTGTACTTAGGCCTGGCGGTTTTGCCATACTTCAAATACCCCTTTTCAATCCTATCGCAGAAATAACGTTTGAAGATGCTTCCATAACCGATAAACGAGAACGAGAAAGAATATTTGGGCAAGATGATCACGTTCGAAAATATGGAAAAGATTATCCTCAACGCATCGCCCGAAGTGGGCTACGGGTTGTTGAGGATGATTTTGTAAATAGGTTACCAGATAAATCCAGAAAGGAAATGGGACTGGTAACTGGAGAAATAATTTATATAGGGATTAAGCCATAGCGCTCAATCCCTTAATCCCTTAATCGTTATTTTTTAATGGCTACTTATGTTGTAGTAACTAACAACTGAAAGAAATTAACCAAGTTTGTCCAACACATCCATTACTTCACGTACTGCCTTTCTGCTTGCCTCCATTAATTCTTTTTCCTCCTTATTTAAATCAAGCTCAATTACTTTTTCAATACCATTTTTACCCAACACTACCGGCACACCGAGATAGCAATTTTTAATCCCGTACTCTCCGTCCAACTGCATACATACCGGGAAAATTCTGCGTTGATCCTTTACAATGGCTTCCACCATTTGTGCGGCAGCGGAACCCGGAGCATACCAAGCGGAAGTACCCATTAATTTTACCAACTCGCCACCACCTACTTTCGTTCTTTCCAGAATAGCCGTTAGCTTATCCTTGTCGATAAGTTCAGTTACAGGAATTCCGGCAACGGTAGTATACCGAGGAAGCGGCACCATTGTATCCCCATGGCCACCTAATAACATTGCTTGAATATCCTTCGGTGAGATGTTTAGTGCTTCAGCCAAAAATGCACGGTAGCGTGCAGTATCCAAGATACCTGCCATTCCCATAATACGCGTTCGCGGCAACTTCGAGGTAATGTGTGCCTGGTAAGTCATTACATCCAATGGATTTGACACTACGATTATAATTGCATTCGGAGAATGCTTAATAATATTTTCAGTCACTGACTTTACAATACCCGCATTTGTATTAATTAAATCATCCCGGCTCATTCCAGGCTTACGGGGTAAGCCTGATGTAATCACCACAACATCAGATCCTGCCGTTCGTGCATAATCATTTGTTGCACCAATTGAACGGGAGTCATACAAATCGATTGGTGCCTTTTGCCAGATATCAAGTGCTTTTCCTTCGGCCAATCCTTCTTTAATATCAATGAGTACAATTTCATTGGCTACTTCACGGTAAGCCAGAACATCGGCACAGGTAGCGCCTACATTACCAGCACCAACTACAGTAATTTTCATAGAGGTATAGATTTAAGGTTTGAGTCATTCAAAACAGACCACCAAGTTATAAATCGGCAAAGCAAACAAAAAGGATTTAGCCAAAATGTGACTTGATAATGAAAGAAATTGCAGAACGGGTTTGATCGGTTATCTTAAATCGATTGTCAATTCTATATCCAACAACCCAAATAATTTGCCCATCTGATTCCAGAACTGTTACAAACTCCTTTAACGGCAACGAAATCTTATTATCAATCAAAAAATCACTCACTTTTTTCGTATGATTCAAGCCCATGGGGTAAAAAAAATCACCCGCCTGCCATTTTCTCCACACAAGTGGGAATTGCAGTTTATCTGCATCTAAAATGGCCTCATCCTTATCTTGATTAAATCTTGATGCTGCATTTTCAACAACCTCTGTGCTCAAAATGAACGGCCCTAGAAAGGCACTCTCCTCACCTTTTTCAACCGTGACGGAATCCCAACTTTCAAAACGATCACTAATTATAAGTTCTCCACGATTTATTGTTAGCTGATAGCGAGCTGAAATAAATTTTTTACCTGCTTGACCATTCAATGCAGTAATTACGGATACACATTGCTCCAGATTAAAACCATACGTATGAATTATTTCCCATAATACCGCACCTGGATTCTTAAATCGTATGATCGCTTGCATTGGGATGTGTAATCCTGCCTCCGATTTTTTGATTTGCTTTGTAAACTCAGCTTTACCAAGGTTTAATAACTCTAATGCGCCATAAATTTTCGATAAACTCTTTTGAAGTGTATCCTCAAGCGAAGGATTCAGCTCTTTGAGCTTCGGCACAACCTGATGACGAATAAAATTGCGTTGATAGTCATCGGTAGCGTTACTTAAATCTTCTCGCCATTTTAGATGATGAAGATCCGCGTATGCTTTAATCATAGCATGACTTGCGAAGAGCAACGGGCGGATAATCTTTCCATTCTTTAACGGAATACCTGAAAGGCCAAGTAAACTGGTTCCTTTGGTAAGGTTTAATAGTAGAGTTTCTAAGGAGTCGTTCAGATGATGGGCAGTGGCTATGAAATCATAACCCTCTTTCTCAAGAATTTCAGTGAACCAGGAATAGCGTAGATCACGAGCGGCCATTTGAATGGATAGACTATGCTCTGCTGCATATATGTCCGTTTCAAATCGCTTATAAAAAAAAGGTATAGTGTTCGCAGTACAAATGCTTTGAATAAACAACTCATCCTTCATTGAATCTTCTCCTCGTAATTGAAAATTACAATGCACCACGCTAACAGAATAACCCGCTTCGACAAAAAGATGAAGCATTACCATAGAATCTAATCCTCCGCTGACAGCCAATAAAATTTTCTGACTAGCTGTACATAACTCGTTTTGGTGAATATGGATCAGAAATTGCTTCAGCACGGGACAAAGATACACTACGCCACATGAGCCACATCGTATCCAATAAGTTTTTAGTTATTTTTGAACCACTCTATATGCATATCGCCCGGCTCATCCTACTTTTTATAATCATTGGCCTTGTGCCTGCCGTTGCGCAAAAAAAGGTGACCTTAAAACAAGCAGGAACATTAACCGGGGGTGTTAAGAATGGAGAGCGATTTGAACGGGTGATTCGGGATGCGGAAAAAGAAGTAATTTTTGTTCAGAACAAAACAACGATTTATTGCGATTCGGCTCATTTCTACCGCTCTAAAAACTCGATTGAAGCCTTCGGTCATGTACGAATTACGGAGAGCGATTCCATAACCATTACTGCCTCAAGATTAGAGTATGATGGAGATAAAAAACAGGCCAAGCTCAGAAACAATGTGGTGTTCACGAAGCTGGCAACGGCCACACTCTACACTGATTTTTTGGATTATGACAGGCCTTCAAATCAAGCCTACTACTTTAATGGCGGAAAGTTGGTCGATAGCATCAACGTACTCATCAGCAGAAAGGGTTACTATCAGGTAAACTCAAATCTTGCGTCCTTCAAAAAAGATGTTCAGGTTAATAATCCCGACTACTCAATGGCCGCAGACAGCCTGCAATACAACTCGAAAAGCAAGACAATATTTTTTGTGTCGGAAACAACCGTAGTAAATAAGGACAGCACTTCCTTTGTCTATAAGTCGGGTCGTTACAATACTATAACGAGAACATCAGACCTGAAAGAGGGCTTGGCTAAATCATTGAGTTATGAATTAAAAGGAAAATCATATGACATAGATGACATTCGAAAAATATACAAAGTACGTAATGATATAGTCATGACATACAAAGACGAAAATCTTACTATTTATGGGCAAGCAGCTGATTATTATCGAGGTAAAAATATCGCCAAAATTTATAACCACGCATTAGTAGCCAAAGTAATTGATGATGGTGATACACTTTTTATGACTGCTGATACACTTATCTCTATAGACAATATAGATCCCACAAAAAAAAGATTGTTGGCATTCAACAACGTAAAAATTTTTAAAAATGATTTACAAGGCATTGCGGACTCGCTTGAGTATAGGTCGGCAGATTCAACTATTTTCTTTTACAAAGACCCCGTATTGTGGACAGATGAGAACCAAATGACAGCTGACTCTATTAGCATACTTATTAAAAAAAACACCATCAGCAAAATTTTTCTAGTAGCTCATGCTTTTGTAATCTCCAAGGATACATTGCTGAATTTTAACCAGATTAAAGGAAGAAATATGATTGCAGACTTTAGTGGAGGTAAATTGAACAATGTAAATGTGAGAGGCAACGGAGAAAGTCTTTATTTCGCTGTAGATGAAAAAACCAATTTACTTACAGGGATGAATAAGATTATTTGCAGCAACATTGTTATCCGATTCCGAGAAGGTAAAGTAAATAACCTTAGTTTTTATGTAAAGCCAGAAGCCAATTTTATACCCCCGCACGAATTACAAAAAGAGGATACTGAACTTGAGGGATTTGTATGGAAGGAGCCGCTTCGACCTGCCAAAAAACATGTTGTAAAGACTATCTTAAGACCGTCAGAATAAGGACGCAAATAATTGGTGTTTTAAGGTATTGTTAACTCCCTATAAAATCTTTGCTTTTGCTATGAGAAGCTCTCAAAAAGTGTTAAATTTTGTCAAAACTTCATACAAAGCTTATGAAGCGACTGCTGCTTATCGGATGTGTTTTTATTTGCGGGGTTTTGAATGCTCAAAATTTCGAAATTTCTGATGTTCAGGACTCATATAAAGGTTCTATAGGCGACATTATCCGAGCGCCATTGTGGTTTAAAAACAATACTGATAAACCAATTACACTGATTTTACGGAAGGCAGAAGCCCAAATTGGAAGTACTCAAAAGAACTTTTACTGTATTGACAACAACTGCATTGACCATCGCAATGAAGATGTTATTCTGAGAATTGAGGCAGGTCAAACGTTACAAAACTTCTCTATAGGACTGGATGCAGGCCTAGTTGAAGGATTCAGCGCAGTAAAGTACAGCATTTATAATAAGTCAAACCCTTCTGAAATAAGCTCGGTAGAGCTGAACTTTATTGTAGAAGGAAGACCTGAGAAGAGCAGCATTTATACCTCTCGGTTTATTACGATACATGATGTATATCCTAATCCTATTACCGATCATGCCAATATTGATTACCAACTCCACAATGACCGTGTAAAGACCAAAATTGTTATTCACAATATTTTAGGGAATGCGCTTTCGGAATACGAGCTCTCATACGCTGACTCCAAAATAAAAATACTAGCCGACCAGTTTAGTGCAGGGATATACTTCTATACGCTGTATATCGACAATGAGGGCGTAATGACCCGAAAAATCATCGTAAAAAAATAATCTACTCTGTCATAACCAGCCGAATATTCCGTTTTACACTTAGCACATCATGTACTATATTTGCGGGCTTATGCGGAGAGTATCGTTACTAACAGTTTATATTTTGGTTCTTATTGCAGGATTTTCTTGCAGCAAATTCCGAAAAATTGAAAAAAACCCAGATTGGAGGGTAAAATATGAGGCCAGCCTGGCCTACTATTCTAAAAAGGACTATTACCGAGCTTCTGTTCTGTTTGATCAAATTTTACCTATTATCCGGGGATTGCCGGAAGCGGAGAAGGTCCAGTTTTACCTGGCATATTGCCAGTATTACGAAAAGCTCTACTTATTGTCATCGGAACAATTTAAGTCGTTTTATGAAACATACGGAAGGGGTGTTTTATCGGAAGAGGCAAGATTTATGTACGCTTACTCCCTTTATAAATCATCCCCTGGATCAAATCTGGATCAATCTGGTAGTATTCAGGCAATGACCTCTATGCAAGAATTTTTAAACCGCTTTCCGGGTAGCCAGTTTAAAGATCAGGCCGCTGACGTCATCTTTACAACTCAAATAAAGCTTGAAAAAAAGGGATTTGATAACGCCCGGCAATACGTAAAGATGAGAAGTTATAAAGCAGCTATTGTTGCATTGAACAGCTTCAAGAATAACTTTCCAGACTCCAGGTATTTAGAGGAAGCTAACTATCTTCAACTTGTTTCGCAGTTTGAACTTGCCGAGCAAAGTATTCTTACGAAGCAATACGAACGCTATAAAGAAGTTGTTGAAAACTATAAAAATTTTATCGATCGGTATCCGGAGAGTAAATTCTTGAAAGATGCTGAAAGATTTTATACCGAAAGCAGTTCTAAATTAACAACATTAAAGACTACAAATTCCTAATATTATGGCTATTCAATCATCTATCATCCCGCGCGACATTGATAAAGTTGCAGCACAAACAGGCAACATGTACGAATCCGTTGTTGTAATATCAAAACGTGCGAAGCAAATTGCTTCGAACATTAAAGAAGAACTCAACAATAAACTTGCTGAGTTTGCTACTACGGTAGACAACCTGGAAGAAGTGTTTGAGAACCGCGAGCAAATTGAAATCTCAAAATTCTATGAGCGTATGCCAAAGCCAACAGCTTCTGCTACAGAGGAATTTTTAGAAGGAAAATTAAACTTTAGAAAAAGAGAGGATACCCCAGAAAAACTGGATATCTAATGTAATCCATGCTTCAGGGCAAAAAGATAGTATTGGGGGTTACCGGTAGCATTGCCGCTTACAAAGCCGCAATGCTAACGCGACTATTGGTTAAATCCGGTGCAGAAGTAAAGGTTATTATGACTTCGGCATCAACGGAATTCATTACACCACTCACGCTTTCAACGCTTTCTAAAAATCCTGTTCTTTCTGAATTCACAAAAGACAAAACAGGCCAGTGGAATAACCATGTTGAACTTGGCCTGTGGGCCGATGCTATTTTAATCGCGCCAGCCAGTGCAAACACAATAGCCAAAATGGCAAATGGCTTGTGTGATAATCTACTGCTTGCGGTTTATCTATCAGCACGGGCTCCAGTTTTTATGGCACCAGCTATGGATCTAGATATGCTCGATCATCCATCAACACAATCGAACATAAAAAAAGTAGTTTCATTCGGAAACCACCTAATTGAAACCAACCATGGTGAACTCGCCAGTGGCTTAATAGGCAACGGCAGAATGGCAGAGCCGGAAGAAATTATAAAATACCTTGTTGCATTTTTTAGTAATGAACAAAAGTTAAAGGGTAAAACCGTACTTATCACCGCTGGGCCAACGTATGAAGCTATTGACCCGGTACGGTTTATCGGCAACCATTCCAGCGGAAAAATGGGGTTCGCTATTGCAGAATCGCTGGCTAATGTTGGTGCTATGGTTAACCTGGTAACCGGCCCCACAATGCAACACACTTCCCACCCCAACATTAACGTTAAAAGAGTAATGTCGGCAGAAGATATGTATAACACCTGTGTAGCGTTATTTCCAAAAATGGATATTACAGTGCTTGCAGCGGCTGTGGCAGATTATAAGCCCTCCGTAACGGCAAATCAAAAAATAAAAAAGAAAGATGATACACTCACACTGGAGCTAACCAAGACCCATGACATTGCTGCTTCCCTTGGAAAACTAAAGCATAATGGACAAGTGATTGTAGGATTTGCCTTAGAAACTGAGCACGAACATGCGAATGCAATTAAAAAACTTGAAGTAAAGAATTTCGACCTGATTGTACTGAATTCTCTGAAAGATTCCGGTGCTGGCTTTGGTCATGACACCAATAAAATTTCAATCATTGATCGTCAGCAAAATGTAAAGTCGTTTGACTTAAAAAATAAAAAAGCAGTTGCTGATGATATTGTATTAGCCATCATCGAAAGACTGCATGCGTAGCACTGCTCTTATTGTCCTTTTCCACCTCTGCTTTAGTAGCGTTGCTCAAGAACTTAACAGTATTGTTACAATCAATGTTGGGCCAAAAATACAAACAACAGATCGCGGTGTTTTTCGTGACATGAAAAATGCGCTTCAGCAATTTTTAAACAATCGCAGATGGACAAATGATGCTTTTCAAACACACGAAAAAATAAATTGCAGCTTACTAATCAATATCAACGAAATGCCTGCCATTGGCATTTTTAGTGCTTCCGTTCAAGTGCAATCAGCGAGACCCATATTTAACTCAAGCTACACAAGCTTACTGCTAAACTTTGCTGATCGGGATTGGGAATTCGAATACATTGAATCGCAACCATTGGAATTTAATGATAACAATTACACGAATAATCTTACTTCGATGTTAGCCTTTTATGCTTACCTCATTATTGGTATGGATTACGATTCATTTAGTGAGTTAGGCGGAACTCCGCATTTTCAAAAGGCCTTCACGGTGGTAAACAATGCTCAATCATCCAATCGCCCTGGGTGGCAGGCGCTGGGGGGAAACAGGAATCGGTACTGGCTCATTGAGAATCTAATAAATCCGCAAATGGGTGATGTTCGCAAGTCATTGTATACATATCACCGATTAGGCCTTGACAGTTTTGAAAAAAACCCTGACCAAAGTCGTGACGTGATTTTAAAAGGGCTTAAAGATGTAAAAAAAGCCCGCGATATAAATCCCAACGCAATTCTGGTGATTTCCTTTTTTGACGCAAAATCAAAAGAGCTTGCAAATATATTTTCCGATGGAACACTATCCCTCAGACGAGAAGCCTACGATTTGATTGTTTTAATGGATCCCTCAAACCGATCGAGTTATGAGAAAATTATTAAGAACTAACAACGCACAAATAATACAACAATCAACATTCAAAAACCCTAATAAACACTTTACTTTGAGTGTTTGAAAAAACAAATCATCGTGCTCAAGCATCTAACCATAAAAAATTACGCGTTAATAAAGCACCTTGAGTTGGAGCCGGCAAAGCAATTAAATGTAGTTACAGGCGAAACCGGGGCAGGTAAATCCATCATGCTAGGTGCTATTGGACTACTAAAAGGTAATCGTGCCGATACAAAAGTTCTCTGGGATGATAACGATAAGTGTACTACAGAAGGAGTCTTCGAAATTGGCTCCTACAACCTAAAATCATTTTTTAAAGCGGAAGACCTGGACTATGACGACACCACCGTAATTCGCAGAGAGATAAGCCCGGGAGGAAAATCAAGAGCCTTTATTAATGATACGCCCGTAACACTTGATGTGATGAAAAAGCTTGGAAGTCTTCTCATGGACATCCATTCACAACACGAGACACTTCAACTTGGTCATCAAAGTTTTCAATTGAGGCTAATTGATTCTTACGCTGGTAATCAAAAGTTATTAGAAGAATATTCAGGAGTTTGGAAGCTGTACCTTGAAAAGAAAAAAGAACATGAAAACCTCATAAGCGAAGCTGATACCCTTCGACAGGAAGCGGATTATATAAATTTTCAACTAGATGAACTATTAAAAGCAAGCTTTGAAGAAGGAGAACAGGAGAAAATAGAATCGGAGTTAAAGATTATGGAGCATGCTGAGGATATCAAAAGCAGATTTCATAGTGTGATGGAACTACTGAGTCGATCCGAGTTTGCATCACGAAATTCACTTTCTGAATCAAAAACACATTTACAACAAGTAGCTTCTTACTCACCCCAATATGAGTCACTCCATCAACGATTAGAGAGTCTAGTAATTGAATTGGATGACATTCTTACCGAAATTGAAAAAGAAGAATCAAACATTGATTTTGATTCTGAGCGGGCTGAGTTGGCTAAAGAGCGAATTAATCTACTATACCGCTTGTTAAAAAAACATCGTAGTCAGAATCTGAAAGAACTTCTCGTTTTTCAGGAAGAATTACAACGCAAAGCAAATATCACATCGAATCTTGATGAGGCACTGACGAAAGCAAAGTCTGCTTATACAGCGGCATCCAGTGAACTACAATCGATCGCAAAAAAGATTAGTACAGAACGTAAAAAAGTAGTTACACCCCTTTGTAAAGAAATCGTACAATTACTAAAAGAGCTGGGAATACCAGAAGCCGCGTTAAAAATTGAACAAGAAACGATTGACCATACTTCCACCGGATCGGACACGGTAGAGATTTTATTTAGCGCCAATAAGGGCATTGTTCCAAAACCGCTAGCACAAGTTGCTTCCGGTGGTGAGTTTTCTCGTTTAATGTTTTGTATTAAATATGTTATGGCCACTAAAACTTCGATGCCTACTCTGGTGTTGGATGAAATTGATAATGGCATATCGGGTGAAATCGCGATGAAACTCGGCAACCTGATGAAAACCATGGCCAAACATCACCAGCTAATCACCATCAGTCATTTACCACAAATTGCAGCGAAGGCTGATGCTCACTACTTCGTGTATAAAGATAATTCCTCCTCTAAAACTATCAGCAACATCAAAGCCCTTAATGAACAAGAACGCATTGAAGAGATTGCTAAAATGATTGGTGGTGCGAAACCATCAAAAATTGCTTTTGAAAATGCTAAGGAGCTAATTGAAAATTAGTAAAATGAAAAGGCTCTGGTTCTTCGTAGTGTTTTTTTATATTATTTTCATTGGCATTCACCATTCTTTTGCTCAATCTATAAAGCGGGAAAAAGTTAACCAATCCATTGAATGGTTTGCAGTAAACTCCAATATTAAACTGCACACTAGATTTGGCGTTGCGTTTGATGGTCAGCTTCGATTTGCAAAAGATTTTCAATCCATGCAGCACTATGTTCGCGCAGGACTAGAAGTTTATATTACACCTAACTTTTCAGTTGTTCCCTTTGGATACATGTATTTATGGAATTTTCTATATGGTGAACAGCCTGCAAGTTTCATTGCTGATGAGCAAAGATTTTGGCAACAGGTTGTTTACAAACAGAAGTTTGGTCGTTTTAACATTCAACACCGAGCTAGACTAGAGCAACGATTTATTGAAAAAACTAGGGTACCGAATGGGAATCTTGTCAACAACTTTTACCTTAACCGTATTCGTTACAGGTTTTTTGTGAATTACCCTATTAATAAGGTCGTTATAGAAGAAGGATCTTTGTTTATTAACGTATGGAACGAAGTATTTTATGGTTGGGGGAACTATGATACATTTCATGAACCAGACCAAAACAGACTTTCATTTGGTTTAGGGTATCAGCTAAATTCAAAAACCCAATTCTTAGCAGGTGTACTTTACCAAATGATGATTAAGAACAACGGAGCCAAGCAAGAAAATAATGTTGGCATTTTAGCCCAGTTCATGTACAATTTGGACTTGTGTAAAAAAGAAGAGACTCATTAAAATAATAAATCCCTAGCCTGCTTAGCATCAGAGTATGGAAATTTCATTCTAACTATTTAGGGAGCTCAATTTGAAGCACCCAAAGCATAATCCCTAGAAGCGATCATTATATCCCTAACTCAATCTGGAATACACCAGAATAGACACCGCTCATTTTTCTATTTACTTGCAAGTCTGTTGGAACCGCGTAAATAATATTTCCCTGAATTTTTACCCTGTGCCCGTTGATGTATTTGGTTACGCCTAATTCATATTGATCGATCTGATTCACATTAACATTCGCAAAATTAGGGTCATTGTATAGATCCGAAAAAGGTTTTGTTTTTGCATAGCGTCCACCAATTTCAAAATTATTCCCAATAATAAAACTAAGTTGAGTAAGCATACCATAGCCAACATAAACAAACCGTGTTTTTGTTGGATCGGTAGACAATGGATTGATGGGGCTATTTGTGTCTCGAGTCATAAACTCATTATACCAAGCCCAACCATTATATTTTAATAGCATATCTACTTCAAAATTCTTTAGATCATGCGGATCGAGATCATACAAGTCATTACCCAACTGTCCTGCCGTGCGAACCGCATTGGAGTTGTAACTGTAGGTTGTTCCGATTGATACCTTAGGAGTCTTCTCTCTTTCCAGGTCTCCTTCCACATGATCATTATTTCCTGTAAATCTTCCCAGTGGTAATAGTTCAAATCGGCCCGTATAGGCTAAGCCCTCGTCTGATAAAACTGAGTTTCTTCCTTCACCTGAGGTTATCGCACCGTGTACATTGAAGAAGTTTCCATTGTAATTACCAAAGAATCCAAAATCTCGATCAATATTAAATGTAGCATTTACAATAGATCGGTCTGAGAATTGTAAATCGCCTGATGAAACAACACGTTGACGATTTCCTGGGAGTTTAGTTTGACCAAATCCAAATCGCCAATTTTTGTTCAGTGTAAAATAAATTACAGCATCCCGAACAATATTAGGACTTGAGTTAATGGTGGCATTATCCGGACCTCGCCAGTCCATGTCGCCCCGCGAAAAAGAAAGTTGGATATAATAAGTCAATCTCGGATCAACAGTAAATCCTTCAAATTTCATACGTAACCTTCGCACTCTGAATTCAAACGCATCCGGGCTCAAATCATCATCCGATTTAGAGAAGTATGCGGCCCGAGCTTGTATACGAAACTGAAAATTCAATGAAAAGGTACTGTCAGCCGTAACAAATCCAACACCTCTCTGCTTTTTGACATAGACAGTTACAGCAGGTTTGTTTTCAACAACCTGTGAAAATGCTGACAGGCTTAATACAATAAAAATGATAATTGGAAATAGTTTAAAGCTATGCATAGTTGGTTTGAGGGTTATATGGGCGCAAAACTAAAGAAAGAAGGAAGCAGAAAAACCCTTTATTCGAACAAGTGTGATTTTGGTTTTGGTAACCTTAACGTAACATGAATTTAAATCAATGATAACCTTCAAAAAGCCAATTTTAGGTATTTAAATAAGAGATTAGCGAGAACTAAATTGTTAATTTAAAATTATATTAATGTTAATGTTTTAATATAAACTTAACATTATAATAGACGGTGGCAGTGGGTCGGGAAGTACTTTTGCACAACTTTTAACCAACATCTTATGCGTTTTAAACTAAAATTTGCCTCCATTATTCTGGGATTGCTAGTGATAGCATCCTGTGGATCAAAGACCTCTAATAATGAATCAAAATCCCTTTCAGGTGATATTAAAATTGACGGATCCAGCACTGTTTATCCAATTACAGAAGCTATAGCGGAAGAGTTTCGCACAGTACAACCTGGAGTTAATGTATCCGTAGGTGTTTCGGGTACGGGTGGTGGCTTTAAAAGATTTGGCAGAGGTGAAATTGATATCAATAACGCGTCACGTCCAATCACAGAAAATGAATCAAAAGCATGTGAAGAAAGTTCAATTACCTACGTGCAACTCATGGTAGCATATGATGGCCTTGCCGTATTGGTTAACCCCCAGAACACCTGGGTAGATCATTTTACCGTTGAAGAGTTGAAAAAAATATGGGAGCCTGATGCTCAGGGAAAAATAACCAAGTGGAGCCAAATTCGGGCAGGCTGGCCTGATGAGCCGTTCCATTTATATGGGCCCGGTGTTGCTTCCGGCACGTATGATTACTTTACAGAGGCTATTGTTGGGAAAAGTGGATCAAGCCGCGGTGATTATACAGCAAGTGAAGATGATAATGTTTTGGTTCAGGGTATTGCGGGTGACAAAAATGCACTAGGTTTTTTTGGTCATGCATTTTATGAAGAAAATAAAGAGCAATTGAAGTTAGTAGGTGTTAATAATGGAGCAGGGGTTATCCTTCCTTCTATTGAAACGGTTAAAAATGGTACATATGCCCCACTTTCGAGGCCAGTATATATTTATGTGACCAAAAGTGCTGCACAACGTGCGGAGGTTTCAGCCTTTGTAAATTTCTATCTTTCAAATGCCACTACCTTAGTTCCAGATGTTGGGTATATTCCATTAGAAGACTATACCAGCGAACAGGCTAAGTTTAGTGCCTTTGTTTCGGGTAATTAATGTATGGCTATTTAAAATTAATTTATCTTTAATTGCTGGTTACTGCACACCAGAATGAATTAAAGATATTTTTGTAGTTAGCCTTCATTTTATAGGCTCCTTTAATTGATTATCACTTGACTAGAAAAACAACCGAAAAGATTATTGAAGGCGGGCTCGCCTTAAGTGGAGCGTTAACAATCATTGTTACGCTTGGCATCATCTGGGTTTTGTTTTCAGAGTCCATTAACTTTTTTAAGGAAGTTTCTATTTTTGATTTTCTTACCGATACCGAGTGGACCCCCCTGTTCACGCAAAAGCACTATGGAATTTTACCCCTTTTATCGGGAACACTGCTGACCACCCTGATTGCCATCTGCACGGCCATGCCGGTTGGGTTAATCATTGCAATTTATTTAAGTGAGTATGCCCCAAAGAATTTCCGAAATCGGATTAAACCTATGATGGAAATTCTTGCTGCCATCCCAACGGTCGTGTATGGTTTCTTCGCGCTCACGGTCGTTACACCATTCTTACAATCCTTTATTCCGGGAGTAGGCACATTCAATGCACTATCAGCCGGACTTGTCATGGGGATAATGATTGTACCCATGATTTCATCCCTGAGTGAAGATGCTTTGTATGCCGTACCAAAATCGTTGCGTGAAGCATCCTATGGAATGGGTGCCACGCGTTTTCAAACTTCGTTTAAAGTGATTGTACCCGCAGCTTCGTCCGGTATTTTAGTCTCCATGATTCTTGGTATTGGTCGAGCCATCGGTGAAACGATGGTCGTAGCCATTGCGGCCGGACAACAACCTGTACTTACGTTTGACCCCCGACAAGGGGTTGAAACCATAACGGCATATATCGTACAAGTAAGTCTGGGTGACGTGCAACATGGATCAGTGGAGTACAATACCATTTTTGCTGCGGGTATAACCTTATTTATTTTTACGTTCATACTTAATCAGGTTAGTTATTGGCTAAAAAAGCGGTTCCATGAAAAGTATGAGTAATCTTTTACTAAACCGTGCAATTGATACTACCTTTAAGTATGTAGGAATTTTCTGCACGTTTTCCGCATTAGCAATTCTGGGAATCTTTTTAGTGAATATTGCGATGGAAGGCCTAGCAAGAATTGATTGGGATTTTCTAACAAGTTTACCATCGCGCAAAGCAGAAAAGTCGGGTATTCTCACTGCCTGGACCGGCACCGCTTGGATTCTTGGTTTAACAGCAATCATCTCAATTCCATTAGGAATAAGTGCAGGTATTTATCTGGAAGAGTATGGCAAGAAAAACAGGCTTGCTTCCATCATCGAAGTAAACATTGCAAACCTGGCTGGGGTACCATCTATTATATATGGTTTATTAGGTCTTGAGATATTTGTACGGATTTTAGATTTTGGGGGAAGCTTGCTGGCTGGGTCCTTCACATTGGCGCTGCTTATTTTACCAATCATCATTGTTGCAACGCGCGAAGCACTCAAAGCAGTACCGAAAACACTTCGTGAAGCTTCGTACGGAATTGGCGCAACAAAATGGCAAACCATTTGGCATCAGGTATTGCCTGCGGCATCCGGAGGAGTTCTTACGGGTATTATTCTTGCGTTGTCGCGGGCTGTAGGTGAAACTGCACCACTCATTGTTATTGGAGCATTGGCCTATGTACCCTTTGTACCTACGAGCCCCATGGATGAATTTACGGTAATGCCCATGCAAATTTTTAACTGGGTTTCGCGGCCGCAACACGAATTTTTAGTCAATGGAGCCGCAGCCATTATTATTCTTTTAGTGATTACTTTTATAATGAACGGGATCGCTATTTACCTGCGCAACAAATGGCAAAAAAAAATAAACTGGTAAGGATTTTATAACCACAATGAAAATAATCGAAGCAATTGATGTTAATGCATACTATGGTGACAACCATGCATTGAAAAATATCAACATTGAAATACGGGAAAATACAATTACAGCTTTTATTGGACCTTCCGGGTGCGGTAAATCTACTTTTCTGCGGATGTTAAACCGGATGAACGACTACATTGAAGGGTTTCGAATGGAAGGTACATTGCTGGTTGAAGAAAAAGATATTTATAGGAAGAAAGTTAAGCTGGAAGAATTGCGCCAGCATATTGGAATGGTTTTTCAAAAGCCCAATCCGTTTCCAAAATCCATTTATGAAAATGTAGCGTATGGATTGCGTATTCGTGGCGTCAACGATAAAAAGGAAATTGATGAGCGGGTTGAGAAATCGTTAAAGAAAGCAGCATTGTGGGGTGAGGTAAAAGACTCACTAAACAAATCGGCTTACTCCCTTTCGGGTGGCCAGCAACAACGACTATGTATTGCCAGAACACTGGCTGTGAAGCCAACGATCATCCTGATGGATGAGCCCGCGTCTGCCCTTGACCCAATCTCAACTGCAAAAATAGAAGAATTGATTACGGAACTAAAGGAGCAATATACGATCGTGATTGTAACGCACAATATGCAGCAAGCATCGCGAGTTAGTGACCGTACAGCATTTTTCTATTTAGGAAGTCTTATTGAATATGGTAAAACCAATGAAATGTTTACGAATCCAAAAATAAAACAAACTGAAAATTACATTTCCGGAAAGTTCGGGTAATAGAGTGGTTTCAAATTTTAGAATATTTCTGGTTAAGTTTAGTATTCACATCAATTTTTAATTTATAATTTAGAATCATGGTAACACTGGATTTCGAGTTAGGGTCATTAAAGGAGAGTTTGCTGGAAATGCTTGACCTAGTAACAAACCAGCTCGAAAAAAGCAAAAAAGCGTTTGAACAAAACTCCAGTAAACTGGCGAAAGAAGTTATCGAGTGGGAAAAAAGGGTAAATGCTCTTGAACTTCTTATTGATAAAGAAAGTGAGAATATTTTAGCACTTCACAATCCGGTTGCAACCGATTTACGTTTCGTATTGTCGACCATTAAAATTTGTGGCGATTTGGAGGCTATAGGCGATATTACGAAAGGGCTTGCACGGTTCATCGAAAAAAATAATAAAAAGACTTCGCGTCAATTTATTGATCAGTTCAAAATTCTTACCATGCTGGAGGTGTCCATCTCTATGCTTGCCGACATGGGAGAAGCTATTAACAATGAGGATACCCACCTGGCTCAAAAAATTACAAAAAAAGACTCAACACTTAATGAAATCAATAAAAATGCTCCAAGTGTAGCGGCAGATCTTATCAAGGCGAATCCAGACAAGATTGAACTTATTCTTAAACTATTTACCATCGCTCGAAAACTTGAGCGTGTTGGGGATTTTATTAAAAATATTGGAGCCGAAGTTGTGTTTCACATTGAAGCAAAGGTACTTAAACATAAGAAAGATAAGTAAGCGGCTTAGACCATAAGTCAACGCTTAATTCTCAATCGCCACACCGAGTCGTACTCAATTTCACCATCGTCTACCATTTCGCGAATAACATCAGTAAATAATTCTATATCGGTTGGTAGAATTCGCTTCTCAAGCTGCTCAACAGTATATAGGTTTCCCTTTACCAGGGAAATTACTTCTTGCCGCATACCATTAATTTCTATCAGGTTCTCCTTCTTTTTTTTCGCTATACAGCTATCACATTTTCCGCACGTGCTGAATGTTTCTTCTCCAAAATATTCTTGAATATATTGCATTCGACATCGGTGAGCGGACATTACAAATCCAATAATCGCATTCATCTTTAACTCTGCCAGCGACTTTCGCTCATTCAGCCGTTGCTTATTTAGCGGGAGGTTGTCTGCATCCTGCCGGGGCAACACGAAAGTAATTTGTGGGCTATCCTTCATCGGCTTATAAATAACCAACTGCATGTCGCCTAATTGACGCAAAAGAAGCGTTAATTCATCAATTGAAATTTTAAGAGCCGTTGCCAGATAAGCCTCTGATATTTTAGTGAAGTCGGTATACAATTGGCCGCCATATAACCTTAGCAACATTTTGATCAGCGGGTCAAAGCGGGCACTGGCAACCTGAAATTCATATAGCCTGTATTTATCAACTGAAAAATGCAGCAAGGATGGGCTATAAAAACTTTCATTGAACTCAATAATACCCTCTTCCTCAAGTTTTTTTAAAGCGTTATAACCTTCTGAAATCGGTACCTTAAACCGGTCACAAAAATCATATAAATTAAAATCATAATTCTCTCCCTCGCTACTTCCAATTGCTACCTGATAATAATTCGCTAAGCATTGATATACTCGCTTCAACACTTCTATGGAAGGATGCGCTTGGAGAACTCTGCCACGTAACGTTGCCACATCTGCTTCATGATAAATTATTAACCCGTATGAACGAAGCCCATCGCGACCAGCCCTGCCTGCTTCCTGATAATACGACTCAAGATTTTCGGGCAAATCCAAATGAACTACAATGCGCACATCAGGTTTATCAATGCCCATTCCGAATGCATTTGTAGCTACAATTACCCGCTTTTTATTATGAATCCAATCTTCCTGATGCTGTGATCGCTGATCGAAGGATAGCCCTGCGTGATAATATGTAGCGCTTATACCCATATTGATAAGCATACCAGCCAACTCCTGTGTGCCTTTTCGTGAACGAACATAAACAATTGCAGAGCCCCTTATTTTTTGCAAAACTTCAACAAGTTTTCGCTCTTTACTCTCTGTGTTTCGAACAACAAATGACAGGTTGTCGCGTGCAAATGTTTTTTGAAAAATCTGGTGGCTTTTTCGAAATGAAAGTTTATCAACAATATCATCCTTAACTTGGGGTGTGGCTGTAGCGGTTAAGGCAATTATGGGAACTTCCGGAAGATTCTCTCTAAGTTTTACAATTTGCAAATAAGATGGCCTAAAGTCATAACCCCATTGCGAAATACAATGTGCTTCATCTACCGCAATGAATGAAACTTTCATTTGCTTTACGCGTTCTTGAAAAATTTCAGTTTGGAGGCGCTCCGGGGAAACATATAAGAATTTCACTTTCCCATAAATGCAATTATTAAGATACATGTCTATCTGCTCCCTCCTCATTCCGGAGTGAATGGAAACAGCATAAACTCCTCTGGCAACTAAATTTTCAACCTGATCCTTCATCAATGCAATAAGTGGGGATACAACAATGCATACACCATCCAACAGTAATGCTGGCACCTGAAAGCAAATCGATTTACCACCTCCGGTTGGTAATAAAGCGAGGGTATCATTTCCCTTCAATAATGAATCTATAATTTCCTGCTGAAGTGGGCGGAACTGACTATGCCGCCAATATTTTTTTAATATGGTGAGAGGAGTTTCCAATGCTTTAACCAATATTTATAGAGTCCCGCAAAATTAACTCAACGCTAAAATATATGCTGGCCTCTACTAATTCTATTATTTGTTGGAAGATTGAAGAAGCTTCACACCGGTTTCACCTAAATGCTTCGATAGAATTTCGCGATAACGTGAAGTATTAGTATATCCACCATTAGCTTTAAAGAATTCATCCAGCAAAATATTCCAATCACTATTAATAGGCATCACAAAACCAAACTGCTCAGCAGCCTGATCGCCAACCGGGTGACGCTTGATCGGCTTCCGCATTTGCGTTGCTTCGAGATAAAAAGCCAAATCCAGGTAAGCAAATCCTTTTGAATCATTAAATACTTTCTCGAGGGTCTCCTGACTTGTGGTTGTGGTTACCACTTTCATTGCGGGAAAATATTTTTTCTTTAGCTCAGAAACCCTTTTCTCATTCAAGGTTCCTTTTGCAGTATAGGCCGTAAGGGAAGCAAATGTTGCGGGAAGGTCTTCCATTTTTGCCAGTGTTGGTATGCCTGTTTGCGTAATCAATATTGCAAAGTTTGTAATAAAGGGCGTGCTAAATTTAACCTCCTTTTTCCGCTCCTCGGTAATGGTAATATTCCCCAATCCAAACACTCCACCTGTAGAGATTTTCACCTTGTCATACATTCCACGAAAACTAGAACCGTCTCCAACGAATTTAGATTGCAACTTTATTTTCTTTGTTTCATTTGCCCATTTTACAAAATCGTTCATAATATCGACACAAATTCCTGTAAGCTTTCCATTTATGTCCTTGTAGACAAAGCTTGGTGTTTCTACATAGGCGAGTGAAATTGTGCCTTGACCTACCTGCTTTACCTGACCCCAACTATCACCCACGTAGCTTTGTGCCAATCCGTGTATTGTAACGAAGGTGAAAAGCATTAGTATTTCAAATTTTTTCTCCATGGCTATAGATTTTAAATTGTCATAACTCTCACTACATGTGATTGATCAAGGTACCCCGAATCACCAATTTAGTTTTTCTTTGTTTAGAAACGCTGCTATACCTCGTTTACAATCCTCTGTGCTTCGTGCCCGTGCATTCATTTCTGCTGCATAGTTTAGTGCATCCGATAATGATTCTGACTGTACCTGAGCAATCATTTGCTTTGTAAGCTTCATTGATTGACCCGAGTTCCCTGCTACTAATTTTTGAGCGATCTCCCAAACATCAGTTTCTAATTTTTCTGGCTCGGCTAATCCATTGATCAATCCAATTTGCACTGCCTGCCCGGCAGAAATTAATTCACCGCTAAGCAACAATTCTTTTGACTTTGCTTCACCAATTTTTCTCAACAAAAATACCGTTACGATGGCCGGAATAAAGCCGATCTTCACTTCAGTATATCCAAATTTTGCATGCGGCACCGCGTAGGCAAAATCGCAGACAGTGGCAAGTCCGCAGCCTCCTGCCAAAGCGTGACCCTGCACTTGAGCAATCACAATTTTAGGATGTGTATAGATTTTAAGAAACAACTCCTTTAAGTGCGTTGAGTCTTGGAGGTTTTCTTCAAAGGAGAATTTTTGCAATTGCTGTAAGTAGGTTAAGTCGGCACCTGCACAAAACGCCTCTCCATTTGCCTTTAAAATAACAACTTTAACGTTCTCGTCTACCGCTGCTTTTGCAAATGCTTGTGTTAACTCTTCAACAAGCTCATGACTAAGTGCATTGCGTTTTTCGGGGCGGTTAATCGTAACGAGCCCAATTCTACTCTTAACATCGTATTCAACTAATTTCATTTTGCATTTAAATTTTTGATACAAATGCGCCTCGGTGTAATACCGAGTATACATTCATTGATCGTTTGTGAGCCTCTTTTAAGATTCTATTGGCAAAGTAATGAGAATTACTGCTATCCAGTATTAACTGCCGAAATTTCACTACCGAAATATCCTCTAAATTTTTTACGGCATTGTTTCCAATGATAAGATAATCGAAGGTAGCAGATTCTGGAAACAAAAAATCCTTCGCATAAATTTGAAGAATAGTAACGCCCTTATACACTATAAAACGACATCCTTGGAAATCGCGCACAAATTCGAGCTGATCCCCAGCACAAATAGAATTTATCCCGCTTCGCAAACGGTTAGGGCGAATATGAAATCGTATAGCTTCCCAATCATTGCTTAAGGTTGAGTCCGTAAAGAAATATGCTTGCCCACGATCTATAATATCAAAAGCACTATGCCCTGAAACTTTGTAAATTGTCAATTTTCGCGTATCAATTTTCGTATAGAAGTGACTCCATTGGATATATGAAAACGCCAGGGCGATCAACGTGATTATCGCTGCAATACTGAATTTTCTGAACTCGAGCATTGAAATTGAAAGCATAATTGCCACAATCAATAACCAGCATTGAAGTGTTGTAATATAAACATTGTCAATCAGACTGAATGGGAAGGTCTCCATTTCAAGTACGCCATAGTTTAATATTCGAATTATCCATTCTAACAAAAAACCAACCCACCCAGCCAACGAAGCGATGGCACTTATTGCAATCAGCACAATGCCCAATACCAGTACAACAAATGATGCCGGAATGACAAAGAGGTTTGAGAATAAAAAATAGACGGGAAACTGATGAAAGTACAATAAGCCTAATGCAAACGTGGCTATCTGGGCAGCAATCGATACGCAGGTAATTTGCCAAATGTTATCCCAAAGCCACTGTCTGGGTTCCCACCATCTTGAAATGATAGGCTGAAGATAAACAATACCTAATACTGCGAGATAGGAAAGTTGAAACCCAACTGACATTATCAAATATGGTTCATACAACAATAGGCAAAATGCAGAAGCTGCTAATGTGTTGTAAATATTTGTACGCTGGCTCCAAGGTTTAGCCAAGGCAACAAATGAAAACATGGTAACTGCCCGAAGTACCGATGGCGATAGTCCGGTTACAAATGCATAACTCCATAGAACGGCTATGCTAAAAATTGCGAGCGTCCATTTTCCTCCTGTGGTTTTGTTCAATGGTTTCAACCCAAGCAGAATTAACCAATAAATAATACCCACATGTAAGCCTGATACTGAAAGGACATGTAATGAGCCCGTAGCCGCGTATGCTCCAATCAATTCATTATCCAATCCATCGGTTACACCTAACACCAACGCTGATGCTGTAGCTTGCTCGCGCGCGCCCTTAATATTTCGCTTCAACGCTTCGTCTGCCCATACTCTGGCACGAATCGAAAAATCGATCAGTCTACTCGGTGGTTGATGATCAATCTTAAGGGCGTCTCCCGCTCGTAAAAAATGCTGATGGTAAATCTTACGAAATGTCAGAAATTTTTTATAGTCAAACTCGCCAGGATTAGCGGGTTCTGTTAATAATTGCGGGCTACCCTTTACTAATAATACATCCCCATATGTATATATAGAGTCGGCCGGTTTTTTGGAAAAATAAAGTAGCACTTTTCCACTTCGGGCTTTCCAATGATCACCGTGTTGAACTGCCTTAACCTCAGCCTCTAATTTCCAGGAGTTCTTTTTCTCCTGCGCTTGTTTGACAACAACAACCTTGTAATATTGAATGGTATCCTTATCTTGAATGAAGTGGCTTTTATTCTGGCTATCTGTAGCATTATAAACTTGAATGTATCCGGTGAATAAAATCAATAGCAATCCTAAACTACCCGGGTTAACATTTTTTACCTTCCCAGTAGTTCGCAGGTACAAAATTGTAAGAAACAGAAATGTAAGCAGGCTAACAAAAAAGTTAGCAAAATTTATAGGCACACTTTCGGGTAAATAAATTCCTCCTAAAATTCCCGCGGAGAAAAAAAGCACAATGCGTACGAACGGATACGGTGTCCAGAAAAACATGATAAAAGATAGGGATTTAGCGTCAAGCTACAAGGTGCAAACCATAAGCTTAAATCGATAAGCGAATATCGAATTACCTATCTGTTGCGTGATTCTCCTGATCGTATGCTTCAATAATATCGCGAACGAGCTT
The DNA here is from genome assembly GCA_031395485.1 of Cyclobacteriaceae bacterium. Lineage (GTDB taxonomy): Bacteria > Bacteroidota > Bacteroidia > Cytophagales > Cyclobacteriaceae > UBA2336. Next base: position 138,475 of record JANNUS010000009.1, on the reverse strand, counting down.
ATGTCGCACTACGTCTTTTTCGGTGAGTTCAATAAACCCTATACCTTTTACACCTCGTAAAATCCGGGCAGCTTCCTTTAACCCCGACCGCTGATTGTTTGGTAGATCGATTTGGGAAGTATCGCCTGTTACAATCATTTTCGACTCTGGCCCCATACGCGTAAGAAACATTTTCATCTGCATGGGTGTGGTGTTCTGCCCTTCATCTAATAAAATAAAAGCATTATTTAACGTGCGCCCTCGCATATAGGCCAGTGGTGCTATCTCAATTATCTCGCGTTCCATATAATACTGTAATTTCTCAAACGGTATCATGTCGTTGAGGGCATCGTAAATCGGGCGGAGGTAAGGATCAATTTTTTCCTTTAAGTCGCCCGGTAAAAATCCAAGATTCTCCCCTGCCTCTACGGCAGGACGCGTGATTATAATTTTTTTTACTTGCTTAGCTTTTAGCGCATGCACCGCTAACGCGACTGAAATATATGTTTTACCGGTACCCGCTGGGCCTAATGCAAACACCAGATCATTATCTTTCACGAGCTGCACCAACCGAATTTGATTGGGCGTTTTTGGCTTTATTGGTGCACCCTTTGCTCCATAAACAATAATGCCGTCAGGCGAAAGTGCTTGCTCTGTGTCGTGATCATACGAGACAAATCCCTTAACATTTTCTTCAGTAATGCGTCCAAACTTATGATAATGGTCAATTAAAGTATCGAGGATGTTGCTGATTTGAACAATCTCAACTGCCGAACCACGTACTAGAATTTCATTACCGCGCGAAATGATTCTGCTTTTTGGAAATGCTTCCACCAGCGATTGAACATTCCTATTTTCGATACCCAGAAAATCAATCAGGGAAACATTTTCGAGTGTAATTACTTTTTCTGTCAATGCTGAGATGAATTAATATAGTGCTAACCAAAATTAATTAATAATCTGTTATAATTTTAGCCCATAATTTTCAGCACCTTGCAGGCAGACTATGAGGTTGCAATTAAAATAATACGTAAATGGCTATTGTTACGTTGCTAACAGATTCTGGCGAAAGCGACCACTATGTGGCAACCATTAAAGCAAAGATCCTTTCCGTGAATCCGGGCATTCGGCTAGTAGATATTAGTCACCAAATTCGCCCCTGCGACATCGGGCATGCCGCTTTTATTTTACGGGCTGTTTTTCGTGAATTTCCAAAAGGCACCACACATCTGGTAGGTATACATGCTACCGGGCAACGCGATGACGCACTTATAGCTGTACAGTTAGAGGATCACTTTTTTGTTGGTGCTGACAATGGACTCTTTGGTTTAATCAGTGAAAAGCAACATCAAAACCTTGTGGGACTAAACACGATAAACGCGGTGCAGTCAACTTTTCCAGAGAAGGATATCTTTGCCCCGGCCGCTGCCAAACTCGCTAGTGGGGTTGCCATTACAGATATTGGAAGGCCAATGGCCACTTTCAAAAAAATGATAGACCGACAAGTAAAGGCTACAAAAAAACAAATTGCCGGTCACGTGATAAAAGTTGATAACTACGGAAATCTTATCACGAACATCTCAAAAGACGTATTCGAAATTCTCAGCAAGGATAAGACTTACACGATTCAGTTTGGAGGAGAAAAATTCAGGCGCATTCACACTCAATATAATCAGGCTGATGAAGGCGAATGCTTTTTATTATTCAATAGTCTGGGGCTTCTGGAAATAGGAATTTATAAAGGCAATGCTTCTGAACTTCTGGGGCTCGATTACGACAGTATGGTAAATATTGTTTTTGATGAATAATGTAGTACATAAGTCTGCTATATGATTATACGAATTGTTCGTATGCACTTTACCGATGCCGGTGTAGAAGAGTTTCTTGAAATATTCAACGCGAATAAAACGGCCATTCGAAATTTCCCGGGGTGCTCACATCTACAATTACTTAAAGATTGTGATGACCCCAATACATACACAACCCTAAGTTACTGGGCCGATGCTCGCAGCTTAGAAAATTACCGCAAATCAGAGCTTTTTGGAAGTGTTTGGGGGCGGGTTAAGACTCTTTTCGCAGAACGCTCTCAAGCATTTTCGCTTGAGAAATTTTTAGAGTTGTAATTGTCCTTGTTGTGAACTTTCAACATATTTGCACCCTCTTTCGCTAACGAAGTTTTAGCGAAGTTAAGCCAAAGTGGCGGAACTGGTAGACGCGCACGACTCAAAATCGTGTATCTTCGGATGTGCGGGTTCGATTCCCGCCTTTGGTACTGCAAAGCGAAAACCCGACTCACCAGTCGGGTTTTCTTTTTTATTAAAATCCCTCAAAACAATGATTAGCCTCGCAGGCGGTCGCTTGCTGGAAAGAATATTCGAAATCGACTTTGATGACTTAGGAGATGGAGCGACTTCTGGAGAAACGCTACATCATCTTCTCAACGAACCCTAAAAGCGAATGCTTGAATTGATCATAGACGCGGGCAAAGGTTGATAATTCATTGATAATGTTTTCGTGATCTTTAAAGTACTTTGTGTCTGATTCATTCATGGATTGTAGCATGTTCGCTAAATCTCCCTCATGCACCCTGAGCTTTTTACGCAACCCATCTACGACTTCGCCTCCATAGTAAGTAATGATGTGTTGAAAGTGATCCATTTCCTTTTTAAGTTCGGATGTAGTTGCTTTAACTGAATTCTTGTCCAGTAATTTTTGAAAGAAGCTTAGTTCCCGCTTCCATAGTGCCGAGGCTGAAAGCCACTCCAGGCTTTGCTGGTGCATCGATACCAGGCTGGGTTGCAAAATATATCTTCCGGTGGTTCCTGTTACTGAGATCATCGATTTATCGTTTAATATGTATTCTAAATTGGTAAACGCTATTCTTTTCTGATATGATGATTATCATGGGGTATGGTGATTTTACTCAACCTCTTTCATACCCGTATTACAGTCTTTTATATATTTAAAGAAACGAAACACGATTGAATGGCAGATTCAAACTACTTTAATTTTTTTTTATTCTTCTTACTGACCCTCGTTGCCGAAATATTGGGCACCCTTGGCGGATTTGGCTCTTCTCTCTTTTTTGTTTCCCTGTCACAGTTCTTTTTCGACTTTCAAACGGTGCTGGCGCTCACAGGCTTGTTGCATATATTTAGTAACACAGCCAAAATATTTCTTTTCAGAAAAACGATTGATTGGAAACTCGTACTGTGGCTCGGAGTTTCAAGCATGGTATTAGCTATTATCGGCTCATACCTGACTACTATTATTGATTTTCAATACGCTCGTTTAGTTCTAGGTATTTTTCTGATCAGCCTGAGTATCTTTTTTTTATGGAAACCAGGTTTTACCCTAAACCCAACTCTTAAGAACTCCATTTTTGGCGGAAGCCTTGCGGGGTTTCTTGCAGGATTTATTGGAACAGGGGGCGCTATCCGCGGATTGGTCCTAACATCCTTTAATCTTGAAAAGAATTTGTTCGTGGGTACTTCAGCGGCCATTGATTTTGGAGTTGACCTCAGTCGCACTATCATATATCTTGATCACCAATACCTCGACAAAAGCATGTGGATATATATACCGATGCTTATCCTTTCGTCATTTATAGGTAGTTACCTTGGCAAGATTTTATTAGTCAAAATAAGTCAGGAGTTATTTCGTAAAATTTTATTAGCCCTCGTATTAATTATGGGTATCTTTTTGATTGCTGGCTGGGCTTAGCCAAGCAGTAACAATTCTGATGCACCTGCATCATCTGTGATACCAAACAAGCTTTCTAAATAGAAAGCCCTCCTAATACTAGTACAGGGTTTACTACCCAATCACGGCTATGTTAACTGATAAAGATCATAGGCACAATGTGACTAAGGTCATAATTTAAGCACGCTTTAAAGGCTACGTTTGGATTTAAAGATTAAGCAACAAACCAACAGAGCATGAAAAAGCCACTTTTTATTCTTGCAACGATAGCCGCTTTGGCATCGTGTGCACCCGATAAGCCCAAGTCAGAGGGCGAAAGTTATGAGAGTATCCATGAAAAGAAAGAGAACCCTGTAGAAGAGGCAGCAGAACACCTTATTGATCCTACTAAAGGATTGGGTCAGGTAAAAAATGTAACCCTTCACACTCCTATCGAGCAAGATCGCGTGAAGCGCGGTATCGCTATTTATGAAATGAAATGCTCGGCCTGTCATAAGCTAACCGATCAGCGGGTAGTTGGTCCGGGTTGGAAAGATGTAACGAAGAAGAGAAAACCGGAGTGGATCATGAACATGATTACGAATGTTGATATGATGTTAGATAAAGATCCGGAGGCTCAAAAACTTCTTGAGTTATGCTTAATGCGCATGCCAAATCAAAATATGTCAATCGGTGATGCGCGCGATGTATTAGAATACATGCGTCAAAATGATGGCGAAAAATAAAAATCCAAAAACCAAACTTATATGAAGCGCTTACTTTATGTTCCCTTGTTATTGCTGCTGGCCTGCGGTCAGCAACAACCTGCTGGCACCGATACCGCAGTAGACGAAACCGCTACCGGGGGTGGTCAATCTACTGTACAAGATGAAACCTCCGAACCCGATGTTGTTCGTGTGGCTGTTAACTCACCTGTTCACACCACGTTAGTAGCGGCATTAAAAGGTGCCGAATATGTAGATGCACTTTCCAATGCAGGACCCTTTACGGTGTTTGCTCCTACAAATGAAGCGTTTGATAAACTTCCTGCAGGCACGGTTGAAAATTTACTGAAGCCGGAAAATAAAGATGCACTGCGAAATATTTTGGAATACCACGTATTTGTTGGAGGGATTAAAGAAGAATATGTTAAAGACGGCATGACGCTCAATCAGGTTAACCTGGACAATGTTACACTCAATAAAAAGGACGGTAAAATTACGGTGAATGGCGCTAACGTGCTGGGTATTGTAAAAGCTACAAATGGCCTGGTGTACGTAATTGATGCCGTACTATTACCTCCTGAAAAAAAATAACAACTCCACTCTTAATAACTTATTATGAAAAATTTAATTAAAATATCGTACTTCTTTGCAGCGCTCGCCTTGGTGGCGTTTGTGCTAAGCAGTTGTAAACCTAAAGGCCCAGCTGAAGTTTCGATGGGCGATGCGGCATCGAAAGTATACGTAGCGCCAGGTAAGTACGATGAATTTTACAACATCGTTTCCGGAGGATTCAACGGACAGATTGGTGTGTATGGAATTCCTTCCGGTCGATTGTTTAGAATTCTTCCGGTCTTTTCTGTTTCTCCTGAAAGCGGATATGGATTTAGCGAAGAAACAAAACCCATGTTGAATACATCGCACGGTTTTGTACCGTGGGATGATTTACATCATATTGCACTTTCTACAACAAAAGGAGAGCACGATGGCCGTTGGATGTTTGCCAACGGTAACAACACGCCTCGCGTAGCCCGCGTAAGTTTTAAATCATTTAGAACAGAAGAAATTCTGGAGATACCCAACAGTGGTGGAAATCACTCTTCACCTTTTATTACAGAGAATACCGAATATGTTGTAGCCGGAACCCGTTTCAGCATTCCGATGGGAGGCAAAGATGTTCCTATTAGTTCATACAAAGAGAATTTCAAGGGCTCTATCAGTTTTATAAAAGTTGACCCGAAGGATGGTCACATGAACATTGCATTTCAATTGAGAACTCCTGGCTTTAACTATGATTTAAGTCGTGCCGGGAAAGGCCCATCACATGGATGGTTCTTCTTCTCCTGTTATAACACAGAACAAGCCTATACATTATTGGAAGTAAACGCTTCTCAAAAGGATAAAGACTTTATTATGGCGGTGAACTGGAAAAAAGCGGAAGAGTATATCGCGCAAGGAAAAGGAAAGATTGAAAAAGCAAAGTATGCGCACAATACCTATAGCGAGAAAACGCATATGGCTACCACCAAAATGGAAGAAGAAGTATTGGTACTTGATGTTGCTGAATTCCCAGACATCGTATACTTCATTCCATGTCCTAAGTCACCACATGGTTGTGATGTTGACCCCTCAGGCGAATACATCGTAGGTAGCGGAAAATTAGCAGCCATGATGCCTGTATTCTCCTTTGGTAAAATTCAAACTGCAATTGCAAATAAAGAGTTTGAAGGAGATTTTGATGGAATACCTGTTATTAAATATGAAGCGGCTCTTCACGGTGAGGTTAAGAAGCCAGGACTAGGCCCATTGCATACGGAGTTTGATGAAAAAGGAAATGCGTACACTTCATTCTTTGTCTCTTCTGAGATTGTAAAATGGAATGTGAAGACACTTGAAATTTTAGATCGCGTACCAACGTATTATTCCATTGGTCACTTGTGTGTTCCAGGCGGACCAACAGCAAAGCCACATGGTAAATATGTGATCGCGTATAACAAGATTACCAAAGATCGTTACCTTCCTACAGGCCCTGAACTAACACAGTCAGCGCAACTGTATGACATCTCCGGAGATAAGATGCGTTTATTGCTCGACTTCCCTACAACAGGCGAACCTCATTATGCAGAAGCAATTCCGGCTAGTTTAATTACACCTAACTCCACTAAGATTTATAAAATCGAAGAGAATGAAAATCCATATGTCGCAAAGGGTGAAGGCCAAGCCAAAGTGGTACGCAAAGGAAACGAAGTGCATGTGTACATGACGGCCATCCGTTCACACTTAACTCCGGATAATATTGAAGGTGTTCGCGTAGGAGATGATGTTTACTTCCATGTTACGAACCTCGAACAAGATTGGGATGTGCCACATGGCTTTGCTGTGAAGGGTGCTGCCAATGCTGAGATATTAATCATGCCCGGTGAAACACAAACATTGAAATGGAGACCGTTGGCTACCGGTGTTGTGCCATTCTATTGCACTGATTTCTGTTCAGCACTTCATCAGGAAATGCAAGGTTATGTTCGCGTGTCAGCTGCTGGCAGCAACACACCGTTGAAATTTTCAACCGGAGAGACTGAGGACCAGAATAGTGGCGCTGGTAAATAGTCGAAATAATAGTTTACAGGTTGAAATAGGTCCGCCCTCGAATATTGTCGGGGCGGGCCTTCTTAAAACTTAGAAATGAAAAACACTCTTAAGCCCATAGCACGATTGATCGTTGCAATCTCTGCATTGCTTATGATCACGGCTTACTTTGTACCGCTCTGGCAAATTCTGATGTGGGCACCACAATATCCAGAAGGGTTGGATATGAAAATTTGGATTAACACAATATCTGGTGATGTGAAAATTATTAGTGCGCTGAACCATTACATTGGCATGAAGCATATTGAGGTCAGCATGTTCCCCGAGTTTAAATACATGATTTATATCGTTGGTTTTATTATCGGATTCGGATTGCTAACTGCATTGATTAATAGTCGCTCGTTTCTTTGGATTTATCTTATCTTCTTGATGAGTGCTGGTGTTGGTGCGCTCGTTGATTTTTACTTGTGGGGTTACGATTACGGCCACAACCTGGATCCTACGGCTCCCATTGTTGTACCCGGTATGTCATATCAACCTCCGCTTATTGGCACTAAACAATTGCTAAACTTTACAGCATTTTCAGGACCGGATATTGGAGGCTGGATTTTTCTAACATCGGGATTATTAGTCATTGGCGTATTATGCTATGAAGTTTATGTGTCTAGGAAAAAATTTAGTATATGAAAGTGATTTCAGCTATTCTGGTAACCATTTTATTTCTGTCTTGCAGTAGCGAGCCGGAACCAATACGGTACGGAAAAGATGCCTGCTATACGTGTAAAATGACGTTGATGGATAAAAAATTTGGTGCAGAGATCGTTACCGCAAAAGGCAAAGTGTATAAATTCGATGATGTTAATTGTATGATAAATTTTATCAATTCCGATTATCTCGGAAATGAAACAATCACGCATAAACTTGTGATTGCATTTTCACAACCTGAAAAATTGCTGAATGCAGAGGAGGCGTTCTTTTTAAAATCCGATCAAATTCGTAGCCCGATGGCAAGCCAGGTAGCAGCCTTTGAAAGTGAACAGTCGATGTTGAAAAATAAAGCAAAATTAAAAGCGATTTACCTAGGTTGGGGTGAATTGATGACTCAGTTTAAATAAAAAATTTAGTACGACCTTCGTCAGTAGACCTTGGTTTTGTCGCCACGCAAAATGAAAGGACTTAGTTATATAGTATTCACCATGGTACTCGCCTCATATACACTGAGTGCCAAGACGATCATCGTCAGCAAGACGGGTGTAATACAAAGCATTAAACAGGCGATTGCATTAGCCCAACCGGGTGACACGATTCTTGTCAAGCCTGGAATCTATCGTGAAGGAAACATCATCATCGAAAAATCTATTGTGTTGTTGGGTGAAAATTTTCCGTTGTTGGATGGCGAGAATAAAGTTGAGATTATCACCATACATACAACCAATGCAGTAATCTCAGGGTTTAAGTTTAAGGATACGGGTATCGCCAGTATCAATGACCTGGCCGCCATAAAAATCCTCGACTCAAAGTACCTGAAAATTCTTAACAACCGATTTGAAAATACTTTTTTTGGAATTTACCTGGCCAACTCCGCTAACATTTGGATAGAAAATAACCAACTCACCTCGGATGCAGAAGCTGAACACCAGATTGGAAACGGTATTCATCTTTGGAAATGTGAACATATTACCATCGATAACAATCGGGTGCAAGGGTTTCGTGATGGAATCTATTTTGAATTTGTCACCAACTCTGTTGTTACAAATAACTACAGTGAAGGGAACATGCGGTATGGATTACATTTTATGTTTTCCCATCAGGACGAATACCGCAACAACACTTTTATTAATAATGGAGCTGGAGTGGCAGTCATGTATACCAAAGGCGTAACGATGATTGGTAATACGTTTCAACATAATTGGGGCGCTTCATCGTATGGGTTGTTGCTTAAAGACATCAGCGATAGTAGAGTTGAGAATAACAAGTTCATTGAAAATTCTGTTGCTGTTGTGATGGAGGGATCAAGTCGCATTCATTTCAGTGAAAATGAATTTACGGAGAATGGCTTTGCCATTCGACTGCAAGCGAGCTGCGATGATAACGTGTTTACGCGGAATAACTTCCATGGAAATACATTTGACATGACAACAAATGGATCGCTGGTTTTAAATACCATAGATTCAAACTATTGGGATCACTACGAAGGATATGATCTCAATAAGAATGGAGTGGGAGACATTCCATTTCGGCCGGTGAGCTTATTTTCAATAGTGATGGAAAGAATTCCAACTTCCGTATTATTATGGAGAAGCTTCTTTGTGTTCCTAATGGATCGTGCCGAAAAAGCCATTCCCGCTGTAACACCAGAAAACTTAAAAGATAATTCACCATCGATGAAACCCTATGATTTCGTTCAAAGAGGTAAGTAAAAAATTTGGGAAGGTTCAGGCTCTTGACCAAATAACGTTGGAGCTTGTCAATGGGAATTCCTACGCGTTGATTGGCCCGAATGGATCAGGCAAGACTACATTAATCAAAGGCGTGTTGGGCATGGTCATTCCCACCTCCGGTGAAATTCTGGTTGACGGAGAAAACATTCGGAACGATTGGCACTATCGCGAAAAGATAGGCTATATGCCACAGATTGGCCGCTATCCCGATAACATGCGCATTGGTCAGTTGTTTGATATGATCAAAAACATACGCAAAAATCCGATCGATCTGGACGAAGAATTGGTAAAAGCATTTCGGTTGGATACGATGCTGGATAAACGTATGCATACATTATCTGGAGGCACCAGGCAAAAAGTAAGTGCAGCACTGGCTTTTCTGTTTAATCCGCCCGTTCTTATTTTAGACGAACCAACGGCTGGTCTTGATCCTGTTTCAACAGAGTTTCTAAAAGAGAAAATACAGCAGGAAAAAGAAGCGGGGAAATTAATCATCATCACATCACACATTATGAGTGATCTCGATGACCTTGCAACTGAAGTAGTTTATCTGGAAGAAGGAAGGGTTCGCTACAGCAACTCTGTAAACGAATTGAAGGATGTTACAGGAGAGGATCGACTGGGTAAGGCCATTGCTCAAATGATTGGAGGTTTAGAAAAAAAGGAAAGAGAAGTGACACATTAAACTGCATTGCATGACACGCGTAATCAAATATGTTTTTTATGACATTCTTCGTACACGTTTTATTTTGGTGTACACATTGTTCTTACTGCTAAGTACAATAGCCCTTTTTCAATTAGATTCCGACAGCTCAAAAGTTTTGTTGAGCTTAATGAATATTGCGTTGATGGTGGTGCCATTAGTAAGCGTGGTGTTTACGACCATTCATTTTTATAATTCATACGAATTCATCGAGTTAATGCTTGCACAACCGGTGAACCGACAAATTATTTTCTTGGGTGAATATTTTGCGGTGGCAATGTCATTGTGTTTTGCCTTCACTGCGGGTATAGGCATACCCATGGTTGTATATGGTGCCGGAGTTCAAGGCTTTACATTATTGTATTCCGGAATCATGCTCACACTCGTCTTTGTTTCGCTGGCTTTTCTTTCCGCTGTTCTCACACGCGACAAAGCCAAAGCCATTGGGGTGGCGTTGCTTTTTTGGTTTTACTTCTCACTAATTTATGACGGCATAGTATTGTGGATTATCTTTTCTTTCAGCGACTATCCGTTAGAAAAGGTAACACTGGCGCTGGTATCATTAAATCCAATAGACCTCGCCCGCATACTAATTTTATTGAAATTGGATATCTCAGCCCTGATGGGCTATACAGGAGCATTTTATAAAGAATTTTTCGGAAGTAATATAGGGTTGATCTTCTCCACTGCTCTGCTTAGTATTTGGATCGTTATGCCGATCGGAATTGCCCTCCGGATTTTTAAGCGCAAGGATCTTTAAGAGTTTTTATGAAGTGGCTTATTCTTCTTCATGTATTGGGTGCTACCATTTGGGTAGGCGGCCACTTGATTTTAGCTATTGGATTTTTACCACAAGCCTTGTCGAAAAAAAATCCTGCTAGTATACTTGACTTTGAAAAGCATTTCGAACGGATTGGAATACCGGCATTGCTGCTTCAAGTTATCACAGGGGTTTGGATGGCGCTGATTTACGTTCCGTTCACGGAGTGGTGGAGTTTAGGAACATCGCATCATGTGTATTTATGGACTAAGCTCGGGTTGCTGGCAAGTACAATAGTGTTGGCGATTCACGTACGGTTTTTTATCCTTCCCAAATTAACAAGTGAAAAACTCCCGGCACTGGCCTTTCATATTGTGCTCGTTACTTTACTAGCTGTATTTTTTGTAGTTACAGGATTGAGCTTCCGTTTTTATTTTTATTAATGCGAATCCTTTTCATTAGGTGTTTTTGCCTAAAAGTATCGACCACGTTTTCATTTTTGGATGATGATCGGCTACCAGTTTAATGATGGCAAGAAAGGGTACAAACAATATCATCCCGGCAAATCCCCACAGAATTCCACCCACAAGAATGGCAACCAGTGTGGCCAGTGCGTTAATGTTTAACCGATTGCTAACAGCAAGCGGAAAAATCACATTGGCCTCCAGATACTGAATGAAAGCAAAAACACCAACCACGCCAACGGCATACCATATCGAGTTGTACGTGATCCAGGCCATGGCCATCGGCAAAAGAGCACCAACCATAATGCCCACGTAGGGAATGAAGGTGAGTATCGCAGCAACAAATCCAAAAAAGACAGCATGCGGAACACCTAATAACAGAAGCCCAATACTGTTCAATGCGCCAACAATAACATAAACCAAAATCATTCCTTTTATAAAATTGTAATACGTGTTAATGGTGAGAAATAGAATATTCTTAATGTTCTCCTTCCGTTCACTTGGAAATAGCCTATAAATTACTTCTACCAACAGATGCCTATAGTATAAGATCAATACAGCGAACACAGGAATAAGCACAAGCATCACTACCCAGAAAGCAGAGGCAGAAAGCGTTTGCTGGAGCATTTGAACTAGGTCACCAGACGATTGATCAAAAAGCTGATTTAAAAAATGTTGCTGCTTATCCTTTGAGATGGAGTAGTAGTTTACCAGGAATTGACTCAGCTGTTGCACCGATTCTGCTACTTTAACTTTAATCACCGGCCACTCTTTTAGAAATGATGCAAACTGTTGAATCAAAAGTCCGAGAGCTGAAATAGCTATAATAAGAAGTATAACCATACTTATTAAAATGGACGGAACCCTACCAATTCCCTTTTTCTCAAACCAGGCACATACAGGGTAGAGCACAAAACTTATTAATACAGCAAAGCTCAAAGGAACAAACAGTGTGCTGCCGAAGTAAAGAATGACAGAACCAAAAACAATGTATTGTAAGCCTAGTAGATATTTATCAGGATGCGCAACGGGCAATCGAAGGTGCATAGTGAAATGGTTAATCTGTTTTTTTAAAGTCAGTTGTAATTACGTTGAGAAGCTGAATAACCTAGGTGATAAGGATCACAATTGCACCTGACTTTTGTCACAAGTTGGCCTTACTATCCTATTCAATTTTACATGAATAAGAAGTATGCCACACGCAACATTTTTTTCACGGTTTAATACAGCTTTTCTTGAAGAAATAGGAGAAATTTCTCGTTTTGCAAGCCGATTTTTTAAAGAAGGGTTTAAGCCCCGATATGAATTTTCTGAGTTTATTCGCCAATGCTTTTGGGTTGGTTATAAGTCATTACCCCTCGTAGCCATAACGGCTTTTATTATGGGGCTGGTTCTTACTATCCAATCGCGACCAACGCTTGTTGAGTTTGGCGCAGAGTCCATGCTCCCCTATATGGTTTCTGTTTCGCTTATTAGAGAAATTTCGCCCGTCATTACAGGCCTTATCTGCGCGGGAAAAATTGGATCGGGTATGGGAGCCGAACTCGGATCAATGCGGGTAACAGAGCAGATCGATGCCATGGAAGTATCGGGAACAAACCCTTTTAAGTATTTAGTTGTCACACGCATCCTGGCAACTACCCTTATGTTGCCGGTATTGGCGAATCTCTCCAATGCAATATCACTGTATGGTGGCTACCTGGGTGTGAACATTCGCGGAGTTGTTAGTTGGGATTTGTATTGGACACAAGTATTTGATGCGCTTAGCTATGGTGACATTATACCATCTATTACGAAAACATTTTTCTTTGGATTTGCCATCGGCATGATTGGCTGTTACAAAGGGTACAATTCAAAAAAAGGAACGGAAGGTGTTGGCCGATCCGCTAACTCGGCTGTAGTAGTAGCATCATTGCTTGTTTTTATAATTGATTTGATCGCTGTTCAGATCACAGACTTATTAGGACTAACCTGATTTACAATGGCAGCTGAGTCCGTTATTAAAATAGAGAGCATCAATAAGTCCTTTGGAGATAACCATGTACTGCGGAATTTTTCTATTAATCTCAACCGAGGAGAAAATCTGGTTGTGCTGGGAAAATCAGGATCAGGCAAGTCTGTGTTAATAAAGTGTATTATCGGACTTATAACGCAGGATAGTGGTTCGATAGAAGTATTTGGAAAAGCGATAAGCGAACTTGATCAGGAAGAGCTTGACAAGATGCGCGTTAAAGTAGGATTTCTTTTTCAAAGCAATGCTCTGTATGATTCAATGACCGTACGGGAAAACCTGGAGTTTCCGTTGCGAAGACATTGGTTAAAGGCACAACAAAACGCGAAAGATGTTGAAAACCTTATCATTGAAACACTGGAAAACGTTGGTCTTGCACATACCATTGACATGATGCCGGTTGAGCTCTCGGGTGGCATGCGAAAACGCATCGCCCTTGCCCGAACATTAATCTTACGACCTGATATTATTTTGTATGATGAACCAACAACCGGATTAGATCCAGTAACAGCTCGTGAAATCAGTGACCTGATTGTAAACGTGCAGCACAAGTATAACGCATCGGCAATTATTATTTCGCATGATATTAATTGTATAAACGTTACTTCAAATCGGGTAGTAATGTTAATTGAAGGCAAGTGTTATGCGGTCGGTGAATTTAGTGAATTAAAAAAATCAGGTGACCCAAAAGTCAATGAATTTTTTAGATAAATTCTTGAAATAAAATTATGAGTACGAAAAAATTAGATAATGCAAAATTGGGATTGTTTGTACTGGCCGGGGCCTTATTCCTCGTCTTTTCACTTTACATGATTGGCAAGAACCGCAGTATGTTCGGTTCAACCTTTACGATCAGCGCAAGCTTTTCGAATGTCAATGGGTTGATGCCCGGCAACAATGTTCGGTTCTCTGGAATTGATGTGGGTACGGTAAAAGGTATCTCCTTGGAAAGTGATACTTCTGTGCGTGTAACCATGATCATTGATAAAAAATTGAAGAAGTATATAAAGAAGAATTCAGTTGCCGCAGTGGGTACCGATGGGCTCATGGGTAATAAACTGATTAACATTAGTGGGCAACCAGGAGATTTTCCGTCCGTGGAAGAAGGTGATGCTATTCTTTCTCTTATTCCTGTAGAAACAGATGAAATGCTTCGCACACTAAACACTACGAATGAAAATATTGCAAGCATATCAGGTGATTTAAAAAAAATAACGCAGAAAATAAACAACAGCAAGAGTTTGTGGAAACTTCTATCCGACTCGGTGATTGCAGCCGACATCAAACAAGCCGCTTTAAATATTAAACTAGCTAGTCACAATGCAGCAGTTGCTGGAAATGAGTTTGTTGACATGACAAGGAAAGTTAAAAATGGCCATGGGCTAGCCGGAATGGTCATTGCCGATATGGTGCTTTCTAATAAGCTCCGTCAAAGCCTACTTGACATACAGATTGCTAGTAACCAGGCTGCAACGATAACCACAGATATGAATGAGATCGTTGGGAGATTAAAACATGGTGAGGGAACAGCAGGTACCCTGCTGAGTGACAGTTTGATGTTAAAAAAATTAAATCAATCATTTAAGAATGTAGAAGAGGGCACTGCCAAATTCAATAAGAACATGGAGGCCATGAGGGAGCATTTTCTATTTAGAGGTTATTTTAAAAAGCAGGAAAAAACTGCAAAGAAAACTAATTAAGATCTATTGAATAGCGGATCTGCAATTAGAGAAATAGCTAAGATTTTCTAATGATGAATTTTATTTTACTAGACCAAAATTAGATTTTATGAAAATTCAAATCAACGACCACCGGAAAATTTTCGCACTCCAGGAGGAATTCAACAAACTCTTCCCTAACTTGAAAATTGAGTTTTTAGGTAAACCCAGTAATGCAGGCGAAGCCGCTTCAAAAGAAATAGTAAAAACAAGTAAAAGACTTGGCGACTGCCGTGTAGTACACACCAAAGGACAATTGACACTTTTACATTCCATGACGATTGCAGATTTACAAGAAACTCTTCGCGACAATTATGGACTTTCAGTATTAATCTTACGAAAATCCGGCACGCATTGGATTGAGACAACTGAGGATGGTAATTTCAGTTTGGAAGAGCAAGATAAAAGAGCAGTGAGCGCAGCCTAAAGTGTATAAAGAACTATTAACGCTTGTCATTTCATTTGTTTGATGCTGTTTTCGCACCCCTCTTTACCCTTTTCAAACTGCAATGAGCTACGGCTGGTGAAAAGTGGAAGTGATTATTTTGATTTGCTCGAGCTACTCATTACACAAGCACACGATTCCATTCATCTCCAAACCTATATTTTTGCAGAGGATGAGACGGGAAACAGAATTGCTAAGGCACTCATGAAGGCAGCTCAACGAAATATTCAGGTATACCTTGTACTGGATGGATATGCTTCACAAGACCTCTCAAAAGACTTTGTACGTAAATTAACTGAGGCAGGCATTCACTTTCGATGGTTTAGTGCATTTCTAAAGAGTAAATATTTCTACATCGGCCGAAGGCTACATCACAAGGTATTTGTGGTTGATGGAGAACACGGATTGGTAGGTGGCATCAACATTAGTGATCATTACAATGATACAACGCATGCAACTGCCTGGCTCGACTATGCAGTGTATGTGCGTGGTGAATCGGTGTTGGAACTGCAAGCGGTATGCGAGCGAAGGACTATTCTGGCAGGTGGTTTTTTTAAAAGAAGAAAAATTTTAGCACCAGTGGTCAATCGCCAGTGGTCATCACACGGTAGCTTAGCTGCGGTCCGGATAAATGACTGGGTGAGAAGGAAAATTGAAATCACAAATGGATACTTAAAGATGCTTCAGCTAGCTGAATCGTATGTCATTATCATGTCGCCATACTTTATTCCAGGAAGTGGTTTTATGCGAGCACTCATTAAAGCAGCCAAACGAGGTGTAAAAATTCAACTAATTTTAGCTGGAGACTCTGATGTACTATTAGCCAAGCATGCAGAACGTTATATCTATCAACGGCTGTTTATCCAAAATATTGAAATCTATGAGTATCAACCAAAAGTCATGCACGGCAAAATCAGTTCGTGCGACAACCAATGGGTTACAATAGGTTCCTATAATATTAATAACATTAGTGCATACGCAAGTGTGGAGTTAAATTTAGAAATACGTGACGCTCCTTTTGCTGAGAAGGCCTCGAAAGAGTTGATGCAAATAATAGATAATGACTGCAAATTAATAACGGAGTCTGATTATGATTCAGCCACCGGATTCTTCGAAAGACTTAAGCAACGAGGGGCTTATGATATTTTCAGATTACTATTCTTTCTTTTCACATTCTACTATAAACAACATAAAGTATAGTTGTGCATTAATTTCCGGGTGAGTAGTTTTTATATTACCACCTACAATTATCGCCAAGCACTATTCTATCTTGAAAAAAAACTTAACTTGAATGCATAGCTCTTATAACATGGTCGATATTGCAACTCAGGAAGATGTAAAGCATTTAGTAGATTCCTTTTACAAGAAAGTTAGAGAAGACACCTTGCTCTCTCCGGCATTTGCCAATGTAGACTGGCCTCAACACCTACCGATCATGTATAGTTTTTGGGCTTCGGTTTTATTAGGAGACATGTCGTACAATGGAAGTCCGTTATCAAAGCACACAGGACTTCCAATAAACCGCGATCACTTTACTCGCTGGCTGGAGCTATTTACCGAAACTGTTAATTCAGAATTTGCCGGACCAGTTGCCGATGAAGCAAAAAACCGTGCGCAAACTATTGCCAACTTGTTTCAATACAAAATGGGCTTACTTACTTAAAGTATCTTAAAACTTGCAATTATGGATACTGTTGACGGGCGCTTTCAAGTAGGTTGATGATCTCTTGCCGTTGTTGTGTAAACCAATCGAGTGTGGACTTTTCTTTTTTAAATATACTGTGGTAGACAAACGTGCTTTTCAAATTCCGAAAGCGTTTGTAATACTGTAACACAAAATATCCACTGAGGGGCATTACCATCGTTAGTACGAGGATACTGTAAGGCGTAGGAAATAGTCTCCATCCGAGTGCATAGATAATGGCATAGTAAAGCGGAAACGTAAAGATACCTGCTGACATCATAATCGGAGCACGGTATTCTTCATCCTTGGATATCCAATTGGCAACCTTGGAGGGAATGGAATAGGGAATATAATTTAAGAGTAACCCTGCCACGTAAACAGGAAATCCGGTAACGAAATACAACAAGTAACGAAAAAGTTTGCCTGAGCTGATTGTTTCTGATTTTTTAACCAGGTAGTCGCTAATATTAAATTCTTGAATGGTCTGAAAATAATTGTCGATCTTTTCTTTAATCTCCCGCACAAGCATAGGATTGTAATCACGAAAATAATTGACAGCCTTAACAATGTTTTGGGTCAGATTAACGTCCAGATTACTTTCTGTTCTAGAAATACTAATTTGTTTTTTGTATAAAGTTTCAATCTTTCGGACCAAGTCATCCTCCTGTTTATTTTCTGTAATAATGATAAGTGAGGATAAACGATTCTGTATCTCGTTGGTTAATTCATTCACAGCGGCAACAGGGTCTTTGCGGTGGCGCGTATGATACATTTTGCTATCAATTGGCTCACCGATAGTTATTACAACCTCTTCACGAAAGTGTGTAGGCTTAGAATAGTTCAGCCCAATTGGAAGAATGAATAGTGGCAGTTCAAAATTATTCTGATGCTCCGCACCAAGAGCAATTCGGGCAGTGCCTGTTTTAAGAGGTCGCAATTTTCGTTCATTAATGCTATTGCCTTCCGGAAAAATTAACAGTATTCCTCCTGAAACAAGAAAATCAAAGCACTTCTGAAAGGCGTCTTCATTTAACTGCTGTCGCTTATTGGTTTTATCCTGCTGACGATAAATTGGTATTGTATTGAGTTGTGAAAGTATGAGCCGAGCAATTGCAGTTTTGAAAATGCTTCCGTTGGCAAGAAAATGAACCTGTTTGGGCACCATAACCAATGCGGCCAAAATGGGGTCCATAAATGTATTCGGGTGGTTAGCCACCACAATAACAGATCCTTTTGCTGGAATATTCTCCTTGCCTTCAATGTGAATTTTCCGAAAGAAAATCCTCAAGGCAACACGAACGACCAAATTGAGAATAGCGTAAAGCATGTAAGCAAATATCCACTAAAATATTTACTAATGAATTCCTCGTATGGGCTTCTCGTTAAGATTTATGACCCAACCATAATCGTTGATATCATACTTACTTTCGATTTGATAGAGTTGGTGATTAAGCAAGCCGATTCTGCCTTGTAAAGTATTCTCTCTGCACGTTCGCAATCGTGTTCATGCTTGATCACCAGATGTGGTTCCAAAATTACTTCAGACATCATAAACTTTCCATCAACCTGATCCAACTTCCCCTTTGATTTGCATTCGAATGAAACGAATTCAAGTTTGGAATTCAAAATTCCTAACTGATTGTCGTGAGAGGTCAGGTCCATCTTAAAAG
Organism: Cyclobacteriaceae bacterium; assembly: GCA_031395485.1. Lineage (GTDB taxonomy): Bacteria > Bacteroidota > Bacteroidia > Cytophagales > Cyclobacteriaceae > UBA2336. The sequence goes on along the minus strand of JANNUS010000009.1, from coordinate 119,611 downwards.
CGATGTAAAGACGAAGATACTTGAAAAATCATCTTTATACTAAGTTTCTTGGCGCCTACATCGCTTCCTACTGAACGATTTGAAATGTTGCCCTGATAAAAAAATAACGCTTTACTAAATCATCCCTGCCATTTTTGCCAACTGCACCAATGCAGTTGTATCTCTTGCGCCAAGTCTGTCAATCATATTGCTTCTGTGGTTACCAACTGTAGCGGTGCTGATAAAAAGGCGTTCACCGATTTCTTTGGTGCCACAATCGTCCGCCACTAGTTTTAAAATTTCCTTTTCTCTAGAAGACAAAAGATCTTTGTTCGAATAAATTTTCTCTTCTGAATGAAAGGTGTGTACGCATTCATTGTTTGCGCCATACGAAATTCGGATCCAATAATGTGAAAAATCCTTTTTCAGCAGGTGGTTAATGTTTTGCACATAATTGAAGGTGTAACTGAATTTCCGGTTTGCATCGTAGTGAATGGGCGAACCTTTGGAAAATAGACAGACTGGCTTGCCGTTCAGCAGCGTATATCTGATGCCGCAATGAAATATCTGAATGTTCGTCCTTAGCTCAAATGGAATTTTTTCCAATACGCCTGTAAACCATTTAACTGAATCTGTAAAAAAAGGCAGGTACTCTTTTTCCAAAAGGCTCATGATCTGAGGCATCCGGTCGGCTTTTGGTACTTCGGGAAGGATGCCCCAAAATTCCTTTTCGCCTACTTCAAGCACAGGGGTGTAGTTAAGATGATCAAATATCGCAATAACTGCATCGGTGCCACTGATTCCACCGAGTAATAGGTTCGCTTCTTTTCTAAAACGCTCTATTTCTTCTATGTCACCATCTCTAAAAAAAGAGGCGGACATGGCCACTATTTTTTTATAAAGGATGTCTGCATCCTGCATCCTATCTAAACTATTTTTCTGCATCCTTAACTAGTTAGGAATCTGGCCATTTTCGCTGTAAAACATGGAGCAAAATAGTGATTCTCACTATTTCCCACGCGTCTCGATGCGCACACTTTTGTACCTGTAATATACGCCTTCATTATCACTCTTAAAGATTGCATTATGCTAGCAACAATAAAAGTTTCTACTGCGCAAGTGATCAACGCGCCATCGATGGCGATTAGCCAAAAACAAGGAAAAAATGCCGAAACGGCAATTCTTGTGCAGATGATTAAATCGAAAAGTGAGAGGGGCTTCAATACGTTTTATCGTAATTATCACAGAGCGTTGTATGGAGTCCTGTTTAAATACGTGAGGCGGACCGAAATAGCAGATGAGCTGCTTCAGGATACTTTTGTAAAAATATGGAAGCACATTGATGGCTTTGATCCTTCAAGAGGCTCGCTCTATACATGGATGCTAAATGTAGCTCAAAATCTAGCCATTGATTATTTGCGCTCAGCGGCTCATCGTAAGCAATCATTAAATGTGGACCTTGACTTGGCTTCACTCAGCAAGAATTACAAAAGCAAGATCACTTTAAATGCCAGCGAGGTAGAGTTTAATGACTTTAAAAATAAGGCCTTGGAACTTGATGCAAAATATGCAGAAGTGATTGATATGATTTTCTTTTATGGATGGAGCCATGAGCAGACTGCACAACTACTTAAGCTGCCTTTAGGCACGGTGAAAACAAGAGCTAGAAAAGGGCTTGGGTTGTTGAAAATTCTTTATCATCAATAATGTACTATAGGTTTTTAAAGAATGATGTAAATAATTGGGCCGCTTCATATTAATTTACACTTAAGTGAACCAATTGCATAAAAACGAATGAGTGAAGGAGAATATATCACAAGTGGAGTATTGGAGGACTACTGTCTTGGCTTGTTGACACCAGAAGAGGAGAGAAAAGTAGAAGCTATGAGCAATGCCTACCCAAAAGTAGCCAGCGAGCTACAGCTACTACGACATACACTAGTAAAATATGCTGGTAGCAATAAAATCTACCCTAAGTCTGAATTAAGGATGGCTGTATGGAGAGCTGTCAAAAAATTGTGGGAGGAAAATCCATAAAATATCGCCTTCCCCAAACAAAACCTGGTTTTTTCGAATGGGCACCAGGCGAGCATTGTATGATTGTAGAGTTTTTGATGGTATCAAATCTTCACTAACTAAAGTGAAAAATTAGCGACATCCTGGATACTAAATAATGATATTAATCAGGCATGCTTTACTTTTTCAAACAGCACATTGTTCTCAAGATGAACGTGTCGCATTAAATCATGCTCAAACTCTTCTAATTTTTTGTAGGTAAGTTGAAACGTTGGGCAAGCATCATGAGGTACGGTATAATGATTTGTTAATTGCCGAATTGATTTCATTAAATCACCAGCTTGCTCGTGTTCTTCCTCCATCATGCGAATTGGCTCGCCCATATTAATAGCGCGCTGATATCCATTTTTAATGGCAGGGAATAAGACTTCTTCTTCTTTCTGCATATGGGCCAAAAGTTCATCAGCAAGATCGTTAAAGTCGTCTCGGACTTCCACTAATTCAATATGATCTTCACCATGCACACTACAAACTTTATCCAATAATTCTTGCAGTTGCGGAATGCTCTCTTTAACGTACGCATGATGGTTTTGAACAATATAATCTACCAGAAGCGGGGAATCCCATATACTAAATCGCAATAAAAAAGAATTTTCAGTATTTCTTCCATGAACAATTTCATCCCAAATTTTCTCCGTATTAAGGCCCTTCCTTTCGCAGGCCTCTTTAAAGGATCGTTTTCCACCACAACAATAGTCGATGTTACAACGCGTTAAAACAGTAAGCGCATTCGGATAGGTAAGCACCACCTCGGCTACGGTCAGGTCGGTGGTGTTTGGGATACTGCAAGAAGCTATCATACGATTTTATTTTTATTTCGATAAAGGTATGGGATATTGGTTTGTGGGTGTATGATCTTAATCATACTTACAAAAACTTTCAGCGCAAATCAATCCGAAGAAAATCCTGACAAAAATCATCTTTTCGTCTAACGGCTATCATACTACACGATGTGCCCTCATTTTACTTTTATTCCCAGAAAAAAGCTTCTCCAAATCAACACCTATGGAAATAGAAAAATTTAGTTACGACAATAAAATTGTTAAGGCATTTATAATTGCTACAGTAGTTTTTGGCCTCGTGGGTATGTTGGTAGGGCTAACAGCAGCACTACAGCTTGTCTATCCGATTCTAAACTTCGACCTGCAATACACTACGTTTGGGCGCATCAGACCGCTGCACACAAATGCCATCATTTTTGCTTTTGTGGGTAACGCGATGTTTGCGGGCGTGTACTATTCTATGCAACGGTTGCTCAAGGCTCGCATGTTTAGCGATCGATTGAGCTGGATACATTTTTGGGGTTGGCAACTTATTATTCTAGCCGCTGCTATTACACTGCCTTTAGGAATGACTTCCTCAAAAGAATATGCTGAATTGGAGTGGCCTATAGACATTGCAATTGCTTTAATATGGGTTGTGTTTGGCTGGAATATGATTGGCACAATCATGAAGCGCAGAGAGCGTCATATGTATGTAGCGATTTGGTTTTACATCGCTACGTTCGTAACGGTTGCCGTATTACACATTGTGAATTCATTTGCAATTCCGGTAACGCTTTTTAAAAGCTATTCATGGTATGCTGGTGTACAAGACGCACTAGTTCAATGGTGGTATGGCCATAATGCGGTTGCATTTTTTCTGACTACGCCTTACCTCGGCATGATGTATTACTTTCTTCCAAAAGCGGCTAACAGACCGGTATACTCATACAAACTTTCTATCATTCACTTCTGGTCTTTGATTTTTATTTACATCTGGGCAGGCCCGCATCACTTATTGTACACTTCACTTCCTGACTGGGCTCAATCACTGGGTGTTGTATTTTCCATCATGCTCATTGCTCCATCGTGGGGTGGTATGATTAATGGGTTACTAACCTTGCGCGGAGCGTGGGATAGAGTTAGTGAAGATGCAGTTTTGAAATTTATGGTTGTGGCTGTTACTGCCTATGGTATGGCTACGCTTGAAGGACCACTTTTATCGCTAAAGAGTGTAAACGCAATTGCTCACTTCACCGATTGGATTGTTGCGCACGTGCATGTTGGTGGATTGGGTTGGAACGGCTTTATGATATTTGCAATGTTGTATTGGGTTGTGCCACGCATGTGGAATACAGATCTTTTCTCCTCCAAACTTGCAAATCTTCATTTCTGGTTGGGTACGTTGGGTATAATTTTCTACGCGCTACCGATGTATGTGGCGGGTGTAGTTCAAAGCTTGATGTGGAAAGAGTTTAACCCAGAAGGGTTTTTGGTGTACAAGAATTTTCTGGAAACAACCGTTCAGATTATTCCATTGTATTTGCTGCGTGCAGTTGGCGGTGGTCTATACCTCGTTGGTGCTATTATCATGACCTATAATTTGATCAAGACTGCTTATGCAGGAAGCTTCATTGCCAATGAAGCTGCAGAGGCTGCTCCGCTTACTAAAGAGTATGTTGCAAAAACAGGAGGCTGGCATTATCGGGTACTTGAACATAAGCCAGTATTGTTTACAGCCTTGGCATTGGTTGCTATTCTTATCGGAGGAATCATTGAACTGGTTCCCACGTTCCTGATTCGATCAAACGTACCAACCATTAGCAGTGTTAAGCCCTATACTCCTTTAGAGTTACACGGACGTGATATTTACATTCGAGAAGGCTGTGTGAATTGCCATACACAAATGGTGAGACCATTCCGCTCGGAAACAGAGCGCTATGGTGAGTACTCAAAGTCGGGAGAGTTTGTATACGATCATCCATTCTTGTGGGGATCAAAACGAACGGGGCCCGATCTACATCGCGTAGGTGGTAAATATGGTGATAGCTGGCACTACAATCACATGCTTGCACCTGATGCGGTTTCTACCGGATCAATTATGCCAGCATATCCATGGTTGTTTGAGCAGTTCATAAATAAAAATGAAACACCTGGAAAGATTAGGGCATTGCGCACGGTGGGTGTGCCGTATGCCGAAGGATATGAAGATGTAGCAAACGATGAACTTGACAACCAAGCGAAACGAATTGCCGAGAATTTACAAATGGAAGGGATCGAAGTTGAGCCCGATACTGAAATCATTGCGTTGATAGCGTACCTGCAACGGCTTGGGCAAGATATTAAATCTGAAAAAACTGCAGACAACACCATTCAAAAATAAAAGTTATGTATAAAAATGTTTTGCAAAACATCACGAACATTGAAATGTGGCCGTTGATTTCTTTTGTCATATTCTTTGTTTTCTTTCTTGGCCTGCTCGTGTGGGTGTTTACAGTCGATAAAAAATATATTTCAGAGATGAGTTCCATGCCACTAAAAAACGATACGGATGGCGCACATATGTTGGAACATAAAAATGATACACTATGAAAAAATGGATTCTCTTACTCGTGTTTATAATTCCGGTAGTGACTATTGCTCAGAATGCCCCGGCTGAACCAGCAAACTTCTGGACGGATCCGTTGAATCACCCGATGCTTTCGCTCTATATCGTTGCAGCATTAATTTTTACAGTACTGTTGCTGGTATTAATAGTTGCCATTTATATTATTAAGGTCTTGAACCTTTTTACCCGAAAGGCAGCAGAAGAACAAGCAGCTAGTTTGGGAAAAATATATGTTCCTGAACCAAGTTGGGGTAATCGTTTCTGGGAACAGGTCAATGCTTCCGTTCCGCTTGCAGAAGAGAAGAGTATTGAACTTGATCATAATTATGATGGTATTCGTGAACTAGATAATCACTTACCACCTTGGTGGAAATGGTTATTTTATGGTTCGATCGCATGGGGCATTGTTTACCTCATTGTTTATCATGTTGCAGGCTCACTTCCGCTTTCCATTCAGGAATATGAAAATCAGATTACGGCTGCAGATGAGTCACGGCAGAAATTTCTGGCTTCCCAACCAGTAGCAGTAATTGATGAAAATACCCTTGCCTATTCAGCCGATGCTGCGCTTTTATCAAATGGCAAGAAGATTTTCATTACGAACAATTGCCAATCCTGTCACAGAACGGATGGTGGAGGAAATGTCGTTGGCCCGAATCTTACCGATCCGTATTGGATTCATGGTGGAACCGTTAAAGAAATTTTTGTTACTGTAAAAAATGGCATAGTAGAGAAGGGTATGCCAGCCTGGGGGAAAGTGATGAGTCCTTCAGATGTTCGTGATGTTACGTTTTATGTCATGAGCTTGCAAGGCACGAATCCCCCTGATCCAAAAGCACCACAAGGAAGATTGGTTAAGCCAGAGGAACCAAAAGCAAAAGCAGACAGTACGAGCGTAACAGCGTCATTGAATTAATTGAGGGGTAACGAGGATGGAGAAGGAGGATGCACTCTATACGTACGATGATGAATTTCGTGATAACATTACCACGGTTGACAAAACGGGTAAGCGGTTGTGGATTTATCCGAAGAAGCCTTCAGGCCTCTACCACAATTGGAGAATCATTGTAACAACATTTCTGCTTTCAATTTTATTCGCTGGTCCTTTCATAACAATCGGTGGTCAGCCACTTTTCTTATTTAACTTATTCGAAAGAAGGTTTATAATTTTCGGACAGGTATTCTGGCCGCAGGATTTTGTACTGTTGGCTATACTTTTATTAACCTTTTTTGTTTTTGTCATTTTGTTTACGGTGGTCTTTGGTAGAATATGGTGTGGTTGGATGTGCCCACAAACTTTATTTCTGGAAATGGTATTCAGAAAAATAGAATACCTTATTGAAGGCGATGCACCCGCGCAAAAAAGGTTAAACGATGGTCCTGTAACCATAAAAAAAATCTTCAAAAAAACCCTAAAACATTTTATTTTTATAGCAATCTCGGTGCTTATCGCTCACACCGTAATGGCTTACCTGGTTGGTGTGGATGAAACTTTTAATTTCATTAAGCATTCTCCTACTGACAACTTAACCGGATTTATCGGACTCATTAGTTTTACACTTATATTTTATGGAGTATTTGCATGGTTTCGTGAGCAGGCTTGTATTGTGGTTTGCCCGTATGGAAGGTTGCAAGGAGTTTTGTTGGTAAAAGATTCAATTGTGGTAGCCTACGATTGGCTTCGGGGAGAACCAAGAGGTAAAATAAAAAAAGCTAATGCTACAATAGAAAAAAAAGGAGACTGTATTGACTGCAAACTCTGTGTGCATGTTTGCCCCACCGGGATTGATATTCGGCATGGCACGCAACTGGAATGCGTAAATTGTACGGCCTGCATTGATGTTTGCGATGATGTGATGGTGAAAATAGGAAAGCCGAAAGGGCTAATCCGATTTGCTTCATATAATTCTATAAAAGATGGGATACTCCATTTGATCAACCCTCGCGTAATCGGGTACTCATTCGTATTAATTGCATTGTTATCGTTGCTTGGCTTTACATTATTAACGCGCACCGATGTAGAGACAACTGTTTTTAAAGTCTCTGGAACCTTGTATCAACGAACTGATGATGGAAACATCACGAATCTATATAATGTTGAGTTTGTGAATAAAACCTTTTCAGAAATAGAACTTCACATAAAAGTTGAATCCCCTGCAGCGGCTTCCATTAATAGGGTAGATGGAAATTCTATTGTAGTTCCGGCTGAAGGCATGATAAAAAGCGTATGCTTCATTAGGATTCCGGCTGCAGAAATAAAAAGTGCACGTACGATTGTAACGGTAGGAATTTACAATAAAGAAAAGTTGTTAGAGAAAGTAAAAGTAAAATTCATCGGGCCTGTAAGTAAATCCTCGGATTTTAACAGTCGAAGGAAAGATGAGCAGGAAGAAGCTGAGGAGGAATCGAATGCTAGTAATGAATCGGAGGAACATTAATTATAAAATTATGAATTGGGGAAAATGGATTGTTGCATCATTTATTTTATTTGCGGCCTTTATCGGAGTGTTGGTCACAATTTGTGTTCGGCAAGACATAAGCTTGGTAGCACCCGATTATTATAAGCAGGAATTGGATTTTCAACGACAGATTGAGCGCACTGAAAATGCACAACAGCTAACAGTTAAACCTGATATTTCTATTTTCAATAATTCTGTTCAGGTTTCCTTTAATAATTTCAGTTTGATGCAAAATGGAGAATTGAAACTTTTCCGGCCCTCCAATGCCAGCTCGGATTTAATATTTGAATTGATGACTACTTCCGATACGGTACAACTCTTTGATCTGCAAGAGCGTGAAAGAGGAATGTATAAAGCAAGGATGAAATGGGCGATGGGTGACAAGGAATACTATTTGGAAAAGACAATCTATTTATAATGCTAATTACGGCTATCATATTAGGTTTTGCTGGAAGCATTCACTGCGCGGGCATGTGTAGTCCATTAGCATTTGCCGTTACCCGCGGTGGTGGTGTGCGAAGTCGTGTGTTGTATAATTTTGGTAGAATCTTAATGTACTGTGTGTTGGGTACTGTTGTTAGTGCCATTGGAGTTATGCTGCCGTTAACTGTGCAATATGTAATCTCCATTACATTGGGAGTAGCCCTTCTGGTTATCGGAATAACCGGTAGTAATTTTAATGCACCGGTTCTTGCTCCAGTTCTGCGATTTACTTCTTTCTTGAAAACACAGTTTTCTAAATTTCTTCAACAGAGAAATGACAGTTCAATTTTTGCCATGGGTGTATTGAATGGACTTTTACCGTGTGGCCTTACTTTTTTGGCGCTAACATCGTGTATTACACTATCAGGCCCATTGGATGGTTTTATTTTTATGGCTGCTTTTGGTGCAGGCACCTTGCCCGTTATGCTGGGATTGGTGTCCATTATACCCCTCTTCGCAAAGCGATTAAATATAAGCGTTGGCAGGCTCTCTACCGTTATGCAGATTGCAGCCGGTTGTTTGTTAATTGTGCGTGTATTGTTAGTTGAACCGCACATTCCTCAGGCCGCGCAAGCTTCTGATCAGATTATTCTTTGCCGGTAATTATCGTGCTACATTCCAACGAATTACTTTTTCTAGTTTATCGGCTTTAAGAATTATTATTTTTCCGGTTTCGATATCAATCAAGCCTTCATCCTTAAAATCAGAAAGTACGCGAATTACCGATTCGGAAGCGGTGCCTACCATCTTAGCGAGGTCATCGCGAGAAATACTAAGTTTTTTCTCTGGGTCCTTCAATTGAAAAACTTTTAAAAGAGCTTCTGCAGTACGCTGCCGCACTGAATTATAGGCAAGGTTCAGAAGCTGATTTTCTTTTTCTTTTACTTTCCGACACAAAAGAGAAATAAAAACTTTTGAAATTTCAGGATTAGAGTGAATGAGTGCCAGAAAATCTTGCCGTGGAATAATAATCAGCTCCGACTCCTCCATAGCGACTGCCGATTCGGTGTACATACCACTTTCAAGAATGGGCTCAAATCCAAAATAATCGTTGGTCTTGTAGAGGTTAACAATAAGTTCTTTTCCATCCGGATGTGATTTGAAGACTTTTATGTTTCCCGATTTCACCATAAAGACATTAATAGGTGAGTCTCCCTCGGTAAAGACCTCGGTTTTCTTTTTGAAAATTTTTGACTTTTTATCCTTTCCTAAATCCTTCAGGTTAAGAATTCCGCCTGCATCCTTCAGAAAGGCATCAAGTCCCTGGGGAGTTGATTCGTATTTCTTTAACAGCTCGCTTTTTCGCAATCGCGTTTCTATTGCATTGAGTAATTCGGTATCATCGAATGGTTTTGTTAAATAATCATCAGCACCTAGGTTCATTCCTTTACGAAGGTCAACTCGTTCAGTTTTTGCAGTTAAAAAGATAAACGGGATGGTAGCAGTTTCAGAATTCTTACCTAAGATATGTAGCACTCCGTATCCGTCCAGCTCAGGCATCATAATATCACAAATGATAAGATCAGGATTCTCCTTTTTTGCCAGCTCTATTCCTATTTTTCCGTTTTCGGCAGTTATCACGTTATAGTTTGCGAGCGAAAGGATTTCACTGGTATTCTCTCGCACATCAGCGTTATCTTCAATTAATAATATCTTCTTCATGTCAAAATTTTTAAACTATAAAGCAGGTATTGAAATAACGAACGTGCTACCGGTTCCATATTCACTGGTAAAGGTGATTATTCCATTCAATAATTCAACATACCGTTTTACAATATTCAATCCCAGTCCGGTACCCTGTACGCTCCCCGCATTACTTGCCCGAAAAAAACGTTCAAACATATGCTTTTGGTCTTCTTGCGGTATGCCAATACCCTGGTCACGGATACTAAAAACTACCTGAGGCATTTGTATGCTACAATCAAGGTAAATATTTTTACCCTGATCTGAGTATTTACTTGCATTCGAAACTAGGTTAAACAAAATATTGCGAAGAATGCGCGCATCCGTGCTAATGATGTTTGCAGATGAATCACAGTTGATCAATAATTTTTGACCTTCTTTCAACATGATCATTTCTTCCTTAACCTCATTTAAAAAATCTTTCAGATCAATGGATTCCTTTGTGATTTCCATTCGCCCTTCCTCCAACTTGCCCAGCGATAGAAAATCATTCAAAATTGCTGTAAGGTGGTTTACAGATGATTTAATACGTTGAACATGCTTTATTACTTTTTGACTTTCTCCCTTTTCATTGTATTGGTGTATGAGTGACGCTGAACTTAAAACCGTACTTAATGGCGTGCGGAATTCGTGCGATGCAATAGAGACAAATTTGGTTTTAAGATCATTCAGCTCACGCTCTTTCCCTAATGCTCTTTGGGCTTCCTCCTCAGCCTTCTTCCTCTCAATTACTTCCTCTTCAAGCTTGCTAATCGAACGATTAAGGGCTTCGGTACGGGCCTGAACTTTTTGCTCAAGCTCGGCTGCATAAATAATGAGTTGTTCCTCACTTCTTTTTAAAGCAGTTTCAACTTTTTTGCGCTGTGTAATATCACTGATAAAGGCCATAACTAGTACAGTACCTTTTACTTGCGTATAACTAAGGCTTATTTCTACTGGAAACTCGCTGCCATCCTTTCGCAATGCAGTTAAATCACGACCAATACCCATTCTTCGAGGTGCTGGGTGAGCAATAAATCCATGCCGCAACATGGAATGACCTCCTCGATAACGCTCTGGCAACAAATTTTCTAACATTACTCCATTAAGCTCATCCATTGAATAGCCAAAAGATTGCTCTGCTACCGGATTGGCAACCACTATCCTTCCCTCTTCGTCCACCATGATAATACCCTCAGACATGCTTTGAAAAATCTCGCGAAAGGCATCGTTGGTTATTACTGAAAGATCCATAATAAGGGTTGGTAATACTGTAATTTAATAATCCTGATAATATGATAAAAATCATTTTTTTGGGTGAGCAATATCGCTGGGCTAAAAAAATCAACGCTGTATGTTTGTTCTTGAATAAGAGTTTTGGTAAAACCAATATGACAAACGGAATAATATGTACAACTGATTTTTCAGACTCTTCAAAAGAAGCCCTAAAATGGTCAATCAGGCTTGCTACCAAGTTGGGTAGTCGCCTTACGATACTTTACACCTACCGGCTTTTCAAACAAAACGATGAAATCATTCAGGCAAAAAGAAAAATTGATGAAGAAGCATTAAAAGATTTTGCCGTGTTGGAGAAAGAACTGTTGGCAGGGTCCGGAATTGACTATGATTTTGAAACAGAGGTTGGTTTTATTGATGACCGGATTGCGGAGCATCTAAAGAAAAATAAACTAAGCTTCCTGGTTATGAGCAAAGGAATGAGCATCCGAAACAAAGAAACATTTGATGACCTACTGGCAAAACTTAAGATACCGTTAGTGATTGTACCCTAAACTATTAATCCAATTGATATGAAAAAAATTCTTGTTCCTACAGATTTTTCTAAACCGGCTAACTTCGCAACCGCTACAGCCGTAGCGATTGCCAAAAAAGCAAAGGCTCAAGTTATATTACTCCACATTTTAGAACAACCAACGAGTGAATCCTTTAATGTTACGGGAGAAGCACTGAGTGGAGAAAGTTGGGAAGAAAAACTCTTTACGATGAGGTTAATTGAAAAGGCTAAAAATCAATTTGCTAAAACCATTCAGGAAATTGAAAATGAAGGAGTAAGCGTAAAAGCAGAGTTGCGATTGGGGAATCCGTTTCATGCCATGCGCACAATGATTACAGACCATAACGTAGACCTGGTTGTGATGGGTACTTCGGGTCGGTCACAGCTCGAACAAATGCTTGTAGGCTCCAATACCGAAAAAGTAATTCGTCATGCACGTTGCCCGGTACTAACCATTCAACAAAAACCAGCTAACAATGAATACAAAAATATTGTGTACGCAACTTCAATGAGCGAGGGTGAGAAAAGTTTTGCTGACGTTATAAAAAGTGTTCAAGCGTTATACGATGCCACAATACACATGGTGCGAATAAATACACCATTAAACTTCCGGCCAGATACCGAAGTGAAAATGATTATGGGAAATTTTGCAAAAAAATTGCGACTGAAAAATTACACTCTAAATGTCTTTAACGAGTTAAGTGAAGAAGAAGGTATCATCCACTTTAGTGAGAGCATCAATGCAGATCTGATTGGTATGGCTACTCATGGCCGTACGGGCTTCGCGCATGTGTTGGCAGGAAGTGTCGCAGAAGATGTAGCTCAACATAGCAGACGTCCGGTGCTAACCTTTGTCATTAAGTCAGGGGTTTAACAAGCAGCTGTTATACTGACAAATTTCAGCTTATCTGCTGATGCTTCTCAGCAATTTTAAAAAATTCAGGAAATACTTTTGAATAACTAAACACAATCGCCATGAAAAAAATACTTGTTCCTTGTGATTTTTCGAAACAGGCCATTAACGCATATCGTTTCGCACTAGACATCGCAGCGCAATCGGGCGGCACTATTCACTTACTGAACATTATTGAACTCCCTGTGCTTCACGACTCACTTCTTATGCCTGTATTGAATTTTGAAGAAGTGCTTTTAAAGGAACTCAAAGAAAAATCTGCGAGCAAGTTTAAAAAAATTACAGCACAGTATAATCTGGAAGAAGTGAAAGTACTTTTCCATACAAAATTTGGTGCCGTAGCCAGAATGATACAGGACTACATTAAAGAAAATTCAATAGATATTGTAATCATGGGGTCGCATGGCGCCAGTGGGGCACGCGAATTCTTTGTAGGCTCTAATGCTGAAAAGATGGTGCGGCACTCTCCTATTCCGGTACTCATTATAAAAAACTATTACAAAGGCGTAATAAAAAGCATCGTGTTTCCCAATACGCTTGACACAGAAAATCAAGAAACCTTGGTAACGAAAGTAAAGGAGCTACAGAATTTCTTTAAAGCACATTTACACATTGTATGGATAAACACTCCATTAAATTTTACCTCTGATATAGTAACACATGAAAGACTAAACAAATTCGCTAAGCGATTTATGTTTAAAGACTATACCATAAATGTTTTTAATCACACCGATGAAGAACAAGGAATACTACAATTTACAAATCAAATTAAGGCAAATCTTATCGCTATGGGTACCCACGGCAGAAAGGGCTTTGCTCATGTTGTAAACGGAAGTTTAGCAGAAGATGTTACCAATCATACCAAATGTCTGGTTTGGACCTACTCGCTTAAAAATGAGCCCAACACTTAAACATGCTTATTCAGCAGGCAACCAGTGAAAAGCAAATACTTTCGGAGAGTGAATGTCATCATTGCGGACAGCCCTGCGAAGAAACTTTTTGGTTAAACGATAAACCATTTTGTTGCTACGGCTGTAAAACTGTTTTTGAAATTCTAAGCACAAATAATCTTTGTGAGTATTATATACTTGATAAAAATGCTGGTAGTAAGATTCATGCTTCAGAGATAGAAGTTTTCTCTTATCTGGATGAAAATACAATCTGCAAGAAAATTATTTCCTTTGATTCCCCAACCTTCGCGAAGGTTGATTTTTTCATACCAGCAATTCATTGTGTTTCCTGTATTTGGCTATTAGAAAACCTACATAAAATTGATGCAGGAATTTTGCAATCAGAAGTTAACTTTGCTAAGAAGCACGTTACTCTAAACTTTGATCCAGCGAAAATTAAGTTGAGCGCGATTGCAGCGCTGTTGAATTCAATCGGGTATACGCCTCAAATTAATTTAACTAAAAGCGGCCCCGTTTCATCGGTTACCAATCAATCGCTATTGATAAAATTAGTTGTTGCGGGTTTTTGTTTTGGAAATATTATGTTGTTTAGTTTCCCCGAATACCTGGGCATTGATCAATCCGACCAGTTACTTTCCCGCGTTTTTTCATGGTTAAATGTCGCGCTGGCTATACCGGTATTTTTCTATAGTGGCTTTGATTATTTTCGCTCTGCTTCAAAAAGCTTTAAGCAAAAACAAATCAATATTGATGTGCCCATTGCAGCCGGACTACTAGCACTTTTCCTACGCAGTTGCTATGACATAATAACAGCAACAGGCCCTGGATATCTGGATTCGTTTACCGGGTTGGTTTTTTTTCTATTAATTGGCCGATGGTTTCAGAATAAAACATATGAAAGCCTGGCGTTCGACCGTGACTTTACTTCCTACTTTCCATTGGCTATTCATAAACTTGATAATACAGAGTGGAAACCTATAATCATTTATGATCTGCAAATTGCGGATCAGATCAGAGTAAGAAACATGGAAATCATTCCTGCCGATAGTACATTGTTAGATGATCAGGCCTATATCGACTACAGCTTTGTTTCAGGTGAATCTAAGCCTGTATTGGTGAGGCAATCAGAAACTGTATATGCTGGTGGTCGGCTCATCGGAAGCCCAGTACGATTAGTCGTTGAAAAGAAGACCTCCCAAAGTCAACTCACGAGTTTATGGAACAACGACATTTTCAAAAAAGTTGCCGAAAGTAAATATCAAAAAATAATTGACATGGCCGCCCGCAGATTTACATGGATCGTTATGGGCATCGCACTAACGACAGCGATTTATTGGCAACTCGTACAGCCGAAAGAAATGTGGTTGACTCTTACTTCTGTACTCATGGTTGCGTGTCCGTGCGCACTAGCATTGGCTGCACCCTTTACATACGGCAACATGTTACGCGTATTTGGCAAGCATAAGCTGTATTTAAAAAACGCTGATGTAATAGAGCGGCTAGCTACAATAGATTCAGTTGTATTTGATAAAACCGGAACCGTAACACATGGCAAAACACCCGAAATTACATTTACGGGTAAACTTTCAGATACTGCTTTTGCGGCCGTTAAATCAATTACCAGTTGCTCTACCCATCCGTTAAGTTCCTTGATTACTAAATTTATTAAGCAACAATCATCGGCTGTTGTGATTGATTTTAAAGAAATACCCGGAAAAGGCATTCTGGGAATAATTGATGAACATCTTTTTAAGATTGGTTCAGCCGATTTTGTAGGCATGTTAAAGAATAGAGATCAAGATGTGTCCACGATTTATGTATCCATTGATGAAGACGTGAAAGGCTACTTTAGCATTCGCATTTCTGTACGACAAAGTTTAGATACCATGTTACAGCGATTAGGAAATAAATGTAGGGCGTTACTATCAGGTACAATGAAGGCGACCGGGAGCAAATGAAAAAGCTATTTACTAACAATGTTCAATTACTATTCAATCAAAGTCCAATCGATAAGCTAACCTATATTCGCGATCTTCAGAACAAAGGCCATACTGTATTAATGGTGGGAGACGGACTCAACGACTCAGGTGCATTAAAACAAAGCAATGTTGGGATTGCAGTAACCGATGACACCGGTGTTTTCACACCCGCATGTGATGGAATTTTACTAGGCGATCAAATTAAGTCCTTAGACAAGTTTATTAGTTTAGCAAAATCATCAACTACTATTCTGAAAGCCGCTTTTGTTATTTCATTTCTCTACAATGCTGTATCACTGAGCTTTGCCGTAACCGGTAATTTAACGCCTTTGGTCGCAGCTATTCTAATGCCCGTGAGCAGTATAACTGTTGTAAGCTTTTCGGCCTTAGCGGTTAAGTATGTTGCATCCCACAAAATGAATGCGTCATGATGATTATCATTCTCCTAATATTCATTAGCCTAACAATAGCCATTTCATTTTTGCTGATATTTCTTTGGGCTATAAAGAGCGGGCAATATAACGACATGTACACACCATCTGTTCGGATACTGTTTAATGAAAAGACCGAAGAACCAAAAGAAAATGAAGCAAGTCCTGATAAACGCTCTGGTACTCCCCCATAGATTCATTGCATAAAATGCTATCAGCGATTTACCTTCATACATTTTATTTTTTTTTAGTAAATTTCCGCCTTCAAAAAAAAAGGCATATGCAAATCGGAAAAGAAAAAGTTGTTTCCATTCATTACACCCTGCGCGACAACGAAGGTAATACGCTGGACTCCAGCATTGGCCAGGCACCGCTTGTATATATACAAGGAATTGGAAACCTTATACCCGGTATGGAAGATGGGTTAGAAGGAAAAGTAAAAGGCGATAAGGTTGAGATACAGGTTAGCCCCGAAAAAGGATACGGTGAACGCGATGCAAAAATGATTCAAAAAGTACCGCGATCAGCTTTTGGCGGGCAGGAAATAAAAAAGGGTATGCAGTTTCAAACTGACAATCGAGGGCAGGTAGTTACCGTGACCGAAATTGGATTGGATAGCATTACCGTTGACGGCAACCATCCGTTAGCGGGTGTAGCACTGAATTTTTCAGTTGAGGTTTTAGATATCCGCATCGCAACTTCGGATGAGTTGGCGCATGGCCACGTACACGGCCCGGGTGGGCATCATCACTAATAAATTACGATTAGAATTTATTGAGCCAAGGTTCGAGGTTTTCGATTTAATCCAACCTATCGTACAAATATAATTTTTCCGGTTGATGCTTTTATTTCCTTTTCACCCTTGAATAAATTAATACGATAAAAATACAAGCCTCCCGGCCAATCGCCTCCATCTATTGAAACAATATTCGTTCCGGTATAAAAAACCTTCTTTACAAACTTCTTAACAGCAAGGCCATTTGTATTAATGACTTCTACATACATGGCATCGGGCTGTACATCTCCTGTAACCACAATATTGAAAAAGAAAATATCCGATGATGGGTTGGGGTAAGGACGCTGAATAGTAATCGTATTATTTTCGGCTACTACAAAGCTTACCTCATACGGTAGCGCGCCACTGCTATTGTTGCGCACGTCTCTTGCCATTACTTGAAGGGTATACAATCCTTCGGAAAGATTTTCAGGTTTGAAGTCCATCATAAAATCAGAAGTGTCCGTTGCGGAAAACCAGCGTACATCCGGATTACTGAAATTAATTTTGGTAAATGAACAATTCTCTGAAGCACACGGATATTTAAGAAAAATATCAATTCCAATCGTATCACGCTTTAATAAAAGAGAATTCTCATCCCATAGTCGCACAACAATAATAGGATTTGGAGAAATATAATCACCATTAAGGATATAACGCCCATCAATCGTTACATCCAATATGGGATTAAACCGATCGGATGCAATATTCAGATGATCTTTCAACTCCAAAACATTATTATCGTAATACACCTCTGGCAACACCAGCGGGTTTACAAAAACCTTAACATCATTCAGGCCAGCTTTTTCTTTCGTATTCACTACAATATCAAAAAGTGTTTCCTGGCCTGGCTCAGGAGCCTTGATTTTTTTTGTTGATATCTCTGATGTTCGCGAAGTAGTATTGTATACGGTATACCGAACATTGAGTGAATCACTGAATTGCTTTTCAGAAATATTATGGAATCCGTAAGTACCTGTCCATATTTCGCCCTCTTTTAAAATTTCTGTTTCTAATGAGCCCGCAAATGTAAGAACACCCTCAGGCGCAGGCGTATATTCAGCTAACCACTTCTTAAGTTGAGGAGCAGTAAGATTGATTTCATCTGTTGCATGAAAAACAAGTTGCAAATACGGATGAGTTGCAGCATTTATGTCGGAAAGATCTTCACTTGAAGTTGTTAATCCTGATCTTAAAATTGTTTCTGTCCCATCTAATGTTTTACCGATAACATCAAAATTAAATTGATCTGTAACAGGTATCTCAGATGCACGGCCTGTTGCTTTAAAACTTCCCCAGTCAGTTGAAGGACCAATAACCGTTGAAGTCATTGTACCAGAAACATTACGGCCCGTGATCGTACCGTCTACCGATAACGACAGCGTTGGCAATGTTTTCAATATCGTTGCGGATCCAATCGCAGAACCCTTTTTCGCAAAAATGATAACCGCTTCACCCGCTTGAAGGGTCGCAATCTGCGATAACGAAATACCTAACGCTGATAACTTGTTCTGAACATTAGGTGACCATGAAGCATAGCCTGGATTGCCAATGGAAAACAACACAACAGAATCTCCAACCGGTACATTATCAATGTACTGAATAAGGTCCTTACCATTTCCTGTCTCCACTTCCGTTGATAAAAAACTTGTGATGACTTCCGGTCTTCTTCCACATGCTTTGGCGTCAGGGTATTGAACCGGAATAGCTACATATGGCACAGTCGAAGTTTTACTAAAGGCAATTAGATTAATGGTATTGTCACGGCACTGTAATTCCGGCAATGAAATTGGATTATACTCTGTGTTATTCAGTTTAACAGAAATAGCAGTATGAGGAGAAGGGTGATCCGCGCCAAACGTTTGAATCGACACATCTGTAATAGTTTCTTTCAGTCTCAAGAGTCTTGCAACCGGATCCTTAACTAAACCGAGAGTTTCATTGCTGAGATATTGTGGAAAGTGTACTTGCGCCCAACCTTCGGGACCGCTTTCAATATACGTGAACGAGGTTGTAGCCCAATCTATACTTTCACTGTCATTCTGCTTTTGTGCAAATCTACTTCGCCAATAGTAAGCAAGCGTATCCCGTGGTACAATCAGGTTAATTTCTTTGATAGCAATTTTTCCATTTACAGTAAATTCTTGCGCATACGGGCTATCAAATGTGTCGACTGTATCGATCTGTAAAATAAAATCGCGCTCCTCCCCTACAACATCAGTACTTTGCACAACGAGATTAAGCGTGGCTGTATTAACAATAGAAAATCCTTGGGGGTATAAATTTCGTGAAGCATTCAGCGGAATAAACATCGTGAGCTCTGCTGTGTTATTCGATTTTTCAATTTCGTTGATAGCATTTAATGGATCGATAGCAACGCTAAAACTGTTATTGCCAAAACCCTGATCTTCTTTATAAATAATGAATGTAAGTGTGTCGCGGTATAGCACGGGTTTAAATATAGAATCGTACGTAATGTTTGAATTGTCATTTAACGTTCGAACAACCCGCACAGCAATTGAATCTTCTTTTGCGCTACCGAAATTTCGCACAATCAGTTTTAGTGCAAATGAATCGCTCAGTGCGGTTATCGGTTCGCTGTTAAATGATTCCGGATAAACATAATTGTCGTTGATCTCATAGTCTGGTTTAGATGCCCCAAACAATTTTACCGCTGGGTCACCCAACAAAAACATTTGCTGGGCTTGCGCAACATATAGAACATTGGGGCTTATGCTCGTAAATTGAGATACCACCTCTTTTTGTATATCACCAATACCTTTATCAAGGAATGATGAATCGCCATAAGCAACGCTATAGAAAGTATTGGAATAGGCGCGAAGCAATGTAGAATATCCAAAAGATGTATTGGCCATAAACCCCAGCGCGCCTTTTCCGGGCGTGTTAATCCAATCTTCACCGTAACGTGTGGTCGTTGAAAAAAAATCACCCGCATTGCAGCCGTTTATCAGAAACATGGGATACTTGCCCGAATTATTATATCCTAGCTCGGGAGCGCTAACAAAGCCAATATTAAAATCGTTTTGTGATGGTGACGAGTGACCAAACAACGTGATTAGATTTACGCCACTGTTTACTTTCTCAGAAATGTTAACAAACTCAATTTCCGTACTGCTTTTACCAATGTACGATACATTACCTCCCAGGTAATAACTTTCGGCAATGGTTCCGAATTGCTGCATATACGATGCAAATAGTTCTGGCTCCCCTGGATTGATACCTCCGCTTAGATGAAGAAGTTCTTTTCGCCACAAATCATCAAAGGGCAATGCCTCCATTTCTTTAACTTTATTCAGGTAAGCAACCACATCGTGTGGTGTGCTTGCAGTTATTCTGCCTGTTGCTACTGCGGGTTCAAACACTGTTCCATTTAACCCGGCCGTAAACAATATATCCGATGCGGGCACTCCTGCAGAAGGAACAAGGTCATGGTATGTAAAGGCAGACGGATTTCGATGATAGTTATGCCACACATCCAACCCTTTGCCTATGATAAGCAGGTAACGTGGATTACCAAGGCTCACCATAAATTTCATAAACCTTGAAATAGCAAGCGGAGATTTCTCTCCGAAATTAAACTGATCATACAACTGATTAATTTCCGCCACCAGGGTATTGTATGATCCGCCAGCAGCAGACGCCCTGTAATTTGCATAGGCTGCAACTGCATCTGAATAATCTCCGGCAGGTTTCATCAACAACTGATTACTAATGATAATATAGTTGTGAAGCGAAGGATCAATGTTTTGGAGGGTGACAGAACGAATGGAAGGAGTGGCAAAGCTGGTGGTGGCCAAAATTGTTCTTGATGTTGCTGTGTTCGGTATAACGGCATTTAAGGTTGTGGTTAAGGTGGTACCAAGGGGGGTAACATTAGCCGGATCTGTCACATCGAACAAACGGCTTCCTGCGGGGGAGTTTTGTATTTCAATGTATGATTTACCTACGACCTTTTCGTTCAGATGAAATATTTTTTCAGAGGTTTCTGCTTGATTGAAATTTTGGGGGTAATTGACTTTAATAAAAGATGTACTAAGTCGATCGGATTTACCATTTACACCGAGTGCTTTTACCCGCACCACCATTGCCCCATCTCCACCAATATCTGACCAATTTAATGCAGCGGTTACCGTAATAATATTTGATGATGCGAAACTCTGAATTGCGATTACCCGTGAAGGGGTTAAAGGTCCAACAGAAATCTCTACCTGATGTGATACCTCCGCACGACCAACTAACTGAATTTCAAGTTGAGGGCTACCCGATGACGGGGCGGTATTTAAAATATTATCAATACGATAATCGATAAACTGATTTTGAATGATCTGGTTGCCTGTCCAACCTTCGCCCGTTTCAAAAAAAGAATTTTGAACGTACGTATTGAATTTTTTGCCGGTTGCGTATTCGGTTGCCAGAATTTTTAACTTTTGGTCATTATGAAAAACCTCTGCTTGAATACCGGTAACATTAATTTCGGAGAAAGGCTCCATTCGAAGCCCCAATTGAGCAAGTGAATTGAGTGTTAGAAAATACGTTGTGGTATCGCTGTAGAGGTTGTAATATTGATGTGGTTGTGTGGATGCCGGTCTATAAAGTTCGGCATCGCCTACGCCATCATTGCCTCTACCATAAAACTCTATATAGTCTGTTGGGTTAAAAACGGCATCACCCTCACCCGCTACCAATATTCGCTGCTCTACTCCCCGATGAAAAACCTGTATTCTTCGTGGATCGGCACTCGATACTGGAAAACCCGCGGTTTGGAGATCGGCATAGTTTAATCTATAAATACCCTCTTTTGCCACGGGTATTTTAAAATATTGTTGGTTAAACCTTATCCATTCATTGCCATATTGGGCAAAGCATGAACCGGCCAATAAAAAGGCAGTAATAGTAAGAATCAGCCGACTTGAGACAACGCTATTCACTCTATGCATCCATTAAATTGCAATATACGCAAAGCAGATTTTGACTTAATACGATATTTCGATTTAAAGTAAGAGGCTCGAATTTCTATCTTAGGGCTATGAATTTATGATGCTCAGTATTAAAAAATATTTTGAACTCACTCGGTTAATCCTAAAGTATGGACGTTGGGCTCACAGTGAAAATGATTTTAATAGAAGCCGAAGAATCAGCCTGATAAAACTACAGGATTTTGTTCCGGCTGGTCGTGGAATAAATAAACATCGTTACTCCGCTCTCCTCTCAAAAAACACAATTACAAAAAGTCTTATATCCCAGCTTGCCTTTTTTAAAAAATCTTTTAAAAAAACAGGTGGGCACTTAGCAACAAATACTGTATCGTACATTCGGATACCAAAATCTGCGAGTACTTCCCTGAGCAAAGCAATGCTGGAAAAAATGTATCCCACCTTAAAACAAATTGAAATCAGTGAAGAGCAAATAAATTACCTAACAGATGTAAACCTTCAGGTGATCGGAACGCAATCGGGCAACCATCTGTACTTCACCATAGTGCGCAACCCATTCAGCAGGCTAGTATCGGTGTATCGAAGCTTCTTTGAAAAAAATTTGCAAGATTACATTTATGGTGACTACCTTTTTGGGATATTGCCTCAGCATCTTTCTTTTTCCGATTTCGTAAATCGAATCGCGAATATTCCAGATCGAGTGAAAGACCAGCATATTAAACCGCAGCATTGCTTTCTAGAATATTATGAAAATAATAAAATAGCAGTAAAGATTTTTAACATAGAGGGTTCTGAAAAATTAAATCAGTTTTTAAGTCAAAATAGTTTACAACTCTCGCACTTGAATAAAAGTGAAGAATCTTACGATTATCGCGCGTACTACAATGCTAATACCCTCGGCAAAGTAAATGAACTTTATAAAATCGATATCGAACGATTTGGTTATCAGCAAGAGTATCAGAAAATAGCAGACTATTTAAGCGCTTAAAAATTCTTCGAACACGCCACGCGGCTAAAGCAAGAAAGTGCTGCAAAACTGTTCAATAATGAACTCAGTTTTGTTCATTAATGTAAATTTTACACCCGCTCAGACCATTAAAACTATCATAAAATAATGTAATCAATTGAAAAGCAGTAGTTTACAAAGCTACCATTTTTCTAGCACAGTACTTGGTTATGCCCAGTACATCCTGTATTACCACAGGATTACTAATTGAGTAACTATGGATCTTGAGAACACGCAAGTACAAATGAGGAAAGGTATCTTAGAGTACTGCATTCTTCACATCATCGCCCGCGGAGAGGTGTACGCCTCTAATATGCTGGACGAACTTACCGCTGCTAAAATGATTGTGGTAGAGGGTACGCTCTACCCTTTATTAACCCGGCTAAAAAATGCGGGGCTACTCGAATACAAATGGGTAGAATCTAAATCGGGGCCACCGCGCAAGTATTATAAGCTTACCGATAAAGGAGTTAAATTTCTGGGTAATCTAACCGAAACCTGGGATGAGCTAATTCACTCGACCACCATGATCACATCACACGAAACGCAAGAGCACAACCAAACTAACATCCACCACGATTCTTCATTACTATGAAAAAGAATATTAGTATTAACATCAGCGGTATTATCTTCCACATCGAAGAAGACGGCTACGAAGTATTAAAAAAGTATCTCGATTCCATTAATAAGTACTTTTCTTCGTTTGAAGACTGCAGCGAAATACTATCCGATATAGAAAGTCGTATCGCTGAAATCTTTCTTACCAAACTAAACGAAGGCAAGCAAATCATAACCTCCGAAGATGTTAAGTCGCTTGTTGTTACCATGGGAAGTGTTAGCGATTTTAAAGCCGCGGAAGAACAGGAATTCACGGAAAATTCGGGCAAGCAATCCAATCCAGAACCAGAACCACGGAAAGCTCAAAGTAGCAGCGCACATGCGGCCGCTAAAACACTTTACCGCGATCAATCCCGCAAAATATTGGGTGGCGTATGCGCTGGTATGGGTAACTACTTTAGTGTAGACCCTGTTTGGATTCGGCTGCTGTTTGCATTACTCACAATCGGTTGGGGTTTTGGGCTCCTCGTGTATTTGGTATTGTGGATTGTGGTTCCGGGTTCATATGAACTAGAGGAGGCTCAGGTCAACAAAAAAATGTTTCGCGACAATGAAAAGAAAGTACTCGGTGGTGTTTCGGGAGGGTTGGCCGCATATTTCGGTATTGACATTATAGTGATACGACTTTTGTTTGTGATTACTGCCTTTTTCGGAGGCTTTGGCCTGGTGGCATACATCGTTTTATGGATGGTGTTGCCAGCAGCCATTTCTATTACCGATAAAATGCAAATGCAGGGCGAGCCCGTTACGCTTTCTAATATTGAATCAACCGTTAAAAAAGGGCTAAATGTAAAAGAAGGTGAAGAAAATGCATTCATAAAAATTCTTCTCTTTCCGTTCCGTCTCATCGGTATGATTCTAACAGGCCTCGGAAAAATTCTATTACCGCTAATCGAAGTCATCCGCGTTGCGCTTGGTCTTATAATCGCCACAATAGGGTTATCCATGATGCTAGCCATCATTCTCGCTACGGGCATACTCTTTGGTTTAATTTCTGGTGTATCGGTTCCTATTCATCTGGGAGTACCCTTCAATGAAGCTGCCTTGCCAATGGAGGCGTTGAGTCGCGCAATTCCAACAACAACAGCCATTGCTGCCTGCATTGGAGCGATTATTCCTGGTATTATAATTACGCTTTTAGGAATTTCTGCCATCGCTAAAAAAGTTGTCTTCAACAAAACAGTAGGATGGTCACTCTTCATCATCTTCTTGCTGAGTGTAGGTGTAATGGGCTTTACAATTCCTAAAATTGTTTATGCCTTTAAAGAAAACGGTGAAGTAAAAATAGAGAACACGTATACTTTAAATGGTAGAAAGGCCGTATTAAAACTTAATCAAACGGGATTAGACGAATATGATGCTGCTTCGCTCGTATTAAAAGGATACGATGGAAAAGATTTTAAGCTTGTCCAGTATTTCGAATCACAAGGCAATAGCCGACAGATTGCAATTGAAAATACGAAGATGGTTGATTACACAGTCAATGTTCAGGATTCCGTTTTCACATTCGACTCCAATCTTCAGTTTAAAAAAGATGCTATTTTTCGTGCACAACGATTAAATATGACGCTGTATATTCCTTACAACTATCCGTTTGTACTGCAAGATGATATTACCGATCTAATTTCTATTTATTTCGATTACGATAACCGGGATGGAAACACCTGGATAATATCGAAAGATAAATACCTTCAATGTATTAGTTGCCCTGAAGATCTACCAAACTCTGAAGAGGAAAGCAGTAGCGCATTTGCAGATTTTGATGAGCTTGAAATAAGTGGAATGTTTGATGTTCGAATTATGCAAGGTTACGATTATTCAGTTGATCTGATTGGCTCTGACTCAGAGAAAAAAAATTACAAAATAAGTCAGCATGGAAAAACACTGACGATTGAATATGATGGTAATAAAAATTTCGACTGGAAATCTAACCCTCTAAACATCGATAGAATTAAAATTAATATTACGATGGCTGAACTGGAAAACCTTGAATTGAAAGGAGCTGGTGATGTCATCTTCAGCGGCTTTACAGTCGACAATCTAGACATCGATGTGTTAGGTGCTGTAAATATTGAAGGGCAAATAAATGCCAACGATATAACAATTAACATGGCGGGTGCCTCACAACTTGAACTTCATGGAGAAGGCAATACCATGGAAGCAACCATACAGGGCGCCTCACAATTGAAGGCTTATGACTTTACTACCGAAAACGCCATCGTTGAAGCTAACGGAGCATCTTCGGCAAAAGTATATGCCACCGGAAGGTTGGAGATTAAAGAAGGCCTTGCCAGCAAAGTGAGCTATAGAGGAGAACCCGCGATAGTAGTTAATGAGTAAAATCTCAAACGTCATTTCGCAGCGAACCTGACGAAGGAGGGTGAGCGGAGAAATCCCCTTGAGGGTTAAGCGAATAAGGGGATTTCTCCGTCCTGCCGTAGGCGGACTGCGAAATGATGAACAAATATTATTTAGGACTTATTACGGATACTCATTTATACAAAATTATAATACATTTGCCTCATGTTTTTGATCCTCTTATTTATTGTATTGCTTTTCTATATCGGCCTGGTCATTGGCAGGTTGCTTCGGTAACAATTCGATATACATTTCCATAAATCAGCCTCATATTCATGTTTTGAATGTGGGGCTGATTATTTTATGAACCCATGCAACCCCTTCAGTCGTATTGACATCTTATAGTTGAATCCTTTAAATGGAATTAAAGATTTACCGGGCAAACGAGGACGAACTCATTAAAGGTTGTTTAAGGCGAACAAGAAGCGCCCAAAAACTCCTGTACGATACATTTTCATCGAAAATGTACGCCCTCTGCTGTCGGTATATCAAAGATTCTATGAATGCTGAAGATGTTTTGGTAATAGCTTTCAATAAAATTTTAACAAAAATTGATCAGTATAAGGGTAATGGCAGCTTTGAAGGATGGATCAGGCGGATCGTTGTAAATGAAGCCCTTACTTACATTCGAAAGAATCGATCTATGTATCTGGAAACAGAACTTGAAGCGGCTGACCGAGAACCTAATTACCAACATAGCAGCGATCATCTGGAAGCAGAGGACTTATTGATTATGATTCAAGAACTTCCTATGGGCTATCGCATCGTATTTAATCTATATGCCATTGATGGATTCACCCATAAAGAAATAGCAGAACAATTAAACATTAGCGAAAACACTTCAAAGTCGCAATTAAGCAGGGCACGAGTGTACTTGCAAAAACTTTTAGTCGAGCGCGACTCGTTACCAAACCAACATCGCCATGACCACACAACCTGACAAACTTTTTCAGCAGAAACTTAATAACCTTGAAAGGCCAGCACCTCATGCTGCGTGGGAGAGAATTGAAGCCACACTGGATAAACCAAATTTTAAATTACGGTGGGTAAAAATTGCTGCCAGTATAATAGTGCTAGCCGTGGCTACATCTCTTTTGTGGCCAACCGAAAAACCTGACAATAAACTATCCGTAACCGTACCAACCGATCTCACTAAAAAAACTGACCCCATCAAAAAAAATACTATCCAGTTAACTATAATACCACCTATCGGTACAAAAAATCTAGCAAAAAAGGAAGCTAAGCCTGGCGATAAGCTTTATAAAAAAGATAAACGATCACTGGCTGCTAATGAGGAAAAGAAAACGATGGCTATTGAAAACATCAACCCGCAGGTTGACGCAATCGCAACTGAAGCACTTGCCATTGCCGCGGTGAACGATACCCAGTCATCTGAAATATCGTCCTACAAGAAAATTGTTTACACAGCGGAAGAAGTAAATGGAAAATTTCTTAGAAAGAAATTACCCATTGAAGCAACCACCGAAGAAGAAAAAGCATCTGGTATTCAAAAGCTAATGGGATATGCCTATAACCTTAAAAACAATAGTAACGGAATGGGTGACCTGCGGCAAAAGAAAGATGAAATTCTGGCTTTTAATTTTTTAAGCCAGGAAAAAACCAATAAAAGTAAAAACCAATGAAAAAAACATTAACAGTTACAATGGCAATGGCACTCGGGATTAGCGCTGGTGCGGTAACACAGTCAAAATCGAGAGATACCGTGATCGTTGAACTCGCAAAAACCAGCAAAGTGGTGTTTACCATGAAAGATCGAAGCGACCTGGAAACTTTAAAGCAATATGATTTTCAGGCACTCTTTAACGACATCTTATTTAAACTCGAAAGCACCGACACCATTAAGGCAACCGCCATTAACACAAACTTTAGTACCGATCCTTCGATCACTGAAATCTCATCTATTAAAGAAAGCACGCATGAAGACTACACTAGCGATGATTGGAAGGATGAGAAAAAATCTCGTTATCGAACCCGCCACTCATTCAATTTTGACTTGGGTACAAACAACTACCTCGAGAATAATAAATTTCCGGATGCAGAGGGGTCGCTATACACCGTTCGCCCGTGGGGTTCATGGTACTTAGGATTTAATTCTGTGATGCGCACTCGGGTTGCTTCCAAATTATTTTTCGAATGGAGCCTCGGTCTAAGTATGTATAATTTTAAATTTCAAGAAGCCAATACAGTAATCACAGAAACTGTTAACGGTGTAACCTTTACAGAAGATCCCCGTGATCTATCCTTTGTAAAAAGTAAATTGACTGCGAGTTATGTAAATGCCTCTTTTATACCCATGCTTGATTTTGGTGGAAGCAATCGCAAAACGCGTTTTTGGAGTACACGCCATAGTGCATTTCGAATTGGTGCCGGGCCATACGTAGGATATCGCCTAGAGAGCCATTCGAAAATAGTATATAAAGAGGATGGGGATAAAGAAAAAGATAAAAACATTGACAACTTCTACTTGAATAATGTACGGTATGGAGTACGCATGCAAGTTGGTGTTCGCGCTGCTGACTTTTTCTTTAACTATGATTTGAATGAATTATTTGTAACCAACAAGGGACCCAAACTTAACGCCTTTAGTTTTGGGGTAATCTTTTAAACAATTGACTACACGGCTCAAACTACAAATACAAACTCCAACAATCTCTATCCTCGGGATGTTGCGAAGTAAGTATGTAGTTTGAGCCTTGTAGCTTTTTTTGTACCGGAATGAATTTCCTATTTTGCATGTGCCTGCATGCAAAAAACTAAACTCCGGTCATGAAAAAGCTAAGTTTCACGAAACACATTCTTCCTCATTTAATAGCGGTTATTGTCTTTCTGATAGTAACCATTATCTTTTTTAAGCCTGTCTTTTTTGATAATAAAACCCTCTTGCAAGGTGATGTTCGACAGTCAAAGGCGGTATCAAAAGCATTGCTTGATTTTCGTACGCAAACGGGCGAAGAAGGATTATGGGCACAAAACATGTATAGTGGAATGCCCGCCTATCTGGTAAGTGTTAAATGGGGTGATACCGCTGTCGCCATGCTAAAGCAAATTTTATCATTAAACATTCCTCACCCGGTTAGCAATATTTTCATAGCCTTTCTATGTTATTACATATTACTGCTCGCGTTTAACGTGCGTCCCGGGCTTGCCATTGCAGGCGCGCTGGCATTCGGGCTATCATCGTTTATGATGATTGGATTTTCGGCAGGGCACAATGCCCGGATTGGCGCCATGGCCTTTATGCCTTTAGTGATGGCCGGCATTCATCTTTCATTTTCTGGCAAGCGAATTCTTGGCTTTGGAGTTACAGCAGCCGGGTTAGCGCTGCATCTTCGTGAAAATCACCTACAGGTAACCTATTACTTATTATTAATTGTTCTTGGCTATGGACTGATGCAACTAATTATTGCTATCCGTGAAAAGCGAGTAGCTGAAGTTTTTAAAACAGTTGCACTATTAGTGCCCGCAGCACTACTGGCAGCAGGTACTTTTTTTGGGCCCCTGTGGGCAGTCTACGAATACTCACCTTATTCCACCCGAGGTAAAACTGAATTAGTGTCGCCCGCCTCTATTAATTCAGGAAATGGACTTAACCGCGATTATGTCTTTAATTATAGCAGTGGCATACTTGAACCCATGACCATGCTGGTACCAAATTTTTACGGTGGTGGCAGTGCCGACTATACGTTTCGTAATCCAAACAGCGAATCGTATAAGGCATTGATGGGTACAGGGAATGAACAACTGATAAATAAGTACGCTCAATACACTTCATCTTACTGGGGCGAACAACCCTTTACCGCACCCTACTATGCAGGTGCTATCGTGGTATTTATTTTTGCCATCGGAATTATTTTTGCCGAGCGTAAGTATATGTGGTGGCTGGTGGGCATCAGCTCGATTGCCCTTATGCTAACCTGGGGTAAAAATTTTGAAACCTTTAATTATTTCATGTTCGATTATTTTCCGGGCTATAGCAAATTCCGGTCTGTGACTTTCGTTTTGATCATTATATTTTTCTCTATGCCGCTATTGGGTCTCCTGGGACTTGAGAAATTTCTCGAAACAGGAGCAACCAAAGAAAATAAGAAAAAACTTTTGATAGCATTTGCTTCCACGGGTGGCCTTTGCCTGCTACTGATAATATTTGGTGGTATGTTTAGTTTTTTAAGGGAGAGCGAAGTGACCCTTCCGGATTGGTTTGCCCATGCGCTGCGTGACGATCGCAAAGCATTATTGAAGAGTGACGCGTTTCGCTCCTTGTCGTTTATTGCCGCAGTGTTTATTGTGTTGTACTTTGATCTAAGAAAAAAAATATCGCCATACATCTTCTACGCATTCCTTTCATTTTTAGTAACCGTAGACTTAATAGCCGTTGATAAACGTTATTTTAAGGAAGATAACTACAAACGCAAGCGTGAAGCAATATTTACAGTTCGCCCATCTGAAGCAGCAATTTTGCAAGACAAAAGTTATTATCGTGTACTGAGCGATGAAATGGACGGTCGGGCCTCATACTTTTTTAATTCGGTATTCGGTTATCATGGAGCCATTTTAAAGCGATATGAAAACCTACAAGACTCCTGCCTGTACAAAGACGTGCAAGAATTTTTTGAAGACGCTCAACAGCAAAGGCTTGAATACCCGAAGTATGGTATACTCAACATGCTTAACTGTAAGTACATTATATTCGGTGAGCAAGCAACCCAATTCGTTTTAAATAGCGGTGTGGCAGGGCCAGCCTGGTTTGTAAAACAAACGGTTAGTGTAAATTCGCCTACGGAAGAACTCGCAAAAGTGAATGAAATCGATACCCGCACAACAGCTGTTATTGATAATTCAAAGTTTGAAACACCCGTTACTCAATACGATAGCACTGCAACCATACACCTTACAACTAACACCCTTAATAATTTAAAGTACGAAGCAGAAACACAAACTACTAATCTGGCTGTGTTCTCCGAAATTTATTATGCAGAAGGCTGGACAGCGACCATCGATGGAAAAGATGCTCCTATACTCCGTGTAAATTACGTGCTGCGCGCATTGGAAATACCGGAAGGAAACCATGAAATTGAATTTCGCTTTGCCCCTAAATCATATACCATAGGGAATAAAATCACTACAGCATCATCATGGATTTTACTACTTGTGGTGATGGGTAGTCTTGGTTGGAGTTTGAGGAAGCAAAATGAAGGTTAATAATACGCAGCTAAGTAAACATGTCCTATTGAAACTGATAATACCTCTCGTAACTCCACTGCGTAGTCAATAAATTTGCATAGACGTAGCCTTAAAAAAAACCGACATTGCAATGGACGATATCCATTTTGAATCCGATAAGATTCCAAAGATTGTTCTAGTATCATGGCCGTTACGCGTTACTTTTTGGTCACACAATTTAATTTATCACACATTACAACCGGAATGAAGACTTAATAAAAGAACTTTCAACTGCCTGACCGATAACTACATACTTCTACATAATGAAATAGCCCTTCTCGCAAAAGCGAGAAGGGCTATTCACTAGCAACTACTGACTATAAACTCTTTGAAAGTTCTTTGCTTGCTTTGAAGCGAGCATTCTTCTTTGCTTTAATCTTAATCGTTTCTCCTGTTAACGGGTTGCGTCCGTTACGGGCAGCACGTCTTGAAAGAGAAAAAGTACCAAAGCCTACCAACGTTAATTTTTCATCCTTCTTTACCGTTTTAGTAACAGCTTCAATAAAGGATGCAATTGTTTGAGTTGCTTGTACTTTTGTGATGCCTGCGTCTTCCGCAATTTTGGCAACAAGTTCTGCCTTTGTCATAGTGGTTTTAATTAGTTTAAATAATGGTGGCAAATATAAAGGCTTTTTACCATCTACAACCAACTAAGCGATTTTTTTCCTTCCACAGGGCAGCGCGAACGCAAGCCCCACAAGGGTTTACAACGGTGTACTATGCTTCTATTGCCGCTAGTCTTTTAAGAAGTGGCGGATGTGAGTAATGAAAGAAAACATAAGCCGGATGTGGATACAAATCGCTTAAACTATCAACCGAAAGTTTTTTTAATGCACCAGCCAGGGCTGGGCCGTTATACGCTTTTCGTGCATACGCATCTGCTTCAAATTCATTCTTGCGACTATACATGCGCATGAACAAACCGGTAATGCCAGAGATGGGCGAAAAGAGGATTCCGAAAGCCAGCAGGTTCAAATGAAAACTCCGTTGGCTTCCACCAAGAGCAAGCGAAATGTTTTCATCGAATACGAACAATGAAAGAATAAATAAGGTAAATGTAATTTGAACAACCGAAAGCGCATAGCCCCAAATAATATGCTTCAATTTAAAATGCCCTACTTCATGTGCTAAAACCGCAACCAATTCTTCTGTACTATGGTTGGCAATGAGGGTGTCGTATAAAACAATTTTTTTCTTTTTTCCAATACCCGAAAAAAACGCATTCGCTTTTTTCGATCGCTTGGAACCGTCCATAATAAAAATACTATCGAGTGGGAAGTCTACACTTTTAGAGAATGCCTCAATCGCAGTTTTTAACTCGCCACTAGGAAGTGGTGTAAGCTTATTGAAAAGTGGAAGTAATAGCGATGTATAAAACATATTTATGCACAAAATAAAAACAGCCGACACAACCGAAAACCAAATCCAAAAATCAGAACCAATCAGTTGCATTGTGTAAAGCAATAGGCTGAGCAATACACCACCAATGATTGCGGATAGAAAGTATCCCTTAAGTTTATCAGTAATGAAAATCTTAACCGTTGTTTTATTGAACCCATATTTCTCTTCGATAACAAACGTGCTATACACTTGAAAAGGAATTGCAAAAATATCGGAGGCCAGCATGAGCACACCAAAAAATGAGAGCGCTAGAATAATGTCGCTTTGAAAAATCGGCCTTAGCCAAGTATCAAGCAAACCAAATCCCCCTCCGTAAAGCATGATAATAGAAAGAATAAAGCTGAATGCAGATGTAATGAAAGAGAAATGGGTTAGCTCCTTGTGGTAAGTCAGTGATTTAACATACTTTTCTTTCTCATAAAAAGCCTCTATCTCGGTTGGGATGTCGGTGCGTTGTGCTTTTAGATTAATGTAATCCAACCATTGATCAAAGACATAACCTAGGCTTATAATGATAATGACAAGGAGTAAAATAGTAGTAGGAGCAAGCATCATAGTGAGGATTTAATTGGCAAATTAATGCCTGTTTTTAAATTGTGAAATAGAACTCCCATTAATGAATAGGTTTTTTAAATCCCGGTAATGCCAAATTAAACTTCACAGCCAATATGCGGATAACGATAATTACTGTAATTGAAACAAGAAGGTTAATATTTCTGTCAAGCGGAGTTTGCAAATCCAATAGAAGATAAACGAGTGCTCCTGCAAGGCATGCGGTAGCATAAATTTCTTTTCGAAAGATCACCGGCATTTCATTGGCGATGGTATCGCGAATTACACCGCCCATCACCGCACTAAACATTCCCATAATTGCGGCAATCTCTGGCCGAACACCTAAACTCAATGCTTTTTCAACACCCAGTATTGTAAAGAATGAAATACCAAGAGTGTCAAATAAAAAGAAAGTTCTTTTTAGCCGCACAAGTCTGGTGAAAAAAAGAAGCGCGAAAAGAACGCCAATTAAAATAGCGTATAAAAAATTAATATCCTTAATCCAAACCAATGGATAACTTCCTAACAACACATCGCGCAAGCTACCACCACCGATAGCGGTAATAAAACCTGTAAAGCCTGCACCAAACCAATCGTGCTCTTTATCGTGCATTGCCATAGCACCCGATATAGCAAAGAAGAAAGTTCCGAATAACTCAAGGGCATATTGAAGATCCACAGCAGGATTTACGATTTTAGGTAGAAGGTTATAAAATTTGAACGTGAATTTTGAGTTAAATCAAAAATCAGGGCACGGAATTACCAACTTATCCTTTGGTGGCTTACGGGGGTTGCGCATTGGCCATGTATAGACCAGGCTGATCTCATGCGCGCCACCACTACCGGCTGTTAACTTAGAAATGGTGTAGTCGAAACTGTAACCAATATTTAATGCTTCTTTCGCACCAATGCGGGTAAAGCCAAGTAATGCCACAATAGATTCATTATTAACAAAGCCATTCACACTTTTAAAAGGAACACCTCTGTACCAAAGACCCAAAACGAGTGGCTCGGCAGTATAATACAATCCTAAATCCATTTGATCGAATTGCCCCTGATGGCGGTATTGAAATGCGGGGCCAATGCTGCGTTCTGCTTCACGTGTGTAAATTCCTGTGCCTACAGCACCGGGCTTCATATAAAATTTAAAACCACCATGTACCGAAAGCTTTATTGGCAATGGGCTATCTTCATCAATGATTGATTGGTTTGGTTTGTTCAAATGAAAAGCCGCTATACCTAAATACGCGACTTTCGTAAAGAAAACTCCTCCTAAAGAAAGATCAACAAAAGTTTTGCTAAAGTTTGTTCTGAACTGCTCTGCCGACTGCGCAGAAATAATTTGTCCGGTTGCATCGTCAAACTGATCGCCAAAAGTTAGCCTGTTAAAGTTAATATCACGATTATACAACGCCACTTGCACTCCTGGCCGAAAGCCCAGGTTCTCTGTTATATATAACTCATACGAATATTGAACGCTTACATTCAATGACCTTAATCCGGCAAGGCCTTCAACATCACGATTGATCATTATCCCAATACCTGAGCTCTTGTCCTCAACAAAATAATCGAAATAAGCCGACATGGTGGTAAAATTCGCATCGATAGCCGGCCACTGGTTGCGGTAGTTAATGCCAGCCCGAGCCTGCCCGGTTGATCCGGTAAATGCCGGATTTAAATAAAGCGGTGCCGCATAAAACTGAGAGAATTGAGGATCCTGGGCAGTTACCGACACAGTAAAAAAAAGCATTAATGCGCACGCAACACAAACACACCTATACATCAAACTGGGGGATATTTTCTGCAACATCAAAGCAAAGTAACGCTATTCATGAAATTTATAAAAACGAAGATAGGTATTAAACCCTGCTTGTCAGCAGGCTGGCACATCTTACCGGAATGTTAACGATATTTTTAGGCAAAATGTATACTTTCGCAAGCATCAGGCGTTTTATTGTTACCAGATTTACTAATAACTAGGAGTTTCGCAGGCATGATAAATTTTTTGAAGATTCGAGGTGTAATGGTAGTGCTGTGCTTGCTAACCGTTTTTGAAACTATAGCCCAAAGCTTCTCTCAACATAACTGGTATTTTGGGAATAGCGCTAGCGGAATACGTTTCAGCCGAACAGATAACGCAGCCACCTTGGCTACCAACCAGTTTACTCCTTTTGGCGCAGGCGGGAGTAGTACGGCTAATGATCCTACAAATGCAAACCTTCTATTTTATACCGATGGATCACGGGTTTTAAATGTTGCTCATGCTCAGATGTCTAACGGATTTGGCCTAAATGCTAATACTTCGGCTAACCAGCCGGTGGCAATATGCCGCGTGCCCGGCCAGCCAAATCAATACATGATTTTAACAAATACTTCTTCGTTTACCGCGGGGGGAAATATCTCTGCTACCATTGTTGACATGACAATATTTGGAGGGGAAGCCTTTCCAACTCCTCCATTAGGAAATGTTACCACAAAAAATATTGCAACAGGCTTGGCGGGGCGGTCTGAGGCCATGATTACTATACCCCATGCCAACGGAACTGATTTTTGGTTGATAACCCATGAGAATGGAACTGATAATTACACCGTTACATTAATAGGCCCCGGTGGAGTTTTTACACATACAACAATTCCGAATGTTACTGCAACACCAAGCGTTCCGAGTCTCCCTATTTCAGCGGCTAACTTTTCATACCATGCTGCCACCGGAAAAATTGCTGTGGCTCCTCAAACAGCAGATCGAAATGTTGTGATACTGGATTTTGATAACGCGACCGGAATATTATCGCTCGATCAGTTTGTGTTAAACTCTGCCGTATCAAGCACAATCAGTCAGGCCATTTACGATACCGAGTGGAGCAATAGTGGCCGATTTTTGTATATCTCACAACATGGCGAAGCGGGTATTCCAGGCAATGTTGTTCAGTACGATTTAACAAATACGTTATCAACTCTGTCAACTGTTCTTGCACCCCTTGTTCCCGACAGAAGCTATGGTTTACAAATGGCACCCGATAGTTCAATCTATCATTTGTATCAGGCCACTCCAGGTGGGCCATTTTTAGTAGGGCGTTTAAGCGATACCGATACGGTTGCGAGCAGTGTCGTTTACACCACACAAGCTTTTGGCAGTGCATTGAATTTTAATGGAACACAGTTTCCTTCGTTTTTACCGCGCTCAACACAAAACCTTACCGTTTCATTTATTTCCGCTGGCGCTTGCGCACTTTCACCGGTTTCGTTTTACCCATCCGTTACACCCGGTGCCGATAGTCTGGTGTGGAGTTTTGGTGATGGTTTTGGCTCAAATCAATGGAGCCCAATTTATGCGTATCAGAATCCAGGAACATTTCCTGTAAAAGTAATTGCATTTTTAAATGGAGATACCACCTCGTTTACACAAAATGTAAGCCTCACACCATTCGACTTACAGCTTTCTCTTGTTCAGGATACAACAGCTTGCCGATGTGAATTCCCTCCCCCCATTGGTGCCTCTTGCAATGGCGGTCCCTTTAGCGTTACTGTTAAAACTCAAGGGGGTTCTCCAATTTCATTCACATGGTCCAATGGTGACACCGGTCCAACGTTAACACCCGATTCGGCAGGATACTATTATGTTGTTGTCCTTGATGCATCGGGATGTTCAGCGTATGCCGGTGTAAATGTTCGTGAATATGACGCCACCGACCAACGCGCAAACATTTGGTACTTTGGGCAAAATGCAGGAATTGATTTCAACGGGCCTATCATTCCTATTACAGGGCCTTTAAACACACCCGAAGGCTGCGCTGTTATTTCTGATCGAAACGGTCAGGTTATTTTTTCTACCGATGGTTTACGTATATACGATAAAAACGATGTTGAAATAACAATTCCAGTACCGCCCGGAATTGGTGGTGAGCAGACATCAACACAATCGGTACTAATTGTACCCGTACCCGGAGATGAAACTCTCTATTATATTTTTACAACCCAAGAGGTACATGGAGCTTATACGTACGAGTTGCGCTACTCTTTATATGACATTAAGCTAAACAGTGGTAACGGTGGCCTTGCAGAGTTCGACCAATTGTTATTTTCTAAAAGCACAGAACGCATAACCAGCAACGGCCGTTGGTTAATCGCGCATGAGTACGGCAACAATTCATTTCGAGCGTACGAAATTACGCAGTTCGGTATTGGCAACCCGGTTATTTCAAGTATTGGTTCTGATCATATTATAACCGATGCACAAAACGGTCAGGGGTATATGAAACTTGGTGCCCCAAATCGATTGGCTGTGGCGTTATCAACACAAAGTGTTTCGAATGTTGTAGAGATGTTTGATCTGATTGATTCTTCAGGGCTAATTACAAATTTTAGAGTAGCCAATCTTAACTCGGCCTCAGGGCAGGTATACGGTGTTGAGTTTTCTCCGGCAGGAAATAAATTGTTTGCAACACTCAAGGGCAGCCCTACGCCCTCATCCATATATGAATTTTTTATCGATAGTTTGGGTAACCCACATTTCCGAAATCAAATCCCGGTGGCAGCGGCAGAGTTAGGCGCAATACAAATTGGCCCTGATGGTCAAGCTTATGTAGCGGCTAATGGAAGAACATTTCTCGGAACAATACTTGTTAGTGAAGATACAACTCAAAACTCTGGATTTATTTTAGATGGCTTTCCCTTGGCTGCCAGCACACAAAGTAGATTAGGATTGCCAAATTTTGCTCAGAATGTTGGAACAGCCCCGCAAACAGCAGGCATACAGATTACAGGATTTTGTGAAGGGTCTCCTACCTTTTTTGTGGGATCTGGTACAGATCCAATCGATCAGTTTTTATGGTCCTTTGGAGATGGGTTCAGTTCCGACTCGGCAACTGTTCAACACATCTATCCGATAACCGGAGTGCCCACGAATTACTTAGTTACGTTGCAAGTCACTAACCGATGCGGGCTAGATACACTGCTAACACAAACAATAACCATTGTGCCACCTCCGGCAAACCCAACATTTTTACCGCCATCCATACCACAGCCAGTAATTTGTAATGGCCCGCTCACGTTAGAAGCAGAGCCTGCACCATTCACCTTTGGGTATACCTATCTCTGGTCAACTGGCGCAACTACGCCCACCATTGTTGTCAATAGACAATCCATGGTAAGTGTAATCATTACAGACACACAAGGGTGTACATCAACCGGAACAATTTTTGTCGCTGACAACCGTCCGCAGGTAGATCTTGGTCCCGATCAAACCGTATGTCAGGATGCACCTGTGTTTCCACTTAATGCGCAAAACCCCGGAGCAACCTATCAATGGTTTATTAATGCTGTACCATCGGTAACAATCCAAACGCAATCGGTTAGTACCGTGGTCGTTGGCGCTTTCGAATATATCGTTCAGGTTAGCGATCCTATTACCACGTGCACAATTGCAGACACACTCGTTTTTACGGTAAATCAATCTCCTGTTTTTACAGCGGTAGCATCGAACACAACAGGGTGCGGTGCTAATGACGGACAAATTGACTTAACCATTATCAGTCCGCCAAGTACACTCTTTAGTTATTTAATTACGGGTATTGCTTCCGGAACAATTCTTCAAAGCATTGACGAATCGGTTGGCCCGGTGCTGCCGGTATTTACGCTGCTGCCTGCCGATACGTATGTTGTTCAGGTGACTGATCAGGTCTCTGGTTGCACCATAACTTCTTCAACTGGCATTAGTGATAATGTTATTAGCATAGCAAGTGCACTACCGCAATCACCAACGTGTAATCCGGTATTAATTGATGTACAAACATTGGGTATCCTTCCCGCTTCGTTTCCCGGGCAATACACAATTGTCAATTCAACCAGCGGAGTAGTTGAAGTGCCGCTAACAAATTTTGGTACGGCTAACTTTACTACGCTTCCGGTTCCTGTTCCCGGAGATTACACCATTCAGATCAATGCTCAAGGTTGTATCGCAACGTTCAATGTTAGCATAGTCTCCGATCCACAGGTAGCAGTCTCTTTTATAACGGATTTGTGTAATGCTCAAGTTACCGCACAAGGAGGAACCTCGTATGATTGGAGCGCATCTCTTATTGGAAGTATTAATGGAGTTACAAATCAGGCATTAGCAACTATTAATCAAGGTACATGGAATTTAGTGGTAGTGGTATCTGATGGAATAAATTGCCCGGGTACAGGAAACATTACCGTAACCGTAGAAGGACCTTTGATCGCGGACTTCACTCAATCTGATGCTTGCGAAGATCTGGTAATATTATCGGCAACGCCAGTAGGTTCCTATACATACCGATGGTACGATAATGGTGTGCCACTCCTGGGCGGAAGCTCAATAATTATTGGCCTTTCTGAAAACGCAGATACCTACGGTGTTGAGGTAGTAAGTACATTAACCGGATGCGTTTCACCTTTGCTTACTAAACAGGTTTTTGTCGCTGGCGATTTACAACTTAGTATGACAACCACCATTCCTTGCACAGGTGCGCCCTTTACATTGACTGGAACATTTAACATTGCAGGAACAAATCTTCAGTGGGGCGTAGATGGCACTGTTATAACCGGAGCAACGCTGCCCACACTCGACCGAACAACCAGTGGATTATATAGTTTAACGGGCACTTTACCGGGCTGCTCAGAATCTATTGAACAGCAAATTACTTTATTCCAAACTACTGCTGGAAGTTTGCCCGACCTTGTATTGATTTGTAATAATCCCGCTAACCCTAACCCCGATACCCGCGAAATACTATTAAATGCCGGATTGGGATTTGTTAGTTATGAGTGGTACCAAAACGATGTGCTCTCTGTTGTTACAGATCAAACCTTTCTTGTTATTGAACCAGCCACATACCGGGTTGAACTCGTGAACTCATTTCAATGCCCAAGTACGGATGAAACAGAAGTAATTGAAGAATGTAAGGCCAGAGTGATTGCACCAACTGCATTTAGACCAGGAAGTAGCAATACAGAAACTAACACATTCTATGTATTCAGTTACTTCGTTGATGATACAGCATTTCAGGTATTCATCTACAATCGTTGGGGAGAACTCGTACACCAGTCCAATGAAATCGGGTTTCGTTGGAATGGTGGATACAACAATAGCACGAGCCAATTGCTGCCTTCTGGCACATATTCGTACGTTGTAAAATATAAAAGTTCGTATCGCCCACAAGATGGAATACAGGAGCAACGTGGAGGTGTAGTTTTACTTCGCTAAATGATTAACCCGTCATTTCGAAGAAGTGGAGTTGGTTTGAGCGTAAGGACGACTGAGAAATCCCCTTATTAGAGAGTTTGAAAAATACGATTCATAAATTGGGGGCTTATCATTCTCGCCTTCTTTCCCACGTACTCATCTAAGTGATATAAAAAAAACATTTGCCTGAACCCATTTGATTTTGTTAATTCGAGACTAGCCCGTTATACATGACAAGATCCTTCTTCGTTGTTCTCACCCTTCTATCAATAACACTTTGTACTGGCCAGACCACAAAGAATAAGGCTGAAGATTTCAATATTATTCCGAAACCGGTAACCCTCACGCCTGGTAATGGATACTTTAAACTGAGTGACAACATAACTATTGCTCATTCTAAAGAGG
This sequence comes from Cyclobacteriaceae bacterium, assembly GCA_031395485.1. Lineage (GTDB taxonomy): Bacteria > Bacteroidota > Bacteroidia > Cytophagales > Cyclobacteriaceae > UBA2336. The sequence goes on along the minus strand of JANNUS010000009.1, from coordinate 79,045 downwards.
GCAGCATGGCTGCCACTTTTCTGGTTGCTTATTTTAAGGATACAAAAATATCCACCAAGCTTACTTCAGATTTAAAAAAGGAAAACCAAATCGAGCTATCCGTTCTACAAAATGAGGCGTTCGAAAAAGAAGGCTACAGGCTGGTAGTCAATAGCAATGGTGTGCTGATTCAGGCGTCTACCGATGCGGGATTATTTTATGGCGTACAGTCACTCATTCAACTACTATACGACAACGGAAGACAAATTCCATTTGTTGAAATTAAAGATGCACCACGTTTTTCATATCGAGGTCTTCATCTAGATGTTGCCAGGCACTTGTTTTCAATCGATTTTATAAAAAAATATATTGACTTGATGGCGCGCCATAAGTTTAACCGGTTTCATTGGCATCTTACTGAAGATCAAGGATGGCGAATTGAAATCAAAAAATACCCAAAACTTCAAGAGGTTGCTGCCTATCGAAAAGAAACATTGATTGGCCATGGAGGGAATCCTAAAAATTATGACGGTGCAAAATATGGCGGCTTTTATTCACAGCAAGAAATAAAAGAAGTTATTCAATATGCTGCAAACAGGCACGTCACAATCATTCCGGAAATTGAACTACCGGGTCATTCCTTGGCAGCATTATCCGCCTATCCAGACCTCGGTTGCACTGGTGGTCCTTACGAAGCCGCTACCAAATGGGGGGTTTTTGACGATGTGTACTGTGCAGGTAAAGAAAATACTTTCAAATTTTTAGAAAACGTTCTCGATGAAGTAATGGACTTATTTCCCGGTGAATATATACACATCGGTGGTGATGAATGCCCGAAAGCGAGTTGGAAAAAATGTATTCATTGCCAAAAAAAAATGAAAGATGAGAGCTTAAAAGACGAACATGAGCTTCAAAGTTATTTCATTCAGCGCATTGAAAAATATGTGAACAGCAAGGGTAAGCGAATTATTGGGTGGGATGAAATATTGGAAGGAGGCCTTGCTCCAAATGCAACAGTAATGAGCTGGCGCGGTGAAGCCGGTGGCATTGCAGCAGCCAAACAAAATCATCCGGTGATCATGACTCCCGGTAACTGGTGTTATCTCGACCATTATCAAGATACTACTAAAACTGAACCGCTTGCTTTTGGCGGATTTACACCGGTACAGGAGGTATATGCGTACGAACCGTTGCCTCCCCAGCTCTCTGAATCTGAAACAAAATTTATTTTAGGAGCGCAGGGAAATGTCTGGACAGAGTACATGAAAACTTCAGACCATGTCGAATACATGGTTTATCCGCGAGCCTGCGCCCTAGCAGAGGTTGTGTGGTCACCAAAGGAAAGTCGAGACTATACTGATTTCCTTAAACGAATGCAGAAACATTTTTTTAGATTAGACGCATGGAATGTAAATTCCGCTAACCATATTCGTAAAGAAATCAAATAAGTAGTCCGACCATGTTGAGAGGTTAGACAACCAACAGCACTAAAAATAAAAAAATATGAAACTCACTATTAAAATTTTAGCAGTATCCTTCTTTCTGGTGGCGATGCTAAGTTTTCAAATTATTAAAACGCAGTTGTCTTTAACTGTTCGAAATGAGTTGGGCAATACTGAAGAAGGCACAACTATTCAACTTTTTGAAAAAGAAGCAGATTATGCAACAGAAAAAAATGTTGCAGCTGAAGGATTAACCGATAAAAAGGGAATTGTGAAGTTCAAAGAGTTGAAGGCTATTTCGTATTATGTAATAGCACGTAAAGGCGACAAAGATAATTCCGGAGGCGGTGAGCAGACAGGAAAACTGGAAGCCAACCGAATCAATAAGGTCACGCTTATCATACAATAAAATTGGAATCGAGAGCAGCGCTGATTAACGCGCTTACAGTATACACCACAAAATTTAAGGAAGAACAACCATTTGCGCTTCAATTCCGTGAGCTATTAAAATCAACTGGGTGCTATCACCGCGATCATCTTCCGGGGCATATTACTGGGTCGGCCTGGATAGTAGACGAAGATAGAACCCACGTTCTACTAATTCATCACAACAATCTGAATAAATGGCTACAACCTGGTGGTCATGCTGATGGCGATGAAAATGTGTTGAACGTTGCTCTACGCGAAGCCAATGAAGAAACAGGGCTATCAAATCTCATACAACTAACTCCTGGCTTTTTTGATTTAGATATTCATCCGATTCCCACACGAAAGGGTTTTCCCGAACACTTTCATTTCGATGTTCGGTTTTTATTTCAGGCATCCAAAAAAGATGAGCTGAAAATCAGTGAAGAATCGAGCGATTTGAAATGGATCAATCTCGAAGATATTCCTACATTAACCCAAAACAATCCTTCGATCCTTCGAATGATCAAAAAACTGGACACTATCGCGAACTGATCAGCATTAAGCCAAAAGCAATTACTACCATCCAGAATTTTATTCCAGCCAATGCCGGAATAATGATAATACTGAGCTCCATTAGTACAGCCAGTAGTACGAGAAGCACAGCCACGACTTTCAACAACGAGCGCATTTTGTTATTCATATCGATTTCATTTACTTGTCTAAAGATAATAGCACCCCGCTACATTCAAGTTATTTGATGGCTGAAATTGGAACCGATATAGAGAAAGCAATACAGCTGCTAACGCAAAATGAGTTGGTCGCTATCCCAACCGAAACGGTGTATGGCCTTGCGGGCAACGCGCTCGATAAAGTAGCGGCAGCAAAAATTTTCGCTGTAAAAGATCGGCCTCAGTTCGACCCTCTAATTGTTCACGTAGCCGATTTATCGAAGGCTGAGGAGTACGTAACAGAAATACCGGAGCAAGCCCGACTGCTGGCAAATAAATTCTGGCCGGGACCTTTAACGCTCTTGCTAAAAAAGAAAAATGTAATTCCCGATCTTGTTACGGCAGGGTTAGAAACAGTTGGAATTCGATGCCCAAAACATTCGCTCACGCAACAGCTTTTACAAAAATTAAACTTTCCACTGGCAGCACCGAGTGCCAACCCCTTTGGCTACGTTAGCCCCACAAAACCTGAGCATGTTGAACAACAGTTGGGAAACAAAATTGAGTATATTTTAGATGGAGGTTCGTGCACTGTTGGAATTGAATCTACAATAGTAGGTTTTGAAAATGAAGCTCCCGTTGTGTACCGTTTGGGTGGGTTAAGTATAGAGGACATTGAAAGCACCATTGGTGAAGTAAAATTGATGACGCACTCAGCTTCCAACCCAAAAGCACCTGGTCAGTTAATAAGTCACTATGCACCTGGAAAAAAGGTTTTTCTTGGAGTCATCGAAGAATTACTTCAACAATATCCCATACACCGTTCGGGTATCATTTCTTTTCAGAAAGATTTTAATTCACCCTTTCAGTTCATTCTATCATCTTCGGGAAATATGGAGGAGGCAGCGCAAAATCTCTTTGAAGCGCTCCGTTCATTTGATAAGGTTCCAGTAGATGTAATCTTAGCTGAACGTGTTCCGAATATTGGACTTGGAAGAGCAATCAACGATCGGCTACAACGAGCAGCCGTTCAATAATTGATTGTCGGCATAAAACCTGCCGTCTGCTAACTGAAATATCTAGAGCTTCAAATTATAAAAAAAATCAAAATGACAACTACAAAAAAAGTACTGGTGTTAACCGGTGGTGGTGATTGCCCCGGGTTGAATGCAGTTATTCGAGGTGTGGCTAAAAGAGCGCGCAAGGAGAAAGGCTGGGAAGTATATGGAAGTATAGAAGCGTTCAATGGTGTACTCAATGATCCACAGGAAATTATTAAACTCACCAGTAACCGTACGGCAGGTATTCATATTAAAGGAGGGACTATTCTAAAAACTACGAATAAATCAAACCCGATTAAATTTCCGGTAACTCAAAAAGATGGTTCAGTTATGTTTATCGACCGTTCGGATGAGCTTGTAAAAAAACTCTCAGATTTCGATGCTGTAATTAATATAGGTGGGGACGGATCTCAAAAAATTTCTAAAATATTGTGTGATAAAGGTGTTCCGGTAATTGGCGTTCCTAAAACTATCGATAACGATCTCTCTTCAACCGACATGACGTTCGGCTTTCAAACAGCTGTGCAAATTGCTACGGATGCTTTTGATAAGCTCGTTACAACTGCCGAAAGTCATCATCGGGTAATGATCATGGAAGTAATGGGCCGTGATGCTGGTTGGATTGCACTTCACACAGCCATTGCGGGCGGTGCAGAAATATGCCTGATTCCTGAAATTCCATACGACATTCAAAAACTAGTAAAGAAAATTGAGTCGCGCTACAAACGGGGACGTGGGTTTGTAAACATTGTGATTGCCGAAGGGGCAAAAGAAAAAGCAGGAACCATTACTTCTTCCATTGGAGAAAAAGGTTCCGAACATGTTCGATTGGGCGGTGTTGCGTATCAACTTTCAAAACAATTGAAGGATGCCGGATGCCCGGCAGAAATCAGAGAAACTGTATTGGGGCATATACAGCGTGGCGGTACACCCACAGCCTTCGACCGAGTATTAGCTTCCCTTTTTGGAGTGAAGGCTATGGAGCTGGCTATACACGGTGAGTTTGGAAAAATGGTAGCATACCGTAACAATACCATTGCCTATGTTTCGTTCGAAGAGGCAACCCGTGAATATAATGTGGTGAAAAAAAATTCCTATATCGTACAAGCAGCTAAAGGATTAGGTATTAGTTTCGGGGATTAGTGCTGAAAATACAGTGAAATTTATTATTTTTCTATATCCATAAATACAATCAATGCCTGTAGACTATACCAAATTAAATGCCCTTGTGGTGGATGATGACCCCGTTCTTCAATTGGTGATGAGAAAAGAATTGCAATCCGTTGGAATAACCTCCACGACCGCCTCTAACGGCATGGAAGCAATTGCAAGCTTAAATAACTCAAAATTCGATTTTATTCTAATGGACATTTCGATGCCTGGTCAGGATGGGTTAGATGCAGCCCGATGGATTCGCGACATGATCGATACAGCCAATAATGGCATTCCGATTTTTGCCGTTACCAGTTTTTCATCACAAGAACACACTGCTGAAATACGGCAAGCAGGTTTTAACGAACATTTTATCAAACCTTTCGACCTTACCAAGTTGCTACGCATCCTTGATAAATATTTTTGGGTCAACTAAAATTCCAGTTTAATTTTTTAAATAATGAAAACCATTAATGACATCAATTTCAATGGCAAACGGGCATTAGTACGTGTCGACTTTAATGTACCACTTGATAAGAGTTTTAACGTTACCGATGATAACCGTATTCGATCTACAATTCCTACAATAAAAAAAATTCTGACTGACGGAGGAAGTTGCATACTCATGTCACACTTAGGCAGACCTAACGATGGGCCAGAAGAAAAGTATTCATTAAAACATACACTTAAAAAGATAGAAGAACTCCTGGAGCAATCAATAAAATATTCCAGCAATTGCATTGGTGATGATGCTTTTAAACTTTCAGCTACACTTTTGCCCGGTGAGGTGTTACTGCTTGAAAACCTTCGATTCTACAAAGAAGAAGAAAAAGGAGATTTAGTTTTTGCCGAGAAACTCTCCAAGCATGGCGACATTTATGTAAACGATGCCTTTGGTACAGCGCACCGCGCACATGCATCCACCACTATCGTGGCACAATTCTATAAAGAAAAATGCGCTGGATATGTTATGGCTGCCGAACTTGCAAATGCCAAAAGGGTAATGGAAAATGCAGCCAAACCATTTACGGCTATTATGGGTGGCGCTAAAATTTCTGATAAGATATTAATTATCGAAAAAATGCTGAACATCGTAAACCACCTAATCATAGGCGGTGGCATGGCCTATACTTTCTTTAAAGCACTTGGTGGAAATGTTGGAAAATCGCTAGTTGAAGAAGATAAACTTGACCTGGCAAAAGAATTGATAAAAAAAGCTAAAGCAAAAGGTGTTGAACTTCACCTGCCCATTGATTCTATCATTGCCGATAAATTCGATAATTTGGCAAACACAGAAATCGCTAACAACAATGCTATTAAAGACGGATGGATGGGTTTGGATATTGGGCCACAGGCTAGTCACGTATTCGCTGACGTAATAAAAAAATCGAAGACAATTTTATGGAATGGCCCCATGGGCGTTTTTGAAATGCCAAAGTTCGAAAGCGGAACAAAAACAATTGCCGATGCAGTGGTGCTCGCCACTTCAAATGGAGCCTTCTCGCTTATTGGAGGAGGTGATTCCGCAGCCGCTGTTGCAAAATTTGGTGTTGAGGATAAGGTAAGTTACGTTTCTACAGGCGGAGGAGCCTTACTAGAATATTTTGAAGGAAAAACATTACCCGGTGTTAAAGCCCTTGAGTAATAGAACTAACTGTATTACGTTATTGAGCTATGAATAAAAACTTATTATACATTTTACCATTGTTGCTTTTTACAATGTGTAGCGGTGAAAGCAACCACAACGAAATGGCGGTTGCCGATGCGGCCATGACTCCTGAAGCAAAAGTTGCATCCTTTAATTCCGAGCAATCTTCACCACCCATTCTTGAGCGCAAACTTATTAAAAATGGCGAACTGTCTTTTGAAACCGCTGATGTTAAACAGACAACAGTAGCAATCGAAGCTATTTGTAAAGAGCTTAACGCTTATGTCGCTTCCGAAAATCAAAACAATTATGGAGACCGACTTCAATACAATCAAACCATAAGAGTACCGGCAAAAAGTTTTGATCTGTTGATTCAGCGTATCGAACCACATGCGCTGAAAATAGAATCTAAGAATATCAATACACAAGACGTTACCGAAGAGTTTATTGATATTGAAGCTCGGTTAAAAACTAAAAAGGAATTAGAAGAGCGCTATCGCGAAATATTAAAACAGGCTAAAACGGTACAAGATATCGTTTCCATCGAAAGTCAAATCGCAAATGTTCGATCTGAGATTGAATCAATGGAAGGGCGATTGAATTACCTAAAAAATCAAGTTGGTTTTAGCACATTAAACGTTTCGTATTACGAAACTATAGGAACGGACTTTGGATTTACCACTAAAGTATTTCGCGCCTTACGGCAAGGTTGGGACAATCTTCTATCATTCTTCATTTTCATGGCAAACCTCTGGCCATTTATTATTATAGTGATTGGCATTATCTGGGGATTACGGGTCTGGAGAAATCGGAAATTATAAATGCTAACAAAACGAGTTGGTCTCATTACTGGACCCTTGCTATTTATAATTCTATACGTAGCAATTCCTCAAGGATTTATTTCACCGAATGCTTACCAAGTACTTGCGTTAGCTGCCTGGATTGTTTGTTGGTGGGTAACTGAAGCTATTCCATTTCCGGTTACAGCATTGTTGCCACTAATCATTTTTCCGATGTTGGGTGTGATGCCCATCAGTAAGTCTGCAATTCCATATGCCAATCCAATTATTTTTCTTTTCATGGGAGGATTTTTCATCGCCTTGGCGTTAGAAAAGCACCGACTGCACGAACGCATTGCGCTGAATTTAATTAAGCTTACAGGAACAACCGGCAACGGCATCATATTAGGATTTATGATAGCCACAGCCTTCATCAGTATGTGGATTAGCAATACGGCCACAGCCATGATGATGATGCCCATCGCACTATCCGTTATCAAACTCGTTATTCCAAATAAAGATGAAATAAAAAATGGGCCGCTTTCGGGGGAACGAAACTTTGCATTGGGGCTCATGCTGGTGGTAGGATATTCCGCAACCATCGGTGGGTTAGCCACCATAATCGGCACACCGCCAAACGTTGTTTTTGTTGGACTATTAAATGATTTCAATGAACAGAAAATTTCTTTTGGCCAGTGGATGCTCGTGGGTGTTCCCATAACCGTAATCCTGCTGGCAAGCACGTACCTGATTGTTACAAAAATCCTCTTCCCAAATAAACTCGATAAAATTAAAGGATCGGATGAGTTACTGAAAACCAGACTCAAGGAGCTCGGAGCACTTCGGAAAGAAGAAAAACTTGTACTTACCATTTTTTTACTCACATCATTTTTTTGGATATTCCAACAAGCCATTAATTACATACTAGGCACGGAATTACTAAATGATACAAATATTGCCATGGCTGGCGGCTTGCTAATGTTCATTATTCCTGTAGAACTAAAACAACTAATTTTTATTTTGGAGTGGAAGGACACTAAAAATATGGCTTGGGGAATTTTAATCCTTTTTGGAGGTGGTTTATGCCTGGCCGAAGGGCTAAACCAAACCGGAATTATTCAGTCCATCGGAAGCTTGATCGTTTCGCAAACCGAATATAACATCTGGTTTATCCTCTTTCTTATTATAATAAGTGTGGCACTCTCAGAAATGATGAGCAATGTTGCGCTTGTGAATATTTTTGTTCCCGTGGTTTTTGGAATTGCTCAAGGGCTAAACATAAACCCAATTCTTATTGCGCTTCCAGTAACCCTTAGTGCGAGTATTGGATTTATGTTCCCGATTGCCACACCACCCAATGCTATTGTTTTTTCGAGTGGCTATATTCGTATTAAAGACATGATGCGTGCTGGCATTCTGCTAAACATCGCCTCAATCATTATCGTTTGGATTGCCTCGCTCACATTAGTGAGATGGGTATTCGGATAAAAAAAGTCCTACACCATTTTGATGCAGGACGTTCACTAAAAAATCTAATTTCTTAACTGCGTTTCCGTTCCTCGCTAATTTTCTTCTCTTCTACCAGGTAAGCAATCCCTAAACCAAGGCCCCCGAAAACAAATAACATTGAAAAATATGCTACTTCTTCCATATTATAAGCCCGATCTAGAAAGTAAGCAATCAATAGCCCGATTCCTGCCCCAATGAAAAGTAACGATGCGCGCAAAGGGCCCGAAGTATTGCCCCGTTGCTTCTTCGTGAATAAAGTGGGGTCTACTCCTTTTTCAATCATGGCCATACGCTCTGAATTTTCATACCTGCGCAAATAAATAATCATAGTAAAAAATCCTACGATGGCTACTATGGGTATCATAATGGCGAGAAATTCTGTGTTACCGTGCATAAATCTTGTGTTTTAAGTGAAATCTGCCCCTATGACGCAGGGGTTTCAGATTAGGTTACAGTTTCATTCTTGATTTCTAGTTCCTTGTTTCAGGTTCAAAGTGTTGAACCTACATTAGAAACTAGAAACCAGAAACTAGAAACCTGTAACTTGAAACAATATTATAGCGTCAAAGCTGTGTCATGACAAACGAAGATTCGCTAATTGATCAGATTCTGGCGGGTGAGCAACATTTGTATGCGGAATTGGTTAACCGCTACAAAAGCTATGCTTTCACTATCGCACTAAAAATCCTTGAAAATAGACCCGAGGCTGAGGAGGCTGCGCAGGATGCTTTCATTAAAGCATATCATCATTTAAAGAGTTTTAACAGAGAGTCAAAGTTTTCAACCTGGCTTTATCGAATTGCCTTTAACACTGCCATTAGCTATAAAAGAAAGCGAAAGGCTTCGTTTCAGAGTATTGAGAATGTAATTGTAGAATATGAACCGGGAGAAGATGCCCTGGAGCGTTCCGACAAAAAGGTATTTCTTAACCAGGCCATGAGCAAACTAAATGAAACAGATCGCCTAACTTTGAATTTATTCTATTTACAAGAGTTTTCGCTGGAGGAAATAGCCGACATTACAGGTATGCAGGCCAATACCGTAAAAGTGCGTGTGCATAGGGCCCGCCAGCGATTGGCAGATGAGTTAAGATCAATACTTCAAAAAGAAGCATTAACTTTATAAGTTATGAAAATATCACAAACACAAGACGAAAAGCTGTTCGAATACATGGATGGCGGATTGAAGGGAATCGAAAAAGAAACAATCGAACAACTTCTGAAAACCTCACCTGCTTTACAAGCACGGCTTGAGGAGCTACGTAAACTCGATGCAGATCTCCGCACAATAAGAATAGAACAACCACCAAAAAATTTCACTTTGCGGGTGATGAGCAAACTTGATCAATATCCCGTGAGGAGCAACATGACATTTAGAAACGGTATCTTCTTGCTGGCAGGCGTACTCGTTGCTGTTGGAGTCGGATCATTATTAGTTGCAAGCGGTGTATTTGATGGCACCAGTACGATTGATCTTAATCAAACCATCGTACCGATTAATAAATACATAGAAAAACCAATACCTACTTTCAATTTCAATGGAAAGTTGATCGTGAACATTATTATTATGCTTAATCTGGCATTGGCTTTTATGGTTTTAGATCGGGCTATATTGAAACCCTGGTTTGAGAGAAGAAGATTATCAACATAGAATTGCACGTCATTGCGAGCTTACGCATGGTACCTGTAGCGGCTTGAAGCCCCTATGTTCTAAGTTTGCTCTCTACTTTCGGATTACTTCGTCACCCCTCGCACGCGCTCGATCTTCGCATCGCTGAAATGATGTTAAAACATGGAGATGTTTTCAATTAATTAATACTCAAAAAAAACCCTGAATTTCTTCAGGGTTTAGGGTGTCCGATATTAATATCGATAATAATCAGGCTTGAATGGCCCCTTCACATCAACACCAATATACTTAGCCTGATCAGTAGAAAGAGTTTCCAATTCCACGCCAATTTTTTTCAAGTGCAAGTTGGCAACCTTCTCATCCAAATGCTTCGGTAGCATATAAACTTTATTCTCATACTTATCCGTATTGTTCCAAAGCTCAAGCTGCGCAAGTGTTTGATTGGAGAACGAGTTCGACATAACGAACGAAGGGTGACCTGTTGCACAACCTAAGTTTACTAAACGGCCTTCTGCCAACAGAATAACCTGCCGTCCGCTTTTCATTGTATAAAGATCTACCTGAGGTTTTACTTCATCTTTTGATGCATATTTATTTAACCAGGCAACGTCAATTTCATTATCGAAGTGACCAATGTTACATACAATCGTCTTATCCTTCATTGATTCGAAATGATGACCCAACACAATACCAAAGTTACCAGTAGCAGTTACTACAATGTCGGCTTCTTTTACTGCATCGTTCATTTTCTTCACGGCATATCCATCCATAGCAGCCTGAAGCGCGCAGATTGGATCAATCTCGGTAACAATTACACGAGCTCCCGCTCCACGTAAAGAAGCTGCCGAGCCCTTACCCACATCACCGTATCCGGCAACAACCGCGACCTTTCCAGCCATCATCACATCAGTAGCTCTGCGTATTGCATCTACCAAAGATTCTTTACAACCATACTTGTTGTCAAATTTCGATTTTGTTACGGAGTCGTTAATATTGATGGCCGGTAACGGAAGTTTTCCATTGTGCTGACGCTCAATCAACCGATGAACACCTGTAGTAGTCTCTTCCGAGATTCCACGAATACCCTGTACCAGTTCTGGATAGCGATCTAAAACCATATTGGTAAGATCTCCACCGTCATCTAAAATCATATTCAATGGCTTGCCATCACTAAATGCAAAAAGCGTTTGTTCAATACACCAATCGAATTCCTTTTCATTCATGCCCTTCCATGCAAAAACAGGAATACCAGCAGCCGCAATAGCGGAAGCGGCATGATCTTGTGTAGAGAAAATATTGCATGACGACCAGCTAACCTCAGCGCCTAATTCAATGAGTGTCTCAATAAGCACAGCAGTTTGAATAGTCATGTGAAGGCAACCCGCAATACGTGCGCCAGCCAGCGCCTTCTTTGGGCCATACTCTTCACGGATAGCCATTAACCCTGGCATTTCGGCCTCGGCTAATGTAATTTCTTTACGTCCCCAAGCAGCCAGGGAAATATCCTTAACCTTGGATTTTAAAGTTGTGTCTACAGTCATTTTTCTAGGTTTATCAGTAATGAACCGCAAAGATACCACAAAGGTTTAAAAAAATAATGCGTTTGAACCATTCTATTGACAAGCCTGTTTTTCATTCAAAATTTAGCCCATGTTGAAGCCAAGAATCAAAATTGATGTTGTATCGGATGTCGTATGCCCCTGGTGTTACATCGGCAAACGAAGGCTTGAAAGGGCTGTGGATCTCGCAAAGGATAAATATGAGTTCGAATTGGAGTATCACCCATTCGAGTTAAACCCCGACATGCCTGTAGCGGGTAAGGATCAAAAGAAATATTTAACGAATAAATTTGGAGGCACAGAACGGTATCAGCAAATAATCAATCGGGTTACAGCTGTTGCGCTCGAAGAAGGCCTCCATTTTGATTTTGAAAAACAAAAAATTTCACCAAATACGCGCGATGCACACCGTGTTATTCAATTCGCCAAACAAGCGGGTAAACAAGTGGACGTTAAAGAAGCTTTCATGAAAGCTTACTTTATAGAAGGTGTTGATCTTTCTAAAAAAGAAAATTTAATTGATGTTTCTGTAAAAGCAGGACTGTTGATAGAAGAAGTTGAAAAGCTTTTATCTACAAAGGAAGGCATGTTTGAAGTTACGCTTGCCGAAAAGGAATTGCAAAAACTTGGCATAACCGGTGTTCCATTTTTTATCATTAATAACCAATATGGAATTTCAGGAGCCCAGCCAAGCGAAGCATTTATGCAGGCTTTTGAAGATATTGATGCTAAGACACAATTTGGCGATGAAGTGTGTGATGTAAAGGATAAGAATTGCTGATTTCAGAAGTGCTTCTTTTGCAGCCTACAGGGCTGCATTTGCTCTCCTTAATATTTTGATTTTCAAAAATCCTACGTGAATAGAAATAATTTACAGGGTTTCAATCGCTAAACTATTTCGACCTATCCAACTCTTCGTGTTTAATCACTGCTGTCCACACGCTGGTGCGGCCGTTTTCGTTGCTCGTCCAGATAGGTGTAATAACTCCATTGCTTGCTGAGATACTACTGCCTGAGAAGAACGCATTACCCTGAAAGGGCTTCTCGCTAATTTTTACATTTTTAAAACTTGATCCTCCATCCGTTGAAAATGCCAAATACAAATCGGTTTGTTGATCACTGTAATTTCTTCGGTCACTATACGCTATGTATAGTATTCCCGTTTTTGAATCCACGGTGACCTGCGGAAGAAATTGGTGTTTTCCTTTTCCATCATTATTTACACGCATCGGTGGTGTCCAGCTATCACCAAAATTCATTGAACGCATAAACCAGATGTCGGTATCATGTACCCCATTTCGCTGATCTGCCCACACTAGATACAACGCACCGTTAAGCCTTCCCTTTTTTACATTATCACAAACTAAAACAGGTATACCACTATACTGCTTTATATCCGGTATTTCTAATGGCCAACTTCCAGCTCGCTCAGCAATGGGTAGATCATTCGTGAGCCACGTTTTACCTTCGTCAAACGAGCGGTCGAAAAAAATTTTGCCCATCCTAGACCAGGCAACAAAGACTTTAGCTCCATCGGAAGTAACTGCCGGCATGGAAGCATTCATCATGTTCATTCCACAATCACCCGCCATTTGCGATATCTGAGTGATCTTACTCCATCGTTTTCCATTTGATGACTTGCCAAAAAAAACACCTGACTGACAATCCTGACGATCACTTCCATACGAATCGAATTGAGTCCAGGAGGCATACAAATTTCCTTTACCATCTAGAGCAATCTGTTGGTGACGCTGGTCTTTTAGAATATCAGCGTCCATAAAAGTCCTTTCTCCCCAAGTAGTCCCTTCATCGGTTGACTGTTGTATTACTATTCTATCAAAGGATCCAACAGAATCAGTCGCATCGACATAAGATTGATAAAAATTACCTTTTAAGTCAACAGTCAATTCAGTATCAAACATAAACTGTGATTGAGAAATAAATTTCAATTTACTCCATGACAAGCCACCGTTGATAGTATGGTAAACAAAGTCGAAAGCAGTGGCAACTATGTTTTGTTCATTTGCAGGATTAATGGCTATGCCAACGGGAATAGATAGGCTATCACTACTGCCGGGATCAAGTAATATGTTTTTAAATTGAGCTTCAGCTTGCTGTGATAGACAAAAAAAAAGGATTAGAATAAAATATTTCTTCATGCAAGTACTTGTATCACCTTTCAAAATTGGGTGTTTCATTATTTTTTTACCACAATGGCCTCCGTAATTATAAAATTTACATGCTCAACGTTATCTGCGTTTAACTTCAGCTTTCCCTTTACGGTAATAAAATCATCGACCTGAAATTTTAATGAGCCGTCTTTAAAAGTCACCTCCGCTATTGATTCGGGGCCACCTACACCACAAAAAAAACATTGGTTATTCGGGAACTTAGAAAGTATAATATAATTTCCATCCTCAGGCGCGTACGGAACAAAAAAGCCTTCTAATGTAACTTCTTTACCCACTAAGGCTTTAAGTTCTGTAGAAAATCCAGGGTAGAATATGTACTCACCAATTTTTTCATCGTATTTAGACTCAAATTTTGTTTTAGCAAACTCACTCCATACATTATTTTTTGTTTGCCCCCAAACAACAACACCCGACAACCAAAACGCTAGTATCAATAATTTTCTCATAATTCTATTTTCTATACAATTTCGTGCAACCATCTAATCAATTTCCCGCCAGCACTTTCGAGATATCCGTTCGATAGGCTTGTATTGCAGGAACCAACGAACACAAAAGCCCAAGAAACAAACTTGCTGCCAAAATTATCCATTCTTCACTATAGAAAATTAAGCCTGTTATTCCAGCCTTTTGCATTTCTATGAATAATAATGGCATGATCAATACCAAAGCGTGGGCTATACTTAATCCTACAATACAACTTATTAAGGTTAGTGTAGTGCCTTCTGTCAATACACTTATAAATAACTTCGCTCGTGAGGCTCCCATCGATCGCATAATGGCCAAATCGTAACGCCTCTCCTTTAAGGAATTATACAACGCTATGAAAATACTGAGTGCCGAAATAAAAATAAGTACGTAAGCAAACACCATAAGAATATCAACACCAACACCCAAAATAGTAAATAGCCGGGCAGTTTCGAAAGCCGGAGAGGCGGCTTGCAACCTGCTTTGGCCATTAATTATACGAGGCAATTGAATAGCCGCCATTGCTGACCGATATTGAATGAGCAAAGATGTAATTTCCTTGGTTGAATCACCTGCCGGATGCGTGGGTATTAGTTTCGAAGGCGTAACTGTTGAATCGCGTTGCTGAATAGATGCACTTTTTTCATCACTCCCTTGCTCATCATGAACGTGCCATACACTTTCCACACTGGTTACTATCAAGTTATCGAGCACCGTGTTTGATCTCTTCATAATTCCCTTAACAACAAATTTAGATTCATGCGAATGTCCTCCCTGGGTTAACCCGTGAGTGCTCTCAAACTCACTTCCAACAACAAACTTTAAAGCCTCTGCAATATTTGCACCCAACACAACATCCATTTTACCCACCCACCAACCGCCTTGTTCAAAATCTGCTTTGTATAATTCTACAAGCTCCTTGGTTGTTCCTACAATTCTAAAAGTCTCGTAGCTATCACCTAACGCTAACGGAATGGCTTTTTTAATCAGCCTGCTTTTGGTGATCTGCTCCGCTTCTTTCAGGTTTATATTGCCTGTTGGGAAATCAATATGAAAAATATTACAAAGAATAATTTGCAATGGACTGCCCTTTGCACCCACAACTAAATCGATACCTTTTGCATTTGATGAAATTTTCTCTTCAAATTGCTTACTGAAAAGCAACAACACAGTTACTACTGCAATGCCCAATGCCAGCAATACAATGTTTAAAATTGTATTGAGCGGCTTCGCTTTTAAATAACTCCAGACGAGGAAAAATAAATTCATGCTTCTCAATGCAATATACACTACAACTGTATCTGTTTCCTGATTATGCTCCTTAAGCGATGATCATGGGTGGCAATAATTAATGTAGCCTTATTTTGTTCCGCTACAGCAAGTAGCAGCGTAATAACTCGCTCGCAATTTTTATCATCTAAGGCAGAGGTTGGCTCATCGGCCAAAATTATGGGTGGTCGGTTAATTACCGCCCTGGCAATTGCCACCCGTTGCGCCTGACCTTGGCTAATTTCACTTACCAGATTTTTACTTTTTTCAGCAATGGCCAAATCACTTAATACTTTTTGCATGTGTGATGTGTCAACCGGAATACCCGCAAGGTATGGGGCAACACGCAAATTGTCTTCTACCGTCAGCGCACTGATTAGGTGATTTTTTTGAAAGATGAATCCAATATTTCTACCTCTGAACTTATCAAGCTCTACTTCCGTCATCGATGAAAGCTCCGTGTTGTTAAGCTTAATATTTCCTGAGTAGCCTCTAAGGAGACCTCCCATTAAATGTAACAATGTCGTTTTACCACTTCCCGACTCACCCAGCAACAAACAATGTTCTTCTTTGCTTACCGAAAACGAAGGGAATGAAATAATATGTTTTTGAGTGTACGAATAAGTAAGGTCGGCTATTTTTATCATGAGGCTCTCAAAAGTAAATAAGTATATTCATTTCAAAAACTGAATCTGTTTAACCTCAAAGTGCCTCGGCACCCCATTTGTTATAATTACTAGTCTTCCCAATGCGTCAACCCCAGAAATTTTTCCTTCAAAAACATCACCCTGATTTTTAAATAAGCGATTTTCATCCATCCAAAACAAAGAAGAATGATACTCACGAATGAGCGCTCCTGCTTGCCCTGCCCGAAGTTGGAGATAGCGTGTTTCTAAAAAACCTAAAAGATCATGCAATACCTCTTCCAATAGTAGCCCACTATGCCGTTGCAAGCTCATCGATGTTGCTGTTAGTTTGTCGAAAAATTCCTGGTTAACGTTCAGTCCAATACCTACAATACTGTGTTGAATGTGCTGACCTTGAATATGATTCTCAATCAATATTCCACAAATCTTCTTATTGTCAATTAAAATATCATTTGGCCACTTTATTTTTATGTCTGTTTTTAATGCTCCCTTCAGGTAATCTGCCAATCCAAGAGAAAACGCTACGTTTAAACAAAACTGATCTTTTACTAAAACAAATGAAGGTTTAAGTAAAATAGAGAAGGTCAAGTTTTTTCCAACAGCACTCAGCCATGTGTTTCCACGTTGGCCCTTACCGGCTATCTGGTTATTGGTAATTATTACCGTACCATCTATCACATTCATGTTCTGAATAAGGCGTGAAGCCTCATCATTAGTTGAGTGACATTCTGGCATGAAAACCAGTGAATGCCCCATGAAAAGCGTATTGGCAGGAATTTTATACAAGATTATTCTTTATTTTTGCAAGTAAACCGATTATTACTGAATGGCGAAAAAAAAGGGAAAGGGGTCCGAAAAGCTTTGTGACGCCATTGTTAAGGGAATGCAAGAAAAGAAGGCTATTGACATTGTGGTGCTAGACCTCCGAAAAGTTAAAAACGCGGTTGCCGACTTCTTTGTAATCTGTTCCGGGGGCTCCGATAAACAACTGGATGCCATTACACAGTCAGTAGATGACGAAGTATACAAGGCCGTAAAGGAAAATCCATGGCATGTTGAGGGTAAAAGCAATAAAGAGTGGATGTTACTCGACTACTTTGATGTAGTAGTTCATATTTTCCGTAAAGATCGCAGAGAATTTTTCGCTTTAGAAAAGCTTTGGGGTGATGCCAAAATGATTGAAATCCAGGAGGGTAAGAACTAATTAAACTCAAACACGTTATTCACTCAACTTTGATCTAGAAGAAATGTCAGCAGAAAAAAAAGAGAGCAATAAAATACAGCCCCCGAAAGCTCCAAAAGGCAATTACCAGTTATGGGTTATTTTGGTCACGGTTGCCGTAATTTTGGGCGTTGTGTATATGAACTCTCCCAGTAACTTAAAAGATGTTACCCAGACGGACATAGAAAACATGATAAAGAGTGGCGATGTAAAAAAAATCGCACTTATTCAAGATCAGAAAATTGTTGAGCTTACCCTTACAGATGATGCATTAAAAAATGCGAAGTACAACGATATTCAAGAAAACACCTTAGGCTCAAATCAATCTGGTCCACATTATAAACATAAAATAAACTCGGTTGATAATTTTGATAATTGGTACAGCAACCTGCGAGCCACCACAAAGCCATCGTTAGTATCTGAAACACGAGTAGACTACTTCAGTGTTTTTATTCAATGGGGATTTCTATTTCTTCTATTATTTGGGTTCTGGATGCTGATGCGTAGAATGACCGGTGGTGGCGGACCCGGTGGGCAAATCTTTAATATTGGAAAATCAAAAGCGGCTTTATTCGATGCTGATAATAAAGTAAAGATCACGTTCGCTGATGTGGCAGGTCTGGATGAAGCAAAAGAAGAAGTTCAGGAAATTGTTGAGTTTTTAAAAACCCCTTCAAAGTTTACCAAACTTGGAGGTAAGATTCCTAAAGGTGCATTGTTGGTTGGCCCTCCGGGTACTGGTAAAACATTGCTTGCAAAAGCGGTTGCAGGAGAAGCAGCCGTGCCTTTTTTCTCTTTATCAGGATCAGATTTTGTTGAAATGTTTGTGGGGGTTGGCGCTGCGCGCGTACGAGACCTTTTTAAACAAGCCAAAGAAAAAGCTCCTTGTATTGTATTTATTGATGAGGTAGATGCTATCGGTCGGTCCCGCGGACGCGGTCAAGTGCCGGGCTCTAATGATGAACGTGAGAACACCCTTAACTCGTTGCTAGTAGAGATGGACGGATTTGCAACAGATTCAGGCGTAATTATTCTTGCCGCAACAAACCGACCAGATGTATTAGACTCTGCTCTTTTAAGACCAGGTCGTTTCGACAGACAAATTAGTATTGATAAACCGGATATCGTGGGGCGCGAAGCAATCTTCAAAGTACACTTGAAGCCAATTAAGCTTGATCCAACGGTAGATGTTAAAAAACTCGCAGCTCAAACTCCCGGATTTGCCGGAGCAGAAATTGCCAACGTATGCAATGAAGCCGCGTTGATCGCTGCGCGTAAAGATAAGAAGCATGTTGAGATGATTGACTTTCAGGATGCGATTGATCGTGTGATTGGTGGCCTTGAAAAGAAAACAAAAATTATTTCCCCCGAAGAAAAAAGGATTGTTGCCTATCATGAGTCAGGTCATGCAGTGGCCGGTTGGTTTTTGGAACATGCCGATCCATTAGTTAAAGTAAGCATTGTACCACGTGGTATTGCTGCGCTCGGGTATGCACAGTATTTACCGAAGGAACAATTTCTATATCAGACAGAGCAACTTATGGATGAAATGTGTATGGCCTTTGGTGGACGAGTTGCAGAAGATATTGTTTTCGGAAAAATATCAACCGGGGCATTGAGTGATTTAGAACGGATTACCAAGATGGCTTATAGTATGGTCACTGTTTATGGTATGAATAAAGAGATTGGTAATATATCATTTTTCGACTCGAAGCAATCTGAGTACACATTCAATAAACCTTATTCAGATGCTACCGCAGAAAAAATTGACAAAGAGGTAAAGGGTATCATCGATGAAGCGTATGGTCGTACAAAAGGCCTTTTAATGAAGCATCGCCAGCACCTCGAAGTAATTGCAAAAGAATTACTAGAGAAGGAAATTCTGTTTCAATCTGATTTAGAGCGCCTGATTGGAAAAAGGCCATTTGAAAAGTTGACAAATTACCAGCAATTCACAAACGGAAAGCCAGAAGAAGCAACGAAGGCTTCGGAAAACAACGCGCCTGCTGCATTAGAGGAACTTCCAAAAACTGAAACACCAACCCCTGAGGTTACCGGTAATTGAATTGTATAAGCAAAGAAACCGAAATCAGGTATTGAAAACAGTACCTGATTTTCTATTTTAGAGGGACAAATGATTGTAAATCTACCATCCAATAAAAAAATATTCTTTGCTTCCGACTTCCATTTGGGCGTGCCTGATCATGAACAAAGTTTAGTGCGTGAAAAAAGAATAGTACGATGGCTTGATTCTGTAAAACATGAAGCGCACAGCATTTACCTGATGGGCGACATCTTTGATTTTTGGTTTGAATACAGACACGCCATTCCAAAAGGGTTTATCCGCCTACAAGGCAAGCTGGCCGAGCTAACAGATAGTGGCATTCCTGTAATTTTCTTTACGGGCAATCACGATATGTGGATGTTCGATTATTTTAGGAAAGAACTTAACATTCCTGTTTATCGTAACCCGATTGAGTTTGAAATCAACAAACAAAAATTTCTTATCGGCCATGGCGATGGCTTAGGGCCAGGAGATACCTTGTACAAAATTTTAAAGAAAATATTTAACAGTACCGTTTGTCAGTGGCTATTCGCACGTATTCATCCAAACCTTGGCATAGGCATTGCACAATATTGGTCGCGGAAGAGTCGCATCAGTAATATTAAACGTGAAGAGAAGTTTGAGGGAGAAGAAAATGAGTTTCTGCTCACCTATTGTAAGGAACTTGAAAAAACTAACCATCACGATTTCTATATTTTTGGACACCGACATCTTCCGCTCGATTTAAAAGTTTCCGAAAATAGTCGTTACGTCAATCTTGGTGAGTGGGTACATTTTAATACGTACGCGGCATATGATGGGGAACACGTTAGCTTGAAGACCTTTACAGAGTAGTTTACATGCCACAAAGCCACGAAGACACTAAAAAATCCCCATCCGCACTAACCTTCGTGTCTTTGTGCCTTCGTGGCAAAAAACAAATAACACTAATCATCTTCCTTCTCTTGAGCACTCTTGTTATCTCACAACACAACAGAATCACGACAATTGAAATTACAAATGTTCAATCAGCATATGTTGACCGGCCAGGTGATTTGTATGTTCTGCAGAAAGATAACACCTTAAAGAAATTTGACATTCAGGGAACGCTCGTGCGTGAGCAAATACTGAATTCCCCTACATCATTCGATCCGCGCGATGGCGCCCGACTATTCTATTATAGTCAGGCCTCACAGCAATTTTCCTTTTTTTCAGAAGAAACGAAACAAGATTTTTCTATAGAACAACATTATGCAATCGAACCAGTATTGGTATGCGCATCGGGCGATCATCAAGTTTGGATTTTAGATGCTGCTGACTGGAGCTTAAAAAGAGTGAATCCTAGTCAATCAAAAGTGCTATCAGAAGCTTTAATTGATCAGTCTCAATTTACCAAGGCACCTCAGTTTAGTTTCATGCGGGAATATCAAAATTTTCTCTTTGTCCTTGAAAGGGAATCCGGCATTCTCATTTTTAATAGTCTGGGAACACAAATTAAACATATAGACGTACCCGAAATCGAGTACATAAATTTTTTAGGAGAAGAACTCTACTACAAGAAAAATAATAGACTCATTTTCTATAATCTGTTTGACGCTTCCGTACGAGAAATTCCCCTTGACCCAGCCTGTAAATACACCTTACTAACAGATGCCAGAATGTTCCTAATTTTTGAAAATAGAATCGATATTTTTAAAAATCCTTAAAAGAATCTCTAAAACCGGACAGAAAAGATGTTCATTTATGAACATCTTTGTACATTATAGGACAGATAAAGGGCGAAAAAGGTTCTGATTCCCCTAATTACTTATCTGGCACAAAATTTTCCTTAGCAGCACCAACATAAACTAACCTATGAATCCTGAAGGCGGAAAAATCTTAATGGTCGATGATGATGAAGACGTATTATTGGCGGCTAAGATGTTGTTAAAAAAACAAAATCACCACGTAATCATTGAGAAAAACCCGAACAAAATTCCGTTCCTACTCAACAACGATACCTACGATGTGATTTTGCTGGATATGAATTTCAGCAAAGACATCACCAGTGGTAAAGAAGGTTTTTATTGGCTTGAGAAAATTCTGGAAAAAGATCCCCAGTCTGTCGTTATTCTCATCACAGCTTTTGGCGATGTTGAGATGGCCGTAAAAGCACTCAAGCAGGGCGCTACCGATTTTGTTTTAAAGCCCTGGCAAAACGAAAAACTTATTGCAACAATTTCTACTGCCATTCGCTTGCGGCAATCCTTTAGTGAGGTAGATAAACTTAGAAAGGCAAAAGAAATGCTGGAGGAGCAAATTGGAAAACCATTTAGTGAGATCATTGGAGAAGGTACTTCCATTAAAGAAGTTTTTGGTTTAGTGGAGAAAGTTGCCAAAACCGATGCTAATGTTTTGATTCTTGGCGAGAATGGAACAGGGAAAGAATTAATAGCGCGAGCTATTCACCAACGCTCCTTGCGTAAGGACAATAGTTTTGTTTCGGTAGATATGGGCGCGATTACAGAGACGCTATTTGAAAGTGAATTATTTGGCCATAAGAAAGGCGCCTTTACGGATGCCCGGGAAGATCGGCCCGGAAGATTTGAATTGGCCAACGGTGGCACCTTGTTTTTGGATGAGATTGGAAATCTCAGCATGAGCCTGCAAAGTAAATTACTAAGTGCATTACAATCGCGACTGGTAACCCGAGTTGGATCGAATCAAGCAATTCCGGTAGACATCCGGTTGATCTGTGCTACCAATATGCCGTTGCACCAAATGGTAAAAGACGGAACATTTCGTCAAGATTTACTGTACCGAATCAATACAGTTGAAATAAAAGTACCTCCGCTGTGCGACCGTGTTGAAGACATTGCGTTGTTGGCAAAACATTATCTTGATCATTATGCACGCAAATACCACAAGCCCGTTAATACAATTTCTGCTGGGGCATTGGATAAGCTAAAGCGATATCCTTGGCCCGGTAATATTCGCGAACTTCAGCATTCCATAGAACGCGCAGTTATCATGACAGACTCACCCTCGCTGCAAGAAAGTGACTTTCTTTTCAGTAGACCTGTATCATCATCGGCCTCTCCCGAGACGCTTAATTTAGATGAAGTAGAAAAAGCTGCAATTATTAAAGCATTGAGTTTATACAACGGAAATATTTCAAAGGCTGCCGATGAGTTAGGGTTAACCCGAGCTTCGCTTTATAGAAGGATGGAAAAGTATGGACTTTAATTGGAAGTCTCCGGTAATACCCCGAGTCGCAATACTTGCTGCCTCAATTTTTGCGTTTGCTTATTTTCTATTTGATCTGAATAATTATGTGGTCGCTTTTGTTTTTCTAGCCGTCAGCATTATTCAAGTAAAATACCTGGTCGAAATAATTGATCATGCGAATAGAGACATTGCTTCGTTTTTTGATTCCGTAAAATTTGATGATCTATCAGCTTCCTTTAAAACCGACAGTAAAGATATTGGTGTACAGCGGCTACACCAGGAACTAAATGACGCAATAACCAAGCTTAGAAACACTCGGCAGGAAAAAGACTCAGAATACCTTTTCTATAAAAATATTGTCATGCACGTTGGCATTGGGCTAATAATTTTTAAAGAAGACAGTGGAAAGATTGAAATATTCAATAGCGCGGCAAGAAAACTTTTAAAGATAAATAGAGCTGAAACAGTTCAGGATCTAAAAGAAGTAAGCGATACGCTCGTAAATGTGTTTGTTCGACTTCGAACAGGCGGACGCGAACTTATCAGGCTAAAACTTGGTGAGGACATCATTCAGCTTTCGGTATATGCCATTGAACTTACGCTACGCGGAGACAACCTAAAACTTATTTCCATCCAAAATATACAAAGCGAATTAGAGGAAAAGGAAATGGAAGCCTGGCAAAACCTGGTACGTGTGCTTACTCATGAAATTATGAATTCGGTAACTCCAATCTCCTCCCTTGCAGGCACGCTCGATGACGAGCTAAAGAATCATCTTCGCGATGGCTCAGAAAAACCACTAAATAAAGAGCAACTAGAGGATATCCACCTTTCGCTAAAAACAATTAGTAAACGAAGCGAAGGACTCATTCACTTTGTGAAGGAATTCAGAAGCCTCACACACATACCCAAACCCAAACCCGAAAGCGTGTCCGTATCAACATTATTTGAAGAAGTGGCGTTGCTTCATAAACAAGAAATGGCCGCTAAAAATATGACTCTTGAGCTCTCTGTTGAGCCGTATGACCTGACAATTACGGCCGATAAGATCATGACAGAACAAGTGCTAATTAATCTATTGAAAAATGCTATTCAGGCCTTTGAAGATCAGGCCACCAAAACGATAACACTTCGTGGTTACTACAATGATAAAATGAGGCCTGTAATCGCGGTTAAAGATAACGGCACAGGTATTGACCCGGAGGCAATGGAGAAGATTTTTATTCCGTTTTTTACAACGAAGAAAACAGGATCTGGTATTGGCCTGAGCTTGTCGAGACAGTTTATGCGGCAACATCAAGGTACCCTCACTGTAAAGTCAACCGTTGGTATCGGTACAGAGTTTTTCATGCGGTTCTAGCTGTACTGCGCCCTGGTTCTTTGGTGATATAGCGGCCAAATCCAAAATTCGAAATGTGAAATTGATTTAATACATTTACGAAATTGTTCACACACTATGCAAGATGTTACTAAGCGCGTTGCTCAAATACTAATCGAAAAATTAGGCATCGCAGAATCCGAAATCACACCCGATGCCAACCTGGTAAAAGATTTAGGAATAGACTCGCTCGACTATGCCGAAATAGTAATGGACTTTGAACAGACCTTCGATATAAAAATTCCGGACGATGATGCCGAAAAACTTTCTACTATTGGCAATGCCGTAAAGTATATTGAAAGTAAGCTCAAAGAAAAGGCCTAGGGGTTTTGATCAGACTCGAAATAGTTACACAATCGGGTTGTTTTTATTGCGTCTTCTTTAAGAAAACGTTGAACCTTTACCTGACTTTTTAAGTCCGCTAAAAACCAGCCATTGCTTACATCATCCCACGTAACAAAAAATTTCTCCGAGCTTATCAATACAATATCCATTTCGTAGATTTCTTCCTCCTGTTTATCGCGGTGCCCTGTAAATTGCAGAAGTATATGATCTCTTTTAAATAATTCACCCTTCAGGCAATCAATGCTGCTGAGTTTCATTAATAAACGAGCTTCTTTGTTCCAGGCTTTAAACTTGAACTTACGGGGATTAAACTCTATCATAACGGCTAAAAATTAGTAACGTTGAACTACGATGGGCGAAGTTAAGAACGTATTATTTATTGTCAATAAACATGCCGGCACAGGTTATCAACCGCAGGTAGAAGGGCGAATATTGACTGCCTGTGCGGAGCGTGACATTGAATGTACTATTGAATTTACCCGAGGTCGCGGGCATGCTACTCAATTAGCTAACGATGGGGTAACGAAAGATTTTAAATGGATCATTGCCGTTGGTGGAGATGGAACCGTAAATGAAGTTGCCCGCGCCCTATTGCATACAACAACCCCCATGGGAATCATTCCGAAAGGCTCGGGAAATGGTTTAGCCAGGCATTTGGGCATCTCGATGAAAATTGACCAAGCCTTAAATCAAATACTGAGTGGAAGGGTTATTACAATGGATACTTTTCGAATGAATGATCATCTCTCGCTCAATGTTTCGGGTATAGGGTTTGACGGGCACATCGCCAACCTCTTTGGTGAGGGTAAAATACGCGGCCTTTGGGGATACACAAAGTTGGTAATTCGCGAGTACCTGAGTTACCGTGGATTCGAGGCTTCAGTACAACTTAGCAGTCAGGTCACTACGAGTAGCCAGCCAACTGCGTTTACTAAAACTTCCTTTATGATTGCCATTGCAAATGCTTCGCAATATGGCAATAATGCTAAAGTAGCTCCCGTTGCTTCTATCATGGATCAATCTTTACAGCTTGCTTTTATAAAAAAAGTACCTTCAAAGCGTGGTTTTCAATTTGGGTTTCAACTGTTTACCGGCAACCTAAAAACAGGCAAAGATTATGATTGCCTGTCGTTTCAAAATGGCATTATAAATGTTCAACACCCTATTGCCTTTCATATCGATGGTGAACCTTGCGGGTATTCTAATGTTTTTAAAATTGATTTATTACCGCACTCGCTAACCATGGTTGTTCCCGCTACCAGTTTAGGAAAACTATAGAAAAATAACTTTCATATTTTGAGTATTAGAAAAGCCAAAATAAATCTGGAGGATAGTCTCTTGGTTTTTATCGTCTTGCTCCTCCAACTAAAAAAAGCGGCCCATCAAAATACTTGACAGGCCGCTCTTATCTTAAACCTACCATACCCTAGTTTTTTTGCTCTACAACTTCAATGGCCGTATCAACAAAAAGGCTACCATAAAAAATTACATTGTACGTTTTACCTGCTTCAAAAGTAGCGGCACCACCTGAATACCCAGTATTAGCACCCCCAAAACGAGGAAGGTTTAACGTTGCTGCATAGTTGTACGTACCGGGCGCAATGCTTACATAACCTGATGTTTCGCCAACTTTAACAGCCGTAAAAATAGTTGTGGCGGCATCGCTGTCGATAATATCAATTGTACCAAAGAGGCCTGCGGTACGTTGAGCGGCTGTTACGCCTTGTGTGAACACATCGATTACTGCATTTATATACCGAACCCGAGCCTGACCAGCAGCTGGTGCCGTTTGATCATCTTCAACAATAATGCTGTGGATATCATTGGCCGACCAGTCGTCTGGGTCAAAAAAACCAGAAGAAACAATGGTGTAAAATCCATCCTCTTTTAACTGGCCTTGTAAGGGTGCATTATGTGTAGCCGGCAACCAAGTGCTCGCTGCATCTGTCGAAAATAAGGTCGCCAGATGGGCATCTCCTTCACCATGACTTGGAAATCTGCCTTCTGCCACAACCCGAAGAAGTGTTCCTTGAGGAAAGCGATGATTTACATAGCCATCAGTATTATCCAACAACTTTGCTCCCGCAAACTTATTTTCGCTGTCAACCCAAATATCAACTCCTTCAACATCCGAGCCTAAAATGGTTTGGATTATTTGAATATTTGTATTTCCTAACGTTGGCTGCATCTGTAACCCGCGATCATCTGCATCACTGATTTGACAACCTGTGAAGATGAATAGCGCAAGTGCTAGCAAGTATATTATTTTTAGCTTCATAACTATTGTTTGTTAAAAGTTCTTACTGCTGTTCCATAAACTGCTGATGCCGCAAACGAGTACTGAATTTGAGTAGCGGAATTTATTTTTGCAGATCCATTGTTGATTGACTGCACCTGAATACCGCTGTCTTCATCAAACTGAAGTGGTATGTAAAGGTTAGTGTCATCAACATTAATAATCTCTATCTGCAAAATATCCGTAGCGGGAGTTGCATTAAATCCTCCTGCATTAGACGTTACATACCTGCGGTCGGATGTTTTTGTTAAAACATTAATAACTCCATTGGTTGATCTTGCCCAGGTGCCTGCAAAATCAAATGCACTAAGGCTTGACTCTATTACTACAACAATACGATTAGCCGTTGCTACAAATCCTTCAGCATTTTCAGCCTCATAACTAATCTGGTAAATTCCAGGAACATTTGGATCGGCTGATCCCGTTTTCACCACCGTTACTTCCGTTTCACCAACCAGGCCAACAAACTCGTCAACCCAGACATCGCCTTCGGTTAGGATAACTTCAGTCCCTCCTGTTAAAACAATTTCTGGATAGGTGACTATTTTCTCCGTTCCGGGGTATTCTTCGGCACAGGCCAAAAGAAAAACCAACGGTAACACGTTAATTAATTTTATGAATCTCATTTGAATTTTCATTTAGGTTATAATTAATTATCCCACCAAACAGGCATATTTAACGCTTCAATCGCAGGTGTATTTGGGTTTGTAGCTTGCTCTCTTGCTACAAATGGAAACCTCACTGCAAATTCTCCGGCCGGCAATGCACTGGTAGGCGAAACCGCGATGATTGTTTGATCAGGTATACCAGTCCTTCTCCATTCGGCAAAAGCTTCAATGCCTTGCCGTGTACTAAACGAAACCCATTTTTCAGTTAGAATTACATTTAGGTTTTGCGCAAGGGTGCCATTCGGATAAGGGGAAGATGCTGATATGTAGGTACTGGCTTGTGTTGATGTTAAACCCGCTCTCGAAAAAGAAGCTTTTACACCGTTTTCATATAAAGTTTGGGCATTGCCAGTCATCCAGGTGCGCGCTACTGCCTCAGCCTGTAAAAAATAGCTCTCGGCTGCGCTAAAGAAAACTCCGGCTGAGCCGTCACGAATAAGAAACTCATTCCTCGCGCTGTAAAAATTCAGCCCTGCAGTTGGTCCTGTAATCGTATACCCTAAACTTTGTGGAACACCTTGCTGTGCGTTAACAGGGTTTGGACTTACTGGTCTGCGGTAGTAAACATCCGTTCTCGGGTCGCTGCGGCCTACCATGTAATTTAAAACTGTGGTACTAACCGCAACAAAAACCTGAACATTTATATCATTTGGGAAAGCTGGGTGTTGATTAATGGTCGGGGTCACTGCATAGAGAGCCTCTGCATCCTCACCAGTCGAAATAAATTCTGCTCCAGCAAGCGTTGCAATACCGGCACTCGAGGTTGCTCCTCCATTCATTTCGCTTTGGCGCATAAGAACCTTCAACTTTAGCGTATTGCCAAACTTCCTCCAAAGTGACATATCACCACCGTAAATAATATCTCCTTTTATGGTTTCCGAGTCATCAATTACCAATAGTGCTGCATCAATCTTCGTTATCAGATCGGCATAAATATCCTCCCCATCATCATACTTTGGTGTTGGAAAACTTAATCCTTTTAGTGCCTCCGAGTAAGGTACTTTGTCGAATAAATCAACTAATACCTGAAACATATAGGCTTTCATTAATTCAGCTACAGCGAACGTGTTATCATCGCCATCTGCCTTAGACCGTGCCGAAGTATACTGAAGGTCATCCAATGCATTGGAAAACAAATTATTAAATTGATTTTGATGTGCATTATCGCCAGCCGCAACAATATACTGATCAACATTATTTTGCCCTGCAATATTGCCTGCCTGCGTTATGTAGTTTACCCAAGTAGCACAAGAAGTATTGTACTGACCCTGAAGAAAATCGGAAGCGTTTTTTTGCGCTGCACTCAGGGTTAAATCCGGAGTTGGATTGGTTATAGCACCCGGATTCTTGTTTATATCGAAAAAACTCTCATCACAGCCCACCATACCTACAAGCATGAGAAGGATGAAGCTTATTTTAGTACTGATATTCAGTTTCATAAGTTATTTGCTTTGGATGTTAAAAAGTTACTTTGACGCTTCCACCAAATGACCGTACAGAAGGGATTTGACGAAAATCAAACCCTTGTTGATTATCGACACCGAATGAGGATAACTCAGGATCGCTGTAAACATTTTCTTTTGGCGTTATCAACAAGAGGTTTCTGCCTATTGCACTAATGGAAACAGAACCAAAAGGCAATTTAGAAAGCCATGCTTTTGGCAAATCATAGGAAATACTTGCTTCGCGCAATTTTATCCAGCTTGCATCAAACAAATTCATCTCTGCAATCCGGTTATTCCAATATTGATTTGGATCGTTTACAAACACGGTTGTATTTGGCCTGAAGGTACCATCACCATTGGCCAACACGGAGCCTGGAACAATCCAAGGTTGGCGGAAATTATAACCAGAGTCACGAGACTTGCCTGCAATTTCTATCCATTGCTTTGTCCCGTTGTAATAAGTACCACCTTGTGATGTTTCAAATAATAAGCTTAGCATAATTCCTTTGTAGGAGAATGAGTTGGTAATACCACCTGTCCAATCGGGCTGAGTTGAGCGTCCATCGCTCTTCAGTGCTGTTGGGTCTTGTTGTGGACGTCCATTAGCTGGGTTAACAACAATATTGCCGTCAGGGTCTCTTAAAATGGCTGTGTATTCCCATAATCCCCAAGGCTCACCAACTTTCGCTACTATGTTGTTGGTACCTTCTCCCCCTGCAAATCCAAAAATGACAAACTTGTTTGTTCCTGGAAATAGCTCTTCTACTACACTCTTATTTTTTGCGAAAATTACAGATACATCCCACTTAAAACCACCGGTTTGAACAGGTGTACCATTAAGCGATAACTCTATACCTGAGTTTCTGATCTTTCCAAGATTTTGAACTGCATTTGTTGAACCTGTTGTGGACGATACTTGAACAGGAACAATTTGATCGGCCGAAAGCTGATTATAGTATGCTACATCAAATCCTACACGGTTACGCAAAAAATTAGCTTCAAATCCCACTTCAATTCCTTTTGTTTTCTCTGGTTTTAAAAATTGATTTCCGATAACGTTGTTTGACGTTACACCCGGAACACCACCAAAAGGAAAGGAAGCATCGGCACCGTAAACACTTGTGGTTAAAAACGGAGCTGCATCATTTCCAACTTCCGCATAACTTGCTCTGATTTTCGCATACGAAAGGAAATCTACTTTCAATAATTCTGAGAACACAAAACCCGTGTTTATTGAAGGATAAAAGAATGACCGACCTTCAGCAGGTAATGTTGATGACCAGTCGTTTCTACCGGTTACTTCAACAAAAAGAAAATCGCGGAAGGAGGCACTTAAGCTACCATAGACACCAACCAATGATCGATCCTGAAAATTTCCGAAAGTTTGTGGTGCACTTATTTGGTTGGCAAGATTATAAAATTCTGGTATTGCCAATTGTGTCAACAATCCACTTAGTAGATGCGTATCCCTTTTTCTAACGTTATGGCCGACCAAGGCAGAAATATTAACATCGTTGCTAATATCCTTCGTAAAGGATACCATCAAGTCAGATGTTATATCTCTAACATTAGAAATGATTTCCTGATATGTGCCAGTCCGGTTAATCGAGTTTGGAGGTCCAACAACTTCAATTGGTGTTCTAAAAGATCTTTCATCAGAAAAGAAGTCGCCTCCTACCCGGTATGTAACTTTAAGAAAATCAAAAGGATTGTATTCAATCGCAACGTTTCCTAGTAAGCGATTAACTTCTTGCTCATTTCTCCATAACCCAAGTACTTTGTAAGGGTTATCGTTAAAAGGAGTTTGAAAAGTTGCGGAATTCCAAAAGGTATCCTTATAATTTCTCATTTCATCTCGCGGAACATCATTAGAAATTCGCAAGTCTTGAGCCCAAAAAGATATACCCTGACCTACTTCAGCAATATTCGATTTTGTAGTAATGTAGTTTGCAGCACCCGACAACGAGAACTTATTGGCGAGTTTTGTGCTTCCATTCAATCGAAAACTCTTGCGGTCAAGTTGCGTTCCGGGAACAACACCCTGCTGATCTAAATTAGAGAATGAAAAGAAGTAGTTAGATGACTCGTTACCACCACCAACTGAAAGGTCATTTGAAAATTGATGACCTACGTCCATTCCATCGCGAACAGTACCCGGTGTGGCAGAATATCTTTTAAAAAGTTGCTGATTATCTACAACCAGTGAATAAGGTCGTAGAGAACCATCATACGGATCGCCCCATGTTTCCTGATCGTTCAGGTAGTTTAAGTTACTTCCTGTTTGCCCTAACCCAAATGTTGTTTGAAATTTGGGAACACGCAAAATGGTTTCTGCCATATACGAGGAAGTGTAGGATATCTCGGATTTCTTTCCTGCCGATCCCTTCTTTGTTGTATAAATAATTGCACCACCGGAGGCTCTTGTACCATACAAAGCTGCCGCAGCAGGGCCTTTTAAAACAGTAACCGATTCTATATCCGCTGGGTTAATGTCATTCCCTCTGTTACCCATGCTTCGGGTATTCAGGCCGGCACCATTGTCAACATTCGTATTGTCAATGGGTATACCATCGAGAACAATCAGCGCTTGATTATTTCCATTGAAAGATGAAACACCTCTCAAAATAACGCCTGTTGCCGAGCCCACTTGGCCAGAAGCGCTTGAGATTCTTGCTCCTGCAACTTTCCCTTGCAAGGAAGTCAACGCACTTCGATCATGGGTTCTTGTAAGTTCTGCTGCTTTAATGCTTGCAGTAGAGTACCCTAATGATCGGGTATCTTTTTGAACACCGCCATAAACAACAACCTCACTAAGTTGGGTGACATCAAGTGTAAGTGATACATCAATAATTGAACGATCACCAATTAGAATCTCCTGACTTTGCAGTCCTATAAAAGAAAAAACAATAGCACCACCCGATGATGGAATGGATAATGTGAACTTTCCATTGGAATCGGTTGCCGTTCCATTTGTTGTTCCCTTTAGAATTACATTGACACCGGGCAATGCAGATCCATCTTCAGAAGATGTAACTGTGCCGGTCACTGTGCGATCTTGTGCCCAAATGCCGCCATGACATGTGAGCAAAAAGAGTAGTAGTAGAAATTTCTTCATAGTATTTTTTTAAGTAGAAAAAATATACTCCACCTTATAAAAAGATGTTGTTCAAAACTCAACAAACTATGATTGAAATAAATGACGTGTATTAAGTCATATTCAATTGACTCTAATACCTTAAATGGGGTTACCCGTAATTGAAGTGATAATCGCTAAGTATGTATTCTTGACGCTATTGCTCAATCGAAAAATAAATGCGCTCTGCCAACCACAATTAATAATTAGAAATATCCGCAATGAGTCCTAAATAATATTTATTCGTCATTTCTCGCAGGACGGCAACAGACAGGACGGAGAATCCCCTTATTCGCTTAACCCTCAAGGGGATTTCTCCGCTCACCATCCTTCGTCAGGTTCGCTACGAAATGACGTTCATACTATTTTAGGACTTGAAACGGATACATATATTAATAATTAACTTTCGCTAGCTATAAATAACACAAAAAAAAGAAGTCAATAAAAAAGCCAGTCCAAAATGGGCCGGCTCAAATTCGTTGAGAAGAAATTTTAAATCAATTTTTCTTCGTTGGCTTTAGCTATCGCTTCTGATTTACTGTTCACCTGCAGTTTTGAGTAAATATTCTTAATGTGTGTTTTTGAGGTTTCCTTCGAAATAAAAAGTTCCTCTGAAATTTGCGTATAAGTTTTCCCTTCCGATATTAATTGCAGAATAGTTGTTTCACGTTTTGTGAGTGGTGAATTAGGATTAACGTGATGATGGTCTATTACCATGCGCGCAATCCGGCTGCTCATGGGTGCACCACCCCGTATGATTTCATCTAACGCCCCGAGCAGCTCCATGTAGTTTGCGCTTTTTGTGATATATCCAGATGCTCCCGCTTTTAAAGCATCAAAAACCATCTCGCTATCTTCATACACAGTGACCATTATCACTTCTGTGTTATGACTTCTATCTTTAATAATTTGAGTTCCTTTTATCCCATTCATCCCCGGCAATTCTATATCCATCAACACTATCTCTGGCTTATCTCTCATTAGGTTACTGATAGCATCCTCACAATTTCCATAGGTACCTACCACAACAAAACGCTGCGAGCTATTAACAATTAGACTGAAACTATTTCGGATTTCTTGGTCGTCTTCTACGATCATCACCCTCTTTTTAAATGGTAGTGCCATATTGGGATTTTTTAGTGAGTTTAAAGTTTAATTGAATTTTAGTACCTGACCCTTCACTACTGTTTATACGTAAAACAGATTGAACTTTATCGGCTCTTTCACGAATATTTTTCAATCCATTAAATTTTTCAATATCTGCTGTATTAAAACCAATGCCATCGTCTTCAAAGTAAAACTCAAAGCTGCCGATGCCCTTTTGAAGCGTTAGGGTAGCATTTTTTGCTTGCGAATATTTGAAGGCGTTAGTCATTGCCTCTTTAAAAATCAGGTTGACCTCCCTACTGAATCCGTACGGGAGTCTAATTTTTCCTTTAACGTCATTATTTGCTCTGAATTGGATATCCTTCTCTTCAAAAAGCTTTTCTCCGAAGTCGCGGATATGAATAAAAAGTTTTGAAAGCTCATCGTTTACCGGGTCGATTGACCAAATGAAATCACGTGTACCGGTATACAAGTACTTGGCCGAACTCTCAACCTTAGCATACAAATCGTTATGTGAACTCCCGTTTCCATTGCCGTTTCCGCTAATTTTAAGGAGGCTTATATAATTTATTATCCGTGTTAGCTGATTTCCCATTTCATCATGAAAATCACGGGCTATCTCTTTTCGCAAAATTTCTTGCTCCCTCACACGCACCCGCTCTAGCATCATCGTTTTTTCAACGCGCTGGCGCACCCGTACATACGCTATTAAAATGATTGAACCCAATAATACAAGCATTGATAGAATTATAAACGTTGCGGTT
The DNA here is from genome assembly GCA_031395485.1 of Cyclobacteriaceae bacterium. GTDB lineage: Bacteria > Bacteroidota > Bacteroidia > Cytophagales > Cyclobacteriaceae > UBA2336. Next base: position 45,029 of record JANNUS010000009.1, on the reverse strand, counting down.
TGATAGAACGGTGCCTTTATTGTAAATGAATATCGAAGGGCATTCCCTCCCCAACCACCTTTTGCATCGGTAGCCATTACTCTAAATGCATATTCACCCGGAGGAAGGTTGCTATACGTTACGAAGTTATTGGCTGAAGGTAGTGACCACTTTTTATCATAGTTATCAAGAAAATATTTGTATTGAACCGATTTTGGATATTGCTTATTCACTCTGTTGAACCGAAAAGTGATGTGATTTTTATCCGGGCTAAATTGGGGATTCAATGGAGTTTTGAAAAAGCCCTCTGTCTGTCTTGAGAAATCTCTCGATTCAAACTCTCCATACAACAATTCAACGGCCGTCAGGTGTAAATCAAAAGTGTGACTACTTCTATTGCTAAGGGCTTCATTGAATTGATAAAGCCCATCAAGCAAGCCAAAGTATTTTTCATTCTTTCCCAGGTAAAAGGCATTGTGATTCGTTTCAACTCCGCGCAAGCCATTTTCAAAACCATAATGCAAACTCTCCAGAATTTCAAAATTCGAATCAATCTTTAAACGCGTAATTCCCTTTTCCGTTCCTACCCAAATATTGTCGGAAGAATCGGCCGCTACAAAATATATAAACCCCGATGGGAGGCCGTCATAGACTGTTAACAATCTCAATTTATTAGATCGAGGACTAAACACTACCACACCCGCACCACTTGTGCCTATTAAAAGCAGTGAATCTTTATACGGATTAATAGAAAGCACAGATGTGTTTTCTGCACCCGGAATTGGAATCGCGCTTACGACACCCTGATTTACCATACCCACGCCATACTCATTTCCATAGAACAGTTTTTTGTGTTCCTTCGAATAATGCAAGGCACTTATCGAATTACTGCTAAGGCCTTGTTCGGTAGTAATAGATTTAAACTGAGTACCATTAAAAAAACTAATACCCCCTCCATATGTGCCTAACCACATATTCGCTTGCTCATCAAACTGAATTGAAAAAACTACATTGTTACTTAGCCCGTCATCACGGGTGTACCATTTGAAAATTCCCTTTTCGCTTTCGAAAGCGCCTAGCCCGCCTGCTGTCCCTACATAAATTCTTTTATCGGGACCCTCGACAATGGAATAAATTTCGTTATGATAACTCTCTTTTTTATCAAAAAAATGTGTGCTCTTACCATTCTGCATTTTCCACAAACCATTTGTTTGGGAACCTATCCAGGTAGTACCATCGCTCGCTTTGGCAATGGCTGTTATAAACTGCATTCCTTCTGAACTGCACCGGTCAAAATCCTGAATAAAGTGTTTATAAAGACCATTACCGCTGGTGCATATCCAGGTGTTCATTTCAGAGTCTACCATCACCTGGCTAATAATCTTATTCTCTAAAACTGTATCTACTCGCAATTGACCATTTACTTTATACTCTCTGAGAAATGAGCTTTCATTGCGTGACCAAAAAACGTCACGTGTTGAATCATAGAAAACAAAATTATTTTTTAGTTGGATATTGACGTGTATAAAATCACACTTTAGGAAATCGATTTCAAAGTACCCCAAATCTGTCTTTACAATTACATCACCCTTGTAGTTAAATACACTATTCAAGACATTGAACTTTCCCTTATGACTAAACGAATACGAATGCGCTTTACTCTTTACTATAAATGAACTATCGCTAAGGCAAAGTAAAATATTCTTATTTGGCATACTGTGCGAATACAATACCCGTATATCTTTCTTTACTTCCTTAGCCCAAAAATAAAGTGAGTCGTTATAAATTTTCCCAAGCTGCCCTCCGACAGAAAGCATAAATAGTGTATCTGATACCGTAAAAATTCTTCTAACTCGCTTTAATTTTTCTCCTTCAGGTTGAAGGAATTTTTTAAAGGTGATGCCGTCAAACTTGGAAATTCCTCGTGGATGAACCACCCATAAATTACTTTTACTGTCTAGCTTGAGGTAAGAAACTATATTGCTAAGAAGGCCATCAAGCGTGGTGTACACTTTAAATTCACGCCCATCATAACGCGCTAAACCACCGCCTTGTGTTCCGATCCACAAGTATCCGTTTTTATCTTCCAGCATAACGTTGACCTGCGATTGCGGCAGACCATCAATAGCGCTGTAGTTTCGTAAGGAATAAGTATAATCCTGCGCGCTAACATGCGATACTGGTAGAAAAAAAAATAAAGCGATAAAAAACCTGTTCATAGTAATCCTTGTAAAATTACGGTTACAGCGTGTGATTAATAATCACCCATTTTACGGCATTGTCTATTAGTAAAGTACGACCTGACCAGGCGTGGGGTTACCGGTATCGAACACATAACGCCAGGTTCCATCCTTTTTTTTCTTCCATATGGAAACATAATTTCCATAAAGTGTAGTATCGCGAAGGCCATCTGCTGTTTTTTTTACAAGTGTGTACCCCCCAAAAGTATATCCTAATTTATTGCTGGCCTCGACTCGCAAAGGCTTCCATGTTAACGTGTATTGACCGGGAGGATTATTTTTGTACCATTCGAGTAATTCAAATTTTCCAACAACAGGTTGCTGGCCAGGAGTAGGCTTGATAACTCTTTCATCAGCATAATATATAAAAGCCTCTGCAATTCCCTTCTCTGCCGACATCTTGCTGAAATCCCTATCGGCATCCAGTATTTGCTGCTTAATCTGCTCGGTGTCCTCCTGTTGGCATGAGGATAATAATAGCATTACCCAAATAAAATTTTGAATCTTCATCGTAGAATTGATTTTACGGTCAATATTCGAAGGTATTTAAGAAACATTCTCAATCGGCAAGAATTTACATCTATTGCCTAAAGATTACTAAAAAAAACCACTCTTTGCTGAAATCCATAGGCCCATAGCCAAATTAAACTATTATATATAGACTGGTTTAATCAACCAAAAATCAGTCTATCAATTTATGGATATTGTTATACGAAGGAGGAATAAGCAGGAAATCAAATAGAAACCAACTTGCTGCCATGAGCAATGTAAATACAATCTTTTCCGCTATTTTTTTCTAACATAAATAAAATCATACGTGGTAATCCATGTCTTACCGCCATCATCTGATGTCTCATGGAACTGCCTGACCTGATCTGCGCCTTGATTATAGAAATGAAAATGGACTAATTGTTTTGTCCCCTTCGGAGTTGTAGTTTCAAAATCGAAACGCATCGCCCCATCGCTGTATTCACCATTTATAAATTCTGTTGCATTTGGAGTTTGACCTGACCCAACCCAAATTTGTTTCCATTTTCCAGAAACGGGGTCAACAAAATTCATACTCTTTCCATTAAAAGGTGACGACCCTACAGAAGTCCAGTTCTCTAAAATCATACATCCGCCAGATGCCCGTTCAATTTTTGATTGCCCTGCGAGATTCGTTGTACCGCGTACAAAGGCATCCCACTCGCCAATCCAAAAATCAAATTCACGTGCCTGAGCACTACCCATACATGGATACACATTGATGTTGGTTCGTTTAATCACGTCTCCAAAGCGCACATCTATTCGGAGGTTGTCAAATTCCTTTTGCGTTTCCAATTCGTTTAAATTAGTATATCCCAATTGTATGGCCTTGTCCAAACTTTGAAAAGCCTTTTCATTTTCATTCTTCAATGAATACACACGCGCCAAACGCGACTGAACAATAGTTTCTAATGTTGGATTTGGTTTATTCGCTAATGATTTCAAATAACTAGCCGTAGCCTTATCATAGTTCGATAGATTATGATAACTAAAACCGAGGCGATTCCAGGCTAAACTATTGGCGGGTTCAGTTTTCAATACAGTTTCATAAATCCGCACAGCCCCACTCCAATCACGAATTGTAAAAAGCGAATCTGCCTGATTAAGCGTTGGTACATTTTTTACCTTTTTGCCTGATTGAGCCAAGAGTGTGGCGCTGAGGAACATGAAGCTTATAAAAATTGTTCTCATTTAAAGTCTTTAGATAATGTTTTGTCGTCTGTCTGAACAACCACATTTTTTCCAAGAGTCTTGAATCGCACTCCATTTTTTTGTTCAACAGTGATTGTAATATGGCCCGTTTTACTAGTATTTAAATCTCTTACTGTGCCCGATTTACCAACATGTGTCCCACCAACAACCTTACATTGGTCGCCATCTTTTAGTTTCGTTGATATTTTGGGTTCCATGTTATTATGTTTTATTTTTTAGAGTTGGCTTTGTTGTTGTAAGATAAATATACTCCAATACACTATTCATACCCCAATTAGAGTGATTTTATCCTATCCAGATACTTGTGACTTTACTAAAACCTTCGGATTATTAACCAAAGTATCTGCTATTGCTGTCCGAAGATGACATTCGTAAAGAATACGCCATTCTCGAACGATCGGGAAAAAATTCTCAGGCGTTTGGTGAGTTATATGAACGGTATTTCGATCGTATATTCAATTTTATTTACCGGCAAACAGATGACGAGGATCTGACTGCGGATCTATGCTCACAAACGTTTTTAAATGCCTTGAAAAACGCCAGTCGGTTTGAATTTCGTGGGCTTCCCGTTTCGGCCTGGTTTTATCGCATCGCTTCCAATGAAGTGAATAAACATTATAGGAAAGTAAAAAAAGAGAAAGTATTCAGTATTGAAGAAATACTGATAAAAGAACTAGTTGAAATAAATAATGATTCCTGGAGTGACGAACTCGTTCAAAAACTAGTTAAATACATGCATGATCTTCCTACAGAAATGTTGGAAGTATTGCAACTTCGATTTTTTGAGGATAAGGATTTTAAAGAAATCTCGTACATCCTGAGCATTACAGAAAGCGGAGCAAAGATGCGCACCTATCGCGCATTAGATAGACTAAGGAAAAATTTCAATATTCGTGTTAAGCACTATGGGAAATAACGAAATACGATTACGAAAGCAAAAATTAAGCACAGGAAAGATAGCGCGCCATCGTAACTATGCTGAGTTATTGCGCAAGCATAAACGTGGGTTAAAAACACGCCACCTTATCATTGTATTGATCTACTCCATTATTGTTTTTGTTATACTTTCAATCTCTATCATGCTTATCCGAACCGGAAAAAAAAAGGTTTCTAAAAATGTTGGTTATACTATTGGTCACTCCGCGACCCCTCTTCCTGTAAAGACGCCTCTAACTCAGAAGGAAAAAAGAATAAATCAATAACCTTACCGACAGGTTGTTCTTGAACAAAATTCAATCCCAAAAAAGCAGCAATAGTCTTCGCGATTTGCTTCTGGTAAATCTGGTAGGGGAACCTAATCTCTCCAAGATCGGGTGTATCGGGGCCAATAGCCGCAATCCACATTTGACTGGAGCCCAATGCTAAGCGTCCGTGATTTTTCCAACTGTTTTTAGAGCCCTTTCCGCGACCATGGTCCGTAGTTATTAGTAGGGTTGTCTGATCTTTATAATCCGGTTGGGATTGAATCCAGTTCCAAAGTTTGGCTATTTTAATATCCGCACGATTGGCTGATTTTAAATATTCATCATACCGTCCTTTGTGTGTATGTTCATCCGTTTCATCTAAACTAATGAATAATACTTTCGGGCGCTCGCGATCCAGATATTCCATTGCGAGATAAAATGTAAAGGCATCATATCGGGAGCCATACGGATTCCGAACGAGTTCCTGAAGTTCGTTCAGCATGATTTCCTTTTCATTCAAATTACCGGTAACGGGCTCGCGTCCAGCGTTTACTAAAATACCCGATTTTTCTTCGCGCAGGATAGAAGGAAAAACATCCCAGGTCGAAAACGCAGCAACTTTATTTTCAAATGCCTTATGATCGTTGATGAATTCAAGAACCGTATAGTTTGGATTTTCAATCTTATCATTTGATTTCACTCGCTTATCAACAAAGCCCACAAGCATCTCGCTATAGCCAGGATACGAGAACCAATGTGGATTCGAGCAATTTACTGCGCTGCCGTATTTTCGGTTTCCGTAAAGCTGACCTTGTGAGCCGATTGTTTCCCATAAAAAAGGAAAAAGCTTTTTTCTGCGCTCCCAAGAATTAGAATCCCAAAAAGTTTTTTGGGTGCTTTTGTCACGAACATATTCCGGATTGAAGAGAATGGAAGAATCTGCACCTTCAAATATTTCCTGCCAACGAACACCATCGAGTGTAACGATAACAATATTTTTTGTTTTCAATCCTTGGGCAACGGCAAGGTCTGAAAAGAGTAAGAGAATTAGGGCAAGGGTACTATGCCTCACAATGAATCCTTCTTTTATTCATGTTATAAATAAAAGACATCATTATAAACTGATCGTTAGAGAATGATTACATAACCTTTACTATTTGATCGCTGTGTTAACGTGGTGTTGTCACGGTTTAACACTTAAAAATGTATGGAGCTTGCAATGGAGAAATTCCTTCCGTAGCCATCAACGCCCGAACCATATACACGATAGGCTGCATCAAAAATATTTTGTACAGAAGCTGTTATGTTAATAAATTTTATTTTCACTCCGGCAGAAAGGTTTAGAACATTCCAACCGGGCATAACACCATTCTCTAATCGAATGGCTATTCTCCCGTCTCCTAAATCACCACCCGCTAAGCGATCCTGACGGCCCGCAAAAATCCACTCAGTTTTAGCCCACCAGTGTTCACCTTTTTGATACCGCGCACCTACCTTTCCAAAAACGGGTGGTATCCTTCGCATGGGTTCATCTTTTGAAAGATTTTGTCCATAGGTATAGGTGATGTTTGCAATTGCTACAAAAGATGATATCACTTTAAATTCAACATCAGTTTCAAACCCATATAGTTCCGATTTTCCAATATTTTGCTTTTGGTAAACCTTTCTGGTATCGATTGTATCTTGCCCTTGATATGTTACCGGAACTCGATCAATCAGATCAAAAAGAAACGTCTTGTAAACGACAAACGATCCTGAAAATTTATCACCACGTGTCTTCAGACCTGTTTCTATACTAAAGGACCGCTCGGGTGAAAGATTCACACTCGGAATTTCAAACACGGTACTTTCAACAGCTCCAAACTTGCTCATATCGTCAATGTTAGGGGATCGAAAACCTGAATTTATGGATGCAATCAAGTGAAATTCGGAATCTACAGTATATGAAAGCCCAATGTTTCCAACCCATGCAGACGTCTTGATTTGCTGATCACCAAATGTAGTATCCTGTATACTAACACTAAGAACATTAAACCGCATTCCGGCTGTTAATTGGATTTTTTTCCAATCCCGTACATGATTTGAAAAAAAAGCCATGCTATTACTGGTGGATCCATCGGCAAAAGAACCACGTTGCTTGGTAACGATTTCGGTTGTACGATCTGTAACACGCGCATTACTCGCTACAGCATCGTGGTAGTATTCAAAACCTGTTTGTGAATGCCAATAGGGCTTCCATTGTGAGGTAAACTCGGCAACATAGCCGTGAGTATCAACAATATCTAGTTGGTTCTTTAAATTACTCGAACCATCCTTTTGCGAATCAATTCCTTCCGTAGTACGATTCAACGAAGCCGTTAACCGAAATGATTGAAGAATTTTATTGTCAGAAAATGTTTCCCAACGCACGTAACCAAGCTGTCTGGTTTGGGGGCTAAAATTATAAACTTTATACCCTCCCTGCGTAACTTGATCGTACCGTGGCACTGTGTTTTGGGTATGATGCTGATACGCACCTGTAAATTGATTTCTCTCGCTTGCACGAATCACTAACTTCATATCACTTGAGATTTCACTGTATCCAGTTGGGGCTAATACGCCTAATCCTCCACCGGCAACAATATCTCCAAAATCACGTGCAGAAAGCCCAATCATTGAGGCAATATTTTTACTGCTGAATTGCACTTCTCCTCTTCCACTTTTCTCCAATTTTTCATTTACCCATTTCCCATTTAAGGTTCCCGTAAATTTTTTATCCTGATTGAAAAAAGGAGTTATAGAGAAAACATTAACGACACCCCCTAATGCATCACTCCCATATAATACAGAGCCATTTCCACGTGTTGCCTCAATCTTTTCAATCAGTGCAGGATCAACTGTCGATAAATATTGATTGGGACCATATCGATAGGTGGCATTGTTCAATCGTATCCCGTCTATCATCAATAATATTTGGTTTCCCACAAGTCCTCGGATTATAGGAGACCCTCCACCATGATTCGTCTTTTGAACCCAAATCCCGGTACTCCCAAACAATGCTTCAGGTGTTGATCGGGGAACGTTTTGAAGAATATCTGTATGATTTACAACCGTAATGGATTCCGAGACATCAAATTGATTTGCCTCAAAACGCTGCGCTGTGATAACAATATTATTATTTAGATAAATTATTGCTGGTTCGAGTGTGGCCAAAACTATTGTATCAACAACGGCTATGTCTTTGGTAACATATCCGATAGCACTCATCCGAAGAGTTGAACCAGTTGGTATTCTATTTAATTTAAAATTTCCCGCTCTATCGGTACTAGTACCAAGGTGGGTATTCATCACCGTAATATGTACATCGGGTATTCCACTTCCCTCAACGGTAGTAATCGTACCCTTAATTGTTTGACCCTGTACCGAGTATATTGATAGCAATAAGAAACCTACAATGAATTTCATTGAATACTATTAGTAAATAGCAATTCGATTTTAGTGATTCACCTCCGTTCGTTTATCCTTTTCTCGTGCCTTCTTTATTTCATCTGGGTCATCTAGCTTCGGAGATTTTTTCATGGCTTCCCAATCAAATTTTTCATCGAAGGGGTCTAATGCAAATTGTGGATCAAATATTCTGGGGTCAACAGGCAATGCATTGTAGGGTGCAAAATCAGGCTCGGAAGTAAAACAATCACCCATGTCGGTCACTCCAAAATCATATTGGTTTAGGTACGGAATGCCCAATACATTCCAGAAGGTTTTAAAAATAGAACCAAAACTGTAATGCTGATGGCTGTTAAAATTCTTTTTAACATATGGAGAAATCACCATCAGTAAACTCCGGTGGGCATCTATATGGTCTGTGCCCCCTTGAGCATCATCTTCGGTCACCACAATCATCATGTTTTTCCATTGCGGTAAATGACTCAGGTATTCCACTACCCTTCCCAGTGCCAAGTCATTATCGGACATATAACTTTCATGAAATGGAAATCCGGCTTGTGCGCGTTCACCTGCACCATGATCGTTTAATAATTGCAGCGTGAGCACCCGAGGTAAATCTTTTTTCGGGTCAATAAACTTTTCGTTGATTTCTTTGATAAAGACATCGGCACGAAACTGATCCGGAATGGCCATATTATACGTTGGAAATAAACGCGAAGTACGATCATACAAAGGGCCTGGGATAGGATAATTTGCTAGATACCGAACGCCTCCGTATTTAAAAGTTGAATCAGAATAATTACCAGCATCCAATTCAACGCCAAATCCGAAATTGTAAAATTCAATGCCATTACGTTCCAAGTGTTCCCACATTGAGCCATTCTGATTATAATCTTCAGGAAAGATCGCTCCTGCTGCACCTGTAAAACCAAACTTTCCAGGTGCTTTTGACTCTTCCTTGAAATTTCTTTTTCCCCCATATGATGCCGGATGATGTGTTTCCATCCATTGATTCGGATAGGTATTGGTAAGCCAAACGTGTCCGTCAGCCGATACATCCGAATCAACATAAAAATTGTCACTGATGGTAAACTGTTCGGCCAATGCAAGATGATTAGGCATCACCGTAGCATTATCCACACGCATTGTCTTATTCTGGTTTGTGAATGAAACATCGGCAGCATAATGCGCGAGTGAAGAGTCGCCTTTTCCAGAGCTTAGTTGACCAAAAACCTCATCGTATGTTCTATTCTCTTTAGAAATGAATACGATGTACTTGATAGGTGATTCCTTTTCTTTTGTGAAAACCGGAATAGGATGTTTGTCATTTGAGGCAGTTACTTCCCGGAAGAAGAAATTGTTTGCAATTACATTTTTGGTTAGTCCCTTTAATTGATCATCGGTTGGAATGTCCATAACCGAAACAGTTCCAAGCATCAATGCACCAATGTAATCCGCAGAAGGATGCTCAAAAACAGGTTTAAAATCTTTACCTCCGTTGGGACCGCTGCCAAAACCTTTCGCGTTAGCGACAATTAGTTGCTTGCCATCAGGAGTAACTTTTAATTTAGATGGGAACCAGCCCGTAGGAATATGACCCAATACTTTTTGAGATTGAATATCGATCACAGCTACTGCGTTGATGCCGGCTTCGGCAACGTACAGTCTTTTCTGATCAGGTGAAATAGCAAGCCCAAATGGAATGACACCTTTCAAATTTCCCAGTCGTTCATCCAATTTCAATTCGATACTTCTCACAACCTTATTCTCCTTCGCATCGATTACAGAAATATTATCATTGTTACCGTTACTCACATAAACAAAACTATCGGTTGCCACCATCGAATTAGGACTTGAGCCGCCCACTGCGGATATACCATCAACCTCCTGGCCAACCAGCACACCTGTTTTTACTTTCGAAACTACTGCAGGCTTTTCCTTAGATACATCTATTCCCCACACAGAGAAAGATTCAGGAACATTGGGATCGCCCAGTCCCGCAAATTCAAGGGTATCATTTTTAACACCCTCCTTCATTTCCTTCGAACCGTAAGCAGAGGTAGGGTACTTCAATGAAGTTTCATTCAATCTTTTCTTATCCAATGATTTAACATAGCTGTATTCGAACATGCCAACGTTGGCAACAAATACAGTCCTCTCATCGGGCGAAAGAGCAATGCCAAATGGATAACGGCCTGTTTTTACATTATGAATTACTGTATTGCTTTTGGTGTCGATCACCATCATTCGAAAACCAATTTGGTCAACCGCATATAAACGATTTCCATCTTTGCTTAATACCAGATCACCAATATAGGCATCGCTGTAATCGGTTCCATCAAATGATTTGTTACATGAAATTTCTGCAAGCTTTTTATTGGTGATGAGATCAAAAACATAAATCTTGTTTTGCTGACCACCCGCTACATATACCTTTTTACTATCGGGTGAGATGGCAAGCCCCATAAACACAGCTTCCAGCAATCCTTTCTCAGGGTTTAAGGTTTCCGGAATTTGTTTTATCGCTGGCGTTGCCGAATTATAATCGCTAATAATAGAAATTGAAAATGGTCCAACACCGGAGTTAGCAGTAATGATTGTTTTTCCGTCTGGACTTATTGTTAGTCCAAAGGGGTGCGGAGCAACCGTAATTTGTTTACCTGTTGGTGTGATTAGTCGACCGTTTGGAATGACTGTACTTCCTTCACGATTTATAGCAGTGTACTGCGTTCCTGCCGGAGCAGTAGCAACCCATTTCTTTTCTGACTTATCCTGATCATTTTGTTGACTGCATGAAGCGAGTAACAAGGTGAAAGTTACGAGTGCAGATAATGTTTTCATTGAGCTTATCATAAAGTATAAATGTGTGAATTAAAACTTCCCATCTCGGTCCGTCAATTAAATTTCCACTAGTTTATTTTGGGTAAAAAATTTCAGGGCCTTGCGGCCCCGAAATCCATTTAACTAACTAACTAACTAACTAACCCAATTATTGATTGATCCATAATTCATTATCTACATCATCCGTTTCGCTTCCAAATTGGCTGTCCAATGCACTTTTCAAATTTATTTCATTATAAAACGATTCGGATGAAGGATATAACCAGCGAACGGGTATAACTCCGCTATTACCCGTACCTGGTCCGGCATGAAAAGTTGGTACACCCGTTCTGCGATAATTAAAGTATGCTTCCTGACCTGAGTTCTGAAAAAATGCCAAATACTTTTGTGTAAGAATTTGATTAAGCCCAGTTGCATTATCACCCGCATACACCACAGATCCCTGCGTTAGGTAATTTGTTACCGATGCAGCAGCAGTACCAATTACAACATCGTTATCAGGTTCCGTAATACTTATAACAGTACCATCTGAAATACCATAAAACGACATGGATGCCACTACCCCGTTATTATAATTGGTTGAAGCACTGCCTGATACCCAGCCTCTGTTAATCGCTTCTGCCACATTGAAACATAATTCCCAATACGCTAACTGAACAGCCGGTTCAGGTCCTGTGAAAGTTGTATAGTACCGTTTTTGGTTTGCAAAAGAGTACACACCATTTCCGGCTTTAAATGTCATGTCATCCTGGCTTTCTCCTGCGGGTGCTCCAACATAAGCTCCAAAATCTGTAGGTAATAATCCATTGTCAATCTGTTCTTCAGAAGGATTACAAGTTACATATACCCGAGGGTCATTAAGATCGGTAAGACCTTTTACATAAGCCTCAGTCATATTGTAACGCCCTTTGTCAAAACCACGATTGCCCGGATTGATCGGATACAATTCAGTTGTACCATTATATACATAATTCATATTATCTGCATTGCTCGTCATTACAGGATATTCGGCTGGGTCATTAATTACTTCCGCGAACTTGCTCTCAATATCTAAGTCCACATCGGAATCCTGCTTACTTAAACTTATGAGAACACGAAGTTTAAATGTATTAACAGCTTTTCTCCATTTGGTGAGATCTCCACCATAAAAAATATCGCCTTGCAACGTATTGCCAGTAGTTGGAGCAATATCATCTGCATTAGTAACTATTTCTTTCAACTCGCTATTTGCTTCATCCAGCCATTGTAACACCTGTACGTACACTTCTTTCTGCGAGTTATAATTGGGTTGCGGTAGTTCAACTCCTTGCAATGCATCATCCATAGGTATGTCGCCTACTCGTTGAGTCATTCGAACGAACAAAACAGCTCGTAAATACTTACCCAATGCAGTATATGGATTAACTGCATCACCCGTCACCGCTGCCTCTTCCTCCATCTTGATGATATTCTTAAGTGTTAAATAATTAAACGGAGCATTAGTCCAATATCTATTGTTGCCATAGTAATCGTAGTTACATGACCAGAATTGATTTTGTCTATGTTCTAACGACCAAGGCTCTTCCTTTACATCACTTAGCACACCGCGAAGAACAGTTGACGGAGGAACAGACGTTGGTTTGTTATTGTTTGGTCCTATCACATCAAAATCATGGCAGCTATTCAACATGATCAGGGATAGGGTGAAGAGTATAAATAATTTTATCTTTTTCATAGTCGTGGCTTTTTAGAAGGTAACATTTACGTTGAATCCAAAACGTCTTAACGTAGGAGATTGTAAAGAAGAGTAGGAATCGGGTGTAACAAATTGATCGATATCCACATCTTTCTTCTCAGCAAAGTATAGGAGGTTTCTACCTACTAACGATACAGAAGCATTTTTCATAAACGTTTTCTGCAATACTTCACTTGGGAAATTATACGTTAGGGTTACTTCACGCAACTTAACAAATGAACGACTGATTACATTGGCTTCTTCTGCTGCATAATAGCGACCAATCCAATCTTGCAGGTATGTAGCTGTTGTGTTGGGTGCAAACTGAAGTTCATCATAATTCGTGATTTCTCCTGTTATTGGATCGTACTCAATTGCAGCACTATTCGAAATAACCACACCTGGTCCTACCCATGATTTAATACCGAGTGCATCTTGAGCACGAGCTTCACCCATGGCTCCTTCTGTAGTTTCAATATGGCGTCCGCCTCTGAAAGTTTGTCGCTGTATATAATCAACTAAGATGCCGCCTACACGTCCATCCAACTGGACAGTTAATCCCCAGTTCTTATAATTGAATTGGTTCACCAATCCCCAAGCCCAATCTGCATTTGTGTTACCTAGAAATTGCGCAACATCGGTACGGATAGGTCTTCCGCTAGCATCATTTATCAACTGGCCATCGGGTGATTTGTAAAAGGAACCTGCATAATATGAATCCACCCGATCTCCAATTTCAATGAAGCCAAGGCGGGTTGCTCCTCCAGGTAATTCCTTAAGCGTTTCTTTAAACGTTGACCAGTTCAGTAATACATTCCATTTTAAACCATCGTTCTGGTCAATTGGTCTTGCATTTACTACAACTTCAAATCCTTGACGTTGCGTCTTTTCTCCATTAGCAATGTATCCATTATAACCTGTAGTAGATGAAAGTGGTTGCGTTGCTATTTTTGGACCATCAATATTATTGAAATAAGTGAAGTCTAAACCTAAACGGTTTGCAAGAAACCGAATATCAAAACCAACTTCGGTAGCTGAACTAAAGTATGGTTTTAGATTTGGATTGGTCAGGTTGTTGTTATAAAAACCGCCAGCCTGATTATCATAAACTTTTGGCACATCATACCCAGGTGAGTTTCCATAACTCGGACCTCCGTAAGGAGAATTATATGTAGATCCATATCCTAACGGATACGAAGAAGAAGGAGTTGGCCCAATGCTGGTTGATGTAAACCCTTCACCTACTTTTGCAAAAGCTCCGCGGACTTTCAAATACGAAATTACAGATGGGAGCTCAAGTGCTTCAGTTAATAAAGCACTTACAGAAACTGATGGAAAGAAATACTTCGACTTATAATCCGGGTTTTCAACATTGTATAAAGATGAGTTATTATCTATACGCCCGGTTGTTGATACGTTCAACCAATTTCTGAATGAAAGATCAACCGTGTAATAACCACTATAAACATCCATTGGCGCCTGATAGTTGTATGCCTTTATTTGGTTAAGCGAGTTACCAAACGAGTATCCTGCTTTGTTCAAAGAAGATGCGGGCACGGCCAGATAATCTGTCGTAGTGTAGCTAGAATTGTATCGGAATATTCTGATGTTGCCGCCCAAGGCCGCAGTAAGATTGAAATCTGGTGATAAATCCTTTTTGAAAGTCACTAACAAATCTGAATTGTTATCAAAAAGATTTCTATAATCTTCGCGATAATCGCCTTTGGCTTGTTCACGGTCGTATACTGTAGCGGAATACGGGAATTTTTCATTTCTAAACAAGCTGTATGAGCTAATGCTGGTTCTCCCCATGATTTCCAAAAAATCCACAGGGCTATACTTCAAGGACATGTAACCGTACAAATCAGATTTTTGATGTCCTCTTAACCACTCGTAAGCTGAGAAGTACGGATTATTATAGCGCGTATAATCAGCGTAAATTTGTTGAATACCTTCCTTACCGGGTTGCCAGTAGTCGCGCATATCGTCAATATCCCAATCAGCACCGCCCCAAATAATGATGTTATAGATCATACTATTTGGGCCGTATTGTACATCAGGAAAATTATCGCTGTACTGACGATTATAGTTGATGTTTGATTCAAACCTTAGTTTATCAGAAAAATCAAAACCAGTAGTAACATTAAAATTATCACTATTCAAGTCCGTATTCGGAACTTGTCCTTTTTGATAGGAGTGTGTGTAAGAAACTCTCAGATCATAATTTTCGCCAATAGCTGAAACCGCAATGTTATTGGTCGTGAGAAAGCCGGGGTTAAGAAAACGTTCTAGGTTATCTTTGCCCCTGGCCACCCACGGTGTAGGAATAATGTTGCCAGTAAATTGAGTAGCACCACCATGAAATGAAGTTGTGTACGTATTGTTCGGGTCTACTACACCATCATACTGAGGAATCAATTGACCATTCAATTCTGGTCCCCAGATATCATAATCAGAATCATACAATCCTCCACCCTTTCCATCTGCAAAAGCATAACGACCATGATCACCTGGGCCATACTGATTTTGTACCTTCGGTATAGTTAAAAAACTATTATCCCACATATTAGAAGAGTTAAAATCCACGCTAAATCCACGCCTGTCTTTTGATCCTCTTTTAGTTGAAATGATGATTGCACCGTTTACACCTCGGGTTCCATACAAAGCAGAGGCAGAGGGTCCTTTCAATACTGTATAACTTTCAATATCATCTGGGCTAATGTTCCAGGTGTCAGAATTGATTGGCACACCATCCACTACGTATAAAATATTCTGGCGACCGCGAAGTGAAATTACTGGAGCTCCAATTAACTCGCCAGACACACCCACATTTAAACCTGCTACCTTTCCAACTAATGAATTAATCGCATTAGGCTCGCGTGCCTTTACTAATTCACTTCCTTTTACTTCTTGTGTAGAGTAACCAATTTTTGATTTATCCTTTTCAATACCCAATGCGGTAACCACAACTTCAGAAAGCTGTGTGGCATCGGTGGCCAAGGTAATATCAATTGTAGTTCGGTCATTAATACTTACCTCTTGTGTTTCAAATCCAACAAAAGAAAATACAAGCACGGCATTTACTGACGGCACATCTAAGCGATACAGGCCTTGGGCATCAGAAATGATTCCTGTTGATGTCCCTTTCACTAAAATATTAACGCCCGGCATTGGTGAATTGTCTTCACCGGAAAGCACTTTGCCGGAAACCACAACCTGTGCAAAGGAAGCACAGACGGATGCAAGCATAATCACCCATGTTCTCAAAACATGAGTTGATACGCTAGCCAAAGAAAAATTCTTTCTTCGTAAATTTCTTTTCATACTTTTCAGGGTTTTGGGGTTGACTATAAACGCAAAGCACCTGCCGCTACGAAACTTTGTTCGATTGAAAACCAGAGTCGCACGAACGACTCCGGTATCAACTTTACGCCTGGCACTTTTTGTCTGAGCAAAAGTTGAGAATTACATTGATGTTTCGTGTAGAGAAACATTACCTATCCGTTAATCTTTATAGGCTGACGTGAAAAGAAAAAGAAGCTTGCAGGGTTGACAAATATGAAACTCCAAAATTTTCAACAATTCAAATGTTGTTTACATAACACAGAATTAACGTTGCTACTTTTTACAAACATTGGCGCAGAACTCTGACAATGCATGGCACTGAAATTATTAGGTATCGCAAAAAAAATCAATATGGCTTTACGCGTTTAAACACAGGGTTGCGCATACCCTGCTGCTATTGTAGTGTTTTGCGGTAGAACGTTGGATATTCTTTGACACAGCAAACCAACCATGTCCGTTAGTGAATCAGAAACCAAAAGGTAATGGCGTGTATATTTTTTGCGGCTAGTTTCATTTTTAAAACCTGCTAAAAAATTCTTCAGCAAGCCCAAATGATAATGTCATTCCTGCACCACCAAGTCCGTTTACCAAGTAAACCCCGGGTTCTGGCTCAACAACCATAGATAAATTGCCAGATAATTTCGGATAAATACCTTGCCACCGTTCTGTTATTGTCAACTCTCCGAGGTCAGCAAAGGTATAAAGGTAATCAAGGATTAATTTGTTAATGTATTCGATATCAAATGGTTCAACCGTTTTAGAATAGTCATGTGAGTCACCAATAATCAACTCACCATAATTATTTTGTGAAACCAAAACATGCACACCATACTTTTTGTAATCTGGCGTTTCCTGATCATAGCGCAAATCAACCTTCTTTAAAGAATTGCACTTTGAAAACGCAGCATAATGCCGCAACGTAAGGCCGCCACAAATTGACGGGCCAAGCGAAAACTGTTTATCGGTTGATACTGCCTTCATCATTTGCAGTTTACACTTCGTAATTGTTTGCTGATCAAACACCTCTGGATATAGGGTTTCAAAATCAGCCCCATTACAAACAATTACACGGTTTACACTCCATACTTCCCGCGAAGTATGAATTTTTGGTAAGCTAATTCCAGTAACGGTATGGCCAAATCTTAATGTAAGCCCAAATTTTTCTTGTAGCCACAATGGAATTTTTCGAACCGCTTCTCTCGGATTTACAGTACATTCCGTAGCACTCCACAAGGCACCTTTCAGATTCGTAGATTTTATAGCATTAGACTTATCGGTAACTTTTTGGGGTGAGCGTAGTTCGAGATCATACCCCGCATTTTTATAAATTTCAACAAACTCCTGAAGTACATCCCATTCATCTTGGTGATACGCACAGTGAATAGAACCATTTTCATTCATCCAAATGCCTGACTCCTGCGCAATGGCTTTCCAATGGCTTCTGCTTTTCATCGCTCGTTCAAGTCCCCCGCCCGGTTCTTGCCCTATCGGCCAAAGTAATCCGAAATTTCTTACCGAAGCCCCAATGGCAAATTGCTCGCGTTCGAACAGAACAACCTTGAATCCTTTTTTAAGTGCCATGTATGCATGTGCCAAGCCTACAATGCCAGCACCAACAATAGCAATATCTGCTGCGCGATTAGTATTCATAACTTTTTTTTGATAAAGTAAAGTATAAAATAGTTTTATGGTGTGAATATTTTATTATCAAAGAAGGAAAATTAATAACCATTTCATACACTTGCTTGTCATACTGAATACAGTACCTTAGAAAGCAAATGTGGTCCAATTTCCATACACATTCCGCTTACTGCGATGGCAAGGGTGAACTTTCCGATATTGTTCACCAGGCTATAGAACTAGATATGAAAGCCCTTGGCTTTTCATCGCATGCCCCTATTCCATTCGATTGCAAATGGTGCATGAACAAGCAAACACTTAATACGTATTTGGCGGAAATTGGTAAACTGCAAGCAGCCAACTCAACCATCGAAATTTATTCGGGTCTTGAGGTTGATTACGTTCCTGAAGTTATTTCACCTGAACAGTTCAAGCATCAACTTGATTACGTTATTGGTTCTATTCATTTTGTTGAAAATTTGCCAGATGGAGTTCCTTGGGAAATTGATGGGCCTCACATCAATTTTTTACAAGGTCTTAAGGCGATCTTCCATGACAAAATACAGGATGCTGTTTGCAGGTATTATGAGCTTACCCGTGAAATGATTCATACAGCCAAACCCGATATTGTTGGGCACTTGGATAAAATAAAAATTCAAAATATTAATGATAAATTTTTCTCCGAGGATGAATTCTGGTATCGACAGGAAGTACTAAAAACAATTGACGTTATTCAGAAGGCTGGTGTACTTGTAGAAATAAATACCCGTGGTATTTATCAACGAAAATCAAAGACTACCTATCCAAGCCCGTGGTTTTTAGAAATTCTTTCTGAAAGAAATATTCCCGTTGTACTTAGCTCAGATGCACACCATCCAGATGATCTGATCAATCAATTCAGTGAAACGGCTGTTATGTTACAAGAAATCGGATTTAAAACCTTGGCAACGTTTCACGAAGGAAAATGGAAACACTTTAAATTTAATTCGAATGGCCTTATTTTCTCCTGAGCACAAAATTACAGCATGGTTAAAACAAACCAACAGTTTTTGGTTTACCGTGTATGCTTCGCTTGCCGCATTTTGCTTGTACACATGCGTGTACGCTTTTCGCAAAACTTTTGCAGCCGCTACTTTTGAAGGTATTGCCTATTGGGGAATTGGTTACAAAGAACTGCTTGTCATCTTTCAGGTAATTGGCTATGCCCTTTCAAAATTTATTGGAATAAAAGTGATTTCCGAACTTAATGCACGCTCACGGGCGATGGGCATTTTACTAATGGTTGGAATAGCCGGTATCTCTTGGTTCTTTTTTGCGCTTACACCAGCTCCATATAATATAGTCTTCCTTTTCACCAATGGGCTACCGCTTGGTATGGTGTGGGGAATGGTTTTCGGTTATCTCGAGGGAAGGCGGATGACTGAGGTGTTAGGAGCAGCCTTATCTGTAAGTTTCATTTTTTCGGCTGGCCTGTGTCGATCCGTTGGCGGATTTATCATGCGCGATTGGGGTACACCAGAAATATGGATGCCTTTTATTGTGGCTTGCTTATTCTTATTACCACTTTTAATTTTTCTTTGGCTCATCGACAAAATTCCACCGCCATCTGCGTTGGATGAAGCCCTTCGGACAAAACGCCAACCAATGAATAACGTAGAAAGAAGAAATTTTGTAATGACGTTTTTACCCGGCATTATTCTTTTTGTATTTGCCTATATCTTATTAACAACCTTTCGGGAGATACGCGATAATTTCTCTGCTGAAATCTGGAAAACACTGGGCTATGGAAATTCTCCAGGAAAATTTACTCAAACAGAAATCCCGATTTCATTTGCTGTGCTGATGATCATGGGGAGTATCATGTTAATAAAGAATAACCAGGTAGCCCTTATGGTCAACCATGTTATCATTTTTGCGGGTATGGTGCTGATTGGTGTAAGTACACTGATGTTCGAACAACAACTCATCAGTCCCACATGGTGGATGATTTTAATTGGGCTAGGCCTTTATATGGGGTATGTTCCTTTCAACAGTATTTTTTTCGACCGCCTGATCGCTACTTTTCAATACATTAGTACAGTAGGCTTTATCATGTATGTAGCCGATTCATTCGGGTATCTGGGAAGCGTAAGTGTTGTTCTGTTTAAAGAGTTGGCTAATTATGATATAAGCTGGCTCAATTTTTTTATCAAGTCAGGTTATATTCTTTCCGTTGCCGGATCCATTTTAATCTTGGGATCAATGGCCTATTTTCATTGGAAGCATAGTCTCTGGAAAAAATCGGGAGAGCCTAGTCTCAATTCATAGCCAGATCCGCTTGAATGCTACTACCGTTATAATGCTGTATAATTTTAATGGCATTTCCCATTTGATTTGGATTGAGCCTATTTCGTTTTATATGGGCAATAAGCTCTTTTGATTGTTTTACGATTTTCGGATATACCAACCTTTTGAATTTTTGCAATTCAATCAATGTGCTTTCAAACAATATAAAATAATTAAAATCATTGGCATTGTCTTCACCACGTGAGTATATCACTTGTTTTCGTAAAACAAGAATCGGGCCCACCACTACAACTTCATACAACTTATATTGTGGAAAATTATATTCCGGATGCTCATACGCAATAAATTTTCGGTTAATATTAGCTGCGCTGTCGTAAAAATAGAATGCTTTAATTTTACTGGCTGCCAAAGTCATAATCCCCTTTTCACTTCGCAACATGATCAAATCATAAGTGGGGTAAACCGAAATATCACCTACCAAAACCTGCTGATTACTCAGTACCACTGTGCCTTGATACCATTTTTGAATTGGGTCACCACCATACAGACTGGTGAGCGCAACCAAGCAAACACTGATCGAAAAAATTCCTTTCACTTCATATTAATTACTTAACATGAAGTTAACAATATGTTAACAATAAATCAACCTACGGTTGAAATTCGATGAGTTCCAGCAGTTGTGGTATTTCTTGAATAAGATGAGTATGCTGCTCTAAGCTGAGTTGCTCTCTGGAAAAAGCACCAGAAGTAATACCAACAACTAAACCACAACCCGCTGAATTCCCCTCCTGAAGATCAGAAGGAGTATCTCCAACTTTGGCAACGTTCTTCGCATCCGTAATGTGGGTTAACTCCATCGCCTTAAAGATAAGATCTGGATAGGGCCTGCCACGAAGAACTTCATCACTGGTTACACTGCAATCTATCAGCCCGGCAGCCAGCCAACCAACTCTATTTAACAAGGCATTTGTAATGGGTCTATCAAACCCAGTATCCACTGCAACTTTCATTTTCAGTTCTTTTAGTCTCTTGAACGTTGAGCTTACACCCTTCTTCTCTTCTACACGCACGTTGTGTTGATAAAAATCAATCATATCGGCTACAAATATTGCGTGAATATCATCCACAAGATTATCGTCTATGGGCGATATCCCCTTTTTCTTCAATAATAAACGAATAGCCACTGGTTTAGGAATACCCATAACTTCATTTGCTTCTTCCAGCAAAATTGTAACGCCAAATTGCGCCATTGCTTTTCGCAAAACCGTATGCACATCCTGATTATCTTTAACAGTTGTTCCAGCAAGATCAAAGACGACCAATTCAATATTCATATAGAATTTTTTAGTTAAACATTCTTGAACTGTTCACAAGTAAAGTTGAAAATTTCTTATAAACTACGGCCCCCTTAAAACTTCATACTTCGTTAAAACAGAGGATATCAATCTATCATACTGACAAACTAAATTTCATATAAACTAAAATGAGTATGATTCACAACCCAGCACAAATTGTAGATGAAGTATTTTCGCTTTATGAACAATTTGGTGATGAGGATTACATTGGCGAGCCCGTATCTCAACTAGAACACATGTCGCAGTCGGCTCAATTCGCCTTGCAGGAAGGTTTTAATGATGAAATAGTGTTGGCCGCTTTCTTCCACGACATTGGCCATATTTGTGTGATTCGTGATACTCAAAATTCGATGGGTGATTTTGGAACAAAAAATCACGAAAAAATTGGAGCGGATTACTTACGTGAAAAAGGTTTCCCTGAATCCATAGCGCGTTTAGTCGAAACCCACGTGACCGCTAAGCGTTACCTTACGTTCAAAAATCCGGATTACTACAATCAGTTAAGTGATGCTAGTAAAAGAACGCTTGAATACCAAGGTGGAAAAATGACTTCTTCCGAAGCTGAACAGTTTGAATTAGACCCACAATTTAACGTCAGTATTACAATAAGAAAGTGGGATGAGCTGGCAAAAGATGCCAATATCCCACATATTAATCTGAATTTACTAAAGGCAAAAGCAATGGTTATTCTTCAAAATAGTGCAACCAACCTTTGATCTCCTTCCTCACTACTTTTTCCTCAAAAAAACATCTCCATTGTAATTCTTCATCGTAATCTCAGGACCTCCACCATTAATGTCACCGCGCTTCCACTCATCAATGGTTACTTTATACACGCCCGATTTCCCATCCTTCTTTTGTACCGGGCCGCTGCTCTTAAAATCAACATCAAATCCCGAGTAAATATCGCCCTGTTCTGTTTTCACTTTAATAGTGGCCTTAAGTGATGCCGGAAAAGTAACATCAATATCACCGTTGTAAGTTGAGTAAGACATAGGCGCCCCTTCGGTGACTTTATCGAACGTAACCTTTACCTCGCCATTGTAAGTTGTAGCTACCACCGATCCCGAAATGTTAAGAGCTGTAATTTCACCGTTATAATTAGTCAACTCAAGTTCGCCCTGAATGTTTGTCACAATCAGATCTCCGTCATTATACGTTGAAACTTCAAGGTCAAACCCGGAAGGAATTTCAATTTCAAGATTAAGCTTGTTATTCCATGAATCAGAGCTTGCTTTAACCGTATTATTATTCTCCGTTACTTCAAGATCCATCCCCCCACCACCAACACGCTTGAGTCCAGCTTTCGATTTTGGCTTATCTTCCTCACGGTCGTGGTCTTCATCGTGGTCATGATCTTCATCCTCGTCAGCAATGGATTTATATTTGACCAATACGTCCTTGCGTGCTGTTCCTTTAACTGTTATTGATCCATAGTTGAGGTGAGCTTTTAATTTTCCACGCTTAGCTGGATCCGTAAGGGGGACCAAAAATTCATTTCCGCCCTGAGCGAAAACAGCACCCGCTATACAAACTAGTATGGTTATAATTACTGATATTGATTGCCTTTTCATTTTTTGATAATTTTTAGTTCAATTTTTCCTTTAAATAAACATCGCCATTAAATGTCTCGAAGTCTAGCAGAATACCGCCCGTTCGAATTTTATAGCGATTACCATTTACTTTATACTTTACTCCATTTCCCTCATTGGTTTTTTCTACTTTCAGCGGAAGGGATTCTAACGATTCGATGTCAGTATAGAAATCTCCATTAAAACTTTCAAAACTGAGGTTCGCTGCAAGCCCCTTTTGAAACAATGCATTGATGTCGCCATTGAGTGAATAGAACCGGCAATTCATCTTTGGATTTTTAGCGTACACAATATCCACGTCACCATTGATCGTACTGGCATCGGCTTCGCGAACCAAATTAGTAAGACGAATACTTCCGTTGATATTATTAGCGGCCACCGAGCCCTTCATGTTTTCAACCACAACATCTCCATCATTGACCGTACTTACTGAAATATTTACGAAAGCCGGAACTTTAACTACAAAATCCAGTGTGTAATCAAATTCTTCTCTGCAGTTATCATTATTGTAATTACTCCTGTTATAGGTGTAATTCCGATTCCACCGATCGTCACCTTTACTCTTTCTGTGATTTCTAGAAAACAAGCTACACGTTCCGTCAACGTAAAGAATGATTGTATCGGCTCTGTCAATAATACCTAATTGGATTTCCTTCTTACCCTTCTCCAATCGTGCCTCTGTTTTGGCTTTAATAGTCATCGTTACTTCAACCAAAATTTTATCACCTTCATAACTGACAACCTTCACATCCCCATTGATATTGGCAATAACTAAAGCATTGTCGGGAGATTTCTTCTCAAACGTAAACTCTCGCGAAATCTTTTCCGTGTGCATCTGAGCGGCTAAAAATGATACACTTACACAAATAACGAGTAACAGTATACATGCCTTCTTCATATCATACTAATGTTTTAATACCATCTTCAATTCTCTTTCTCACTTCTTTCGGAGTTTTATCACTCTTTAAGATTTTTTGAAACTCCTTCACAGAAGATTTCTCTTGTAAGGCAACCATTAACTCCGCCAAGGCAACCTGCACCAATGGTGACGCTTGCAAGGAGATTGACCGAACAAGTTCTTCCCGCACACGACCGTCACGCACATACGGTTTTAAAGCATCCAGAGCTGCTAGCCGTACATTGATGTTCTCATCATAATTAAGTGTTTGAAGCAATGCTGTTGTAACTTTATCACTGGCACTCATCTCATTGGTTAGACTTACAGCTTTTAATCTGTCGCTAGCAGATTCCTTTTCCAGCAACGATAACATCACCATTTCCTTTAAATCAGAAATCTCCTGACCCAGTTGGGCTACTTCTTTGGTACTTTTTGAAGCGGGTAAAAAAAGATACCCTACCAAAACACCGACCAATAATGTTACTGAAGCAAAAGCAAGTTTGGGAGCTAATTCAGGCCAGGAAAAAAAATTAACCCAAGAGAATCCTTTACTTTCTCTTTTTTGTGATGACAGCATTTTATAGAACCGATCGTCTAAACCGGATGAAGGAATTGGTGACTCGATTTTTAAAACCTGTTCCTCCAAGGATTTTAATTCATGAAGTTGATACAATTCAATGGTTCCCTCCTCAATAAATTGCTCAATCATTTCAATCTCAGAAGGATCGGCCTGCCCTTCATTATATTTCATGATCAGTTCTTGTATTCTCTCCTGTTCCATATCACATGTGTTTTTCCAATTGACTATACACTACTTTCAAATCTTGCAATGCCCTGAAAACTTTTACTTTTACTGCTCCTTCACTACACCCGAGTATTTCTCCAATTTCCTTGTACTTTTTATCCTGAAACTTACTCAGCAAAAGAATCTCGCGTTTATCCTCGGGTAGCCGATCCATGGCTAGCGAAAGCATCTTCAATTCTTCATCTTTTTGAACCTGCATGGTATAAATGTCAGTATGACCTAATCGTTCGTTCCATGCCTCTACTGATTCTGTTTTACTTAATTTATTTTTTCGGTAATGGTCGTGGTTCACATTTCGCGCAATGTGAAACATCCATGTTTTGAAGTCGCCCTCTCCGCGAAAGAGGTAACGGTACTTCAATATCCGAAAGAAAACATTTTGCACCAGATCATCACACAATTCAACATCCCTGTTCATGCCGTAGAAGAAGCCAAACAAAGGCTTTTTATAGCGCTCGAAAAGTAAGCCCAGCCTGTCAAGGTCGCCATCTTTTACCTTCAGCATCAAGGCGTTGTCATTTAGTGTTTCCAAAAGCAGATCAGGTGTCTTCAAACAGGGAAACCTACGGTTTATCGAAAGGTTACAGGCTATCGTAAATTAAGGCAATCTTTTAGAAGTTGAGCCGTTTGAGAGACGGTCTTCTAGGCAAATAAAAAAGGCAGTTAGTATAACTGCCTTTAGTGGACCCGGAGGGAGTCGAACCCCCAACCTTCTGATCCGTAGTCAGATGCTATATCCATTAAGCCACGGGTCCAATTGTTGATTTTTGGACTGCAAATGTAAATAATTAATTTGCCCAACCAAAAAATGGCCTTTGCACCCCATATCAAAAAGTCTATTTTTGTGCCTTCGTTTTACTTAAAATGTGTGTGATGATTAGAAAGTTTGTGTTTTTCGTTTTGTTTATTGCCTTCAGTAGTGGTGTTATGGCTCAAAGTGAACCCAAAGCCATAGAAAAAAGAAAAGGTCGCCCAAACATCCCTGGCACATTTGCAGTCGATTTAGGTTTTAACGTACCCTCTGAAACAGCGAGTTTCAATACAAGCATTTTTGGATCACGCACCCTCAACGTGTACTACTATTATGATTATCAGCTGGGAAAATCAAAGTTCAGCGTTCATCCAGGTGTTGGTTTTGGATTGGAGCGCTATAAGTTTAACAATGATCGTACCTTAGGCTACATTTCTGGGACAAATCCATTCGACACACTAAGAATGGTGCCGGTATCTTCCCTTTTTACGAACAGCATTAAAGTTAAAAAGTCTGGGCTTATCACTAACTATTTTGACATACCCGTTGAGTTCCGATTCAGCTCAAACCCAGACGATCCGGGTCGCAGTTTTAAAGTATCGTTAGGCTTTAAGGTTGGCATCCTGTACGACTCATATACCAAAATTAAGTACAGTCAGGATGGAGAAGTAAAGAAAATAAAAGATAAACAGAACTATAACCTAAATCCTTTCCGTTATGGAGTTTCATTGAGGGTTGGTGCTGGCAACGTTTCTGTTTTCAGTTATTACAGTCTCACACCTCTTTTTAAAGATAAAAAAGGGCCAGACGGAGCAGAGATTACAAACTTTACTGTAGGCTTGACATTGGCCGCATTCTAATTTGTTGATCTACTTTCCTAAAAAATTGGGTTTGCGTTTTTCAAGGAATGCTGCAACCCCTTCTTTATAATCATGCGAGCTACCCGCAATCTCCTGGCAATATGCTTCGTACTCAAGCATCTCCTCTAGCGTAAACGTTGCAGACTTTGTAAGCATCCTTTTTATAAGGCCAATTGATTTAGTAGGAGCATTTGCAAAATAATCGGTATAGGATTTTACAGCAGCATCTAACTGATCTGCCGGAACCGACTTGTTAATCAACCCTATGGCCGAAGCTTCCGTAGCCTTCACGCGAGTACCCATGCTGCACATTTCAAATGCTTTCGTCAATCCAACCAAGCGCGGCAAAAAATATGCTGAGCCCGAATCAGGTACCAACCCAATATTGATAAATACTTCAATGAGTGTTGCTTCTTCGGAAGCCACAATAATATCGCAAGCCAATGCTAACGAACAACCTGCACCAGCAGCAACGCCATTCAAGCGGCAAACAATTGGCTTTGGTAATGTTCGCATGGCGATGATAATTGGATTGTACCGTTTGTTAAGTGATTGCAAAAACGAGCGTTTCTGATCACCTGAAGCCGCTTTCAAATCCTGCCCAGAACAAAAAGCTTTTCCTTCGCCTGTGAGAACAACCACTCTCACACTTTCATCTTTCGCTACAGCTTTTAGTGCATCCTGATATTCAAAAGTAATTTCATCGTTGAGGGCATTGTATACATCGGGACGATTGAGTGTTATGGTGGCAACACCATTCTCAACATTGTACTTCAGGTATTGATATGTGTTCATACGCTTAACTATTTAAAATAAAAATATCATTCCGCTAAAACCAATAACGAACCCCGTTAATGCACCAAGCCAAACTTCGCGTGTAGTATGCGAATTTAACTGAAGTCGGGCAGACATTACTAACCCTGTAATAACAAGCATAATAATGGTAGGAATAAAAAGTGTACTGTTCTCGGCTATTCCATTCAAGGGTAGAATAATACCCAATATTCCGGTAACGCCTATTGCGTGAATACTAATTTTATAAAAGAATGTGATTACTGCTGAAGCAACAACCATGCAATCAATAATTAACAAAAGCTTAAAGAAATTATCGTTGGTGCTTATTCCGGTTTTAGCGGAGAGAATAAAAGTGACAAAGCAATAAATAATTGTGATTAAAAAAAATGGTCGAATGCGTTCCTTCCTATTCTCCATTGAGAGGGAGGTGAGTGTTCCCATAATTTTTAGAAACAAAATATTTAGTGCTGGTAAAACAAACGTAACAGAAAAGATAAGTGCCAAAAACGCCCAGACAGGTTCTATCCTAAGTGGATAGAGTACCGATGGTAATAAAAGTGATAATAAGCCCATTAAATATGTTGTCATCAATAATGGATGAAAAACAAGAGAAATAATCCGAGCTAGTATATTCACTACTTCATTTCTTTACGTAGCCGAGCCACCGGCAAATTCAATTGCTCGCGGTATTTAGCTACGGTTCGTCTTGCAATATTATAACCCTTATCATTTAAGATTGTCTCAAGCTTATCGTCTGAGAATGGCTTTTTCTTATCCTCACTTTCAATAATATCTTTGATGATTTGCTTTACTTCTCTACTGCTCACCTCTTCGCCCGAGTCGGTAGAAATTCCTTCAGAAAAGAAATATTTCAGTGGAAAAATTCCAAAGTCAGTTTGAACAGCCTTACTGCTTGCCACCCGCGACACCGTAGAGATATCCATGCTAATCATACTGGCAATGTCTTTTAAAATCATTGGCCGCAGCTTGGTTTCATCACCTTCCAAAAAAAACTCATACTGAAAATCAACAATCGCTTTCATGGTTCTGAGAAGCGTATGCTGTCGTTGTTTAATGGCATCAATAAACCACTTGGCCGCATCAAGCTTTTGCTTAACAAACGTAACGGCTTCCTTTAATTTCTTATCCTTTTTATCGCCTTTATCATAGGCCTTAAACATTTCGGTATACGACTTACTGATGCGCAGCTCAGGCGCGTTTTTTGAATTCAATGCGAGCTCAAATTTTCCGTTGATGTTGGTCAGTACATAATCAGGCATGATGTATTGATTCTTGACCATGCCTGTTGCACTACCGCTACCTGGTTTAGGATTTAGCTTTATAATCAGCTCCATAGCATCCTTTACAAAGTCCTCATCCTCCGTCCCAAGTTTCTTTTGAATTTTTTGATAATGCTTCTTTGTAAACTCATCAAAACACTCCTCTAAAATTTTTTTTGCTACCGCTACATCAATATCATGCCCGTTATCCATACGATCGAGCTGCAACAATAAACACTCTTGCAGGTTTCGTGCGGCAATACCGGGAGGGTCAAACGTTTGAATCTTCTTTAAAACTGCCTCCACCTCATCAACAGTGGTTTCTATGCCTTGCGAAAAGGCCAAATCATTAACGATGGCTTCCAATTCTCTTCGGATATATCCATCCGCTTCGATGCTACCAACAAGTTGCTTGCCAAGCTCAAATTGATGATCATTCAATCCAAGGTATCCTAGTTGAG
This sequence comes from Cyclobacteriaceae bacterium, assembly GCA_031395485.1. Taxonomy (GTDB): domain Bacteria; phylum Bacteroidota; class Bacteroidia; order Cytophagales; family Cyclobacteriaceae; genus UBA2336. The sequence continues at coordinate 15,857 of JANNUS010000009.1, read as the reverse complement.
ACATCAACTGCTCATGTAAACTACTGGCCATGGGTATTGGCATTTCACGGTCCTCTTCATCCCCACCCCCTTCACTTTGCATTTTATAGCCTATTGAATCATCTTCGCCTAAATAATCCTTTATATCTACTTCTGCTTCCTCTTTTATCTCGGCTTCATCATTTTCCTCCTCTTGCTCGGCCTTATCTTCGAGCTGCTCATCTTCCCCTTCTTCCAATGCCGGGTTTATTTCAAGCTCTTCTTCAATTCGGGTATTCAACTCAGCAGTGGGTACCTGTAGCAGTTTAATGAACTGTATTTGCTGTGGCGACAGCTTTTGTTGTAATGATTGGTTAAATCCAAGTCTCTGCATCGCTTATACCTTCGTGTAAGTTGCAAAGTTACCAATTCAGGCTGTTCCTGAAAATCAACATGTCGTAAATAGTCTTTTGATAAAACTTACAAAATGTCGTTTTTTGCGACTTGTTTCGTTAATCGCTTAATGGTTATCAGTTTCTTTGTTGGGTATTATAAATAACTATTAGCGGATAACTAATAACTATCTATGAAAAGAGTCAAAATCAAAGAATTACTTGCTTCAACTCCAGTTGGTCAAACAATAACCGTTAAGGGTTGGGTTCGTACATTTCGGAACAATCAATTCATCTCCATAAATGATGGATCAACCATCCAAAATATTCAGGCAGTAGTTGATTTTACAAATACCGATGAGTTGCTGCTGAAAAGGATCACAACAGGTGCGTGTCTGTCTGTTACTGGGGAATTAGTTGCTTCCCCTGCTAAAGGTCAACCCCTGGAGATTAAAGTAAAAGGGCTTGAAATTTTAGGCGATTGCGATGCAGAGAAATACCCGTTACAACCGAAAAAACACTCGCTTGAGTTTTTAAGAGAAATTGCGCACTTGCGTTCTCGCACCAATACCTTTGGTGCTGTTATGCGGGTACGTCATGCAATGGCCTTTGCAGTCCATAATTTTTTTAACGAACGTGGATTTGTTTATGCTCACACACCCATTATTACAGGGTCAGATGCGGAGGGAGCAGGAGCTATGTTTAAAGTAACAACCCTTGATTTTAATAATCCTCCTCGCGATGAAAGCGGAAACATCAATCACAAAGAAGATTTTTTTGGTCGCGAAACAAACTTAACTGTTTCGGGGCAACTTGAGGGTGAAACGTACGCACTAGGGTTAGGCGACATCTATACATTTGGGCCAACCTTTCGGGCAGAGAACTCAAACACCACCAGACACCTTGCGGAATTTTGGATGATTGAACCCGAGATGGCTTTTTATGATTTAACCGATAACATGGAATTGGCGGAAGCCTTTCTAAAATACCTCTGCAAATATGCGATCGATAATTGCGCAGATGATCTTGATTTTTTACATAGGCGTGCGCAGGAAGAGGAAATGACTAAGCCGCAGGATCAACGAAACGAATTGGGATTAATTGACCGATTGAAATTTATTGTGGAAAACGACTTTCAGCGACTCACCTACACAGAGGCTATTGATATACTAAAAAACTCAAACCCTAATAAAAAGAAAAAATTTCAATACCTGATTGAATCTTGGGGTGTTGACCTACAATCAGAACATGAACGCTACTTGGTAGAGAAGCATTTTAAAAAGCCAGTTATACTCTATAATTATCCTGCATCCATAAAATCATTTTACATGCGCCAGAATGATGATGGCAAAACGGTGGGCGCCATGGATGTTCTATTTCCTGGAATAGGAGAAATCATTGGGGGCTCACAACGTGAAGAACGATACGATCGATTGATAAAAAGAGTACAGGAGTTAAATCTGCCAGAGAAAGAATTGTGGTGGTATTTAGAACTCCGCAAATTCGGTTCAGCACCGCATAGCGGATTTGGCTTGGGCTTTGAGCGACTTATTCTATTTGTTACCGGCATGACGAATATCCGGGATGTTATTCCTTTCCCGAGATTTCCTGGCAGTGCAGAATTTTAATTTACCCGTGATTTGCTAACTCTTAAAGGCCAGCAAGGGAACTTTGCTTTGAAAAGCCATCTTCTTCGTCACGCTCTTGTCAAATAGCTTTTCATAGAAACTTTGCTTATGCGCAAACATGGCTATGAGGTCTGCCTTTAGGTGTTCAACAAATGATTCAATGGCATTCTCTACTTTTTTCTCTAACTCTATAGTTATCGTGCTTTTTCGATAGTCAATCTTCTTTAAGGTATTCTTAATTATATTTTGAAGGATTTCAGGGTCTTTTCCACGCTCCGCAACATGCAATACATGAAGGGTTGAATCAAATATTTTCAAGAATGGGAGCATGATTTTTATTTCACGTTCCAGACGCTTCAAATCGGATGCATACACTACGTTTTTAAAGGTTTTGAATTTCGCATTTTCCGGAACTGTCAATACAGGGATCGGGCTAGCCTCTAACACAGAAACTGTATTGCTCCCAAAAACATATTTCGCGATTCCACTTGCACCACGCGTTCCCATTACAATCAATCCCGATCCATTCTTTTTTGCAAAGAGATTAACACTATCATTAAACGACCGCCCTTTCTGTATTTTGTAAGCAACGGCAGTTCCCGTCTGGTTATATTTTTCTGCTTCCTTCAAAACAGGTTCAAAATCTACCTCAGCCGCTTTTACTAAATCTCTTTCTACCAGTTTAATTCGTTGACGCAGTTCAGAACCAACAGGTTCCATAACATTGGTAATGATGTGCAACAATGTTACTCTTCCCCCTATTTTATTTGCCATCTTAACGGCATATAAAATAGCTACTCTTGACAAGCTCGAGAAATCGGTAGGAACAAGAATGTTTACCATAGCCATTTATTAACTACTCAAATTAATCAGTTTAAGCGTAATAGTATAATCAAAAAAATTGCCCCTCTTCAGGGGCAATTTTCCATTAAATCACGAGTTTTATTAAGAGGATTATTTGCTGCCCATTTTATCCATTTCCTTATCAAAGGTTTCTTTAAACTTCTCATAATCATAGTCGATTTTAAGACGCTCATCTTTCGACAGGTTCTCATTGTATTTTTGAACGATATCACTGGCTGAAAGTTCAATTGCTACGTATGATCTATAAGCTCCTTTATCCGTCTGGACCTGCTTTTCGCATATCATCTTAATACCTGACAATGTTTGATTTACAATTGTACGGTTAAGCTGCTCAAAACGTTCCTCAAGATCTTCCTTATTGTTCATCTCACGAGAGTTCACGTAGTTGTCAGTAACGGTCTTTACAGTTGATTCGATAGCGGCAGCCAGTTCAGCACGGGCATTATCCATTGCTTTCTTTTTAGAGACTACTAAATCGGAACTTTCGCCAAGTGAATTTGCGCGAAAAAAGGATTTATTGGTGAAGAAATCTGAACCTGAGCATGGAATGCTCACTTCCTTTTCACCTTTGGGTAATTTTTCTTTGCCCTTACAGCCAATCATCACCGCACCGGCCAGTGCAAAAATAAACAATGTGGAGTACGTCAATTTTTTCATAATTCAATCATTTGGTTAAGTAAGTTACGCTGTTACAATTTTAAGACCAACTTTATTGGTCATATTTATTACTGCAAAATGGTGTTCAAAATTTCCTTAATTTTTTCCTTTTCAATGATTTCTATTCCATTCGTATAAGCATCTTGACTGGACTTTTCATAGTCTAATCCATACCCCTTTATTCTGTCGAGGGGTGCAACAAAAATCTCCTTACCCGCTGGCAAGGTTATTACGTTGATCACTCCGGTAAGATAAGTAATATAAATACTTCCCGAAATTGACCCCTTCTCTGAATTGGCCAATACATGTATCCCTAATTCAGCTTCCTCACGTGTATCCGTAAATTCAAATCCAGCATTAGCTAACAAATTTTTTAAGCGGTCCTTGATTTGAAAATTATTCCTACTAACTCCAAAACTCTTTTCATCTGCTGTTATAAACGCAATGGGCCTTTTTACCTTCAGCACAATGCGGGATGTAGGCACGTGAAGGTGCTTGGAAAGTAAGTCATAAACGGGTGAATTTCCGGAACCACTGATTGCGTCTATGTCTAGCTTTACCCCAACTGTTTGCTCTAACTCACGTGAGGTTATTTTACTAATCAAAATTTTCACCACTCCTTCATTATTAGTTTTGTAGTCAGGAAAAACCTCTCCTGTACCCTTTTCGAATGAAGCTTGTAACGGAAGGAAGGCAGCTGGCTTACCAATATCTTTATAAAATGCTTTCACATATACTGTCTGCGTGTTCACATTTAACCTTCTGTTAATCACAAGTTCGGCCGGCTCTGATTTTAGCTCAATTTTATCCAACAATTCTTGTATAGAGGCATAGATTTCATTTACCAGTAGTATATCCTTTCCATTAACTTTTACAGCAATGGCTTCTCCTAAATATTTCTCTATACTTCTGAAAGCCTGAAAATAAAAACCCAATGCCTGTATCCGTTCTCCAGCTTCGTTCGATTGTTGACCTTTCTCCAGATAGTCGGTCGCTAAAATTACAGCGTTGCGTTTCTTTTCTTCTTTAATTTGGCGATATCGCTGAATAGATAATCGATAATAAATCCAATAATTTGCTGCGTCTTCCCAAGACCCAACTTGTTCAAACTCTTCAATTTCATCGGCTGCCGTTGTTTGAATGATCTGCTCATATTTTTGCGTTAGTTCCCGATCATTTTCAAAAGTGCTTAGAACAGATGAACTTGAAACAGTCACCTTAATTTCCTCTACCAGATCTTCTAATGCTGATTTCTTTGCAGCCTGTATATAATTATTGCTGCCGCTCTTTGCACTATGACCAATACCGGTATAGTACCCTGACTGAGAAGGTTTGGCTGATAGCCACACAGGCTTTTCATTAACTGGTAATTGAACTTTAGGACTGCATGTAACAAAAAGTAAGAGACTAAGTGTAAAAATCCAATTCACGATTCAGAATTAAAGGTTATTCGTTTTTACTAAATACCACTTCCATGCCAATTTTTTGAATCCAAAACAAATTTGACGCAAAGAGCCAATTCCCTGTCTCACAAAAAGCTCAAAAAGCTACTTTCTCGTTAAACTAAAATAAAAAACCCCGTTTAGTCGGGGCTTCTAACGTTCATAACTATTTAATCTCCTCCACCAGAAGTTTGTATCTCGTAAGAAGTTGCCATAGCCGTAAAATACTCACGGTTCATGCGAGCTATATTAGTAATACTAATTCCCTTTGGGCATTCCGCTTCACAAGCTTTGGTATTTGTACAGGCACCAAAGTCTTCCGCGTCCATTTGTGCTACCATTTTTTCAACGCGCTCATTTCGTTCAGGCTTCCCTTGTGGCAATAATGCAAACTGAGAAACCTTGGCACTTACAAATAACATGGCCGAGGCATTTTTACAAGCCGCTACGCACGCACCACAGCCTATACACTGGGCGGCATCCATCGCCTCATCTGCAACCTTTTTTGGGATAGGAATTTCATTTGCATCCGGAACTCCACCCGTGTTTACCGATACATAACCGCCAGCTTGTTGAATTCTTTCAAAGGATGAACGATCAACCACTAAGTCTTTAATCACCGGGAAGGCCTTCGCTCTCCATGGCTCAATGGTTATTGTTTCTCCATCTTTAAAGGAACGCATATGCAATTGACATGTGGTGGTTTGCTGCGGACCATGCGGCCGCCCGTTAATATATAAACTGCACATACCACAAATTCCTTCACGGCAATCATGGTCGAAGTGAACAGGTTCTTCATTTTTCTTTATCAAGCCCGTATTAAGCACATCCAGCATTTCAAGAAAAGACATGTCGGGTGACACATGATTATGATCATAGGTCTTAAATCCACCCTTATCATCTTTACTTTTCTGTCTCCAGATCTTTAGTTTGATCTTCATAATATTACTTATAGCTACGTTGTGTCAACTTAACATTTTCAAATTTCAATTCCTCTTTGTGGAGATTCTCGGGCTGATTGTCGCCTCTGTACTCCCAAGCAGACACATACGCAAACTGATCATCATTTCGCAAAGCTTCACCATCGGGTGTAGCGGACTCCTCGCGGAAATGACCCCCACAACTTTCGGAACGACTGAGTGCATCATCTACCATCAACTCACCTAATTCAATAAAATCAGCTACCCGATTGGCCTTCTCGAGTTCCATATTAAGTTCGTTACCGCTACCAATCACATTTACATTATTCCAAAATTCAGTTCGTATATCCTGAATTTTCTTTTTTGCTGTTTTTAGTCCATCCTCTTTGCGCGACATCCCACAGTATTCCCACATGACAAGGCCAAGCTCACGGTGGAATTCATCTACCGTTTTCTTTCCTTTAATACTGAGTAACTTATTGATTCGATCGGTTACTTGCTTTTCTGCCTCTTTGAACTCCGGTCGATCCGTACTTATTTTTTCATTTGACATACCCGCTAAATAATCACCAATCGTATAGGGTATCACAAAATAGCCATCGGCCAAACCTTGCATTAAAGCACTTGCCCCAAGCCGGTTTGCACCGTGGTCAGAGAAGTTGGCCTCGCCAAGTGCGTATAAGCCTGGTACTGTAGTCATTAAATTATAATCAACCCAAACCCCACCCATTGTGTAATGCACAGCCGGGTAAATCATCATGGGTGATTCATATGGGTTATCACCGGTAATCTGCTTATACATATCAAACAGGTTCCCGTATTTCGCTTCAATAGTTTTTTTTCCATCGCGTTTAATTGCATCCGCAAAATCAAGAAATACTGCGAGTCCAGTTGAACCAACTCCTCGTCCTTCATCACATACGTACTTAGCATTACGAGAAGCTACATCGCGTGGAACAAGGTTACCAAATGAAGGATACCGTCTTTCTAGAAAATAATCACGATCTGTTTCCGTAATTTTTGCTGCGTCACTTGCTTTCAATCCTTTCATGGCAACCTTAGGAACCCAAACACGGCCATCATTTCGCAAGGATTCAGACATCAACGTAAGCTTTGATTGATGATCGCCCGTTACAGGGATACACGTTGGATGAATTTGCGTAAAACTTGGGTTGCCAAACAAGGCTCCTTTTTTATGTGCCCGCCACGATGCGGTTACATTTGAACCTTTCGCATTCGTAGAGAGGAAGAATACGTTTCCATAACCTCCGGTGCAGAGCAGCACTGCATGAGCACTGTGCGATTCAATTTTTCCTGTAATTAAATCGCGCGTAACAATACCCCGTGCTTTGCCATCAACCAGTACAAGATCAAGCATCTCTGTACGGTTGTACATTTTAACCTTTCCATTGGCGATTTGGCGGTTGAGAGCAGAATAAGCCCCTAACAACAATTGCTGCCCGGTTTGCCCACGGGCATAAAACGTTCGAGATACCTGAGATCCACCGAACGAACGATTTGCTAACAATCCACCATATTCACGTGCAAACGGAACTCCTTGTGCTACGCACTGATCAATAATACTCACGCTAACTTCCGCAAGACGATGAACGTTTCCTTCGCGTGCTCGATAGTCTCCTCCTTTTATGGTATCATAAAAAAGACGATACACACTATCACCGTCATTCTGATAATTTTTTGCTGCATTAATACCTCCTTGTGCTGCAATACTGTGAGCTCTGCGGGGGCTATCCTGAAAACAAAATGCCTTTACATTATAACCGAGTTCTCCTAATGAGGCCGCTGCTGATGCTCCAGCTAATCCAGTGCCAACAACAATCACATCATACTTTCGTTTGTTGGCAGGGTTTACAAGTTTCATATTAAACTTGTGCTTGCTCCATTTCTCGGCTAACGGACCTTCGGGTATTTTTGAATCTAAATTCATATGTACGTACAGCTATAAGCTCAATAAAATTCTACTTCTAAAAGAAAAACATGGCGATGGGTATCCATGCAAATGCAGCAGGAATTACAATGGCGATTGTTCTCCCGACAAGATTAATAACACCGTTATACTTGAGATGGTTTAAGCCAAGCGTTTGAAAAGCACTTGAAAATCCATGCCATAAATGGAATGCTAATGCAACCATACATACCACATACAAAATTACATAGGCAACCTCTGAAAATGCAAAGGCAACAATTGTGTAAAGATCTTTTACTTCCTGACCATCATATGTAGCCATTGGAACAGAACCCCAGTGCATTTCTGCCCAGAATTGCCGCATGTGAATGACAAGAAAAACCAGCACGATGGTACCGAGAATCCCCATGTTTCGCGAAGTCCAGGCAGATGATTTGTTCGTTATCGCGTAGCTACCACCGCGTGCTTTTCGGTTTTGCAGTGTCAGTAACAAAGCCCAAACTGCATGTATTACAATGGATGCGTAAAGTGTGTAAGAAACTGTTTTGATTACGGGATTCGAGGTCATGAATTTAGCGTAGATATTAAACGCTTTTCCGCCATCATTGTGGAGCAACTGCAGATTACCGATTAGGTGAATTATCAGAAATGAAACAAGAAAAAGGCCTGTTAAAGCCATAATCACTTTTTTGCCAAGGGTACTCGACAAAAGTTTAGTAAACCAATTCATAGTGTTGCTTCAGGAAAATTTATGCTATCGCAAAATACTTCCCGAAGCATTACTAAACAACGAAGGCCGATAATTTTAAAAATGTATTATAAAGTAATTAGAAGGCTTAGAACATCTCGAACAAGAGAATGATGAGCGTAATGGCTACAACCATCACTAACAGAAACCACTGACGCTTAAAAAAATTACTCATACGTTTCATAAGTCTAAAGCAGTAAAAAATATTATGCTTTTCGCTACATGACCAAAACTAGAACCAAAAATATAACATACTCATTATTAGATATTTATATATTAAAGCCTAACAGAAAGTTAATCGCACATTCCAAATAATGAAATATAATCCCATAATGGGAATAGAATAAGAGGTCTGAAGAACTTAATTTTAGCTTTTAACCACTTACGCTAGTTCTGATGTATTTGATTTTTGATACGGAAACTACGGGGATTCCGCGTAATAAAACTGCTCCTTTAACAGATCTGGAAAATTGGCCCAGGTTGGTTCAAATAGCCTGGCAACTTCATGATGCCAATGGCAAATTGATTGCCCAACATAACTATATCATTAAGCCTGAGGGGTTTGATATTCCCTATAAAGCAGAGCAAATCCATGGCGTTTCTACAAAGCGAGCAATAACAGAGGGTCACGACATTAGCATTGTCTTTGAAGCCTTTATTTTCGACTTAGGAAGAACGAAACAACTCGTAGGTCATAACATTGAATTTGATGTTAATATTATCGGAGCTGAGTTTTTGCGTAAGCAGATTCCCATTGACGATTTCCTAAATCTCAAGAAGGTTGACACAGGGATTGTATCGATAGATTTCTGTCAACTCAGCGGAGGAATTGGCGGTAGATTAAAAATGCCGCGACTCACCGAGTTACATGAAAAACTTTTTAAAAAGAATTTTGGTGATGCGCACGATGCAGCGTATGATGTGGCTGCTACGGCCAGGTGTTTTTTTGGGCTGATTACGAAAAAAATTATTAGTCCGCTTGATTCCACTCCGCTTTCAGAAATTGAATACGAAGAGCCAAACCTTGAAGCAGCCAATTTCGCGAAGCGTGAAAAAAGGAAAGTTGCCGACTACTCACTGAATGAAGGTGAAGTGCAACCCATGGAAGGAGTTTTTTGCCATCTTCACGTTCACTCACAATATTCAGTACTTCAAGCTACCCCTCAAATAAGATCGCTGATCAGCAAAGCAAAAGCTGCTAACATGCCTGCGGTTGCGCTAACCGATTTGGGTAATGTATTTGGAGCTTTCAAGTTTGTACAAGAAGCTGCTGCGCATGATATTAAACCTATTGTTGGCTGTGAGTTTTATTTATCGGAAGAAAGAAAAAAAACAAAATTCACAAAAGACAATCCAGATAAACGATACAATCAGGTATTACTTGCAAAAAATAAAAATGGATATCAGAATCTTATCAAACTAAGTTCGCTTGGTTTTACAGAAGGATTGTATGGGATTCATCCTCGCATAGATAAAGAGTTGGTTCAACTCTATAAGAAAGACTTAATCGCCATTACCGGAAATCTGCTTAGCGAAATTCCATATTTAATACTTCATATAGGAGAGCGACAGGCTGAAGAGGCATTCAATTGGTGGCACAACGAATTTGGTGATGACTTTTACGTAGAGATCAACCGGCATGGATTGCCCGAAGAAGATCACGTTAATGAAGTGTTGCTGGGCTTTGCAAAAAAATATAAGGTAAAATACTTCGCTGCCAACGAAGTATACTATCTCGATAAGGAAGAATCGGAAGCTCACGATGTATTGCTTTGTATTAAAGAGGGCGAGTTTAAATCTACCCCTATTGGTGAAGGTCGTGGAAAGCGATACGGATTACCTAACAATGAATTCTATTTTAAGTCTCAATCCGAAATAAAATCTATTTTCCGCGATTTACCAGAAGCTATTGAGACCGTACGTGAGATTGTTGGTAAAGTAGAAGCATACAATCTAGAACGGTCTGTACTACTTCCGAAATTCGAAATCCCCACAGGATTTAAAACAGAAGATGATTACCTCAGGCATCTTACGTATGAAGGAGCGAAAAAAAAATATGGTGCGGTTTCTCTTCCACTACAAGAGCGCATTGATTTCGAATTAGAGACCATTAAAAAAACAGGTTATCCTGGATACTTTCTCATTGTGCAGGACTTTACTTCGAAGGCACGTGAGATGGGCGTATCCGTTGGGCCTGGTCGTGGATCGGCTGCGGGATCAGCTGTAGCATACTGTATCGGTATTACCAATGTTGACCCGATCAAATACGATTTACTTTTCGAGCGATTTTTAAACCCCGATCGTGTATCACTACCCGATATTGATATTGACTTTGATGACGAAGGCCGCCAGAAAGTTCTGGATTATGTCATTGACAAGTATGGAAAAAATCAAGTTGCACAAATTATTACATATGGTACGATGGCCGCAAAGTCGGCCATTCGCGATTGCGCACGGGTAATGCAATTGCCATTGACCGAAGCAAATAATCTTGCCAAGATGGTTCCCGAAAGACCAGGCACAACACTTGATTCGGCCTTTAAAGAAATAAAAGAATTGGCTACCATAAAAAATGGCACAGACCTCAAAGCAGACGTGCTTCGGCAAGCCATTGTACTAGAAGGTTCACTACGCAATACAGGAACTCATGCCTGTGGCGTGATTATAACCCCGGATGAGCTTACTAAGTTTGTTCCGATTTCTACCGCGAAAGATTCTGATATGCTGGTGACACAGTTTGATAACAGTGTTGTAGAAAATGCCGGGCTGTTAAAAATGGATTTTCTTGGCCTCACTACCCTCACCATTATTAAAACCGCTTTAAAAAATATTAAAAACGGTAGAGGGATTGATATAGATATTGACCGAATACCACTCGATGATACAAAAACATATCAAATTTTTCAGCGAGGAGAAACCACCGGAACATTTCAGTTTGAAAGTGTTGGAATGCAAAAATATTTACGCCAATTAAAACCCGATAAGTTTGAAGATTTAATTGCGATGAACGCCTTGTATCGTCCAGGGCCAATGGAATACATTCCCGAATTCATCAATCGTAAACACGGCCGTGCCATGTTGAAGTACGACCTACCCGAAATGGAGGAGTACTTGACAGAGACGTATGGAATTACCGTTTACCAGGAGCAAGTAATGTTGCTTTCACAAAAACTTGCAGGCTTTAGTAAAGGTGATGCAGACGTACTTCGAAAGGCTATGGGCAAAAAACAGAAGTCGGTATTGGATAAAATGAAAGATAAATTCATTGAGGGTTGTGAGAAGAACGGGCACGCAAAAGAAATTTGTGAAAAAATATGGAAAGACTGGGAAGCCTTTGCACAGTATGCGTTTAACAAATCACATTCAACCTGTTATTCACTCGTTGCCTATCATACCGCCTATCTAAAAGCCAACTTTCCTGCGGAATACATGGCTGCGGTATTAACGCACTCACAAAGTAACCTTGAGAGTGTTACCTATTTTATTGAAGAATGTCGCAGTTTAGGAATTAAAGTTCTTGGCCCACATGTAAATGAATCAGGAGTTTATTTTGCCGTAAATAAAGATGGAGAAATTCGATTTGGATTAGGTGCTATAAAAGGTGCTGGTGATGCTGCCGTGGAAGCAATTATTCAAGAACGTGATGCGAATGGCCCTTTCGATGATCTCTTCGATTTTGCTAAGCGACTTAGTCAACGATCCGTAAATAAAAAAACATTTGAAAGTCTTTCGCTCTCTGGGGCGTTCGATAGCTTCCCTGGTATTCACCGCAGGCAATACGTATTCGCTAAAGAAGGTGATACAAGTCTGATTGAGAAGGCAATGAAATATGCCGCAAAAATGCAGCAAGATGCACAAAGTGCACAGGCCAGTTTATTTGGCGGCAGTTCAGGCACGGCCATGCCAAAACCAAAAATTGAAAATATTGAGCCGTTTACTGAGTTAGAAAAATTAGGCCTTGAGAAAGAAGTAGTCGGTATTTATATCTCGGGGCATCCGCTGAATAATTTTCAATTTGAGTTGGAGTCCTTCTGCAATTCTATCTGCGCTGTTTTAAATGATCTAACTCCGCTTGAAGGAAAAGATATTCGTGTAGGTGGAATTGTTTCATCTGTTGAACACCGAACAACAAAAACCGGAAAACCGTTTGGAAAATTTGTACTGGAAGACTTTAGCGGAAATAGCGGCAAAGATACTTTTACCCTTTTTGGAGAGAGTTATTTAAAGTTTAAGAATTTCATGAATGTTGGTTGGTTTCTTTTTGTAGAGGGCAACGTTTTAAGAAGCAGTTGGGGTGGACAAAATATTGAGTTTAAAGTTCGGGCGATTGATCTTCTAAATGATATTTCCCAAAAACGGCTAATGGGTATGGCACTTCGAATTCCAGCTCAGGCTGTGTCAGCACAATTGGTTGACTCCATTGAAAAGATTTGTAAAAAATATCCAGGCAATGCGGCTTTACAAGTTTACATTAAAGATGAATTTGAACTGATACAGGTTGAATCGCTCTCTCGAAGCTACAGGCTAAAGCCTGTTAACGATTGCTTTCAAGATCTTAAAAAGCTGGCAGAGATCGGGGTCATAACGGAATCCCTCTCTGTAAAGTGGTTAGGAGAAGAGCCCCTTAAACAACTGGAAATAGAAGGTCAGGTAATTGGAACAATTTCTTCTACCTTTGTGTTAGAAGAAGCAGAATCATAAAATTTAATTTTAAACATGGGAAAAACAATTATCCTTACTGACTCAAATTTTGATGAAGTCATTAATTCTGGCCAAACTGTATTAGTAGATTTTTGGGCTGAATGGTGCGGTCCTTGCAAAATGATAGGCCCTGTAGTGGAAGAACTGGCCGGTGACTATGATGGCAGAGCCGTTGTAGCCAAGTTAAATGTTGATGAAAATCCACAGACAACAGCAAAATTCGGAGTACGCAGTATTCCTACGTTGTTAGTGTTCAAAGGCGGCCAAATTGTTGACAAACAGGTTGGAGCAGTGCCAAAGTCAGTACTTGCACAAAAATTAGCAGCTCAAGTAGCCTAAATAATTTGAAGATTTGATAATTTGAAAATGTGTCCATAGTCGACATATTTTCAAATTGTTTCATATGCAAATTTTCAAATTGATTTTTATTCTCTCCACAATCTCAAGCACCGCAGGACATACGAGTGTGTTCTTATGAGTCAGATCCATGATCTGAACCATCTTCTTTCGATTGGTGTGTGGGTATTCACGACAAGCTTTAGGGCGATCTTCATACACCTTGCAATAATTATCCTGATCTAAAAACGGACAAGGTGATGATTTCAACACATAATCCTTGTCTTCATCGATGCGCAAGTATTTTTCCGTAAACTCACCGGGCTTAATGCGCAGCGCTTTGGCCAAGCGTTCAATATCGGTCGGATAAAAAATAGGGCTAGTGGTTTTACAGCAGTTGGCACAGGCTAAGCAATCTATTTCTTCGAAAACCTCCTCGTGCAACGCGTGGAATAAATCATCTACTTTTCGTGGGTCTTTCTTTTTTAAACGGAAAAGAAACTTCTTATTCTCGGCTGATTTCTTTTTTGCACCTTCGTTGAATCGGCTCAAATCCATATGCAAAGGTAAAAACCATTTCTATTGATCGCATTTTATCTTTTGATTTCGGATGGATATTAATTTACTTGAGTCGATATCCTATGAATGCTTCCAACATAATCGCTCAAATCAACCGTCATATTTCACTCGATGAGAAAGAAAGCCTCTATTTTTCAACGGTGCTGATACCAGCGAAAATTAAACAAGGCGATTTTTTAGAGAAGATTGGCACGGTCACACAAAACTTTATTCATGTAGAATCCGGTTGTTTGATGTCATATTACACCGATAAAGGAGGAGATGACCACGTCATTCAATTTTCAACCTCCGGGTGGTGGACGGGTGATTTACATAGTTTTACGAAGCAGTTACCTGCCATTTATTCAACGCGTGCCTTAGCCGATAGTTCGGTCTTTTACCTCCCCAAAACCGATATGGATCAATTGCTCGATCGATACCCAAAATTTGAACGCTATTTCCGAATACTTTTTCAAAATTCATTGATCACCCATCAGGATCGAATCATCCAAAATTTCTCGAATACAGCAGAAGATCGCTACGAACATTTTCGCATAAAATACCCATCCCTAGAACAATACGTTCCCCTGAAATACATTGCCTCTTACCTGGGCATTACACCTGAATTTTTGAGCAAAATCAGGAGAAGGCAAACCGAAAAGTAAATTTCTTAACCTAGTTCAAGTCGCTATCTCTGATTTCTTAATCTGGTTCAAGTAAATCCGCTCGCATAGACCATACTTTTGTACCCTAATTAATAAAAAACAAAACACAGATATGGAAACAATTACAGCAACAAAAACAACATGGGCCATTGACCCAACACACACTGAAGTACAATTCAAAGTAAAGCACCTCGTGATCTCTACGGTTACCGGTTTTTTTAAAAAATTCAGTGGTAGTATTGAAAGTGAAAATGATGATTTTGATGGAGCAGTTGTAAACTTCAGCTTGGATGCAAATAGCATCGATACAAATCAGTCCGATCGCGATGGTCACTTGAAATCACCTGATTTTTTTGCAGCCGAGCAATACCCGACCCTTGATTTTACGGGTACTTTAAACAAAGTTTCTGGCAGCGAGTACACATTAGATGGCGCGCTTACAATTCGTGGAACGGCAAAAGCAACTCTATTAACGGTAAACTTTGGTGGAACCATGGTTGACCCTTGGGGAAATACAAAGGCAGGCTTTGAAATCAATGGAAAAATAAACCGTAAAGATTTTGGATTGAACTGGAGTGCCCTTACAGAGGCAGGTGGCATGGTTGTAAGTGAGGAAGTGAAACTGCACATCAATGCCGAGTTGACAAAAGGATAATTATAATATTTCTATTGATTTAAATATTTAGCCAATGAAACTGTTGGCTAAATATTTATTAATAGAGAATTAACGAGTTGTAAGGGGTGCCTGTTCTACAATGACTCTTTTACCCGTTTCCAGTTAATATTAAAGGGCACTGATTTAAAACTATTTTTTGTTTTATACCTGCGAACCTGGTCGATACGCTTGTCGTTGTGCGGATGAGAAAAATTAGGCGTGGGTTTATCA
Organism: Cyclobacteriaceae bacterium; assembly: GCA_031395485.1. Taxonomy (GTDB): domain Bacteria; phylum Bacteroidota; class Bacteroidia; order Cytophagales; family Cyclobacteriaceae; genus UBA2336. The sequence continues at coordinate 175 of JANNUS010000009.1, read as the reverse complement.
TCGTTAAGGGACTATTAATGAGTACCCAATTAATTTGCGTATCTTTGCCCATCACTCCTCCAAATTCCCGTAAAAAAGCGCTTTCAGCGCTGCGTTGAGCCAAGAGGGATTCATTTTTAAACGCAACACGGCATTCCGTGTAATACAACAAAATTTATGTCATTCGAAAAATTAA
>JANNUS010000008.1:0-118460 GCA_031395485.1 Cyclobacteriaceae bacterium | reverse complement strand
TCATTGGTAACGGTGCCTGTAACGGTACCAGTAAAACTCGCACCCGGTGGTAAGATTAACGAAGCCTCACAAACAGTATTCGGGGTAGGCGCTAACGTAACAATCGGAAGAACACTCGCATCCGTAACTTCTACGGTCTCTGTACTCTCACAACCACTTGCTTGATTCCTAACGAGTACAGTAAAGAAATTATTTGGTGTTCTGCCTTGAAGTGTGTCTACAAGAACATCATCGAGTACACCAATGACAGCACCTGTTTGATCTGATCCTCGATGCCATGTGAAATCATAATTTACAAGGTTAACACCAACGCCATCAACATCGGAAACTCGTACTTTTCCATTTGCTGGAAGAAATGGCTTACAGGTTGTTGAACTATCGGCATCCGCTGTGATTACGGGCAATGTTTTAATACTCAACACTTGTTCAACATTTGCAATTGACTGGCAGTGTAATAGTGTATTCTCTATCACGAGTGTGTAAAATCCACTGTCGAGTTGAGTGATACTAGATTGATTCGCATCCGCAAGGCGCTCATTTACCGGAACAACAGTAGAACCATTATACCACGTTAAGGAGTAGCCTGCATTTGGAAGGGCAACCCCGCTTCCACCAAATGTTAATGTATTAACGGCAACTTGTCCAGTGAACCCAAGCCCCACATCGCATACAGAGTTAGGCGATGTGTTCAGCGTAACAACTGGAAAATTAATTATTTCGGTAACTACTGTATCTGCTGTAACCGAGCATTGATTAGGCGTTGTAATTCTAACCGTGTACGCCTGACCTCCTCCTTTTATAGCTAATGCAATTTTTCCATTGGTACCCGATATTCCGCCAGTGTGCGGAACAATTGTATTTTGACCTTCGAACCACTCGAATGTAAGATTTGTTGAATCTTGCTTAACTCCGTTAATAACCCAATCGGCTACTAAACTTCCATTGGGTTGCAATGGATCGCACGATGTTTGCGGAGCAAGCTGTCTGATCAGTGCTTGAGGCAACAATGTTTGATCGGCAATTTGAATAGTATCGGGCGCAGAATTTGCCTCCGTACATCCGGTTGCAACATCCGTAATTACAACTTCATAATATCCAACTGATAAAGATTTTACAGTAGGGTTACCGGTATTGCCCGGTAAAATACTTCCACGAGTTGCTGTAGCTTTATCATAGAAATACCATTCGAAGGTAAACAAGGTGGAGTCTTGCGCAAGACCACCTACAAAAGCCGTTGCGCTTACTTTACCACTGCTTGCATTTATACAATTTACTACATCGGTTGCATTCGCTACAACATCGGGTCGTTGCACACCAGGAGCAACAACACCATCAGCTTGTGTTTGACACCCGCTTACAGTTTCTGTTACAATTACTGTATACGTTGCGGCCTGCACATTGGCAATTATTGGACCTGTTACACCGATAGGCCCTCCGCTGTCTTCCCATGAAAACTCGAACCCGGCATTACCTCCTGTAACATCCGCTTTTAGCGACCCATTAGGTGGGGTACAATCTGTTTGATCTGAAACTAATGTTACCGTAAGACCAGGAATGACCAAACCTCCATCAACAACTTGCCCGAGAATAGGAGGCGAAGCACATGATTTTTGTGTGTTGGTAATGACTAAAAAATAATCTCCAGCCGGTAGCCCTGTTAAATTGTAACTGCTATCCGGAACGCCCAAGGTGCCTGCAGGAGTTACGCCATCGGCAAGAAACCATTGAAATGCATACGGACTTAAATCGACTACGGTATCGACACCAACCGAAATGTGAGAAATTAATTCCCCTGCATCAGGAGAAGTAGGAAGACATTTCACATTATCTAATGAGTCTATATTGGTAGTAAACGGTGTAGGCGTTACCGTAATTGGCCAAAAATTATTGGTGATGTCACATTCGGTTTCATCAATTGTAAGGGTATCAATTGGCAAAGTTAACCCATCGTTATACAATACAACAAACATTTGAAAGGTGGTACCCGGTCCATCAAATTGAATAAGTGGTGGATCACCCGGTTGCCCTCCACCAACAGAAAGCGTATCGCCCACCTGAAGGTTGCTAACAGGTATTGTGGTACTATGTAACAATGTACCGGTACCAGGCCCGGGGGCATACGGGCTGCCAGCAAAAAAACTAATTGGAATATTTGTATTGATAGGCAGGTCACCCGAATTGGTAACGTTAAAGCCAACTTTAATATCGAGATTACCACAGATAGGAGACTCTACAAATACTGTTGGAAAATAATCTGCCGCAGTAGTATCCACTAATGGATCATTCGGATCATCGCCAATAAAAGTTATATCAGGCGCAGGAAATACCGGGCAACCGTTAGCACTTAAAAAAGGAACCTGATTAAGAAAAACGTTATAGGGTGTTTGAGGTCCCGGTACTCCACTAGGGCACGGTGCATTACCAAAAATAGAGGCTACATCCAATTGAGGAAATGGAAGTGTTAAATCATCGTTAATGTTAACAACGAAATAGCCTGGTTGATTCCAAACTGAACGAGTTGGAAGCCACTCGCCTGAGGAGTACCAAATACGTACTTCACCTAATGCTTGCTGTTGAATACCATCGGCAGGTCCAGGGATTGCGTCATTTCGAACACACGAACAAGCAATGTCGGTATCGCCATCGCCATTCACATCGGCAATGATCGGACCTTCTGTATATGTGTGCGAACGGCAGATTCGGGTCATCTCCACTACCGTACCCGTTGGACCATCCACCACATTAAGTTCGCGCGAATCGCGATAAACCATCTCGGGCTCTCCGTCATTATCGAAATCATAAATGGTACACGTAAGCACTCCTGAACGTGAGTCATTTATTGAACGATAGCCAAATTGCCTTGCTGCAACACCAGCTGTGCTAGGCAAAAATAATTGATTCTGTGTCCAGATGGTTTGAAGGCGATTCGTACCATCCGTTGTCATACAAAACAATTGACTACCCGCTATAAAAGAGAAATCAAGTCGTCCATCGCCATTGGCATCGCCAATATTTATCCGGCCGGTTCCCCAAGTCCAGCCATTGAGATAATTATTATAATCCGGATGCGCGAGTGCCAACCCCAATGCTGCACTGTTTGGTGTTAGCATTCCTGTTACAGTGTTGTCCTGAACATTCCAATAAAAAATTGCGGTTCGTCCATTAGAGGCATTTACTGCACCCGAAAGAACAATATCAATCTTTCCATCTTTATCAACATCGGCCACACTGGTACTTCCATGCGTATCTTGACCGTATTCAATAATATCATTTGTGAGTTTCACAAAGTACTGATCAGGCGTACCCTCCCCTGTAATATCCCAAGGTGGTACATCCGTATTCATATTCTTATAAGGTATTAGCGCAAGGGGTGGTCCTGCACCGACTCGTGTAAGAAGAGAAGGTATTCTATATATCTGAGCACCGACAACAAGTTCCATTTTGGAAGCGTCATCATTTGTTACATCTATTGCTACCGATGCCGCATTAACATTTATATCCCAGTCTGCTGTACCAGCACCTGTCATCAGCTTAGCACTCGGGCTTGCTAATAACCTGCCTGTTTCAGCTGCAAAAATTCGATCGCGAACATAAATTTCACCTTTCCCATCGCCATCCATATCTGCAACCCCAAATATTCCGGGTCTGTTCTTACCTAAGCAAACGGCTTTGCCGGCATTGAATGTTGGCGATGGGATGAGACCACCATTACTTGCATAATCACTCAGTTCAAGTTTTACCAAATAAAATGTTTGAGGTGGGGTATCCGGATTTCCAGCCCTGTTACTGGCAACGGCAAAAATTTCTGAAACACCATCACGGTTGATATCGGCAATTAAAACTTCATGTTCAAAAAGTATATTCTTAGCGTTTACACCATCACAGGTTAGGAAATCTTTTTTATCTGCGTTATAGGCAGACATTATATCACCCGGTGAAAACGCGTCTCCGCCAAAAGCAGCCACACCTGTAGAGGTGGTTGTTGAAACAACCCGTACAGTTGAAGCCCATTTTGAAGTTACAACAACATCCGGAAAACCATTTCCGTCTACGTCACCAGCAGCTATTTTCGATTGTGTATCAGCAGTATTTTGCCCCGATATGATTGGAAGCCCAACTAAATCAAAAGGTGTGCTGGCACCGGGTGGAGTAATACTACAGTTTGATCCTAGACCGATAAACTCTAACCCGAAATAAGATGCGCACTCCGGATCACGGGCATCCGTCATTGGAATTCCATTACTATCTATATCACCATCGTTGTTGATGCCATCAAAGCAGTTACAACCCTTTTCGACAGCTGGAGGAAAATCACAACCCGTTGGGCAAACCTGGCCAGGAAAATTTCTATAATCGCATGGATAGTTTGTAGCGGGTGTTTGCGCTATAACAATACTTTGAATGCCAAGCGTAATAAAAAAGCATAAACAAATATACTTTGAGAGAGGGTTTTGTTTGCAGATAAACAAACTGATCATATTCACCGTTAAAATTAAATATTTCTACCACTTTTTCAGCCAACTATTTTTTTCGAACTATTAAAAGTGTGCCCGTTACTGTTTTTGAGTCCGGGCAACCAAATACGTAAAAATATGTACCTGCGGGTATTTCCTTGCCATTCGCAATACCATCCCAGCCGGCTCCGAATGCCGAACCCTTTACTGAATAAATTCTTCTACCTCGGCCATCAAACATATTCAGTTCGCAGTCTGGGTAATTTTCAATACCAACTATGACCCAGCTATCATTTATACCGTCTTGATTTGGGGTAAATACTTTTGGTGCTTTAATGTCAATAGCTGGCTGCGGGCCTCCTTCACATCCCGGTTTTTCTGTTAATACTAGTTCCGCATTACCAGCGCATCCGTTGGCATCAGTGGTGGCCACAGAATAAGTACCCGGCAACGTTATAGCAATAGATGAACTTGTAGCAGCGTTGCTCCACGTAAAGGTGTTAAACGTACCAAGTACTGAAAGATCAATCGATTCAGACCCATCACCACAAATTTCGGTTACAAGCGGTGTTACTGTTATCGATGGGGCTGTTGCATTGTTGACTGTAAAATTACTTGTAATAAAGTTTGAGCAACCTGTTACTCCTGTGTAGCTAACTGTTAGTCGAGCAGTAATAGGTGCAGAAACTGTATACGTATGACTCGCGGTTACTCCGCCACCGGATGAAGCGTCACCAAAATCCCAAACATAATTAGGCGTTGGAGCAGGTGCATTTGAGTCCACAGTGGATGCTGTCCCACTAAAATCTACCAGCGTACCAACACATACTTGCACAGGTGTTTTTATAAAGGATGCCACCGGTGCAGTGTAAACATTAATGGTAAACGGACTTGTTGTACTTGTACACGAAATTGTTTGATGTGTAAGCACTACACTATAATCTGCTTGGTCTGTTTCTGTGGCAGCGGCAATAACGAAGGAACTACTATTACCACCTACGTTTGAACCACCTTTTTTCCATTGAAAATCATATCCTGTGGCTGCAACAGAGAGCGTTACGGCTTGACCAACACAAATAGCATTGCCTGCGTTGCTCACGATGGTAAAGGATTCAGGTGCTACAACAGCTACTGTTTTTGGATCGGAAGTTTCACTTATACAATCTACTACCTGTACACGTAAAGAATAATCACCGGCATGAATAACAGAAGCACTCGCAGTGACTATTACTGTTGGCACAGCCGTGCTTGCTGTGAACCCATTTGGCCCCGACCATAAATATGTTGGTGAACCCCCGACAGCATCTGTAACTAATGTGAGTGATGAACCAGCACAAACCCCCGCTGGATTTGTTATCGTTGGCTTCACAGGCGCACCACCTCCACCTGCATTTACAGTTATTGTTGTTTGCACTGAACACGTACCTCCATCACCAACAGCCGTTAATGTAATTGTACCTGCATTTGCCACCGTAATATTAGTAGAAGGGCCGGTTCCTCCGGTACTCCAACTATAGCTGACCCCTTGAAGTGGAACAGCATTTAACGTTATTGTTTGCGGGCTGCATATCGCCAACGGGTTTGCATTCAATATCACAGGTTGGTGGCAATTTCTGTTCTGAAGAAAATAAATACCAAAACCTGAATTATCTGCGCTCGTCATGGCAATATCGGGCTTTGAGTCACCATCGAAATCTCCAGACTTTACAAACCAGTTCGACTTTGGAGCTACAATTTTATTTTTTATAAAAACCGGAATAGCCGCCCCATTGCCCAGATATATATTTACCTGCGCATCGGTAAGATCGCGGTTACCGGTTACAAAATCTACAAAGCCATCGCCATTCATATCCGCTACATCAACCCCCCACGAAGATGGTGAAGCAAAACCAGTACCTGCATTCACCGATTGAAAAATAAGCCCTCCAAGGTTTCGATGAACAAAAGCTTTATTACCTCCCCTATCGGCAATAACAATATCCATCAGTCCGTCATTATTAAAATCGGCTAATGCCAGATCATTTATATTACCACCAATCGTTGGTGTGTTTGCCAGCGTGAAATTAAAAGACCCATCCGTGGGATTATTAAAAATGAAAATTTTTTGATTTGCGTAACTTTTATTGGGTGTAACAACTACATCGGGCCAACCGTCATTATTCATATCGGCAATATCAAGCGCCAATGTTCCTGCCGGTGATAAGTCCGCAGCCGTGTTATTGGTAACTACTTTATCGAAACGCGTAAACTCCCCTGCAACAATCGTACTTGTCGAGAGGTTATTCTCAAAAATGTACATTGTGTTTATAGCACCATTAGTAGCCACTATTTCGGGCTGGCCATCTCTGTTCAAATCATGAATAGCAACTTCACGCAATATATCGCCTGCCACAGTATTGAGTTGAACGGGAGTACCAAAGGTTACACTGCCCGGACCGCTGCTTGTATTGGGGAAAATAAAAAGTGAGTTACCAGGATTCGTACCATTTCTATCACCACGTGTAGCGACAATCTCTGGCTTGCCATCTCCATTTAAATCACCACATGTCAAACTAATAGTAGCATTGGCTAATGTAATAGCTGTTGACGTAAAATTTAAATTGGTATTATTGGCAGTAATCGTGCTCGAATTAATCAGCAGCATTAGATTGGTTCCTCCATCTTTAAAATTAGAGCCCACCATATCCGTTTTCCCATCTCCATCTAAATCGCACGCGCACAAATCAAAAATATCACTTGCATTCGTAAACGACTTACTGAGAAAACTATTTACAAAGGGAAGTTTACCACTAAAATTTGGAATAAATTTTTTTGGTGCTCTCGCTGATCGTTTTGTTATTACATTAATAACTTCAACCGCACTTAGGCGAGCTTGTGCCGGAACCGTTACCGTAATGGATGTTAACGAAGAGGTGACGATTGTACCTTTTACATTGCCAAACCAAACCCGAAGGTCTCCGGCAGTTGCGCTGAATCCATCACCCGTTATTTGAACGGTAGCGAATGGAAAAGCTGAAATCCGTTCTACTTTATCTATACGAGGCTGACTAAACGCTAATACAGAAACAAAAACAAGCACCACAACCAAAAAGGCTCTTATCATATATCTAATGGAAAACAGTTAGCAGCCATGAATCCCTGAATATTTTCATTTTTCTAAACTTATCGCGATCTGCTCTTGCCGTATTTATGTCGTTAGATTGAGATATGTAAACATACCACAGATTCTTTTCCGTTAGATGGCCATAATCAGCTTCAAACCCTAGTTTTTTTAAGCCCTCGGCAAAGTGATTGGCATTTAAGTCAGATTTAAACACACCCGATACTACAAAATCTCCTGCTTCCAGTTCTTCATGATGCCCCCCACGTTTAACAAATTCATGTCGCTCAGCATTTGGATGCATGTCATTATCATCTCCATGATGCTCATCCGGATCAGCCGCGTGTTCTTCAAGCCTCGTTATTCTTGCCTTTTCTTCGTGATGGGCTGTGTCATAGGTTGGTAAATCAATTGCTAATACTTCAGACTTAAGCCTTGGGCCACCATCATGCTTTTTTACTACCGGTATAATGGGTTCAAGAACTGGTTCTATTATTGGTTCTGGTTCTTTCTTCACCAACGCTGCCTGTCGTGCTGCTTCTTCCTGTTGTTTTTTAGCTACATCGGCTAGGCGTTTATCCTCTTGCTGCTTCTTGGCTATAACATCTGCCTTTTTCTTATCGTCATCTACCTTGCGCTTTTCTGCCGCCAACTGTGCAGGTGTTTTTCTCTTCTCTTTTTCCTTGACTGTATTAACAAAAGAATATAGCGGAATATTTTTCTTCTTGGCTCCAAAAATATAACTCATTTGAACTTCATACGTAGGGCTATTCAGTTCATTTATACCCGTATTCTTAATTGAATAAGAACCACCAATCAAAAAGAAATTCTGAAACTTCACACCACCTAAGGCAGAAATACCAAAATCCTGTTTGTACGACCCCCCGAACCATAATGTGTGATTTAGATGTACAACAGCAGCAGCCTCTAGCTGTGAAGGAAGATCCTTATTTAGCCTATACAATAGATACGGTTCAAACACATGTTTATCGCGACCAAAATAAAATCTGTTACTGGCATGAACAATAATAGCCTGAAACGGGTCGACCTTTGTCACCGTAAACGCATCGGTGCTAACGTACGATGGTGAAAAAATATTCGGTAATGAAGTGCCAAAATGAAAGGTCTTAAGATGTACCGATACACCTGCATTTCCAAGCAGTGAAGCATTTTTGCTTAGTAACTCAGCTAAAGCAGGGTCTAGCGGATCAACAATTTCATCAACCTTTACGCCATTCCAGGCTGCACCGGCCGACAACCCAAATCGTATGAACTTATGATTATCGAGATTCAATGTATAACCAACCGTAAACATTAAACCCGAATTATTGAGGATGCCACGCGTATCGTTAGAGATGTTAACACCGTAATTGAGCCCCATGTTTGTTGGTGTGTGAAAGCTCAGACTACTAATAGTGGGTCCACCATCAATTGTAGCCCATTGCTTTCGGTATGCCAAAAATAAAGCCGACCGACCTTCTATACCTGCATACGATGGGTTTATGCTATAGGGATTAATAAAAAACTGGGTGAAGTTCGTTACATCCTGAGCATAAGTGAAAGTAGAGGGTAAGCAAAGGATAAGGCAAATAAGTAACTTAACTCTAATCATTAAAACGGGTAAAGTACTACCAACAAAAAATAACCTAATCCAAATTAAAGAGCTAGAACAACTAGCTAGTTCACTTTTTAGAAAAAAATAACATTAAATTTAGGCTAAATTACCAATAAAAATCGAGAATATCCCCAAATGATGTCATTGCTAATGAAGAACGTTACCACGAAGCAATTATTACTGTTGTTGATGTTGGCTATGATGTCTGTAGGCTCGGTGAACGCACAAAAATTCTCGTTAGGCGTTAAGGGAGGGCCACTGGTTTTATGGTCGGCCTACGGAGATGAATTCGATGGAAGGAACATTGATAACAAACTTAAGTTTGGTTATTACGGTGCGGGTCTTATCAGCTTTCCGTTAAAGAACAATTACTCCTGCGTGATCGAAGTGGGCTTTTCGCAAAAAGGAAGAAATGTTCGGTTCAATGGCTATCAAAATTATGCAACCTTTAATTTTATTGATGCCGCCCTTCTTCTTAGGCGATCCTTTAAATTTAACCTTGGCAAAAATATCCCCGCCACATGGTTCGTTAATATCGGGCCACATGTCAGCTACTGGTTAAGCGGAAAAGGTTCCGTTGGAGGAATCGGAAACGATGGAACAAAATATAAAATTCAATTTGTGGACTCACTGCTCGCAACACACACCGATTTTAATACGCTATACATGGTCGATGCTAACCGCTGGCTGTTTGGTGCTGATATTGGGATTGGTATGACAGCACCAATAAAATCAACTCAACGTGTTTTAGTGGAGCTCCGATTTACATGGGGGCATACTTTTTATGGTGGGCTTACTTCAGCCAACTATAACTGGATAGAATTCAGCGATAGAAATATGCGTGCAAATGAAAGAGTTATCAGTTTTACTGCAGCCTACCTATGGGACTTCGACTTAAAGGAACGTAAGAAAGGCAGAAGTAATAAAGACAAAGAAGTTCATCGCAAGCCTGTAAAAAAGAAAAGGAGGTAACATTTTTAATTTTACTTTCCAGCAACCATTCCATCTTTTAATTCCACCATCCTATCTGCCATTGCTGCGAATTCCTGATTATGTGTAACAATAATAAATGTTTGATTCAATTGCTTTCGCAGATCAAAAAAAAGTTGGTGTAACTCTGCAGCATTCTTTGAGTCGAGATTACCACTGGGTTCATCCGCCAAAATTAAAGCTGGACTATTTATCAAGGCTCGTGCAACAGCGGCTCGTTGTTGCTCACCCCCCGACAGTTCCGCGGGCTTATGATCTAACCGGTGTCCAATTCTTAATAGGTTCATTATTTCAGTAGCACGCTCTTTAACTACTGCTGATTTTTTTCCGGCAATCAGCCCTGGCATCATTACATTCTCGAGCGCTGAAAATTCAGGCAATAGGTTATGAAACTGAAAAACAAATCCAATATATTGATTTCGAAATGCAGCCAATACTTTTGCAGGTTTAGCAAAAACATCCGCATTATCAATGCTTAGATTTCCCTTATCTGGAACATCCAGTGTTCCGATAATATGAAGAAGCGTACTTTTTCCAGCACCCGAAGCCCCGACAATTGAAATTACCTCCCCCCTTTTCACGTCCATATCAATACCTCTTAATACGGGCAATACACCGTATGATTTATGGATACCTGAAGCCTTTACTATGATGTCATTCACAATCGTTTTCCTTGAAATAAAGGTTTAAATAAAGTAGTTTCACACCAAAATACAACTTCATGAACATACACGAATACCAAGGCAAAGAAATTCTTAAGAAGTTTGGAGTTGCTATACAGCGTGGCATCGTGGCCGACACACTCGATAGTGCCCTAAATGCAGCTAAAGAATTGCAGTCTGAAACAGGCACTAAATGGTTTGTTATTAAGTCGCAAATACACGCAGGTGGCCGCGGTAAAGGCGTTGTTAAAGAAACAGGATCAAAAGGAGTTGTATTGGCTAAAAGTTTGGCCGAAGTACCCGAAAAAGTTAAGGGAATTTTAGGGGGTACGCTTGTCACGATCCAAACAGGCGCAGAAGGAAAAAAGGTGAATAAAATACTGATAGCAGAAGATGTTTATTACCCCGGTGAACTAGAGCCAAAGGAATACTATATGAGCATTTTATTGGATCGTTCAAAAGGATGTCCGGTAATAATGGCTTCTACAGAGGGCGGAATGAACATTGAAGAGGTGGCAGAAAATCACCCCGAAAAGATTATAAAAGAATGGATTGATCCTGCCATTGGATTACAGCCCTTTCAGGCAAGAAAAATTGCATTCGCAATGGGTTGGGAAGGCAATGCTTTCAAAGAAGGTACCAAATTTATTCATTCACTTTACACTGCATACGTAGGTCTGGATGCCTCTATGTTTGAAATTAATCCCCTGCTAAGAACTTCCGATAACAAAATATTGGCCGTAGACTCAAAGGTTAATTTGGACGACAATGCATTATATCGGCATAAAGATTTAGCAGAGCTTCGCGATATAACCGAGGAAGATCCATTAGAAGTCGAGGCCGGAAAAGCAGGCCTTAACTATGTAAAATTAGATGGCAATGTAGGATGTATGGTAAATGGCGCTGGTTTAGCCATGGCCACAATGGATATTATTAAATTATCGGGCGGTGAACCCGCTAACTTCCTGGACGTGGGTGGTGGCGCTAATGCAGAAACCGTTGAAGCTGGGTTTAGAATCATACTAAAAGACCCTAATGTAAAGGCAATACTTATTAATATTTTTGGCGGTATTGTACGATGCGATAGAGTTGCGAACGGAGTTGTTGAGGCTTACAAAAAAATAGGCAACATACAGGTTCCCATTATTGTTCGATTACAAGGCACCAATGCGGAGGAAGGAGCTAAGATTATTGAGCAGTCTGGATTAAAAGTCTTTTCTGCTATTGTCCTGAAAGATGCTGCACAGAAGATAAAAGAGGTTTTAAGCTAAAAAGCTGTGTTTTTTACCGAGGTTATATTTTTTACCTTAGTGGGATATACGTGTTGATTATGAAGGGATTCCTGTCAATTTTATTCATTTTAGTCCTCCTCATACCAGAGGTGGCCGATGCCCAGAGCTTTTATGCCATCAGGCGAGAAAGATCTTTAATTGCCGTGGGTGGACTCGGTACGTCAACATACTTTGGCGAACTTGCTAACCCTGGCGATTATATTGATGCTAAACCAACGATTAGCACCGGGCTGCAATATTACTTTACAAATAGAATTAGCGCTCGTGCAGAAGTCAATTGGTTTCAACTAAAAGGGGATGATGCTAAGGCTGACGAATCGAGTAGAAAAAAACGGAACCTATCATTTTTTTCCAATAATATAGAAATTAGTGCTGTCGGTATGATACAACTCTCCCCACATGGTGAGCGGTTTTATCAGCGACCTAAACTTAACGTTTATGCATTTGCTGGCATTGGATTACTTTATTTTAACCCTAAAACAGAATATCAGGGTGAGAAACATGCGCTTCAACCGTTACAAACCGAAGGGAAAAAATATAGCCGCGTAGTTCCAGCAATACCGTACGGGATTGGCGGTAGATATATGCTAAACCCATCTATAAACATTTGTGTTGAGGTTGGTTACAGAAAAATTTTTACTGACTATCTGGATGATGTTAGCACAGTTCATAAAGATCCAACCTCTTTCACCGATCCCATTGCTGCAGCACTTGCTGACAGACGACCTGAACTTGGCTTACCAACGGTAGCACCCGGAATACAACGCGGAAATCCTGATAAAAAAGATGGATACATGCTCGCGAACATAAAAGTTGAATACTACCTCCCCTGGAATCCGTTCGACAACTCAACCAAGAAACTTTATAGAAATAAAAGAAAGTCTTACTACAAGCGTAGGTAGGGTTTAGAAGTCACTCTAATTTTATAAAAGACTTACAGAATAAGTTAATTAATTATCCAGAATCTCATAGCGAGAATAGTTACTCTTAAATTCTGGCACGAGTTCTTTCATTAGCGCAACCATTTTGAGCTCATTCTTATCATCGAGTAAATCCCAGAACAACTCGATATACTTATTCATTTCCAGGTAGGAAACTTCCGGAGTTCGCGCTTTCAATATTTTTTGATGATGCGTTGGCAACGTATTTTCTTTATCATTTAATAGTTCCTCGTAAAGCTTTTCTCCTTCGCGCAAGCCGGTAAAAACAATTTCAATATCCTTATTGGGTTCTAACCCAGAAAGCTGAATCATCTTTCTGGCTAAATCTAAAATCATGATAGAGCGACCCATATCAAAAATAAAGATCTCCCCACCGTTTCCCATCGCGCCAGCTTCCAACACCAATTGACAAGCCTCATGAATTGTCATGAAATAACGAGTGATTTCCGGGTGTGTGACGGTAACAGGCCCACCCTCCTGAATTTGCTTTTTAAACAAAGGGATCACGGAACCATTCGATCCTAGAACATTTCCAAAACGAGTGGTTACAAAAAGTGTATGATTCGTGTTGATGGCATCCAGGTAATTATTCAATGACTGAACATAGATTTCCGCTATGCGCTTTGAGCAACCCATAACATTCGTTGGGTTTACTGCCTTGTCAGTAGAAATCATTACGAATTTTTCAACTTTACACGCTACGGAGATATCCGCTAAATTCTTGGTTCCTAAAATATTACACAAAATCGCTTCATACGGATTGCTCTCCATCATTGGAACGTGCTTATAGGCAGCAGCATGAAATACAATATTGGGTTTGTGCTCATCAAATATTGAGCGGATCCTATTCTGATTTGTGATGTTGGCTAAGTATGGGAAAAAAGCCACAGAAGTTTTCATTCGAAATAAATCCCGCTCTAGTTCATATAACGCGGACTCATCATGATCAATCAAAATGACTTTTAGCGGCTTATAGTTTAAAACTTGTGTTACAATTTCACTGCCGATAGACCCAGCAGCCCCTGTAACGCAAATAACTTTACCAACTAATTCTCTGTTCACATTTTCTATGGAGAGACGTATAGCTTCGCGACCCAAAAGATCCTCGATTTTTACGTTCTTAATTTGGTTAAGGCTCAATTCACCCTTAACCCACTTCTCAATTGGCGGGATGGTTCGTATCTTAACCTGATTCTTTAAACACGCATCAACGATCTCACTTTTTCTGTCGTAGGGTAAGTCTTTAACAGTGATAACAAGTTCATCTACATTTAAGTCAATGAGCAACTGATCAATCTCACTCTGGGATGTACCGTAGATCATTGTTCCAGCTAATAACTTACCAGTTTTATGGGTATCGTTCTCTAAAAAACCAACTACGCGCATGTTGGCAGATGAATCAATTACTTGTTTGGTTATAATTCCAGATTGCCCCGCACCATAAATTATAATATTGGTCCTCTTAATAATTGCATTTCTGTAATACGCAAAGAAATATTTGACTAAAAGCCTGTAATTGAATAGAAATAGAAAAGAAGAAAGGAATGCAATAAAAATTACAGAATATGGAATTAGATTATGCTGTGTGTTATAGAAGTAAAGTAGGTTTGTAAAGGCTATCAGTGCTAGATTTAATACCACCATAAAAAAAATCCGCACGCTATCCTGAATACCGGTATAACGAATAATTCCCCGGTAACTTCCGGATGCAATGATCGAAACCAATCCGCAAAACGAATAGAACATAATTCCAATCTCTACGTTATTTTGCAGTAAATCTGGAATTGAGAAATTAAACCGAAGCAGATACCCTAAGAGGATGGAAAAAGAAATAAAAAAAAGGTCAATAAGAATAATGACCCAACGAGGAAGTATTTTAAGGTTTCGAATTATCTTGGATATCAATCTGATTCGTTTTTTCTATTCTTTGTATTAAACAATTTTTTGGCTCCTAACGCTCCACCAACGGCAAGGAGTATTTCTATTCCTGTAATCGGAACATCTGGATCCGCTGAAGGATCTCCCGGCTGAGCAAAAAGCTTAACAGCCGAAACAAAAAATAATACGAGGGTAATTTTTATTCTCACAGCTAGTGCTTGATTATTTTTAGAAATACGGGTTTGCTTGATTTAATTGCTCTTACATAATACAGGCCCTGAGGGAGGCTTCGTGCATCAAAACTGCCGTACTTACCTTCTTCCGATTCAGTAAGCTGTAACTGTGAAATTTTACGACCATAACTATCTAATAACACAACAATATTACCATAATTGCTGGTGACGCGTATTCCAATAATATCTTTTACAGGATTTGGATAAACTGAAAAGCCCTTCGTTAATTCTTCCTCTCGTCCTGTTATTACAACCGCTATCTCTGCAACAGCCGAACAACTTTCTGATATAAGAACTTCAACTTTATAGAGGCCTGAAACATTCGCTATTATTTTACTATCGGTTGCCCCAGGTATTAATTGATTATCTCTATACCACTGGTTTCCTGTCTCATAGTTCGAAATCAAAGTATCACCACTGGATACAATAGAAGCAGTTTGATATTGAACCAATGTTGCCGATACCGGAACACGACTACCTTCACAACCTTCGGTTGAGGTGATGGATACATAGTATGTTTTAGATTCATTCAGAATCGGAGTGACAAATGATGCTCCTGAGAAAACCGCTACAGTAGAATTTTCCGTTTCAAACCAATTTACCGTTGAACCAACAGGGACTCCGGTTGCATTCAATGCAAAGCTTCCCGCCTGGCATTGTGGTGCCGGGGTAGTTACGTTCGGATCAGCCCGCTGCGCTACAACAATTTGTGGTTGTTGGTTTAACACAAAATTTCCTCCGCAAGCGCCTGATGCAATCACATTAATTTGATTTAATCCAATAGATAAGTCCTGACCAGCTACCATGAGTTCAATGCTTTGACCGTTGCCCCCAACATGATCACTTACTTTTATTCCATTATGTGTAACGTAATAGTCAATTCCTACTTGAGAATTATCAACTGCTACTACAACACTTTCGTTTTCGCAAATAGTTGATTCGGTCGTTACCGCCAAGGCAAGATTAACTTCTTGCACACTACCCGCAAACCTCAATTCAAAACGATCTGTAGCTTTAGATGCAACTGTGCTACTCACGGTGAATGAATAGCTTGGGGTTTGAGACAATTCAATAGTGGCGTTTGTAAACCGATCGAAAAGCTGAATCTGAAGATCAGAAAACTTACCCAGCCTCTCAAATGACATTTGATACGTTCCGTTTGTCATGTCTTTAACTTTCATTGGCAAAGCAGAACCACAGCCTATTGCATTAATAGAATTGATCGCCATGCTAATTCCATCTTCTGAAAGCGTTGATAAATCAAATAGTGTATTATCTAATTTCGGCCCGTCAAAATCATCTAGCATTGAAGTTGACTCGGAATTAATATTCACAATTGCCCTATCGGTTATTGCACCCTTCGTTAGACTAACAGACAATTTATCGGGCTCACCTGTTCTAAAAAAAGTAGCACCATTGCCGGACTTTGCCTGCTCATTAATAATAAAAGAATGTGCACCCGTTACGCGTACCCAAAAAGCCTGGCCTGTTGCAATGGTTAACGGAACTGCACCAGCAGCATAATCCAAATAGATATATCCTCCTCCAGCACCATTATCACGAATAGCAATCACTGAACTTATGCCCGTTCTGGTCCATCCTGCATCAGTTTCCCAATCAATGGCAGAAGGGTAAAGATTGCCAACAAGATTATAACCATCTTCTACATCACCATTTACAGTAAGTGATACCAGTGCAGTGAGAGAAATATTTCCAGCATTAATAGGACCTCTTACATCAATTACGGTTGGGCTCGTACACTCCCGGATAAAAGCAGCATACCCTCTGCCAACCTGTAATGAAGATGCACTTGCTAAACCACTGGAAGGATATCCTGTCCATCCTAAATCCAATGCACCTGTACCTGTATTTGGTTCAACATATTGGAACATTGAAACATTTGTAGGAATAAGAGTGAATCCACAAATCGAGGTAAATCCCGAGCCAATTGGAAATTCAGTATTTGGATTAGTGAAGGATCCTGTAATAGGAAAATCATCCTGCCAATCAGAAACAAATTGGCCACTTACCGGGCTTGATAAGTAACGATACACTCTTGTGGTACCCGGTATTTCAGGTGCCATGTATCGGTGAACTGTCACATTCCCTGTTACAGCAGAAGTTCCCGTTAATGTTGCAATGCGTCCATCGGCCGCAGGGGCATCATCGGTTGAGAGAATGGTTAACACACCTCCACCGGCTCCATCAGCATCAAGGTTTGCTGTAATACTCAAAGTAAGCGTACCTTGTAGTTCTACATTTCCGGATATCGAAACATCCGGATTTGCGGTGTTATTTTGAATTGTAAGATTATTAAATGTTGTAGTTGATGTTCCATCAATAGTTTTTGTTCCATTGGCTGTACTCGTAAATACAACGGTGCCTGTGCCTTCATTGAATACACCATCATTCGTAAAATTTCCGGTTAGGTTCAGTGTAGCGGGTGAAGTAAGAGCACCAGTAATGGTAATGTTTTGAAACGTTGGATTAACAGATCCCGAAATTGAACTAACGCCATTAAAATCTACTGTTCCGTTATTCCTAACAAAGGCACCGTTGTTAATCATGTCGCCACCAATTGTTAACGTAGTACTTGGCGCATTAAACGTTGTTCCATTGTTCGTGAAGTTTACCGCTGAAATTGCATTCACCCCCGAAGTAAATGTTCCGGAATTAATTATAACGTTACCCGTGGCAGGCATTGCCCCACCCAGTGTAACTGTTCCGGAAGAAGTGACATCCACATCTCCGACCGAACCTTGTGTCTCAACGCCCGTTGTCATTGTGCCTCCAGTGAGAAAAAGATTATACGTGCCTGTTGGGATCGCGCTTGTTGCGGCAAATGAGGCCGCAGAGTTTCGGGTGACAACGGCATTATTGAAGTCAAGTCCGGAAGTATTAAGAAATATTCCATCCAATAAATCAAAAGTTCCATCTACTGTTAATGCGCTATTCAATGTTACCAGTGGGTTGGTAGCCGTAGGTCGATTTAATGTAAATGCACCCAGTGTATTTCCGGAAGGATCAAAAGCAATTATACTCAATGCTCCGGCACCAGCACCCGTAAAATTCAACGCTGAGGAAGAATTAGATGAGAAGACCCCACCATTATTGGTAAGTACGCCATTGATTGTAACGGCCACATCTTCAAAAAAGAAAGTAGTTCCAGCGCCTAGTGTGAGAGCATCCGTTATCGTAACTGTACCGTTTGCATCTAAACTTCCAGCAGTAATCGTTAAGTCGTTTGTAATTGATAAAGTACCATCCGTTTGAACTGTTCCATCGGTAATCGTAAGGGTGTTTGTCAATACTGAGTTTCCGGTAATTATCAGTCCACTTGCATTGGTTAATGTAATGCCAAGACCATTGAAGTCACCATTTACAGTTATACTTCCAGCGGTTATACTCAACAAGCTTGTTCCGGCATTCGTATTCACATTCAATGTTTCATTAAATGTTATCTCTCCGTTTCTATTACTGGTGAGGTTCTCCAAACTTGCAGGCCCAGCTGCTAATGGAAAAATTAAATCTCCGGTTCCGTTAAATGTTAGATTGCTATTAATGCCAGAGAAGCTAACGGTGCCTCCTCCGGTAACATCGCCAGCAAAGATGAGGTTGGCATTTAGTGTGCTGCTCGTTACGACAATATTACCCCCTAAATTTACATCACCATTAAACGTTAATGTTCTGTTTACGGTTGTGGATGTAAAAAGGATGTCACCTGCCTGTAAATCCGTTGTACCACTCACAGTCATATTTGCATTAGATATCGTAAGGTTTCCTGTTTGAAGTGTTATGTTACCCAAAATAGTAAGTGTTGAAGCAGCTACCTGCGTAACACCCGAAGCATTATTGACTATTGTTGTAATTCCAGCGGTGGTGGGTTGGCCATTGCCCATAAATTGGGCAGCGGATCCATTGTAAATTATCTGTGAGCCTGCATTATAAACTCTATTTGCATTGGTGACCTGTAAGTTTCCCTCTGCTCCACCCTGGCTTATACCATTTTGAATAGCACCTAGAGGATCGGTAGACTCAACTCTTAAAATCGCATTTGCACCCAAGGTGAAAAAACTTGCTGTACCACCTGCTATCTGCGATTCACCTACTATCGTTAGCTCGTTATCATCAGCAACTGAATACGATAACCGTTGTGTCATCACAGTGGTTGGCGTACCTGCTTCTGTAAAGGTGTGAACCGTTCCGGCTGTTCCAACGAAGTTGATATTTCCTTGAGCAACTCCACCTCCATTTTCCGTAAACGTTCCTGCCTGCAAGTCGAAATTTCCAGTCAGATTAATAGTTCCAACACCCGCAGCTCCATCGGCAAAACGGACATAGCCAGCCGACAGATTTTGTGTATAATCACCTGCTACATCTACGGTGCAGGATCCGGTAGTACAGAAACTAACACGTGTCCCTCCGCTAACATTAAAATTTTCACTAACTGCAATAGTTGCCGCAGTAGTAGAAGCAAATCTTAAAATTCCTGTAGTTCCAGTTGAGAGTACATTTAAATTTCCTTGTACCGTGGTCAATAGTCCACCTAAGTTAATTGTGCTTGTTTGGAGCGTACAATTCCATTCAACGTTTCCAAAACTTTGACTCCAGTTACCAGCAGCAGTTGCAGTGGTAAAAGTGCCTGTGTAACCCGAAATTCTTAGTGTTGAAGCAGCTCCAAATGTAGCATCCCATGTAGCCAAAGGAATTGAACCCTGTGCTGTAGTGTATTGATGTTCATATACACCACCGCTTTGAAAAGTAGTGGTGGTGGAGGTTGATCCCGTTATTACCGCAGCATTATTACAAATTAATGTGCCTGAGACATCTAATGTTGCTCCGGAAGTTATTGTTAGGTCGTTGCCTGCACCTGCAGCAATGGTCACAGTTCCTGTAGCATCAATCTGAAGTCCGCCAGTTGCGGCAATAGTAGTCTGGTCAGTGGTGACTGAAAAACCGGCCGGTACATCAATTATATGCCCCGCGAGTATTGTAATAACGCCATCGGCATTTGTCGGTGATAAGGTGGCGGGAGTCCATAAACCCCCACTAAATATTTCCCATGAATTTACATCATTCCATGATCCGGACTGAAAAGACTGGTAATCACCATTCGCTTGACCCTTGACGACCAAAGGCGCAAAAACTATCACCAGCCAGAATAACCTCTTCATACTAAAATTAAATAAGTTACAAAATACAAAAATAACCAAAATCCTTTGATTTTGATTTGAAACTTGATCTAAATACACTTGATTAGTTACATAGTAACCTTATTTATGACCTCCTTAACGGTTGTGATTATTAATTGAATTTCATCGCGACTGGTTTTATGCCCAGAGGGTAGACAAAGTCCATTATCAAATAGATTTTCAGCTACTCCCGATACATATTTTAGGGTTTTATTATAGTACAAGGGTTGCAAATGCATGGGTTTCCAAAGCGGCCGTGTTTCTATGCCTTTAGCCGTCAAGACGGACGAAACCTGCAATCGGGTTGCCTTGTTTTTAAAAATAGCGGTTGAAAGCCATCGTATAGAGTAGAATCCGGCTGGTTCAGGGAGGAAATCCACACCGAAAGGCTCAAGCTCGCTTCGATAAGTTTCAAAAATGTCTCTTCTGCAATCTATGCTTTTATCAAAGCTGCCCAATTGCCCAATACCATATGCTGCCAGAATGGGACTCAAAGCATAATTATAGCCAACCTCAACATGCTCGTAATACGGTAGGTTTTCACGCGATTGTGACGCTAAAAAACGAACTCTGGAAGCAATTTTGCGATCTTTCGTAACCAAAATACCACCACCATAGGTGGTCATCATCTTATTATTGTTGAAAGAAAAAATACCTATTTGACCAATGGATCCCACTTTCTTACTAAACCAGCTTGCCCCAAGCGACTCTGCTGCATCTTCGATCAACGGGATACTATAACTTTCAGCTAGCTGAACAATTCGATCCATTTTTGAGGGCATGCCATACGTATGTACAATCATTATGGCCTTAGCCTTTTTGCCTTTACTTTTAAGGTCTTCTAGCGCCTTTTCAAGTAGATCCGGATCCATATTCCACGTTTCTGGCTCAGAATCGATGAAAATTGGCTTTGCTCCTAAATACAGAATAGGATTAACCGTGGCTATGTAGGTAAACGTTGGAACAATGACCAGGTCATCTTGACCAATATCTAATACTTTTAGTGCGAGATGAATAGCCGATGTTCCAGAATTTAGCGCTACCACAAACGGAGCGTCTATAATTTTTTTAAGTTCTTCCTCGAAATCTGTAACAATCTGATTGTGATGTACCCCTTCATATCGGCTAAGAACTTCTGTAAGCTTCGCGATATCAATTGAATTATACGATAGCGGAATCGTGTAGCGCATTGTAGGTTATACTAAATACTAAGTTAGGTTTTTTTATACATCAAGCGCTGATACACAAAACCCATCATAAGCAAAAACATCAGCAACGGATTAACGATCAACCTATGGATTTGCGAAAGTAACGGTGAAGATAGTTCAGACGTGCCTTCAAAATATAGTTTCATAAATAAATAAACGGGAAGCATTACCAATAGCTCCGCCAGAAAAAGATAAAAGGATGCCTTCAGGTAAACCTGTTTCTGAAAAACCGCATAAATAAAAATCATACAGGCAAGATCATTCAGCACCAATCGAACAGTCTTGTTTAGGATGAAAATCGTATTCGGGTTTACAACTTGAAGAGCCTCCGGCAACCACTCATTCATTAATGATGCATAACTAATTCGCTGAAAAAGATAGACCATCAGCAGGATGATCATAAAAAGAGATATCAGGAAATACCTCTTCATGATTGTTTGTTTGCAAGCACGCGCTTCAGCGAAATAGCACTCACCTTTTCAATCCACACCCACCACAAGGCAAAGACAATCAAATACAGAAAGGCAGTTAGCACATATTTGTGCACATAGTAGAAATATGTTGCCCAATACTCCGCAACGTAATATAGCGTCATCACCCGAATAAGATTAGCGAGATAGATGATGATTATTCCCAACGGAAGAAACCAGATTATTTTCTTCCGTTGTCCACCAAACGCAAAAAGGAAAGCCACGAATACAATCATAACATTGATACCGTTGCAACCCTCAAATACACTTATGGAAACGCCTGAAGAATTCATAATTGAAATAGCTGCTGTATTTGTTTTTAGTTTGGTAGATGTTTCTTCGCCCAGAAAATTTAAAAGTGAGGCTGAGTGTTTGGTTACGGTGATTGTAAAGGGATCTACCATGTGATTATACGATGATATCCAAAGTCCGTAAATAACATTCATACCCAGATACAAACCCACAAAGATTGTTAGGAAACGAAATGCTGGTTTGAGCTCCTTCATTTTTTGAATATTGATCGAGCCGGTACACCGGCAACGGTTAGATTTTCTTTCACCGATTTATTCACCACTGCACCTGCCCCAACTGTTGCGTGATCACCAATGCTAATTTGTTGCAATACAGAAGCTCCAGTTCCAATTAATACTGATTCACCAATCTTTACATACCCGGAAAGATGTACACCGGGCATTATGGATGAGAAGTCACCCACCACAACATCATGACCCACCGTGGTATTCAGGTTTAGTAGCACGTGTCTTCCAATTTCGATATCAACCGTGAGGCGACAACCAGCAGTAATTAATGACCCCACACCCACATTAACATTTAATCCCACAATGGCCGATGGATGAATGAGAATTGGAAAATGAAGGTGACGATTTGATAACT
This sequence comes from Cyclobacteriaceae bacterium, assembly GCA_031395485.1. Lineage (GTDB taxonomy): Bacteria > Bacteroidota > Bacteroidia > Cytophagales > Cyclobacteriaceae > UBA2336. Next base: position 95,531 of record JANNUS010000008.1, on the reverse strand, counting down.
GATCAATTACTTTCTTTTTTACAACAGGGTCACCGATCGCCACCATCACATGGAGAGGGTAATCAATATTATTTAACTCATTAACCTTCCCTAATACCAAATGACCCGCAATCTTTTGCCCTACCGGCATGGCATCATCGTAGAAGCCTACTACATTCCATTTCAAAGACTGCTGGTTGATTTGATGGATTAGCACTGCAGTTTCCTTTCCAAGTCCTCCGGCACCAATAATGGCAATATCTTTAATACTATCTGTCATCTTAGGCCATATACGAATGAAGCAGTTCTTTTCATACCCAAATCTAACGGTATATTTTGAAAGGTCGATTATTATAGACGTCACTTCGAATGGCGGCTGTGTGATGGCGTGTGGGAGTGAGAAGTCCCCTTATCCAAGAATTCACCTAACCCTTAGGGGACTTCTCAGTCGTTTGACTTACCTGGTAAATTAGTTGCTTAGGTTCCTCCATCGAAGTGACGGTTTGTTTTAGGTTGCTCCTTCGAGGTGACGGTTGTAGATTTTAATTTCCCGTAAATTTTTCTTCCTCCAATGAAACATCCTTGCGGAAAGAGAAAATCAGTACAATAGTCTTCAGAAGAATTTTCAGGTCAAGAAAAAAAGAAAGGTGATCCACGTAATACGTATCCAATTTAAATTTTTCCTGCCAGGCAATGGAATGCCTTTCTTTTATTTGCGTCCAGCCTGTTACACCCGGTCGTACTTCCAACCTTTTCTTTTCTTCATCCTTAAACAATGGAAGGTACTCCATCGGTAAGGGCCTTGGTCCGATCAAGGACATTTCACCTTTCAGCACATTCCAGAGTTGTGGCAACTCATCCAGGTTTGTAGCACGTAAAAAATCACCCAACCTAAAACGTCTTTCTTGAAGAGCCTTCTCTTCCTGAGTTGACAGTGTTCTAAATTTATACATGATAAAGGAAACACTCTTCTTTCCGATACGGGGCTGGAGAAAAAATATTGGAAACTTCCACGTGATACAATAGCAGAAAGTAATAAGAAGAAACAGCCATGAAAAGGTAACAAGGATTGCTATAACCAGAATCAGGTCGAATATCCGTTTTCCATAGTGTAGATAAAATTGATTCATGGCTCTCTATTTGGAGATTTCTCGATCGTACCAAATATCATCGTTACTCACTCGAAATGACGGTTATTATTTGAAGATTGAAAATACAGTCTTGAAAATAATTTTCAGGTCAACCCAAAAGGATTGTGCTTGAATGTACTCCAGATTCAATTTAAGTTTTACCGGCATAATCTCCCGAGTATAAAAATCAATCGGATCGTCCTTACCCTCCAGTAATTGATTCTCATTTCTGAATTGAATAGAGGCATAATCGGTAATCCCCGGCTTCACCCTAATTACCTGGAGTTGATCCGAATCGTACAACTTTACAAATTTCTCCAATTCCGGGCGGGGACCTACTAAACTCATTTCACCTTTGAACACATTGATGAGTTGCGGTAACTCATCAAGTTTAAATTTTCGGAGGAATAAACCAACACGGGTAATCCGAGGATCGCGAGCACCTACTGTAATTGCAGTGAGTTTATCGGCATGTATGTGCATGGTCCTGAATTTAAAAAGCTTGAAGAGTTTCTTATTCCTTCCAACTCTTTCCTGTAAATAAAATACCGGTCCGGAAGAATCCAACTTGATAAACACCCCGACAATAAAAAAAACAGGAAGCAATAAGACTAGTCCAACGAGTGAAGCAACCCAATCAAACGAACGCTTTATCATTTTCGTTGTTGGATAAGATTCTCTACAATACGCGTGGCAGCATCGCCCTCACCATACAACCTTGTTTTTGATGCAAAGCTTCGCGTTGAAAATTCTTTTACAGCATGGAGGATTTTACGTTGATCAGCTCCTGTGAGTACATTAAAATTCCCTTCTACCAACTCCACCCACTCCGTCTGATCACGCATGGTCACACAAAATTTTTGGAAGAAATAGGCTTCCTTCTGAAGTCCGCCACTATCGGTCAACACCATCTTCGCACCTTTAATTAAATTGAGCATATCAAAATATCCAACCGGGTCAATGACAGAAACCGCTACCGGAATGTTTCGATCGGCAAGTATCTTTTTTGTGCGTGGATGCAACGGCAGCACCACTGGAAATTGCTCATGCAACTGATTGAGCGCCATCATGATTTCGCGAAGGTTATCGGGCTCATCGGTATTTTCCGCCCGATGAATTGTAGCGAGAAAGTAATTTCCTGAAGTGAGTCCAAATTTTTTCAATGTTGGATACTGCTCTGAACGCGCACTATAAAATAATGCCGCATCAAACATTACATCACCCGTTAATAAAATTTCACAAGCGATATGATCAAATCCTTCACGCTTTAAATTTTTAACAGCCGTCTCGGTAGGACAATACAATTTACTGCTGATCCTGTCGGTAATGATCCGGTTTATCTCTTCCGGCATACGATTATTAAAACTCCGCAAACCGGCTTCAACATGGGCAATCGGTATGTGTAATTTTGACGCGGCCAATGCACCGGCTAACGTTGAGTTAGTATCTCCGTACACCAATACAGTATCCGGTTTTTCGTTTATGAGTACCGCTTCAATTTTTTCAATCATTTGGCCTGTCATGGCGCCATGCGAAAGCCCACTAATATTAAGAAAATGATCGGGCTTAGGAATGGCCATCTCCTCAAAAAATATATCCGACATGTTACTGTCGTAATGCTGACCAGTATGAACAATAACCTCTTGCACTTGCTTCGACTGCAAAACACGCGAGACTGTTGCTGCTTTTATAAACTGTGGCCTGGCACCGATTACGGTTACGATTTTCATTGACACGATGAATTATAAATTCTGAAGCAATTTAGCATTTGATAGGCAATGTCCTTAGGGAGGGACTTGAAGTGTCAATATTATTTTTTTACGTCACTTCGAACGCAGTGAGAAGTCCCCTCATGAGAAGTCCGCAATAAGGGGACTTCTCAGTCGCATTACTTTTAGCACTAAATTGTAAAAACCGGTTCGCTTCTTCGAAGTGACGGTTTCTTTTTTTTCACGTCACTTCGAACGAAACGCAGTTGAGTGAGAAGTCCCCTCATGAGAAGTCCGCAATAAGGGGACTTCTCAGTCGCATTTACTTTTAGTACTAAATTATAAAACCCAGTTCGCTTCTTCGAAGTGACGGTTTCTTTTTTTACACGTCACTTCGAACGAAACGCAGTGTAGTGAGAAGTCCCCTCTTAGAAGTCCGCGATAAGGGGACTTTTCAGTCGATCAAAATTCATGTTAAATTTAAAAGAACAGGTACTCCTTCAAAGTGACGGGTTCCCTAACCCGGTTCGCTTCTTCGAAGTGACGGTTTCTTTTTTAAGGTTTCTTTTTATACGTGCTGATATGCTTTTACAACAGCATCAACAATGTAATTAATCTTTTCAGCATCCAATTCCGGATAGATTGGTAATGAAATCTCCCGGCTATAAGCATCATAAGCAACAGGATAGTCTGCTATGGTATAGCCTCGTTCTTTAAATACTGTTAGCAAGGGCAACGGCTGAAAATGTACATTGACGGAAACGCCTTCCGCTGTAATTACATCAATCATTTTATCACGCTGTTGCTCAGATATCTTTTTGATCCGCAAGGCGAACAAGTGATACGATGATTTTTTGTCTATTGTATTTATGGGAGGTAATTCAGCCCAGGTATATTCTGAAAATAATGTTGAATATAGATCAAATACCCTTTTCCTTTCCGGTAAAATTGTTGCCTGATATTTTCGCAATTGGGCCAGACCGATCGCTGCACAGATATCCGGCATGTTCATTTTAAATCCGGGGTAGATAATATCGTACTTCCATCCTGCACCTTGTGTCTTTGCCATGGCATCTTTAGTTTGCCCATTGAGTGACCAAAGCTTCAGTGTTTTATAAACTGCTGCATTATCAAACCCTTGTGGAAGGTTCATGCACATCGCGCCCCCCTCGGCAGTGGTAACATTTTTTACAGCATGGAAAGAAAATACGGTGAGGTCGGCCCCATGGCCCATTTGTTTTCCATTATAAAACGCTCCAATAGAATGAGCAGCATCAGAAAGTACCATAATGCGGCCTAGCTGCTTTTGGGTTTCCGTTTTAGGAGCAAATAGTTTTCGCACCTCTGGCTTGTTAATAATTTCATTGATCTGCTTGTAATCACAAGGCCAGCCGGCAATGTCTACCGGAATAATCACTTTAGTATTTGTCGTGATCTTCTTACGAAGCTGAGTCACATCCATGTTGAAGTCGGGACCGCAATCAACCAACACAGGTTTAGCGCCCAGGTGCATTACTACCAGGGCCGTGGCAGCATACGTATAGGCGGGTATAATCACTTCATCGCCACGCGTTACACCATACCAATGCAAGAGCAGCATCAATCCCGAGGTTGCTGAATTGCAACAGGCAACATGTTCCAAACCTACTTGCTGTGCAATCAATTTTTCCAATTCCAGCACTCTAGGGCCAGAAGTAATCCAGCCGCTGTTGAGCGTATCGAGTACTTCGCGCTTTACATCTTCATCAATGTAGGGCGGAGAGAAGGGGATTTTCATGTTTATCAAATTCAACTAACTTTTCTTATAACTCAACCTGACTGATGTACTGTTCAAAAAGTTCAATTTTTTTTGAATCCGCAGGATTAAAAAGAAATGGAGATACATCCTTTGCCATTGCTTTCATGTCGAGTTTCGCACACGTTTCAAGAATTCTTTCTTTCAAACTCCGGGCCTCTCCAATATTCACTTTCAATCGAAGATAATCGTAATTCGGCTTAACCTTTAATGACAATAAAAAAACAATGTCAAAAAAATCCCTACCCTTAGACCGCTTTCTGTTTAAGACCGTAAAAAACTTCTGTGCCAGAAGAACATCCTTTGGTGTAACCGGTATCTCCGTAAAGACATCGAATTTATTGAGTATGAATTTCTGAGGACTAAAATCAAAATGCTGCGCTTCCGTATCCAACTGAACCAATATCTTTTGCTCCCGGTGACCCGTTAATGATTCCTGAAAAAGGAGACCGGGAAAACGAATATAGCAATGAAAGGCTCCCTTTAAAACGGTTTTTATCTCCACTTCATATCCTTCGCGCTCCAGTTCCTTTTTAATCGTATCCGAAAGCACCTGGAAATCTGCTTCATTCAAACCCAAATTGTCAAAATCAATATCTTCTGAAAACCTGCTGTTTCCATGAACAATCCGCAGACAGGTACCACCCACAAAACAAAGCTTGCTGCTGTACTTTGGTGTGGTAAAAATAATTTGAAGAATCTTGCATTGTAAATACTCCCGTAAAATGAACTCCCTGTAAACCTGAAGCGGCTTAGGGTAGTATTGAAGGAGCTCATTCACACTAAGCATACTGTGCCATGTTAAGAAAACCTGCTATTCTTTTTTCAAGTGCCTTGCTCTTATACAAAGAAAGGTAATTCATCAACTTGTTCACCTGTAATTGCAGTATACACTCAGCCTGATTGAATCGAATAGATTCAAAGTCATGGACCTCTTTAAGCGTTGTGTTTAAATACAGATAGTCCAATATTACTTTTTCAGGTTCGGCTATCCTATAGTGCTGACCATGAACTTCCACAAGTTTGTATCCAAACATTAACTCAGGCCGAATGTGGCGAAAGACAAAATTACCTGCCGATGTATTGAACGATTTTGTTTTTAGGGTAGTGGCTGAGGTGATGGTGTAAACGCCTTCCGGGATCAGGTTGTAAAAAGAAAGCGCTGATTCAAACGATATGTATGAGGGTGAATAAATCCGATTGGCAATTAAATATAGAAGGTTTTGATCTAATACGACATCCGAAAAAATATACCAACGATTAATAATTTTTTGCAGGTAATTCTTATCCTGCCACTCCACTAACCTGCGCGTATCGAACCCTCCATCCCACTTCAAAATATCCTGGGTAGAGAAAACCTTAAAAGGCTCAAAATGGGTCTTAAAATCAAGAAATTTCATTTTGTTTCCTTTTTTTGTTAAAAATAACAATTTTAGGGAATATGTTTATATGAAATCATCAACTATGCTCGAAAACAGGCTCCAACTCCTCAAACCTCTCTACAAAAGGGATTTCTCAGTCGCTTTACATATTTCACCAAATTGAAAGACTCAGTTCGCTTCTTCGAAATGACGGGCATATTTTTTACATCACTTCGACCAGAAGACATCAAGGACAATGAGTTTAAATATTCCTTGTGTTGAGATGCCATTCTTTTCTATTTCATCCCACGTTACCGGAATGAGTGGTAGTGTTCGGGTGTCGATTGACAGTAGGGCAGCATCTAAATTTCTCCTTCGCAAGTCCGGTGTAGTTCACTATAAATAATAACGCTCATTTATCAAGACTCCTGAGAGAAGCAGCTATTACTAAAAGTAGTATTAGTTTGCGACCGCTCATGACTGATTAATTACTTATTTTTAAATAAAAAACACTAAATACCTTAAGTATAAATCATGAAAATTGAATTTGTGTCACATGCAGGTTTTATAGTAGAAGTCAATGGAAAGAAGATTTTCTCTGATCCGTGGACTAGAGGGAAAGTGTTCAATGAAAGTTGGGCATTGTGTGCTCCCGCAGCTTCCGTTGACTATAGTTTAATTCACTATATTTTTGTTTCACACGAGCATCCAGACCATTTGAATTTTCCCACCCTAAAGGGTATACCAGCAGAATCCCGCAAGCAAATATTTATTCTTTATCAAAAGCATGCTTCTTCCAGGCTATCTGATACGTTAAAAAAAATGGGTTTTGGTGGAGTTATTGAACTTCCTATTTATCGATGGATCGAGCTTGACAAGGTTGAGTTCTATTGCGGGTCTGCTGGTTCCATGGATTCCTTTCTTGCCATACGGCATAATCAAATTACTCTTCTAAACTTTAACGATTGCGTTTTCAATTCCAAGCAATACCAATATATTAGGCGAGAAATTGGGAATGTTGATGTGCTGTTTACACAATTTTCATTTGCAAATTTTGTTGGAAATGAAAAGGATGAGTATGATTCTGCTGGTAAAAAAATAGAGGATATCCTAAACCAGATTGAGATTTTCAAACCACAATATACAATACCCTTTGCCAGTTTTGTTTACTTCTGCAATCAGGAGAACAGCCGAATGAATGAATGGTCGAATACGCCTCAAAAAATATACGATTTAAATTTGGATACAGTTCAATTTATGTACCCCAGTGATCATGCTGATTTAAAAAATCCAATTTTTAAATCATCGGAAGCTGTAGAAAAATACATGAATGACCTGACCACAATTAAAATTGATCCAACTCCTCTTCCCACTTCATACGAGGATATCCACAGAGCGATAACTGAAAACCTCGGAATCTTTAAAAGCAGAATACCCTACTTCTTTCGCCTTTTTGTTAAACCCTTTAGCATTTATCTGCATGATCTAAAAAGAGGGATTACGATAAACCCTAGAACTGGAGTAATTCAACCTGAGGAGCAAGCCAAATGCCGGTACGTCATGTGTAGTCAAGTGGCATGGTTCACATTCAACCATAGCTGGGGAACTGGAACGCTGGAGGTTTCAGGTATGTTTACCGATCTGGAAATTACTAAACCAAAATCCAAGTATTTCTTCTTCCAAAATCTTATCTCAACAGAATTTATAACCTTCAAATCTTGGGGAAAGAGCGCCCGAACACTTCAATTCTTGTGGAGGAAAAAATGGGAAATTCTTTATAGATTCATGGGCTAAGTCCGACTTGTTAATTTTTCCATAACAAAATTTTGACCGCTCGTTTCTAAGGTGATCCATCCATTTCTCTTGTATGTTTTTATTGCATAGTGATTATCATTTCGGACAGATAGCAACAATCTACTTATGCCTTTAGCACGCGAGAGTTTTTCGAATTCATTTAGTAAAATTTTTCCAAACCCCCTACCTTGAAAATCAGGGTCTACTCCAATGACAACCAAACCAATATGCGGCACAATAGAAATTTTTAATCGCGTACCTATTGGCGCACTGTAATTAACTAGCTTAAAATAGATGTTCTTCAAAATCAATTTATATCTAGACACTAGCTCAGGATGAAACCATAGCCATGGCCTTATTATTAATGCTTTAATAGCATTGTAAAACGAATACTGAATCATACTAGAGGCCGAACCGTGCACTTGGGTTTCATCGCTTATCATCCCACCAAAGTAGCCTATACAAATTCCCTTTTCCTCCAGAAAAAATAGAAAAGTCTTTTGAGAAGATAAATACCAACTAAGCATTTTAACTACATAGTGTTTGCCAAGTCTTGAGGTTAATGCATCTGGGAAGGCTTTGAGGTGACAATGGGCTATAAGAAAGAGGTCTTGATGTTTAGCTTCGCAAATCATATTTATACGAGTCTGATTAAACCTCTTAAGAACCCCAACCCATAAGAAATATGTAATGTAAACAGAGCAAATAAAACGTAACCCTTTTCAAGTAATGGTCTTTTGTATTTCACTGAGGGAGTTAACATCATCAAAAAATAGATCAAAAGCGGCAACTGAAACCAAAGAGAAACAAATAACAGCACCGGCAAACTTAATAAGTATAATACGAAAACCGATGGAATCAGATGACGCAGCCTCATCCCCTCTTTCACTTTTTTAATCACCAGTGGTTTGTAAAGACCATACTCATAATACTGTTTAAATAACAAGGTGAAGCTATCGCGCACATAGTATGTGCATTCTAATTCTGGCACCATCAGAATTTTCATTCCGCTTGCATTCATACGATAATGAAATTCGTCATCCTGGTTGCGGATAAGGTCTGTGTCGAGCAATCCTATTTTCTCAAAAACCTCTCTCTTATAAACTGCAAACGCTAAGCTGTCAACGTACATTTTTTTTCTTAATGTTCTGAATTCTGTATTCCCAACACCTATCGGGTGGCTCATGCTATAGGCAATCGCCTTTCCCCTTTCTGTTCTGCCTATCTGATTGAGTGGGCCACCCACTGCGTCACAGACTTCGGTCGAAAGCAGATGAACAGCTAAATCAAAAAAATTATCGGGGTAAAGTGCATGCGCTCCCAAAAAGGCTATGTATTTGCCACTGCTAATTGGAAAAGCTCTATTAAACCCGTGACTAACAAACTTGTGCTTGTTTTCAATATACACAACCTCAGGATAGTTCAGGATCAAGCTTTCAATTACCTGCTTCGATTGATCTGTTGAGCCGCCATCCACAAGCAGGATTTCTTTCGAAATATAGCCCTTTGAAAGAATACTGGTAACCATGGATTCGATAAATCTGGCTTCATTTAAAACAGGAACAATGACAGAAACTTTAGCTTTCAATTCGCTTGACATGTGAAATTACTGCTTTGAATTTTCCTCCTGGGCCTATTGGTATATCATCCATTTCATTGAAATCAATCTGAATATTACCTAACTGGCTGGTCAATCTATTATATATTGTATGTCTATCTTTCATCAATAACCCATCTCGCGTTTCAACATTTACTACAATTCTAGTAAAAGATTGTTGGACGATTTGCGCTTTAGTGATAGATGTAAGATCGTTAAATATTCCATGGAATCTTACCATTTCCCTCCCATCTATACCAATCACAACATCTTCTAAACGGCCTCCAATTTCATTCACCACTGGCATTTGTCTTCCGCAACCAGTAGTTTGGTTTTCACGAAGCGAAACATAGTCACCAATTCGATACCGAATAAGAGGCTGATCAAAATTTAACAAACCTGTACAAACAACTTCTCCACTCTGCCCATGTGCGACTGGGCTTCCATGTGGATCCAATATTTCTAATATACCAACATCGGGATTGATTAATAATTCACCTAACTCAGTTTCAGAAATTGAACAACAATTCTCCACTCCACTCCATCCATCAAATGATTTGCAATTATAAACTCTCTGAAATATCTGCCGCATTTCGGTTGTAAGCTTTTCACTAGATGTAATTACAGCTTTCATAGCAGGAGCTTCCACCTTGAGTTCATCAAAAAATCGCGCCAAAAAAAAATTACTCATGGCATAGCCCATCATATACTGACAATTGTACTTTCCGATCTGTTCAAGATAGCTTGTAGTAGTTGCGCGCGAAATATGGTACGCAGATAAATAGAGTTGCTTCTCAAAAAAATTAAAACGGCCATATGGAGCTTTTGAGAATCCTTCAGGAATAACCCGCCTGCCACCGATCATGCCGCGTGGAATAAATCTATCGACACCAGCCCAATTTCTTACCCTAGCTTCATACACGGCCATTACGCGTTGGTGAAAGGCTTCTGAATACAAAATCTGGGTAGGGGTTCCTGTACTCCCGCTACTCGAAAAAAATCTACCCGATGACTCCGGTTTTACTGTTAACAAGGATCTTGTTCCTTCTTTACGCAACATTTCTTTGCTCAATAAAGGGAGCCTACTCAAATCGGTTAATTCAAATTTTTCGAGAGAGGCTCTTGTTAGGTTCCTTTCCTTAAAAATTTTGTTGTAGTAAGGTACGGTATCAAAAGCATGAAGAAGCATTTTACGCAATTCCATAGTCTGATAGGAATTCCATTGCTCATACGTAAATGATTCGCGATCCTTAACGTTTTTGTATTCTTTATTAAAAATACCTCCATACCTTCTTCTCATCCATTGCCACCCATAAGCAGATATTGCCATATGCTGAAGTGGCACGGGCAAAATTGGATACACAAAGCGTTGCCAAAAACTCATACGCGTTGGTATTGATTGATGATGTTAGTCCACAAAGGCTTTACCTGCTCCCATGAAAACTGTTCTGCAAACTTACGCGACCTTTCTGAGAGTCGACTGGCAACGTCAGGTGATATTATCAGTCCTTCAATGGAGCGTACAAATCCTTCAACATCATTAGCCTCTACCAGTAAACCATTCTCTCCATTTTTTATCAGATAGGGTATTCCACCCACATTGGTAGAAATCACCGGTAGTCCCAATGCCATTGCTTCAATAACACTTACGGGCATATTATCGAAGTTAGTCGTGTTAATAAAGATGTCGAATTGATCGGAGAGTTGAATCCAGTCTTCCTTTGAAAGCTTACCCGTAAACTCAACTGCACTTCCCAATCCGTTTTCCAATACTAATTTTTGGCATTCTAGTTGAGATCCATCTTTATCAGGTCCTACCATGCATAATGTTGCACCAGGGTATTTCTTCTTCAGTTGAATCAAAATAAAAATGGCCAGTGATGGATTGTAAATTCGGTGAAAAGCCCTTACCCACAAAATGCGAGGCTCAACAGAGGTTCGATGGCGATAAGAGTAACTATTTAAGTCAATAAAGTTTGGCACCAAACTGACTTGGAAACCTCTTGAAGAGAATTCCTCTTGAAGATACAACGAAGGACTTATATTCACTGAGGCTGAATGAAATAACCATTTACACAACATTGGATTCCTGTCCAAGCGTGAAGGAAGATTGCCCCCATGTAAAAATAGAGCAAATGGAATACCTGACAGTTTCGCAATAACAGCCAACCAGCATGAAATAAAGAAGGCTCTGGTGCTATAGGTATCGATCAGAACAAGATTACACGAGTTTCTATACTTAAACAATAGACAAGTCATTCCTGCAATCCTAAGCAATGGATTACGAAGGGAGGAAGCGGAAATTACATGGTGGTTTTCTGATAACAGGGGCGATAATTCCTCGATCACCGAGGGCGAAAACCCATGCTTCGAAAGTTTATTTCCTAAGTAAAGAATCATGCTTCGTTGTTAGAGCAACTATTGTGACAAAAGATAGACCATACAAAAACATAGGAGCAGCAATACGTGTAGCTGCGTGCGACATAAATGCAAAACAAAATACAGCTCCTAATAAAATCAATGCGCGTTGGGCCAGGTTCTTAATCTGAAAAAATCGGATAACTGGCAATAAAATCAATACTAACAAAACAATAAAGCCCAAAATTCCATGCTCAGCAAGCAGTCTGGTATACTCAATATGGGCATTAACCGGAACGCTGTATCCATAACTTACTCGTAAGAACTTACTCATACCCACACCCGTACCGACTAATATATTATCTTTAAAAATCTCCATATCAATGGCACCGATGAGCGCACGCCCAGACGTGTAATCCTCTACACCTAATTTCTCTCCTCTCTTTATACCAGCATACCGATCATACAATGCATTTCCGGTTAAATCATTTGCATATTGAAAGACACCATAACCTACCGCCACAAAAATTAATAAGATACCAATCGTTCGAAAGCGAAGTGCGGATGACTGCACACGGCTAAAATTAATGAGTACGTATATGAACGCCAGGGTAATTAATGCAGTTAAAATCCCTCCTCTAGAAAAAGTCAATAGACCTCTAAAGGTAAACCCCATCGCTAACACCAATCCCGTTAACGAACTTCCAAACATTGAAAGTTTGAAAAAAAAAGTAAACCCGATTATTAATATTCCAAGGCCAAGTATAGAAGAAATCTGATTGGGCCCATAGATGCTGGTCTCAAAATTAGACTCATAGCCGAAATCAATTGCACTCAAATCTGGTGTCTTCACAATTAAAATAGCCAGGATTGAAACAAGTGGGTAAAGTAGAAATTGAAATAACTGTATTAATTTTTTACTGTTAAGTTTAGCGGAATGAAAATATAATACACAGATAGTTAAACATAATGGACCCGATAAATTTGCAGATATCAACTGCCGTGTTTCTTCAAAATTACCGCCATCGGATAAAAAAATCCCTGGTATTAAAAGCAGAAAATAAACAGCAATGGGTATATGCCAACGCATTCCGTTTCGTGCCCATGTAATCAATAAAAGCAAGGCAACCGCGTATTTAATAAATTCATGGGGGAGACCCGATCGCGACATACGGGCTACTAATTCAAATCCGCATAAGTATCCTGCAATAAGAACAACATTGAAGTTATTAGGATAACTAAAAAGTACCAAACCCAAACCGCTCAAAAAAACTAAAAGACCAAGGTAGTACGATAATCCTGGAGATGAAGCTAGCACAATCCCGATGATAAAATGGACTGCTACCCACAATTCTGGTTTATATCGGCTTGTTGTTAGATTCACAATTTTAGAAACTCCCTCTTGATGTTAATTATGTAATACTCATATGTAAACGCCTTTGCGATCACAGCAGCATTTCTTGAAATCTCCTTTAATAACCCGCGCGAAGGTAATTGAGAAAGAACCGAGATAATCGATTCAGGTGAATTATCTGGTAATAAAAATGAGTTCTGCCCGTGAACCAGGTACTCTCCCACTGCGCTGATATTAGTCATAACTGGTATACAACCAAACCCAGCAGCTTCAGCAATTACTTTAGGGAAACCCTCGGCTTTCGAGGGCAAAATTAATATATCAGACGCTGCATATAAACGATTTAGTTCTTTTCGGTTGACGATTCCAGTCAGCCTAACAGACAGATTATTCTCCGCTATTATTCGGGTGGCCTCTTCCATTGCATTTCCGGTTCCAACCATAGTAAGCGAAAACTTATTCCTAACTTTTAGAAATGCCTTAAGCAAAGAAAGGGCTCCTTTTTCATCTTCTATCCGACCTACAAATAGTAATTCAAGAATTTCATGCTGAAAATTCCGATTCAAAACAGCTTCTTGAGCCTCGGCTAATTCAAACTCTGTAAAACAAGGGTTTTCAATAGTGCGAACAGAATCAGAATCACTTTCCATTCGGCCATTAACGGCTACAAAATGAGGGTTTCGTTTTAATAGCCATCGTTGGAATGCATAGGCTAACGGTAAATTCTTTTGCCTCCAATTGCCCGCGTACTTATGCCAATAGCTTCTTGATCGATCAAAAAAAGAATACAACACAGCTAAAAGTGCAGGTAAGGAAGGCCCTCGCGTATGAATATAATCATGCTTCAAAATATACATTCGCACGAGTTTAAAAATTGAAGGGATAAAATTCACTATTTTAATCTTGTCGTGCCAACGCTTACCTCCTACAGCCATTGGTAATAACACAAACTGTATTGATTCATTAGATGTTTGACGTGCACTTACAGGTGGAGTATTGCCATAGTTATACCCCATCCAGGTAATTGTATCAAAGAGTTTTGTAAGCGCTTCAACTTCTCGTAGTACTGGCTCAAAAACAAAAACACCGCTAGAATTCTCCCACATGGCGGTGTCGGAAATGATTAATAAATTTTTAGATAAATCGACAGGCATTGTTGCAGGTACTTCTCGGGTGAGTTTACGGATTCAAATAATTCTGTTAATTGAGATTTATTGTACGACATAACCAGCAATTGTTGTATTCTGCCACACCACTCCTTTGTATTAAAGTTATCAATAAAAAAATCAGGTATATGTCTATTTAGTCTTTCAAATATTTCACCCGTAGAAAATGACAAAAAAGGGAGCCCTTGAGACAAGTATTCTGCTAACACTAATGGCCCCGTTTCCTTTTTCGAAACATGTAAACCTAGTGAAAACTTAAATAACTCAGCTTGTATAGCTGTACAGTCATGAACAAACATAATTGCCATGCTAAGCTCTAAGTCTTTAATCTTTTGTTCAATTATTTCCATGTACTGCTTATCATACACTACTCCATAAATCGTTAAGTGAATGTCAGGTATGTCTCTTTTTAAAGCGAAAATTAATTCAACCGCATAGAGAATATTTTTCTCCTCTTTGATGTTCGAAACAAGAACCAAATGATTACCTGATTTTTGGGAACTTGAGGGTAATGAACTACGCTGAATAATATTTGAGAGTTTAAACACATTTTCTTTTACTAACCGAAGCGTTTGTATTGCCCACAAAACCCCCTTTTCTTCTACGGTTACATATACACAGTTTTTCAATAAATATTTATACTGAAAAACTTTAAAGAAAGAAACCGGGTACTGGTTAAAGTGGTCGTGAAAAACTATTTGTGCCTTAAATCTGAACAACAGCCTGGAGAATATGACGTACCGCAACACATGACGCATGTGAATATGTACGATGTCAAATTCCGAAAGGATTAATGAAAGCTTTCGTACAGTCAATAAGTTCCACTTTATCTTTCTGTTTAAGTCTATCAATGGTAATCGGCTATCGAGCGTATTCAATAACGTACCCTCCTTTTTAAATACCAAAAAAGAGGTATTCACACCGTGATCAATTAACAAATTTGCCAGCATAACGGAAACCCGCTCAGCGCCACCAATGTTCAACGTATCGATTACATGAATGACCCTCACAACTTTTCGTTAACCTAGATTGAACACAAGTATATTGATCTTTTTACATAGTTTTACCCAGTGCAAAAGAAACCACTAAAATAAATGCCGGCTAAACTTATTTTAATATGGGATTATGATACGCCCATCGCCAAAATAACAGCAACGCGACCGTACGATTACGATTTTAATAAATGTTTGGAGGAAGCTGTTAACGTAGACACCATTTTAGAGTACGCCACTGCAAGCAGTACCCTGATGACCTTTGCCGTGGTGGGGTTTGGTGCTGAAGAAAGTGTGGAACCTTTTGATGTGCGGGAAAAAATAAGGAAAATATTTCAACAGGGCCACGAAGTGGCATCGCATTCATGGAAGCATGAGTGGTTCCCTTATTTAACTAAATTCCAAATTGAAAAATCTCTTCAAAGAAGCAAGTACATCCTGGAGAAGTGCCTGGGTGAAAAAGATAGCATAAAAGGTTTTGTTCCTCCGCATGACAGACCCATGAGCTGGCCTTCTAAATTAGCACTAAGCATGGGTGATAGGGCATTGTACCCTTTCCATCCCGGAGCAAGCCTAGGTTATATTCTGAGTGAACTGAAAAAGCAACAATATACGTGGTGCCGTGCCTCCTACCGTTCGGCCTTCAATAAAATATTAGATTGGAAGGGTGGAGATTATGAAAATCGCCTCACGAAAAACTGGAAAGTAAATAATGGAGTTGTTCATTTCCGGGGTACGTACATGGGCTTTGATGATCCAATTTATCCAATTCTTGAAAAGGCTGTCAGAAAATCATTACCGATAGTAATTGTTGGGCATCCTGCTGGGCTTTCGATGAATAAAAGTGGAAACATCCAACTATTCGATAAATTTATGAAGAAAATAGAGGTACTGAAAAAAAATGGGGACCTAAATACCTATACCGTATCCGGCTATATCGATGAAAGTGGGCTTTTAAAAAAAGTATGAGCGCTAAAATTAATTCCATTTCTTATTATTTACCTGAAGAGACTCTTTCAAACGAAGAAATAAATACTCTATTCCCAGAATGGTCGGTTGATAAAATCTCAGAAAAAACAGGAATCCGAAACAGGCATATCGCATCCGAAAACACCTTCTCATCTGATTTGGCAGTTAAAAGTGCCGAGAAATTGTTTACGGAGTTTAAGATTGACCGTAATTCGATTGACTTTATACTGCTATGTACCCAAAGCCCTGATTATTTTTTGCCGACAACAGCCTGCATACTTCAAGATAGACTGGGTTTACCGGTTAGTTGTGGTGCTTTGGATTTTAACCTTGGGTGCTCTGGCTTTGTTTATGGATTAAGTCTGGCAAAAGGGTTGATTCAAACACAACAAGCAACGAATGTACTTTTTATCACAGCAGAAACGTACAGTAAGTTCATCCACCCAAAAGACAAGAGCAACCGTACCATCTTTGGTGACGCCTCTGCCTGTACATTGATAACATCCGATGGATTGAACGATAACATCGGTAACTTTGTATTTGGTACCGATGGCCATGGAGCTAAAAATTTAATTGTTAAAGGGGGAAGCTTACGCGAAGCAATGAACAAACACCTTCACGATGAAATTACAGACGACTACGGAAATACACGAACCGAAAGCAACCTGTATATGAATGGTCAGGAGATTTTTGGATTCACCCTACGTTCCGTGCCAAAATTAGTGGAGGAGATCCTTCGCAAGAATAATATTACCAAAGACAATGTTGATCTATTCATTCTTCACCAGGCGAATCGTTTTATGCTTGAGGCTTTGCGTAAGCGAATGGACATTCCGGAAGAAAAATTTTTCATCTATCTTGAAGATTGCGGGAATACGGTTTCTTCAACCATACCCATTGCCTTACGCGCTGCGTTAAATCAAGGAAGAGCAAAAGCAGGAGATACCGTTTTATTAGCTGGATTTGGTGTTGGGTATTCCTGGGCAGGCACACTTATAAAATTATAATTTTTTAAATACATGAATATTCAAGACTTTATTACAGATTTTGAAGAGCAATTTGAAAAAGTTGAAGGTGGCTCCATAAACCCCGAGACTGAATTTAAAAGTGTAAAAGGTTGGGATTCACTTACGGCCATGCTCGTAATTGATATGGTGAACGAGAAGTATGGCAAGACCTTATCAGCTGATAGTATTAGAAAATGCAAAACCGTTAACGATTTATTTGGCGAAATAAACAGCCTGTAGTTATGGCTCACAACTCTGTGAGCAGGTTTGAACGACTGAAAAAAGTTGCTGAATCTCTCATCCACCCCTACTCTTTAGCACGTTCAAAAAAACACATCGAATTCGTAGATAAGGCTTGGCCTAATTCGCAAAAACGAAAAGATTCATCCTATTTATCCTGGAAATTCAGATCAAAGACCCCAGAGCAAATTGAAAATTTATTACTGGTACACGATGGACAAAATGTAGTTGGCCAGCTTGGGCTTATCCCAGCAAAAGTGAAGTATAGCAATATCACGTATGATGCTCAGTGGGGATGTAATTTTAAAGTGCTAAAAGAATGGGAAGATTGTGGGTACGGTTCACTTCTAGACATTCAATCATTAGATAAAAAACCTATTACCCTTGGAGCCTCCCCCACAAAACAATCGGAAGCATTAAAGATTAAACTAGGGTTTACTGAATTAGAAGGCCCAAGGATAATGGCCTTTCCAATTGATTTTAAACATTTCATTCGTTTGAAATTGCCTACCCTCTCTAAACTAGCTGTTCATCTATTACAAGTTAGTATCCGGTCATTCTATTATTTACGTTATTTCAAAAACTATCAATCACCCCCTGAAAAGGATATTAAAAAAGGAACCTATAAGGATATTATTGATTTAATTGAGAAATCACGCCAGAACCTTGCAGAGGCACACGTACTTCACGACAAAGAATATTTACACTGGAGATGTGCTGCTGTAAAACCCTATCGTGAGGAGACCTTGAGCCTGTATACACATGCAGGAAGCTTCATTCTATACTACCTCACATCAAAAAATTGTTACTTGTACGAATACCATTTTTTGAATGAGTACGAAAGAAAAATATTGCTTCGGCAATTGCTTAACATTGCTTCTACGTACCCATCACAAGCACTATATACGTATGCAAATAGTCTGGCAGAAGAAAAAGATTTAAAAGAATTTGGCTTCTTTGGATTCCGCACCAGGCTAAAGGTTTATGCGCATACCAAAGACAAAAATGTTGATCTGGGAAGAAAATTTCACATGAACGTGTATGATTCTGACGGCACCATTTAATTTGGTGCATTTTATAAGCTTTCAATTTTATGCCCAACTTTTAACATTCTGGATGCTGCACGCCAGGATTGAATTACCTGAATAAGAACAACTGGAAAAACGAGGATGGCAAAAAAACTCCCTAAAAGAGTATATACCTTATTTCTCTTGAATTTATAGGGAATAACAGATTGCGGTACTTTGATTAACAATTCTAAAATACTCAACTCGACACCAAAGTATTTTCGTGTCATGTACAGTACACTGGGTACAGGGCGTGGCGCAAACCAATTTTTTGACCGAAAGGCATCCCAACTACCCATTTGTCTCAAGCCACCTTCAGGGGCCTTAACATCCTCACAAAAAGCAAAAGGGTTCGATACACTTTTGATTCCGTGAAGGTAACAGCGCATACCAAATTCACCATCTCCCATTCGCATCCTTTCAAATTGCAGGTCAAATAACCCTACCTTCCTAAAAACATCTTTTTTAACCAGTGCATTGCCACTGGCAAACTGATCAGCCCAATGATAAAATGTTTGCGAAGGCCCAGGTTGTGATCCTTGAGGGAAAAAAACCCCGGCTGAAATATCTACGTTAAATGTGTTCAAGCAAATCAAATGTTCGATCAACCAATCCGGTTTAATTCGAACATCATCTTCAGTAAAGGCAATCAGCTCTCCCTTCGCCTCTCTAACAGCTCTGTTTCTGGCTTTCCATAAACCGGGTTGAGCTTGATGAATTACGCTGATAGGGAATGTAAAAGATTTGTAAAAATCAGGTTGAAATGGATCAGACTGATCTACCACAATAACCTCGAAATTAGTGTAATGCTGCTGTTGCAGGTCAGTTAAAATATTTTTCAAGTGAGCATACCGGTTAAGCGTAGGCAGCACCACACTAACCAAAGGTTTTTCAGTAAGGTTGACCTTCTCATGCTGGTAGCTATCGGAAAAAACATTTAAACGTTTAACTTTTCTATGCCGCAGAAATGCCCGGAGTTCAATAAACGGATTTCGAAACGCTATTAGCCGCAACACTAAAATATACCAAGACCAAGTGGCATTAAAATATTTGCGAATAAAATAGTACTCGTCTTCTAAAGGGATTTCCCTTTGAAGGCTTGACAAGGTATCTTCAACTGTAAACGTAATAAGTCCTTTATGAAAAGACTGGTAAGCAAGATCGTATGCACGCGAAACTTCCGAGTGGTACGCTGTATCGTACTGTAAATACTTTTTTTGTTCTGCAGAAAGTTTATTTGAATCAACAAAGTAAGAGGACGACCGTGCTTCTAAATTAAAATACCAAATAGGTTTGATGTATTTTAAAAAATTAAAAAGGGTAGTTTGCTTAAACATAGTACTCCTTGTGAGTATAACTTCTTCTAGTTCTAGTTCCAGTTAAGAAATCCTTCATTACTTTCTGCTCCAATCTCAGATCAGCTAATAACATCGCCCTGTTTAATGCTTAACAAATACGGAGGGTAAGGTGATCCAGAAGGTACAAGCAATGCGTGATACCGACCCCTTTCCTTAATTCTATTTGAGTCTAAAACTTCGTGATCCTTTAAGTAAAAAGCTTCATAACCATTTTTCTTACACCATTCAATAATCGCATCTGTGTTTGCAACAATACCGTTAGTCGAATGAACCTCCACAAAAAAAAGCGTTACTCTTTTGGCCGCAAGGTCCACCGAGCCCTTTAATACTTCTACTTCCGCCCCTTCAACATCTATCTTTACCAAGTCAGGTGTTATGTTATAATACCTTACCAAATAATCAACCGTTAAAGTAGCAACTTTAAAATGAGCATCTAAACGTGCTGCGGTTTCTGCATGGCTTTTATATTTGCTTCCTGCGGCCCCGTACCCCACTGTATAAAAATCAACAACTTCATTTTCTTTTTCTGATAAAAAAGCAGGAATGAAACTCGCCTTCATCGAAAGATTATTCATCATCAGGTTTTCTGCAGCAGCCCCCAACGCTACAGGATTGGGGTCGACCAAAAGAATTCTTTCAACAGATGGGTGATGTAAAAATAAAATAGCCGATTGGCCAATATTACTTCCAACATCAAATATTACTTTAGAATTAGCGCCCAAAGAAAATATCCATGCATCATCTTTATCTGCATGGTCGCGTATGGTACCCTTAATAACCTTATATATTTTACTTTGTATTTGCCTTTCCTCAAATACTTTTTTGTAGATACCAAACTGGCTCAACCAGAAAGCTATTTTATCCTTTATACTGACTATTTTCATTCCACTATTTAAAGATTCCACTTGTATCGTTTTCTAATTTCATTCAAAAGATTCGTAAATATAATGAAACCGCTTGCTCCCATCACGTAGCTTAAATAGTAGAAACTTATTCATTATAAAATAATCTAAATTCTTTGATCAGCCGTTCAATTTTAAACTCCTTACTAACCCTAGTCACTGCTGCTGTTGCTATTCGGCTTCTTTCCTTATATTCCATCATAATAATTTCTTCTATCTTATTTGTCAGAGCGAGATGATCACGTTTGGGCACAATCCATCCTGTATTTTCAGGAAGTATGTTTTCCGCCAGCCCTTCTGCATTGCTCGCTACGCAAAGCAACCCTGTACCCTGGGCTTCCACTAGTGCATTACAGAAACCTTCTTGAACACTCGGTTGAATATAAAGGTCTGCATCATGTAGAAAATTAAAAACTTCATCGTGTGTCAACTTCCCAACCAACTGCACATGGTCTTCTAATTTTAAATCATAAATAGCATAACGAAGCTCTTCTTCAATCTTACCAGTGCCAGCAATTTTATACGTAAATTTAAACCCTCGTTCTTTTAGAACGTGCATCGCCTGCAAAGCATAAATAAATCCTTTCTTCCATTCTAGTCTGCCAATAGAGACTATAGAGCATACATCCTTTATAGTACCCAGATTATTCTTTATTTTCAGTTTACTGGTATCAATGGCAGGCATGATTCTCTGCATAGGAATCGATTCTGGAAGTCCATCTTTAAGTGCTAATTTGTATAAGTCATCGGAAATCGTGTGAATTTTATCAACAACTTTCCAAAGCCGTGAAAAGCAACCCGGATGCTGAAGGGGATAGATACCCATATCAAATCCTCGAAAACTCACGGCCATCTTTGCACCAATGGCTGCAGCCACGTTTTCACGTTCCAAGGCAAACGTAGAGAATGTAAAATGTAACCAATTTAAATCCTTGACATTTAAAACATGAGCATTTATGTAAATCGATTTCAGACAGAATTGAAGACTTTTACCAACCGCTTTTTCACTCCTCCAAAATTTCATCACTACCGATGTTCGAGTAAAAAAAAGGAAAAGCATTACCCAAGGAGAAACAAATAGGAAAAGTAATCCTCTTCGTGGATAAGGGTTGACGTACGGATAATCTGTTATTTCGGTTGACTTATTAGCCAAATAAACCCGAACATCATGTCCATCTCGAATAAGACCACGGATTTTTGACAAAATAAATGTTTCCGTATGGGCATGGAGCGAAGAATGAAAAAGGCCGATTTTCACAAAACAATTATCAGGATATTGAACAGTAAAAATTAATAAATTTCTGGACCTGTTGTGGCTGTGAAAAATTCTCATTCAACTTTTGCCAGGCATTTTTACGAAGGCAAGTTACTTCTCTTTCACTCATCTCTTGTAAAGTTAACAAACCATTCGCCATAGACTCTGAATCTCTTCTACTCACCAGCAATCCGGTTTCACCGTGGATCACAACCTCCCCCATTCCACCACAATCAGTTGATACTACAGGTAACCCAATTGCCATAGCCTCAAGTACAACATTCGCAATACCTTCTTCAAGGCTAGGTAGAAAAAAAACAGAATACTTCTTCATTTCCTGAACCATTCTATCATAGGGAATCCCATTTATTATGCTAACACAATCATAAAGATTTAAGGTATGAATCTGATGAATTAGTTCATCGGGAATTTTACCTTGTGCGATTATAGTATAGCGAAATGATACATCCTTTTCTTTTAATATTTTCATAGCGTCTAGGGCATACATATATCCCTTCTTCCAATGAAACCGACCAACAGAAAGAATTTTAAACGGAGACCTCAAGAAACCATCTTCCTCACAAAAAGACTGGATAAAAAAATCTGGAACGGGTGAGTAAATGACCTGTGTCTTTTCCAGCATGGCTCCATATTTTGAAGCTTGTTGTGCAATAGCTTTCGACACTGCATGAAAAGCAGAAATCTGAGGAAAAATTCTTTGGTAAAGTTCCGTAAAGGCTGGATTTACAACGGGGCTTATGTTAATCTGACGACCGCGTAAACTTACAACAATTTTAAATTTCTTCGAGCGAATCAGGTCTTCATACTCCCTTACATGAGTAGCCCATTGTATGTGGATGACATCGGGTTTGTACTGTATGATTTTCGAATATAAAACAGTCTTTTTAATGTAAAGCTTTAGAGGCGTTGAAGCGTCAACTATCCTGAAGGCATTGAAAAAAGTAAAGGGTTTAAATAGCAGAAAAAAAATGAATACTGCCATCTGCTCAATTGAATTCACAATAGGGTAATACATAAACTTGAACTTCCCGCGGGCTTGCGGTGGATTAAAACGGCTTGCCGAACGCTTGCCTATTAACCCAACATCAACTCCTTGAAGAATCAATTCGCTCATAAGGTTCCGTATAAAACTTGGAGGATTCAATGAACCTTCCATGATCAATATTCTCATCGGTCCCTATAGGTCAATTTGTTGCCAAGGTAAATTACCATCCAAACATTAGCTGGTTTAGTCCCAACTACCATGAAAACATCAAAGTGCATAACATTGGGTAATATTATAAAGAATTAACAGAAAATACTTAACCGTCTACTTGATACGTGATGACAAGGCATATCGGTTCGAATGGAAAGCATTTTTCCAAAAACGGCAATGATCCATACTAACACGTACAAATGCCTTTACGCGATGTCGAAAGGATTGTCGGCAGGTTGAATTACCAATATCAATTATCAGAAGCAGCATTCTAACAATAAATCACTTTAAAGTATTGAAGAATACATTTCAAATATCATTTGCGCTTCAATTGTAGGCGTATATTTATCCTGATAACTTTTGAATGCACCTGTCTTTAACCTTTGATAGAAGGAATCATTATTAACTATGTTTTCAACAAAATTTGCAGGATCATTCAAATCATAATCATTAAAGTTCAAAACATAGCCATTTACGTTAGTCTCAATTATTTCTGTCAATCCACCTACATCTGAGACAATACAGGGCATTCCAACCGACAAGGCTTCAATAACACTAGCCGGTAGTGCTTCTGAACTACTCAATTGTAACATGAGATGGTTACTCTTTATAGACTCGGAGAGAGTTGTAGGATTTACACGGCCATGAATTTTAACATAGTCACTCATTCCAAAACGATTAACTAAATAAAAAAGCTGCCCCATATCAGCTCCATCACCATAGACGTCATAGTTCACCTTGATGCCTCTTTTATTAATTTGTTTAACTAATCTAAGATTTAATTCAATATTTTTTTCCCATACCATTCTAAATACCGAACAAATTCTAAGCGGGACGGAGATTGTCATTTTTTCAAAAATGCATTCTGTTGTACTTGTACTTATTGGTATTTTATAAATATTACTTGCCTTGTGTCCCCATTTCATCAAATACTCCTTTTGATTTTCACTCATTACCTGTATTGCAGTGAAATTATTGGAAATTTCTTTGTGATAACTCCTCCACCGAGAGCTAACCCATGGTTTGATATAAGAGTCTGCTCCCCGAAAAGTGATAATAACCTTCGGTTTTTGAAAGTTCTGACTCAAACCAGAAATCACTGGGTATAAAAATGAATGCTGAATATGAACAATATCATACTTTGCCAAAATCCTTTCAACTCTATTTAATTTTGAAAAAGTCAATCGTTTAATAATCTCTTCAATATGCCGATTGACTTTTATTTCTACTATTGAGTATTCATTTCGAAGCTCCTTTCTAATAAGGTTATAAGTGACTATAGTAATGGTAAGTCCATATTTTGATCTAAGATTGTCCAATAAATTCTTAATATATTCTTGATAGGGATTAGGGAAATCATCAAGAACCCAAGCTATCCTTATTTTTTGAAGCTTTCCTTCCATAAATTCAATGTCTTGGGTAATGTAAATGTTTTAAAAAGATTCTTTCCATCCATCCATTTAGTTATCGAAACCATATCGCCACGGACGCAAACCGGAAGACCTGTATCTTTAGCAATATACTTGGCTCTGTTATCCACCTCTAGTATCAAAGAATCAATACCATAATTAAGAGCATGAATTCCGCAATGCAATCTAGTTCCGATATATGCAGGCTTATTCGAACGAAGAAATTCATTAAGTGATGCAATGCTCCTATCAAGAAAAATAAATCTATCTTGATTACTCTTATAAACGTCTAAAGACATAAGGTACTCTATATCGAATCTCCCTTGCGGGAAAAAGTAAAGTTTGAAAAAACGCTCTATAATTAAGTTAAGAAATCTTTCATCTGCCTCAATATCGATACTATAATCAGTAAGTGTAAACAAACAATCTTCTGAGGAACCAAATCTTTTATACTCTTTTGAATTTAATGCCCACATAGTCGGACAGGCTGTATTCAATATAGGCAATTTCAATGGAGCAAGCTTTCCAAGTGATAATGAATCTCTAACTGAATGAGCATACCTCTTGTGCATAATTGTTTGATAACAATTCAAAGTTTCCTTGTCCATAATAGAATTCTCAGAGCCAGACCAACCTGCACCCATAAAAACAATCTTATTTCTAATACCAAAATCAAAAATAGAAGCTATAGCCTTACGCTGTTTACCAAAACTAGGAGTAAGAAAATTTGACCCTGTAATAAATATAAAATCCAATCTTTTAAGTAATTCTTTATGATACCGATTTAATGAGTCATGCAGAGGAAAAGCATAGAACTGTTGATCAACAAAAATTGATTTTAGTTCCTTCGATAAATAATTATAAATAATTTCATCCCCTAGATTTGGCGACATGGTTCCTTCGGCCGAGTATAGGTGGGGGGAAACTATTCCAATCATTAAAACTAAAATTTAGGTAGCTTAATGAAGTGATAAATAACAAATTTCCCATCTGAAACTGTTCTATCTAAGACAAATCCATTTCTTACAAAAACTTTTAAGAATTGACTTTTATTGAGGTGATTACACCAAGCGTTTTTCTTCCTCTTATAAATATCTGGTTCAATATCAGTAGATACATATGAAATAACAACCTTATCACAGAACCTTTTAATGCTATTAACAAATTGAGTATAGTCATTAACATATTCAAAACACCCACTTACAAAAGCAACATTTACTTTTAACTCAGGGAACTCATTTTTATTAAAATCGCAAATAATTGTTTCGCTGTCACGCTTTTGATAATCCACAGGTATATAAACACAGTTCTTTGGAATGTATTCCTTTAACCACATTTGTCCGCATCCCAAATCCAAAATAGAATCTCCATCTTGGATGAATTGAGCCATTATCTCTATTCTATTCTTCCAATCGGTATTGAAATACTCAATCTTCTTCCAATCATATTTATAGTCTTTCCTTAGAATACGTTTTAAAATTCCTTTAGCTACATTTAACACTCCCATAGAATATCTAAATTAATGACTCCGAAATCATAAGTTAGCTTTTCGTACTTAGAAGCCAATTTTGAAATTTGAAAAACTGAAACATTAGACTTGAGCCAGTATACCTTTTCATAGGGATTCAAAAGCGATAATGTCAAATTATATATACCTGGTGTGAGAGACTTTCTAGGTAACCTGGCCTTTATTACTGAGTTATAATAAGAACTTGGAATATTAAAGAAATCAATAAATACCTTTCTTTCATATTCATCATAAACAGCTAGTCCTATTTTTGATCTACTTTCTATATTCTCAAATGAAAAACAAAAAATAATTTCTTCATCGAAGTAGAACTCATTTTTGTTCACATTTTTATCGTCCATAAAAAAAATCGATTTTAGGAAATTATCGCTTTTCGCTGATTCTACCTCACGAAATGTTTTGTTTGATAGATAATAGTCAACCACTTCCTTTGTCCCCCCATCCATTGTTACCAATCCTTTATCAAGCAAAATACTCCTTGAACAAAGGTTGACAACTGCATTTAAATTATGGCTTACAAACAAAACAGTTCTCCCCTGTTTGGCTGCATCTTCCATTTTTCCGAGACACTTCTTCTGAAACTCAGCATCACCCACGGCCAACACTTCATCAATAATTAAAATATCAGGCTCGAGGTGAGCTGCAACAGCAAAGCCTATGCGTACACGCATGCCAGAAGAATAAAATTTAACGGGAGTATCGAGATATTTTTCCACTCCACTAAAGTCTAAGATCTCTTCTAATTTTTTATCAATCTCTTTTTTTCTCATTCCTAGGATAGTACCGTTCATGTAGATATTCTCGCGCCCTGTCAGTTCAGGGTGAAAACCAGTACCTACTTCCAGTAGCGCAGCAACTCTTCCATGTATTCGAACCTCTCCAATACTGGGCTCAGTAATTTGCGCCAAAATTTTCAGCAAAGTACTTTTACCGGCACCGTTGTGTCCGATAATGCCCAGTACTTCGCCCTCCTGTACTTCAAAGGAAACATCGCGCAAGGCCCAAAATATAGAATCATCTTCTACATCAAGCTTTGATAAGTTCCGTATTTGTTTCAGGTTAGTCAGTGGGCTTTTTAGTCCATTCAGGATGGCTCCGGTAATGGTGTCCGATTTCTTTTCGGCCATCCCAATGCGGTATTTTTTACCGAGTTGTTGTACACGTATTACGGGTTCTGCCATATATTATGCTACGTCTGCAAAAACGCGCTCCATTCTGCGAAAATAAAACAAACTAAAAACAAATAGTACTATTGACACGCCTGTACCCACGAACATCCAGGTATACGGAAAAGGAATGGTATGTAGAAAAATGGATCGGAAGCCCTCAATAACTCCAACCATTGGATTCATGGAATACAGCAACTGATACCGCGCGGGTACATTTGTGGTAGGGTACACTACAGGTGCGGCATACATTAATAGCTGCACAGCGAAGGTCATAGCATGTTTCACATCGCGGTACTGAACGGCCATGGCCGACAGGATCATACCAATCCCTAATGAGGTCATTAACAATACTCCTATCAGCCAGGGTAACATCACAATCTCCCATGAAGGCAATAGTTGATACCAAATAAGAAAACCTATTAAGAGAATAAACCCAATGATAAAATCAACACCTTTCGAGAATATCGAAGAAAGGGGCAATACAAGTCGTGGAAAATACACCTTATTAATCATGGCCGAATTGGCAATCAAACTGTTGGCCGAGTCGGTAAGGGTATTCGCAAAAAACGTCCAGGGCACTAGTGCTACAAAACTGAAAAGAAAATAAGGAACTCCGTTAGAGTCAATCTTGGCTAAATTTCCAAAAATGACGGTGAATACTAATGTTGAAAAAAGCGGTTGAATTACAGCCCAGCTTATACCCAACACCGACTGTGCGTATTTTGCTTTAATGCCCCGCACGGTTAAAAACCATAGCAGGTCTTTATAATGAATGAGTTCTTTAATGTTTATACCCCGCCACCCGCGTGTTGCCCGAATGATTGTTACCTGTTTATGCATCGGTTACTCATCATAATATCCCTGCCCATTCTTCTTTTTACTTCCATATCCATAGCCGTATGAGTATCCGTAATGGTATGCATAGCCCTGGCCATACCCATATCCTAAACCAGATTTATAAATATCATTGAGGAGGATACTCATGTTTTTTAGTTTACCGGAATGGTAATATTCATTAATACTTCTTACAAATGCCTTGGGTGAATAGTTCTGTCGCAACACAAACACCGTGTGGTCAACAAATTTCGAAATCACAAATGCATCCGTAACCAATGCTAGCGGAGGGGTGTCAATAATCACAAAATCAAACTGCTCGATGGCGCTTTTGATAAAGACTTCAAAACGATCTGTTAGTAATAACTCTGAAGGGTTTGGAGGCACAGGACCACCGCTGACAAAGAAAAGGTTTTCAATTTCAGTATCCTGTATTACTTGTTTAAAGTCAGAGATACCCGACAAAAACGTACTCAGGCCAACATCATTACCCCGGTTAAAATCTTCAAAGATTTTAGGCCTCCGCATATCCGCCCCTACAATGAGGGTGCGTTTTCCAGACAGTGCAAAAACAGTGGCCAGATTAATGGTGGTAAAGGTTTTCCCTTCACCACTAATAGAACTGCTCACCATAAATACCTGCTTCGTTTTATTGCCCGTGAAGTAATTCAGGTTGGAGCGCATAGCCCGGAAGGACTCGGCCACTCCTGATTTAGAGCGGTTCTTTACCGTTAAATTGCTTCCTGAAGTATTATGGCCTACGCCCCCAATGAAGGGTATCGAGCTCATTTTATCAATATCCTCCTTCGATTGAACTTTGTTATTAATAAGCTCGAACAATACGAAAATTACTAACGGAATTACCAGGCCAACGATTGCGGCTATGGTATAGTTACGCATGGGTATAGGTGCTATCGCGCCACCTTTCATTGGGGGATTCACCGGAAGAATATCGGAAGTATTGGAAGCTTCGGAGATACTGGCCTCCGATAACTTTTGCATCAGATACACGTACAGGTTTTCGAGTAATGAATAATTTCGCTGTACAGAAATTAACTGACGCTCTGAGGCTGGCAACAACACCAATTGTTTTTCAATTTGAGATAACTGCTTATTTAGAAAATCCATTTTTATTTTATCCGTAGATTTTAATGTCTCTACCGATTCCAGAACGCTTTTCTTAATCTCTTTAATCCTTTCCATTTTTCCACTTACCATTGGGTTTTTTCCACGCTCGGGATCGAGGTACAATTTAATTTCTAACTGTAAATCCACCATTTTTGTGAGGAGTGAGCCCAGCACCGGATCGGATAACCCTACTGAGGAAGGCAAAATAACCTGATCGAGGTTGCCTTCGCTTTTACGTAAATACGTGTCGAGGTATTGATAATAATTTTGCCGGATCAGTAACTCTGCCTTTTGAATTTCAAATTCTTCGGCTTTTGCCAGAAATCTTTGCGCATCAGCACTCATATCCTTAACTCTGCTGCTGTTGCCAAATCGTTCAAGTTGATATTCAACGGTTCGCAATGAATCCTTTATATCAATCAATTGCTTACGGATAAAGTCAATCGTGCGGGTAGCAGTCTCGTTTTTCTTTTCTAAATCGGCCTGCTGATAGGAATAGATCAGTCCGTTCAAAAAGTCAATTTCTTTCTCTGGGTTTGTTCCCGACAAACTTAAATTAATAACTCCCGAACCTAATTCGGCCCACTCTACATTCAGACGCCCTATATAACCGCCCGCCACCGATCGTGGATTCTGGATAACCAATAAAAAAGGAACCCCAATAAATGATTTTAGATTTCTTTCAGGTAACTTCTTAATGCATAGACTATATTCATTGAACTGAATAGAATCGCCCAACGAAAAAACAGGAGCACCTTCCTTTGTTATTTCAGGAGAAAATCCCGCCAAGGAAAAGTGTGTTTCATCCTTCAGCGTGAAAATGAACTGGCCCTCTTTAACCTCCCCGGGGTTACACCAAGCGGCCGCTACCGGCATGTAATTGTACGCTTCGGTGGTCATAAAATAGCCTTCGCGATAAAAGGTTACATGAAAATTGAGGGCACGAATAACTTTTTCAATGATTGGATACGACCGAATAATGTAGGGCTCATTTAAATAATTTCGATACGGATCAATCAGTGAATTTTTGTACAGCAATTCAGCTCCGCCAGTCTCTTGCATTTCACGGATAATGATGGATGCTGATACCGGGTAAACTTTTTGTGTATATCTGTTTTGGTAAAACGCAATAGACAGTGCCGCTACAAAAGAAATTACTACAACATACCAAAAGCGGATAGCCCTTGAAAGAACGCGTTTAAAATCCAGCGTAAATCCCTGCGGTTGGTTTTTGTTTTCTTCATCAAAAAAAGTATCAGCCATTCTAATTTGTTGAATTAATGAGTGTGATTGAAATCAACAGCAATGAAAGTGAAGATATTACCAAGGATAAATTCTTGCCAAAATAAGTCTGGTAAGGTCGTTGCCGTAAAGCAGGAACGATAATTACATCGTTTTGATACAAATAATAGTATGGTGAGTTAAAGAGGTTCTCATCCAGAAGATTAATATACACTACACTGCTTTGGCCATTTTGGGTTCGAATGATTTTGACAATTGATTTATCAGCCAGATCGGTGAGCCCTCCGGCTAATCCCAACGCTTCAATCATAGAAACTCTGTTATTGGGAATAGTTACAGTACCTTCCCTCTTCACTTCACCTAAAATAGTAAACCGGTAATTCAGTAGCCGAACTTTTACAACAGGAGATTCAAGATACTGAGCAGCTATAGATTGTAGTTTTTCTTGAACTTCAAAAATAGTAAGTCCCTGTACTTTTACTTTTCCTAAAAATGGAAAAGGAATTTCACCCTTTTGATCAACCAAATCCCCAAAAATTAACGCGTTGCCCTGGCTAGCATTCATATTCTGTCCTTGTTGCTGCTGATTCTGATTAAGGAAATCGAATTCTTTTGGCGTCAAGCTTTCGAAGTCTATGTTTAAAAGATCTTCTGGCTGTATATGGTAATCAAAGCTAATGGGTTGGTAAGTACGCACAACAGTATCTAACGGAACGTTCTTTTTATTCACATCATCCTTCTGGAGATAGACGTACTTCTTGTTGGTAACACAGGAGCTCAAAAAAATTGCGGCACAGGCCGCCAGCCAAAGGATTCGAGTCATTGAGGTCTTATCTAAAAATCAAGCTACAAATATAGGAAAAGGGCTGCAAGTTACCAGTTAATGGTTGTTGGGTGCCTGTTAACAGTTGCCGAGAGTACGGGGTCGCTTATCGGAATCTGCTCCAATGAAATTTAGTTAACCCTTGAGGGATTTCTTGACTAACCGGCAGGCAGGTTCTGTCGTATTTAATTTATATGTTTATCTATATCAAGTCCTAAAATAGTATGAACGTCATTTCGCAGCGAACCTGACGAAGGAGGGTGAGCGAAGAAATCCCCTTGAGGGTTACGCGAATAAGGGGATTTCTCCGTCCTGCCTGTGGCCGGACTGCGAAATGACGTTGCTATTTATTTTACGTCACTTCGAAAATGGAAGGTGCAAGGGAATGTGGGGAATGAGAAGTCCCCTTATTCAAAAACTCATCTAACCCTTCATGTCAAATTCCAATCAAATCATTAACGCTATAGATCTCATCCATAGCAAGAAAAGATAATTGATTATCATCAATAATTTCAAAATCCTTTTTCTGCACTTCCGATAATTGTTGAATAGCAGGGAACTTATCAAGCGGAACAATAAAAGTCCTGTCGTTATCTAAATGGACGAACATAATACTACTATTAATAAAATCAATATTACGGATGGCCGGCAGTGTACTGATCGTTGTCATTTTCGTATGGCTTTAACAGGTTTGTGATTATAAAATAATTCAAGTTGCTTCAACAGAATACTTTTATGGTCATCAATTAGTATTTTTATTTCGTTTAATTCCGCTTCACTAAAGTCTCCCTTTTTTCCTTGATCAAGAACTAGTTCCGGCTCAAGCCAGAATTTACAAGCTCGTTTGAAACCTCTGTGTGAATACGTAACGTGTATATGCCTTCTCTTTTCATAAATATCAGTTCCATACACCAGAAATATATATTTTGAAAGGATTAAGAGCTTGCCCATTAGAATTGTAAATATACGAACGATACCTAAAAGATGATCTAACTTTTAGGGATTTCCTGACTACAGCAGGCAGGTGAGCTGTGGGAAGGCATGCGCGGAAAGTCCCCGTATTCAAAAACTCATCTAACCCTTGGGGGATTTCTCAGTCGCACGATGATTGGTGTCAATTTTAAGAAAGGGTTGCTCCTCCCGCCTGGCGGGACAGGTTCGAAATGACGTTGTTATTTATTTTACGTCACTTCGAAAGTGGAAGGTGCGAGGGAACGTGGGGAATGAGAAGTCCCCTTATTCAAAAACTCATCTAACCCTTTGGGGATTTCTCAGTCGCACGAGTATCAGCGTTAATTTTAAACAAGGGTTGCTCATTGGAAATGACGTTGCTATTTATTTTACGTCACTTCGAAAGCGGAAGGTGTGAGGGAATGTGGGAAATGAGAAGTCCCCGTATTCAAAAACTCATCTAACCCTTTGGGGATTTCTCAGTCGCACGTTGATTGGTGTTAATTTTAAATAAGGGTTGCTCATTCGAAATGACGTATTATTTCGAAATGACGCATTCTAAAAAGTTACTTACATAAAAAATATGGATTCAAAAGATCAGGCTTATTGTACGCCAACTCACGGTCACTGTCCTTCTGAAGAACAGTAATGCCCACTTGATTGACTATGGCGTGCGCAGCGGCTGTATCCCACTCCATGGTAGGTGCAAAGCGTGGGTACACATCGGCTTTGCCGGAAGCGAGAAGCATAAATTTTAAACTAGAACCGGAAGAAACAAGTTGGGGGTTTTTTAATCGATCTATAAATTGCTGTGTTTCTTCATTCATGTGCGAACGGGATGCAACAACCCGCAGACCTTCTTGTTTCAAGTCTACTGGATTGCGTTTAGGTAACTGCGTGATTTTGTCTTTCACTTTTAAGAAAGCGCCCATGCCTGTTGAAGCATAATACTCCTCTCCTGTTACCGGCACGGTTACCACACCCAGAATGGGAGTTTGTTTTTCAATCAATGCAATGTTTACTGTGAACTCACCATTTCGTTTAATGAATTCTTTTGTACCATCCAGCGGGTCCACCATCCAGAAATATTCCCAGCTCTTACGCTCATCGTAGGGAATGCTTTTACCTTCTTCGCTTAGAATGGGAAGATTGGAAGATTGTAAAATAGAGACAATGGCCTGATGGGCTTTTTTATCGGCTAGTGTTAAGGGAGAGTTGTCGCCTTTAGCTTCTGTTTGGAAATCGTTGGAGTTGTAGACTTCCAGGATTTTTAGTGAAGCGGCCTGGGCGGCTTGAAGGGCTAATGCCAATAATTTATTAGTTACGTCTTTCAAATTTCAATTTTTTTCAATGATCAATTATAGTTTGATAAGGTCCTGCATAAGAAAATCATACAATGAGACTACTGTAACATTTTCGGATAGTGGAAAGCGAGCACCCTCCGGGACAATAATGAAACCTTTCCTGGCATTCAAATCTTCCATGGCTAGTCGAAGTCCCTTGCTCAATGAGGGAGAAGAAGAATACTTGATTTCAATTGCTGCTTCTACTTTACCCGAGCGCACCAGCACTAAATCACATTCAGTACCTTGATGAGTTCTGTAAAAAAAATATTGCCAACGGTCAGTTCCCTTTCGCTGAATTTGCTCAATCACATGACCTTCCCAGGAACTACCCAAAAGAATATTTCCTGCAAGGGCTTCAAAAGAAATAATGTCCTGAAGTCCATGTAAGATTCCTGAATCCCTAATATAAATTTTTGCGGACTTCACGAGTCGTTTTTTTTCATTCGTTGAAAACGGCAACAAACGATTCACCAGAAAGGCTTGCTGCATAAAATCAAGGTAACGATTTACTGTTTTTCCGGTAAGCCCCATTGCGCGAGAGAAATTCTCCGCATTCCAGACATTGCCATGAAAACTACACAGCATTCGCCAAAACTTTTCCAATACAATAGAATCGACTGACAACCCAAGGCCCGGAAGGTCTCGTTCAATATAGGTGCGTATGAAGTTTTTCCTCCAGTTGAAACTTAATTCATCTGTAGGTGCAGTGAACGAATTCGGAAAACCTCCACGGAACCAAAGTTTCTGTTGTTCTTCCGGATTGATTTCGCTAACCATGAAGGGTGTGAGTTCAAGATAACCAATACGACCTGCCAATGATTCAGCACTTTGTTGCATCAATTGGGGTGAAGATGATCCAAGGATCAAAAACCTACCCGGTCTTCTATCCTCATCAATGATGCCGCGAAGTTCGCTGAAAAGCTCTGGTACGTATTGGATCTCGTCCAGAATTACAAGTCTGTCACTATACTCTTTCAGAAAAAGACGCGGATCTGATAGCTTAACACGATCCCTTGAAGATTCAAGATCTAAATAAATGGGTTGAGGGTTAAATGAACCCGCCAATGATTTGACCAATGTAGTCTTCCCAACCTGCCGCGGACCGATTAAACCAGTAACAGGGAAAAACTGCAGGTATTCAAGTACTTTTGAAAGAATATGACGATTATACACCATGAAATATAGGATTTATATTCCAATTTTTCATGGTAAAGCACTTAAAATTTTCTGAGTATTATACGAAGTTCTCTAGTTTATTGAGATTTAGGATAGTATCACTCTACAATCGTAAATCTAAAATCTAAAATTTTTAAACAATCATCCCGGCAGCAACCGTCTCATTTGTGCCTTCATCCACTAAAATAATACTTCCTGTTATTCTATTCTTACGATAGCTATCAAATGCCAGAGGCTGAGCTGTTCTGATTTTTACACGGGCTATCTCATTCATGGTGAGCTGATCAACATTTTCGATGCGTTGCAGACTGTTGATGTCAAGTTTATACTGAATCTCTTTCAACACGCCCTTAACCTCTTTCGTCATGTGCCGAACGAAAAACTTTGTATTCAGGTTTACGGGTTTTTGATTCATCCAGCAAAGCATCAAATCAATATCCTGATCGGTTTGTGGTTGATTGTTGGGTTTTGCTATTATATCGCCACGACTAATATCAATCTCATCTTCCAACGTAATCGTTACCGACATAGGTGCAAACGCTTCTTTCAATAATTCACCGCCCAACTCAATCGTTTTAATTTTTGAGTTAAACCCGGAGGGCAACGTAACAATCTCATCGCCCGAGCGAAAAATTCCGCCTGCCACACGACCTCCATAGCCGCGGAAATCCTGATGCTCTTTTGTTTGTGGGCGTACCACATACTGAACCGGGAAACGACTATCAATATGATTGTGATCACTTTCAATGTGTACAGTCTCCAACATGTGCAATAACGTTGCTCCCTGGTACCAATCCATTTTTTCGGAACGGTTTACCACGTTGTCGCCCGCCAACGCGCTGATGGGAACAAATTGAATATCGTGAACTTCCAATTTTGAAGAGA
This sequence comes from Cyclobacteriaceae bacterium, assembly GCA_031395485.1. GTDB lineage: Bacteria > Bacteroidota > Bacteroidia > Cytophagales > Cyclobacteriaceae > UBA2336. The sequence continues at coordinate 59,791 of JANNUS010000008.1, read as the reverse complement.
AGGCCTTATACTGCTCAACAATTTTATCGTATACCTTTTCATCGTAATTAACCAAGTCCATCTTATTAACGCACACAATCACATGCGGTATTTTCAACAACGAGGCTATGAAAGAGTGTCGATGCGTTTGTTCAACCAATCCCTTTCGGGCATCTATTAATATGAGTGCCAGGTTTGCAGTCGAAGCACCGGTAACCATGTTGCGCGTGTATTGAATATGTCCGGGTGTATCGGCAATGATGAATTTCCGTTTAGGCGTAGCAAAGTACCGGTAGGCTACATCGATGGTAATCCCTTGTTCGCGTTCAGATTTTAATCCATCCGTTAACAACGAAAGGTCAACATAATCGAAACCCTTTTTTACACTGGATGCCTCAACAGCTTCAAGCTGATCTTCAAAAATAGATTTACTATCGTATAGCAATCTACCGATGAGTGTGCTCTTGCCATCATCGACACTGCCTGCTGTGGTGAATCGTAGTAGTTGGTTCATAATTGGTTGCCGGTTCCCAGTCACCTGTTGCCAGTTTGTTTTAGTTCTAGTTACAATTTTAAGTTGCCTGTCCTTTTCATTATCTCTTGTCACGCTGAGGCAAAGCCGAAGCGTCTGATATTCTATTTAATTTAGTAGTTGCAGGAGGCCACTCCATTATCTCATCATTGAGAAATTTCCATTCGGGATTAAATTCTTTAATAAGATTTACTTTTTTCTGACGAACCCACCCCTTGATTTCCTTCTCTCGTTTTATTGCCTGATCAATATATGTATACTCTTCAAAAAATAACAAGTAAAATGCCTTATACTTACCTGTGAATGTTTTACCCTCCTGCCTGGAGTGGTAATGTTCTGTTAATCTTTCCACTAAACTATTAGTTACTCCAGTGTACAAAACTGTCTTGGAATAGTTAGTAGTAATATAGACCCAGAAACATCGTTTCATACATCAAATTCTTTTTATTAGATTCTTCGCTTCGCTCAGAATGACAAAAGAGCTTCGCTCAGAATGACAAAAGAGTTACGCTCAGAATGACAAGGAGTTAAAAATATCCACTCTTCTTTCTGTCTTCCATAGCAGTCTCTGAACGCTTATCATCTGCTCGCGTGCCACGTTCTGTTTTACGGGAGGCCGCAACTTCCTCAATAATTTTCTCCAGGGTATCGGCTGTTGACTCTACTGCACCTGTTATGGGCATATCGCCACAGGTTCGGAAGCGCACTATCTTTTTCATAGGAACTTCACTAGGTTTTAGTTTTAACCAAGGTGATGTTGATAGGATTGCACCATCGCGTTCGATCACTTCACGTTCATGCGAAAAGTAAAGCTTGGGTATAGGAATATTTTCGGTGTAAATATATTGCCACACATCCATCTCCGTCCAATTAGAAATCGGAAACACCCGGAAGTGCTCACCCTGATGTTTGCGCCCGTTAAAGATGTTCCACAACTCAGGGCGTTGGTTTTTTGGATCCCATTGTCCGAATTCATCACGGTGTGAAAAGAAACGTTCTTTCGCACGCGCTTTCTCTTCATCTCTGCGCGCGCCACCCATGGCTGCATCAAACTTATTTAGCTCGATAGTATCTAAAAGTGTAACGGTTTGCAATGCATTGCGACTTGCACCGTAACCTGTTTCTTCTTTGGCTCTTCCTTTATCAATACTTTCTTGTACCGATCCAACAATAAGCTTCACCCCTAATTCATTCACAAGCCAATCACGATACTCCATCGTTTCAGGAAAATTATGTCCGGTATCTATGTGTACCAATGGAAATGGAATACGTGCCGGGTAAAATGCTTTGCGCGATAAGTAGGCCAGTACAATGGAATCCTTTCCGCCCGAAAAAAGCAGTGCAGGTTTTTCAAACTGTGCCACTACTTCACGAATCACGTAAATCGCTTCCGACTCCAGTTCTTTTAAATGACTTAAATAATATTGACTCACAACGTTAAAATTTAATTCTATGTTCTATAAGTTTTAATAACAAAGCTATCGATTCATCCACACTCAGTTGGTGAGTAGGAATTAGGAGATCAGGATTTTCGGGACGCTCGTACGGAGAGTCAATACCCGTAAAGTTTTTCACTTCTCCTGCACGCGCTTTTTTATATAACCCCTTCACATCACGCTGCTCGCAAATCTCCAATGGAGTATCCACAAACACTTCAATATAATTCTCAATACCCACAATTTTCTTCACCTGGTCGCGGTCAGCATTGAAGGGTGAGATAAAAGCCGACAATACAATGATGCCTGCATCCAACATGAGCTTCGCCACCTCTCCTATTCTTCTGATGTTCTCCACGCGTCCTTCATCCGTAAAGGTTAAATCCTTATTCAACCCCACCCGAATGTTATCGCCATCTAACAAATAGGTAGCAAATCCTTTTGCATGCAGTTGTGCTTCTAATTGAATCGCTAGCGTTGACTTGCCGGAGCCTGAAAGTCCAGTAAACCAAATAAGTTTCGCGCACTGTTTTAAAAGCTCACTACGCTGTCGATTGCTTACTTGTGTTTGTATGGGAAAGATATTGTTCAAAGTTCAAGGTTACAGGTTACAGGTTGTAAAACCAGGTGATAAACGTGATACAAATTACGGCATAAAGAACTGTTAATGGTGTGCCTACTTTGGCAAAGTCTTTAAAGGTATAGCCACCCGGTCCGTATACCATGAGGTTGGTTTGATAGCCCATGGGCGTAATGAAGTCACCCGAGGCGGCAAAAGCAATCGCCACAAAAAAAGGTGTGTAGGGCAAATGCATTTGCTCGGCTAGTGCCATGGCTATTGGAAAAACAATGGATACACAAGCCGCATTGGTAATCAGTGCCGTTAAAAATATCGTTACAACAAAGAGTGATGAAATCACCGCTACTGGGCCTAAATTTTTACCAACATCTATCAATCCACCGGCTAGTAAAGAAGCCGTACCCGATTTTTCTAAGGCAACGCCAATTGCTAACGAACAGACCAACACCATTAGTAAACCAAGATCGAGTTGTCTTCTGATTTCTGAGAGGTTTAAAATCCCAAGCAAAACCAGTATTGAAAGAATAACTAATGAAATAGTAAACAAGGGTAAAACATCCACTACACCTAAGATTAGAAGTCCGAAGCAACCGAGGCCTGCCCACGTTAACCAGGGAGCTTTACGGGAAGGTAATTTTTTGGGAACTGAAATAAAGAATAAATCCTTTTCTGTATTGCCATTCAGTTGGCCTTCTCCCGCGAGTAATAATAAAAAGTCACCCCCTGCTAACTCCATCTCGCCTACTTTACCCGAGACCTGCTTTCCATTTCGGTGAATCGCAATGATGGATGCATTGAACTTCTTTCGGAAATCGGAATTCTTTATGCGCATGCCAATCAAATCAGAGCTTGCAGGAATAACAGCTTCAACAAAATTGAAATGACCCTCAACTTCTAATGACTCCTGTTTATGGATTCGTAGACCGTTATCCTCTTTTATGAGATTATAAATAGATTGTGTATTCCCGGAGAAGAAAAGAAAATCGCCTTCTTCCAATTCCATTTCAGGTGATACCGGGGAAATTACTTTCTCATCCCGAATGATCTCCACCAGAAAAACATCCTGCAAATTTCGAAGCCCGGCATCCTGTACGGATTTCCCAATAATCTTGGAGCCTGTAAATACTTCAGTTTCAACAATGTACTCTTTCAGGTTTTGACGAAGGGCATCAATTTTATTCGCATTGCTTGGGAGAAGTTTATATGCGATAAAGTATAGGTAAACCCAACCTATTACGGTTACAAGGATTCCAAGAAAAAGAAAATCTGTAAAGTCCAGTGCCGGTAAACCATACTGCTGAATCAATCCACTCAATACGAGGTTAGTTGATGTACCGATAACGGTGATCATACCTCCCAGAATTGTAGCAAAGGAAAGTGGTATCAAAAATTTTGATGCTGGATTTCCGGTTCGATCGGCCCACTCCTTCACATAGGGAATCATAAACGCTACTATGGGTGTATTATTCAAAAACGCAGAAATGGACGACACCGTCAGCATCATGCGAAAGAGAAATGCTTTTGGCTTCAGGTTGGGGTTGAACAACTTCGAAAATAATTCCGAACCGTAAATCGTTCGGATGCCTGCCGTGATGAGTACCAACAGAAAAATTACAATGATCTGCTGATTGGATAATCCTTTCAGGAGTTCGGTTGGTGTAATAACTCCGCCTAATAGCAGGGAAATGGTGGAGATGAAAAAGGTTAAGGACGGACTAAATAATTCCTTGTAGAGGGAGAACACGAGGAACACCACCACCAAAAGAACGAATATTTGCTGAAAGTCCACTAAATCGGTAGATTTAAAGGAACAAAGATAGTAATCCGGTACTAAAAGCAAAGAAAAGGTAACGTCACTTCGAGGGAGCAGCTGATCATCAAACGCAGTATAAACTAGTGCGCGACCGAGAAATCCTCCTTTGCAGCCCTCTATTTGGGGATGTCTCGCTCACACTCGACATGACGGTCAATAAATATAACGTCACTTCGAGGGAGCAAACGAATTGGCAATGCAGTCTCAATAAAATGCGACTGAGAAGTCCCCTTATAGAGTGCTACATCAGGGGATATCTCGGTCCGCTCGATATGACGATTTAAAATTTTAGTAGATCGAAGGAAATGCAGACGGGTTCCCCTCGCGCATCATCGCATAGATTTTATCAAATACATCTTCTGTATTCGGCTTGGAAAAATAATCACCATCGGAAGAATAAGCAGGACGATGCTCTTTCGCAGCAATGGTTAACGGTGCTGCATCAAGGTATTGATATCCCTTTTGCTCTTCCAATACTTTTTGCATCATGAACGCACTTGCGCCACCCGGAACATCTTCATCAGCAAATACCACACGATTGGTTTTCTTTAACGACTCGACAATGGAATGATGAATATCAAACGGCAATAGTGTTTGCACATCAATCACTTCACATGAAATACCGACTTTGTCTAATTCCTCTGCTGCATCCATTACAACTCTGCACATCGAGCCATAGGTAACAACCGTCACATCGTTTCCTTCGCGAATTACTTCTGGTACACCAATCGGAAGTGTGAACTCTCCAACGTTATCTGGTATTTGCTCTTTCAAGCGATAACCATTCAAACACTCTACAATAATGGCAGGGTCATCTGACTTCAACATGGTATTATAGAAACCAGCAGCTTGCGTCATGCTGCGTGGAACGAGAATATAAATTCCACGCAAACTATTTAAGATCATTCCCATCGGTGAACCGGAATGCCATACACCTTCTAATCTATGCCCACGGGTGCGAACAATTAATGGAGCTTTCTGTCCGCCTTTGGTTCTGTATTGCAAACACGCCAAATCATCACTCATGATTTGTAATGCATACAATAAATAATCAAGGTATTGTATCTCCGCAATTGGCCTGAGTCCGCGCAACGCAGCCCCTATCCCCTGACCAATTATCGTGCACTCACGAATTCCAGTATCAGTTAACCGTAACTCACCAAACTTTTCTTGCAATCCGGCAAAGCCTTGGTTTACATCTCCAATCTTTCCAACATCTTCACCAAATGCAAACACCCTTGCATCACGATTGAATGCAGCAATAAAACATGCATTCAAAACTTCTCGACCGTCAACTTCTTGTGAGCTTTCAGAAAATACAGGTTTTATTTCTTCAACTTTTAAAGCCGACTGTTCAGACTGGCTATAAAGATGTGAGTTAAACCGACCAACGCTTTCATTCGAAATTCTTTCAACCCAGTTTAGAAGTTCAGTTCGTACTTCCATGCTTTCATTGCGTATTAGCCGAAGCACTTTCTTCGCGGCCTTCATCGAATCAACACGAATCGGGTTGATGGTTTTCTGGAGTTGATTTTTTATATCCTCAAGTTCTTCCTTGCTATTACTTTGCTCCGCTACCAGTTCTAAAATCGCTACAACTTCTTTAAATTCTCTTTGGATATCAGTATTAAAATCTTTCCATGCTTTTTCTTTTGCTTCACGGGCAGTTTGCTTTGCTTCCTTTTCAATTGCTTCAAGTTCTTCCGGAACTACCAACACATCCTCCAGAATCCAATTTTTCATCTTCAGCATACAATCATGTTCAGCTTCCCATGCAAGCCGTTCTTTCGATTTATAACGCTCGTGTGAACCTGAAGTAGAGTGACCTTGAGGCTGTGTCACTTCTTCGACATGCACTAACACCGGTACATGTTCTTCTCTGCAAACTTTCTCTGCCTGTTGATATGTTTGAATAAGCGATGTGTAATCCCATCCCTTTACATTGAATATCTCAAAACCATTTTCAGTTGAAGTTCTTCGGAATCCTTCCAGCACTTTCGAAATACTTCCTTTTGTAGTATGATATTCCTGTGGAACCGAAATTCCATAGTTATCATCCCATACGGACATCAACATGGGAACTTGTAATACACCGGCAGCATTTATTGTTTCATAAAACATTCCTTCTGATGTAGAAGCGTTTCCAATCGTTCCGAATGCTATTTCATTTCCTGAATTCGAAAGGTTCTTGAATTTATGTAGGTCAGGATTATTTCTAAACAACTTGGATGCATACGCCATTCCTAATAAGCGTGGCATTTGTCCGGCTGTTGGTGAAATATCAGAGCTGCTGTTTTTAAGTTGCGATAGGTTTTTTAATTCACCTTTCTCATCCAGCATGCGGGTTGCAAAATGTCCATTCATTAACCTGCCGGCTGAAGCTGGTTCTGCCTCCACATCGGTATGCGCATATAACTGAGCAAAATACTGTTGTAAGGTTAATTCACCAATCGCCAGCATGAAAGTCTGGTCGCGATAATAGCCTGACCGAAAATCTCCGTTCCGAAACACTTTCGCCATAGCGATTTGTGCTACTTCTTTTCCATCGCCAAAAATGCCAAACTTGGCTTTGCCCATAAACACCTCTTTCCGTCCGAGTAAACTCGCCTCCCGGCTCTCACATACAAGTCTGTAATCGGCTAGTATTTCCTTAACCTTTGCCTGCGGAAATTTTACTTTGGATTCCTTCGTTATGCTCACCGCGATGAATTTTGAGTGGTTATTCTGGTTAGGTTCAAAAATAGCCAATACAAAGTCAAATGACAATTGACTATTGATTATTGCCAATTATCTTTGCACCCTGTTTAAAACGATTGCACTATGATTATTGGAGTTCCAAAAGAAATTAAAAATAACGAAAACCGGGTAGCCCTTACCCCTGCCGGCACCCAAGAATTGATTAAGCGAGGACATACCGTGTATATCCAGAAAACAGCTGGAACCGGAAGCGGTTTTAGCGATGATGAGTACACGAAAGCAGGTGGTAAAATGATCGCTACAGCAGAAGAAGTTTTTAGCCTGGCTGATATGATCATTAAAGTAAAGGAGCCAATTGAACAAGAATATAAACTAATTAAGAAAGATCAACTCGTATTCACGTATTTTCACTTTGCATCGTATGAGCCGCTTACCAAAGCGATGATTAGTACTGGAGCAGTTTGCTTAGCGTATGAAACTGTTGAGCGTGAAGATCGAAGTCTTCCGTTATTAATTCCGATGTCGGAAGTTGCGGGACGGATGTCAATTCAGGAAGGTGCTAAATATTTAGAGAAGCCTTTAAAAGGAAGAGGAATTTTATTAGGTGGCGTTCCGGGTGTGAAGCCCGCCAAAGTATTGATATTAGGTGGTGGTATAGTTGGTGCAAACGCTGCTAAGATTGCTGCCGGTATGGGCGCTGATGTAACGATCATGGATGTTAACCTGACTCGTCTTCGTTATTTGGATGATGTGATGCCGAAGAATGTTCACACGATGGTATCGAATGAATACTCAATCCGCGAGATGGTAAAAGATCATGACTTGATTGTAGGTGCTGTATTGATACCGGGCGCTAAAGCTCCAATGCTGGTTACAAAAGATATGTTAAAGACCATGCGACCAGGTACTGTACTAGTTGACGTTGCTGTTGATCAGGGTGGTTGTATTGAAACCTGTACTCCGACAACACATGAAAATCCTACTTTCATTATTGATGATGTCGTTCACTACTGCGTGGCAAACATGCCGGGAGCAGTTCCGTATACCTCAACGCTTGCGTTAACGAACGCTACGTTACCGTACGCCATTCGTTTAGCAAATCAGGGCTGGAAAAAAGCTTGCCAGGAAAATTCAGATCTGCGTTTAGGATTAAATATTATTCAAGGTGAAGTTGTTTACAAAGGCGTTGCGGATGCCTTTCAACTACCACTTGTTGACGTTAAAAAGTTTTTATAAGTGCAAATTGTCTGAATCAGGATTTTCTGGATTCGTGGATTTGCAAGATTTCAATCCCGTTAATCCGTAAATCTAGGCCATACTGATTCTGACATTATTCGTACTCAGAAAAACCTGAAAGACCCTAAAGGTTTTGAAAACCTTTAGGGTCTTTTTCGTAGTTTGGAAAATCTTTTAACAACACAACCTCTTTTAAATCTTTTGTTGCTTCATAACAGATGTGTTTCAACCCATTCGAGACAGAAACATATTTTGCTTTTACATCTGAATTATAGACCGCCACTTGTTGAATACTTTTTTGATCTAGTATAACTTCAGGAGCTTTACATTCAACGATCATCCATGGATTACCCGAGCGGTCAAATACAATAATATCCGAGCGTTTTTGAAGTTGGTTGTAATGAAGTCCACGCTCTACCTGGATAAGCGTTCGGGGATACTTGAGATGATTAATAAAGTAATTGGTCAAATGCTGACGCACCCATTCTTCAGGCGTCAATACGATGTACTTCTTCCTTATCCCATCAAAAATCCATACTTTTCCTTCAGATTTTTTGAGGTTAACATCAAACTCAGGAAGATTTAGAGATAGCATTTGACCCCCAAAATAAGACTATGAAGACAAAACAAGAAATAGTAGAGAACTGGTTGCCGCGTTATACTGGTCAATCACTTGACCAATTCGGTGAGTACATACTATTAACCAACTTCGATAATTACGTGAAGATGTTTGCGGAGTGGCATAACGTACCGATTAACGGAGCAGACAAACCAATGCGAAGTGCTACTGCCGAGGGTATAACCATTATCAATTTTGGAATGGGAAGTCCGAATGCAGCTACCGTAATGGATTGCCTGAGCGCGATTAAACCGAAAGCAGCACTCTTCTTAGGGAAGTGTGGAGGCTTAAAAGAAAAAAACGACATTGGTGATTTGATTCTTCCGATCGCGGCCATTCGCGGAGAAGGAACCTCAAACGATTATTTTCCACCAGAGGTACCAGCGCTTCCTTCATTCGCATTACAGAAAGCGATTTCAACAACCATTCGCGACTATAATCAGGATTACTGGACCGGTACTGTGTTCACAACGAACCGAAGAGTGTGGGAATGGGATGAAGAGTTTAAGGGTTATTTACGGAAGATACGAGCTCAAGCCATTGATATGGAAACTGCCACCATTTTCATTACAGCCTTTCAAAACAAAATTCCTGCCGGTGCCTTGCTGTTAGTTTCTGACCAACCCATGGTTCCAGATGGCGTAAAAACCGAGGCTAGTGATAAGGTAGTTACCACAAGTTTTGTTGACTTGCATTTAAAAATTGGAATTGATTCACTTAAACAACTCATCAACAACGGAATGACGGTGAAGCACATGAGGTATTGACCTCCATTAACAATGATCAATTTTTAATGCGTTAATCGGGCATTGTTAATCTCTTTTCGGTATGTAATAAATAAGGCACCAAACCCTAATACAAAAAACACGATCAGCGAAAGCACAGAGTTTTTCATCCCCAATACTTCATCAATATAGCCAAAGGTGAAAATACCAATAACGATGGCGATTTTTTCTGCCACATCGTAAAAGCTAAAGAATGATGCTGTGTCGTTGGTGACTGGCATAAGCTTGCTATAGGTACTGCGACTCAATGATTGTATACCACCCATTACGAGTCCTACACCCATCGCTAACACATAAAAATAGACCTCAACATGATGACCAGATTCCTTTAAAGACGCCATGATATATGCAGACACACAAAGCAATATCCATAAGAGTACTACGCCCATTAACACTTGCAGGTTTCCAAACATACTCGATAGCCTCGACATCAAAAATGCTCCTACTACTGCCAGTAATTGAATCAATACTACAGTAATAATGAGTTTATCAGTTGGTAATCCTAAAACCTTACTCGCAAAAATGGTAGCAGCCAGCATAACGGTTTGAACCCCCATACTGTAGAAAAAGAAAGCCGTGAGATACCATTTCAGCACACTTAATTTCAATATCTGCTTTTGCACTTTTCTCAACTCAATAAATCCACGTGTTAAAAAATTTAAATCCAATTTTTCAGTTGCCGGCTTGCTTGGGGGGAGTTTAGCAAAGGTGATCTGCGCAAAGCCTATCCACCAGATACCTACTAATAAAAATGTAAACAATGGCCCGGAAGTATTATCGCCCTTCCCACTGAAATAAATAACAAGTCCGAACCCAATGATTTGCAAAACAACGCTACCAATATACCCCATGGCAAATCCACGGGCACTTACTTTATCACGGTCTTCGGGTGCTGCAATTTCAGGGAGGTAGGAATTATAAAACACTAAACTGCCTACGTATCCAATCACTGCAAAAATAAAACAGCCAATACCCCAACCTATATTATCGCCTTCAAACCAGAATAGGCCTATACAAGACAACCCTCCCACATAGCAAAAAAACTGCATAAATCTTTTCTTGTTGCCCTGACTATCGGCAATAGAAGAAAGTATCGGTAAGAGCAATGCAATGGTGAGATAGGCAAACGCCAGTGCGTAATCGTATAATGAAGAATTCTTAAACGTACGACCTAAAAAGGGTACACTATCTTCACTATACGAACTCTTCGTAATTGCCAGAAAATAAATTGGAAAAAATGTGGTAGTAATTACCAGGTTGTACACCGAGTTCGCCCAGTCGTACATACACCATGCCTTTACTACTTTCGGATTGTTTAGCGTCAGGTTCATAGAAAAAAGCCCTTAAAGGATTAACTACAATCTGAAAGATAGAAGCTTTTGGGTAAAATTTGAAGTGTTGATCCAGAAAGAAACCACTAACTCGTTTCAGATGACCTATCAAAATGTTAGTTGAAGCATAGAGTGGCCTGACAACTATAAAAAAAAACCTATTTAGCAGTATAGTGTTGCTTAGTATTAACCTTATTTCAGAAAGTTGTAACAAATATGCCCTGTTTACAACCGGGGGTAGGCGGTACAGGTAATGACTATAACGTCATTTTTTTTATATTTAGTCAATCATCAATCCAAAAGCCAATGGGAACGATACAATACAAAAAGACAATGAAAAGAATTCCTGTCTACTTTTTGATTTCAATAATATGTTACTCCTGTATTGCTACTTCTACTACTAATGTCTCATTCAGTGAATCTGATAATTACATAAAGGTTTATGAAGATTTACCCTATAGTAAAAACGAACTATCTATCATTGCAAATAAGTGGATGGTTGGTGTATTTGGATCCGCTAAAAGTGTTATTCAATTTTCAGATAAGGAGGAGGGCATAATCATTGGTAAATATAACTTGCATTATGCACCAGAAATGTATAGCAATGGCGTGATTTTAAGATCTGGAATTGAAGCATATGCGCTCATCGAAATAAGTGTAAAGGATAATAAAACAAGGATTCAGATCAAACCTATTGGCTCATGGACTGTTCAGGAGGAAAAATATCAACCTAATGCTGGTGTTAAAAAGTATGTTGCAACAGAAGGCGGGAAAGTACTAAAAGAAGTAGAGCCACCTAAAAATGAGGCTCAAGACTATAGCTATACAAAAGTAATGGCACTTGAGGATATTAAGGGATTAGGAGAAAGTTATCATCAATCCTTGTTGAAAAAGAAAGACGACTTTTAAAACGCCAATTCTTTATTCTGAGCTACAGAAACGCTGGCCTTTTTTTTACTCAAATAAATGGTATAAGGGTTGAGTTGGGAATGAATCCTGCTTCGCCCAGGCTTGGGAAGATAAAGCGGAGAGGGTGGGATTCGAACCCACGTTACCTTGCGGTAAACACACTTTCCAAGCGTGCTCGTTCGGCCACTCTGACACCTCTCCGGATTAAAGGCCGCAAAGAAAACAATAAATTGACCGTGAACAAAATCAATTGTCAGGTTGAGCCTGTCGAAACCTGATTCTTATACAAATCGCCTTCGACAAGCTCAGGCTGACATTAACTCGTTGTTAACTCACCAGCCAATGAGATACCCATCATCTCCTTCACTTTCTTACCATCATACTCACCCAGTAAAAGCATCAGTTTTGTTACGGCTGCTTCGGTTGTCATATCTGAGCCACTGATCACTCCAATCCGTAAAAGATCTTTACTGGTTTCATACCTGCCTTGCAACACCATTCCGCCCGGGCATTGTGAAATATTTAGAATAATGATGCCTTTCTCAATCGCATTTTTAAGGGTATTGATCAACCATGAAGACGTTGGAGCATTTCCAGAACCATACGTTTCTAGAATTACAGCGCGTAGGTTTGGTGTTTTTAGAATTGACTCTACGGTAGCCTCACTTATACCTGGAAAGAGTTTGAGAATTGAAATATTAAAATCAAATACTTTATGAATCTTTAAAACTGAATTGAAGTCAACCTTGCGGATGGCACTCTGATTGTAATTAATTTTTACACCAGCTTTTGCAAGCGGTGGGCAATTTCCCGAATCAAATGCATCAAACTGCATGCTCTCTACTTTCTTCGAACGATTGCCGCGCAACAACTGGTAGTCAAAATAAATGCATACCTCCGGTACAACCGACTTTCCTCCCGCTTTAGCGGAAGCGATCTCCAATGCGGTTATAAGATTCTCACGGGCATCCGATCTCGATTCGCTGATGGGCAATTGGGCCCCCGTTAATATCACAGGTTTTGAAAGCCCTTCTAGCATAAAGCTTAACGCTGAAGCCGTGTAGGCCATGGTATCGGTTCCGTGAAGGATTACAAATCCATCGTTGTCATTGTAATGATCAAAAATGATTTGCGCCAATAGTTGCCAGTGCTCGGGGCTTATGTTAGAAGAGTCAATCGGAGTCTCAAAAGATACAACAGTTAACTCCAGTTCCATCGAACGAAGGGTGGGGAGATGCTCAAGTATTAATCCAAAGTCGAACGGTATTAATACACCATCCTTATCATGCGCCATACCAAACGTACCACCCGTATAGACGATCAGTATTTTTGACTTTGCTTTTTCGGTAGAAGATGTATTAACAAGAATTGTTTTTGTTTTCATGAGTTAAAATTTCTGTCAGGTTGAGCTTGTCGAAACCTGAATGGGAGCCTTCGACAAACTCAGGCTGACAATGTTTTATACTTTAAATAGTTTGAGTGCATTATTTGTTGTGGCGGATTTCAGTTCCTCTACCGTTATATTTTTTATTTCGGCAACCCGGTTTCCAATTAACGGAATATATGAGGGCTCATTCCGCTTTCCGCGATGCGGTGCTGGTGTAAGATAGGGGCTGTCTGTTTCCAATACAATTCTGTCTAGCGGAATATGGGGGATTACATTTTCCATTCCACCTTTCTTAAACGTTGCTACACCTCCTATGCCCAGATAAAATCCGAGCTTTATTAATTTCTCAGCCTCGATTACATCGCCTGTAAAACAGTGAAACACACCCGTTAGATTTCCATCCTGAAGCTTTTCTACCAATTCAATAGTTTGATCCATACTCTCACGACAATGCACAACAATAGGGAGTTTATATTTCTTCGCCCAAGCCACCTGGATAGTAAAGGCCTCAACCTGCTGATCCCAAAAAGTTTTATCCCAATACAAATCGGTGCCCATCTCTCCTACTGCCGCAAACTTTCGCTTTGCCAGCCAACTTTCTACGATATATAATTCCCTTTCAAAATCATTTTTAACAGAGCACGGATGAAGTCCCATCATAGAGAAACACTTCGCAGGATACTTGCCTTCAACATCCAGCATGGCATCAATAGAAGTATGATCGATATTGGGCATGAATATTTTATCTACGCCCTGCTCATCCGTACGATGCATCATATCAAGGCGATCGTGATCGAAGTCATTCGAATAAATATGAGCGTGGGAATCGATCCAGTAATTCATTTTAGTACGTCATCCAGTGCTTGCGCCAGCAAGTTACGTTCAGGTTCAGGTTCAATATTACTAAAACCTGAGAAACTGTCGGCCGCGGTGCGGGCCACGGTTAAATCAAAGTTTCGTTGATTGACTGAGTAGCAAATTCCAGCTTTCATCAATCGCTTCGCCAAATACTCCTGTTCAGTTTGTCCGGGCGTTGGAATAAGAATAGCCTTTTTTCCAAGTCGTGCCAGATCCATAATCGTACTGTATCCGGAACGAGCAATAATTAATTTTGATTGATTGATGACCTCCTCTAATTCTTTCGACTGAAGGTAATTCACAATATAAATATTATCATCCTGCTTCCAGGTAATCTCATTTTCAATCACACCTCTTACGAGAATTGCTTTTATGCCTTGACCAAGAATCTGCTTAGTAATGATCACTTCAAGTATCGTTCGTGAAGGTTCGGGACCTGAAAGGATAACAGCAATATCATACTTCATCTCAAGGCTGTTATTTTGGAATCTCGATAGGATACCAATGTATTTGAAAGGAATTGTCGACCCGACAGACAATTGACCTGTTAAACTAAATTCTCCCGGTTGATCCGGAACCCAACACTCGGTAAACTTTCCGATTAACCTTTTGTGGAAGAACCTAACAAACGGTTGGAGCCATTTCAGGGCGACTGGTAATTGGATGTTGAGTTGATGGCAAATAAAAACTGATGGAATCCTTTCAGACCAACAACCATAACGATTATCGGAAATCACGAACTCAATTTTATGCTCGGCAATAATTCTTTCCAACTGCTTTTTCTCTGTTGCGATAGCTTTGAGAAACTTGGGAATTTGAAGAAAAATAGAAATGACGAAGGGTATACGTTTCGAATACGAGACATTGTAGGATGATAACTCGAAGGATTTCAAACTAGAAAATTCTTTCCTTACTAATTTAAGCGCTGATCCACTGGACGCTATAAAAACTTCACAGCCTCGTTTTTGCAACTCCAGTATAATTGGAATGCATCGGGTAGCATGTCCTAATCCCCAATCGAGTGGCGCAACCAATACCAGCTTCGGATTCATGAAGGAAGTGCTTTAAATACATAACCTTGTTTCTGAAAATAGTCAATATAGCATGGTAATGCATACGTCATGTTGCGCTCAGCTTTCAGACTATCGTGAAAAACAATAATTGAACCTGGTCGGGTTGCACGAACGGAATTATTAAGACATGATTCAGGGGAAACACTTTTATTGTAATCAATCGAGAGTACATCCCACATGACAATTTTATAATTGCTGAGCGCTTTGATTTGCTTTCGGGTGATTCTTCCATACGGTGGCCTAAAAAGCTTCAAGCTTTGAACTTCAAGCTTCAAGCTTTGCAACTCCGCATCACATAGGTCCACATTTTCAATATATCTTTCCAATGATGTACTCCAACCCTTTACGTGATTGAATGTGTGATTTCCAATCGCATGCCCCTCGTCAATAACTTTTTTAAATACATCCGGATGCTTGCGAACATTGTCGCCAATGCAAAAGAAGGTTGCCGTACATGAATATTTTTTTAATGTTTCAAGAACGAAATCCGTTGGACCCGGAATCGGCCCATCGTCAAAGGTTAAGAACAACTCTTTCTCGATTGTAGGGATTCGCCAAATCAGATTGGGATAAAGCCATGGGAGAAAAAATGGAACACGGTGAATCATCAGTTAATTCGTTGATTCGACAATTCGTTGATTTGCTGATTTGTATCCATTATGAAATTTCTCAATTATCGAATCGACAAATTACCGAATCAGCAAATCATTTAGCCCACCCGGCACGACAATATGGTAATATCATCGTGATAGCTCATCGTACCCTTAAAAGTGTCAAGGCTTACAATAATGTCTTGATGTATTGTTTTCAGGTCTTTAAAATAAGTTTCGGTTTGCCCAAAATATTCCTGCAAAAATTCAATTCCAAATTCATTGCCCGACTCATTCATGGTTTCGGTAAGGCCATCGGTATAACAAAACAATAAAAACTCATCGAGGCCGGTCACAAAGCCCTCATTTAAAAAGGGCAACGGATGCATGGCCCCCAAAACAGTGGAGCCTTCCTCTAACAAACGAATACCATTTTTTTTATCCCAAAGAATTGGCGGGTTGTGACCCGAGTTTACGTACACCATTGTTTTAAGCCGGATGTCATAAATCGCTGCGAAAAATGTAATAAATTTTTCACCCTTCGTGTTTTCTAATACCTGAAAATTAAGAGCCTCAATAATATCGGTAAGATTGGGCGTTTGCCGCAACAATGTTCGCAGCGATGCCTGGAAGTTTGACATCATCAGCGCGGCCGCAATACCTTTTCCGCTTACATCGGCCACGCAGATAAGAAATTGATTCTTATTAATCGGAATGTAATCGTAATAATCTCCACCAATTAAATCATGCGGTAAATAGGTGGCTTCAACTTTTAATATGGGAGTGTTTGGCAATTTTTCAGGAAAAAGAAACTGTTGAACATCGCTCGCAATTTCAAGCTCCTTTCGGAACGCTTCTTGTTCCAATTGTTTACGAGCCATTTTTTTATTCTCAATGGCCACGATGATAATATTACTAAGTGCCTGAATAAACTTTATATTATCGTCATGGACGGGAATACCATGCTTTTCTAACCCACCAACAAAAACTAATGCGAGCGTATTGCCTTTATGTGATACCGGAATAATAATGTCAAAAACAGTCAGGTCGCACGCTTCTTCAAATTGCTTTAGATGCGTAATATCCTGGATGGTCTTAAAAGCAGGCAAAAGGTGACCATTATTGAATTTCTTTTTTGTGCCGAAATTTACTTTGCAGTCCCATTCCTCATCTAGGACAAAAAGCGCCAGTTTTTCAATGTTAAGATTTGAGCGAAGGGTAAAATTGTAAATTTTATAAAGCGATACTTCCGGAAGATTACTATTAATTGCCTGCGTAATCTCGAGTAATGCATTGAGTTGCAGTTCTTTAATTTCGTACTTGCTTTTAAGGGTCAGTTCAGACATTTTGTAAATCTACTATGAATAGTCCATAGTCAACAATTGATGGCCGATAGTTATTTTCTTCCTTTCCACACAGGTTTTAAAAAAAGCGCAGCAACCCCAATACCAACTGCATACAACGAATAGGTAAACTGAAGCAGTATAAAGGCTGGCCAATTCCAAGGAATATTTAACCAAAAATTAACAACGCGAAGAAACCTGTACTCGGCAATGGCTTTACCGAAAAATAGAACCCCTAAAAAAAGCAAAGCAAGCCTGTGCTGAAATACCATAAAAGGTACCATCAACACGAGTGCGTGAAAAGAAAATATAAACAACGCGAGTAGCCTACTTTTAATATCTTGATGGACACTCCACTTGCCAGCCCAACGAATTCGCTGAGCCATAAACTCTGGCAATGAACTTTGTGGATTAGTAGAAACTATGCCCTGTTTATCGTTATTGAATTTAATACCATTCGGGAATTTATTGGCAATCTTTCGCATCAAAAACTCATCATCGCCCGAAGCGATTTGCTCGTTGCCTTCATACCCACCAACTTCATTAAAAGTTTCCTTTCGAAATGCGAGGTTGGCTCCATTGCACATTGTTGGAACTCCGTAGGCCATTGTAGCGGCACCCGATCCGATCAAACTGGAGAATTCGATTGATTGCATTTTTGAAAAGATCGAATTATCAGGCTCAATTTTTACTGGGCCAAAAACCATTTTTACATTTTCATCGCCAAACATGGCATTAATGCTTTTAAGCCAGTCTGTAGGAACACGACAATCAGCATCAACGGTAACGATAATATTCCAGGTTGCCTGCCTCACACCTTCTGTTATGGCTGCCTTTTTACCAGAAGCTGCCGGGTGAATAAATATGCATTTCGAAAACGATGAGGCTTTTATAGCTTCTTCGGCTTTCAGCATCGACATATCTTCTGAATGATCATTAACCAAAAGGATCTCAAATTTTTCTATAGGATACTGCTGTGAGAAAAGATCAACAAGTAATTGCGAAATATTCTGCTCCTCGTTTCTAAAAGGCACAATTACTGACAGAGTCTCCGTTGTCTTCGTTCTTTCCGCATCGCGTTGCTCAATAATTTTTACAAATCCCGAATAGAGCGCCTTTAGCAAGCCAGCGTAAAAAATAAAAATGAGGAAAATTATAGCGAGCATATCCATGCAATTTCTGAAATTCTGGCCGTCTGCCTAACTTAACCGCGTGAGAAAAGTTATTAAGGAGAAAATCATTCTAGGGCTAGACCCGGGCACAAACATTATGGGCTATGGATTGATTACGATTAAAGGAAGTAAAATCCATC
The DNA here is from genome assembly GCA_031395485.1 of Cyclobacteriaceae bacterium. Classification (GTDB taxonomy): domain Bacteria; phylum Bacteroidota; class Bacteroidia; order Cytophagales; family Cyclobacteriaceae; genus UBA2336. Next base: position 41,311 of record JANNUS010000008.1, on the reverse strand, counting down.
TACTCCAATTTGGCGTAATCCATTTGGGAAAGGTTGACAGCCATGAACTTAGGCTTAAAAAGATCTTTGACCGCGTACTTAGTTTAATTGACGAATACCACCCCGATGAAGTTGCACTGGAGGCACCTTTTTTTGGTAAGAACGTGCAATCCATGCTTAAACTTGGGCGAGCGCAGGGTGTAGCCATGTCGGCAGCGTTGTACCGCGAAATTCCTATTGTAGAATATGCTCCGAAAAAAGTCAAGCAATCCGTTACCGGCAATGGTAACGCTTCGAAGGAACAAGTAGCAAGAATGTTGATGACTTTATTGGCAATCAAAGAAATGCCTAAACTTTTAGATGCTACCGATGCGCTGGCTGTAGCACTTTGCCATCACTATCAAAACGGAGTTGTTAAATCGAAAGCGAAATCGTGGGAGGCTTTTGTGAAGGATAATCCGAAACGATTGAAGAAATCCTAAATATTTACATTTTAACGGAATCCTAAAATCGCTATAACGCAATAAGGACATCCACAATTCTTTTTGAAGTCTCCCCATCCCAACGTTCAGGTCGTCCACCCTTTTTCCAGGAACCAGCTTCTATTTTTGCAATTGCTTGTGTTAGCTTAACTAAATCCTCTCCAATTAATTCATTCGTTCCTACAGAAATCGTTTCTGGCCTCTCTGTATTCATGCGAAGAGTGATGCACGGTATACCCAATACAGTGGTTTCTTCCTGAACGCCACCAGAGTCGGTAATTACACCGGTTGATCCCTTTAAAAGAAATACAAATTCAAAATAACTAAGTGGGTCAATGGTCTTAATGTTTTTTAACGTTCCCGAAAAAGAACTTAATGTTTTCAATGTTCGCGGATGCACCGGAAATATGACAGGCTTACCGTGTACATGATCATCAATTGTCTTTAGTATTGCTTGAAGCTTAATTCCATCATCGACATTCGAAGGGCGATGAAGCGTTAATACATAATATCCATTTTCAGTAGCTGGTATTTGATTCAGCACGGCTGGCTTCTTTAGTTTATCCAGGCTGAAATAAAGCGAATCAATCATCGTATTACCTACGAAAAAAATCCGGGACTCGTCAACACCCGATTTTTCTAAATTTTCATTCGCTACAAGTGTTGTGGTGAAAAAATAGTCGGCCAACGAATCTGTCACTAACCGGTTAATTTCTTCTGGCATAGTCATATCAAATGAACGAATGCCACCTTCAACGTGCGCCACACGCGTATTCAGTTTCTTTGCAACAATAGTGCAGGCCATGGTGGAAGTCACATCCCCTACTACCACAACCAAATCTGTAGGATTCTTCATCAAATCCTTTTCAAATTCCATCATTATCCTGGCAGTTTGCTCAGCCTGTGATCCGGATCCTACACCCAGATTAATGTCGGGTTCGGGCAATCCAAGCTCCTGAAAAAAAATCTTGCTTAGCTTCTCATCATAGTGCTGGCCCGTGTGAATTAACCGATAACTGATCTGTTTACTTCTACGATTGTTGCTTTCATCAATTGCCCGAATGATAGGAGCGATTTTCATGAAATTTGGTCTTGCCCCTGCTACGATGGTAATGTTCACGTGTTTTAGAGTTTAAGCGCAAAATTCTCTTTCTTTGCCGAAAATCAAAACAAGTATCCACATGAATTTAGGAATGATCCTAAATGCACCGTATCCGCCCGATATGCGCGTGAAGAAGGAAACCGATGCTTTACTAAAGGCTGGTTTTACGATTCACCTGCTTTGCCTTCGGGGCGTCAACGAATCCTATCAAGAAGTAGTGAATGGAATAAACGTTACCCGAATCGATGCCGGAAGAAACAAATTTGAATTGGCCTTTTGGGACATAGTGATGTCGCTTGCATTCAGGCACCCTATATTTTCAATGAAAATGAAGGAGTGGATTGCGTTAAACAATCTTCGGGTTATCCATGTTCACGACCTTCCACTTGCCGGCACCGCGCTTGCCCTTCGAAAAAAACTCGGCTTAACCGTGGTGGTCGACCTACATGAAAATTACCCGGAAGGTTTGCGCAACTGGTTTGAGTGGAAAAAGGGTTTTATCGTAAAACTTAAGAATAGACTTTTCATGAATCCTAACCGCTGGGAAAAACATGAACAAACAGCCATTACAAAAAGTGATGCTGTAATTGCAGTGGTGGAAGAAATGAAAAAAAGGCTTATTCAGAAATACAACGCAGACACCCATAAGATTACCGTCATCTCAAACACCGAAGAAAAGTCCTTTGTCGATCAACTTGTCGACCCCTTAATTTATAAAGACTTTCAAAACAAATTCAAAATATTATATTCCGGAAGCATTGGGCCGCATCGTGGAGTTGATACTGCGATTGAAGGCATGCGATATTTGCAAGCCTATCCGGATATTGAATTAATTATTGTTGGGTCTGGCAGTGCGGATGTAATGGGCCACCTCCAAAAAACCTGTGATCTTCATGGAGTAAATAGTCACGTTCATTTTTTAGGCTACCAATCATTTCAAAAGTTCTATTCCTACATGCTGTTGGCTGAGGTCAATATTATACCGCACAAATCGAATCTACATACAGATAATACAATACCCCATAAACTTTTTCAAGCTATGATGACGGGCAAACCCGTATTGGTCAGTTCGAGCGACCCGTTGAAACGAGTTGTTACTGAACATCAATCGGGGCTTGTTTTTGAAGCTAGTAATGCGAAAGACTTTGCCGATAAAATAGTAACGCTCTATAAGGATCGTGCGATGGGAGCAAACCTTGGCGAAAACGGAAAGCGGGTTACACTCGATGGCCCCTTAAACTGGAACACCGAGCAATCTAATTTGGTTGATTTCTATAAAAAAGTTTTTGCAGCCTCCTTGCTATGAAGAACTCCCCTCATTGGTTTCCAACAAAGTATGAATTAAAAGGCGAGCGACTTCGGGCGTCCCGCAATCCTAAGTTCCTAAGCGTGTCGTCTCAGTTAATGTCTGATATTACAGCTTCGTTTTATCAACACTATTTACCTCTTTATGCAAAAGGAAAATTAGTTGACTTAGGTTGCGGTAATGTTCCATTTTATGGAATTTATAAAAACCATGTGCAGGAAAATATTTGTGTAGACTGGCCAAACTCAGCTCACAAAAATCAGTATCTCGATATAGAATGCGATTTAAATCAACCGTTACCTTTCCAGTCTGACGAATTCGATACTATTATTATTTCGGAAGTGTTAGAACACATTTCAAATCCCGAACTAATTTGGTTAGAGATGGCGCGAATCTTAAAACCGGGAGGAAGAATACTATTAAGTGTACCCTTCTTTTATAAGATTCATGAAGCTCCTTACGATTATTACCGATACACTGAATTTGCACTGAGAAACTTTGCGCATAAGCATACCTTAACAGTTTTAGAGCTTAAAGCCTTTGGCGGATTGCCCGAAATTTTCACTGATATTATTGCTAAAAACCTGGTAAAAGTACGGTGGGTAGGTTCAACCCTCGCAACTATGATTCAGTCAATCTGTTTTTTTTTTATTAACACGCGCTTCGGAAAAAAGGTGTCCTCCAACTCGGGCGTGGCCTATCCGCTTGGGTATTTTATGGTGGTTGAGAAAGATCGTTTGAACCCTTAGTCTATTGATCATGTTTGGATTCTTACTTAACTGCATAAAAAATTTCGGCTTAGCCTCCGGGCTGAGGGTTTATCTTCAAGTTAAAGTATTTAAAAGCGGAAAATTTATTCTCCCAGGCTTTGTGCAATCAATTTTCTTCAGACCCCATACAAGTGACGTCCATACATTTCGTGAAATATTTCTTCGCGAAGAATATGCACTAGCAGCGTCTGTAATTTCTAATCCAAAAACTATAATTGATGCCGGTGCCAACATTGGCTTTACAACACTTTTTTTTACGAAACGGTATCCGAACGCACGAATAATTTCGCTGGAACCTGATAAGGCGAATTTTGAATACTTAAAAAAAAATACAATCGGCTATTCACATATCACCCCGTTGCAGGCTGCACTCTGGAATAAAAAGGGGGCAATAGAGATTAAGGATAAAGGTTACGGTGTAAGAGGCTTTATGGCAGAAGAAATTTCTACACGTGCTTCTATCACCTCCATGCCGGCAACAACGATGCTGGACCTATTGCAAGAATATACCATTACCAGGATCGATATTCTAAAGATGGATATTGAAGGAAGTGAGCGGGAGGTATTTTCGATTGATACAGAACACTGGCTCCCCATTACTAAATGCATTATCATTGAGCTTCACGACCGCATGAAAGATGGTTGCTCCATGGCAGTTTTTAAAGCACTAAGCCAATTCAATTTTGAATGCACGATAAAAGGTGAGAATTTAGTGTTTATAAATAAAGACTTAAACTAATCGACTGAAATGAAACTAATTGACAAAAATTCGTTTATAAAAGAAAAGTGCGCTAATAAAACAGTTATTGATCTTGGGTGTGTTTGCCATGACCTTTCAGAAGGTCAAATCAATGATGGAATATGGCTGCACGGTGAACTGAAGAAGGTAGCGAAGTCAATTATTGGTTTTGATATTGAAAAAGAAGAGATCAAAAAATTACAAAGCCGTGGTTACGATATCCGGTACTGTAACATTGAAGAAATCAATCAAGCAATAACGGGTGAATTTGATAACGTTGTTATGGGCAGTGTTATTGAACACCTCTCCAATCCAGGAATAGTACTCGATTCAGTGCGGAAACTCTGTCATGACAATTCAGAAGTGATAATCTCAACCGTTAACTGTTGGTCGCCTCGATATTTCATTTCGGCTTTCTTAAACAAAGAAGAACGAACATGCAGGCCAGACCATGTCACTTGGTATTCGCATTACGTTATAGATGTTCTTGTTCGATACCACGGATTTAAAGTAACAGAGCGATATTTTTACAATTTTTATCCGTTGAAAATAAACGGCATAAGGCCATTTTTTAAAATCATGCTGAAAAAAATGTTTCCTTTTTTAAGCCACGGGTTGATAGTGGTGATAAAAAAAGCTTGACGCTAATTTTATAATAACCTTGTTAAGCTGATTTAGTAGAGCTGTAGCGTTGCACAAGTTCGGTATAAAGAGTCTCTAACTTTAAAACCTGGCGTTGCACATCAAATTCCTTTTCAATCTGGTTTCGAGAGTTTTCATCGAAGGATTCAATTACAATAGGATTATTAAATAACTTAAGAATACATTCTTGAAGACTGGCAAGGCTATTCTCTTCCGCCAGGTATCCATGTACTCCATCTGATACAATTTCGGGTATATCTGAATGCTTGGTAGCTATAATAGTCATTCCCGTAGCCATGGCGTCAACAATCGCCATAGGTGTTCCCTCCTTTCTATTACCCTCTGTTGTTCTGCTTGCTTGAATAAATACATCGCACTCGTAAGCCAAATCAATAAAATATTGGTATGGTTTATAACCGTGCCAGTGAACCCGATCCTTAATTCCGCAATGTTCAACAAGGGCTAAAAGCTCATTCTTCAACGGGCCATCGCCAACAATATCCAATGAAAAACTATGGCTATTTTTAAATTTCGATAAAGCTTGTATCGCTAAATCAATTCCTTTTTTCTCGACAAAACTTGATGCGATTAAAAATCGAATTGGGGTATTAGCTCTCCGTGATCTCTTCTTAAAAGGAATTTTATCAATGTCGATACCTAAATGGTGGATTAACACTTTATCTTCATTACAACCCAAACTAATTAATTGCGACCGCATATACGGACCCAACACTAATACCTTATCTGCAGCTTTAAAAAGTAGATTATACTTATTCTTCATGTTTCTCAAAAGCGGATGTGAGAATGCATCGTCACCATAAAAACTACAGATCATAGGCACACCTAATGTTTTTTTTAGCCCTATCATCTTTACACCATGATACCCAAAGTGCACATGAAGGATTTGGATATTATTCTTCCTACATATTTTTCTAAAAAAAATAAAATAGCCAACAATTTTAAATACAAGAATTTCTAAAAGCTGGCGAACTTTTTGAAAATCATCAAGACTATAAAGGTTTTCAATCGGGAACAATGAAAGATTTTCCTTTTTCCGGCTAAGAAAAACAGGTTTAAACTTTTTTTGATGGGTTAGAATTCGGTGTATCCAATTTTCAGTTAATGGAAGATAGCTAGACGCGTAATGACCACAACGTGGTATATCATTTTGATCTTCCTTCATAAAATTTTATAGTAGATTTTATACCTTCTTCAAAACCAATTGATGGTTCCCATCCAACTTCCCTCTTCAACAATTGAATATCTGAAATGTAATCGCCTGTTTCGATTTTCTTATCAATCTCAGGCCAAGGCTTAAATCTAATTATCGTTCCTGGAACATGCTTAGCAACTAGCTGAGCGGCTTCATGTATGGAGATACCTTGCCCAAATCCAACATTAAAAATTTTACCATTCAACTTTCTACTAGTAATAGAAAGTTTAAGAAGCCTCACAAGATCATCTACATGAATGAAATCCCTTTTTTGCTCCCCATCACCGTACACTTCGATTTCTTTATGGGTAGTGGCGTTATGAATAAACCAGTTTAATATACCATAATGATTACTGCCAAAACGTTGGTACGGTCCAAAGGGGTTTGAGATTCGATAGATTATAGAATTGATGCCATATAACTGATGATACAGAAGGTAGTAATGCTCTGTGGTAATTTTATGAATCGCGTAAATTGATTCAGGATTTAGTGGATGCTTTTCATCAACGGGATTCTTGTTTGGCTTTCCATACACTAACCTGCTGGAAGGAAAAATTAATAATGTCTTTGGGTTATTCTTTCGGCATGCTTCCAGAATATTCAAATGACCTTTCAAATTTGTGTCGAGATCTTTGTAAGGATCTTTAATGCTATCAGAAGCACCCGAACTGCCTGCCAGTGAAAACACTACTTCAAATCCCTTTAGGGTATGTTCCATAAAATCTTTATCGAGAATACTGCCCACGATGATATTCTCCCGTACATTGTTATTTAGAAATCCGTCATCGGTTTCTGTAATACGGTCGGTTAAAATCTTTACCGGATAATTTTCCTGAACAAGGCTGTTGTATAAATTCTTTCCAATAAAGCCGAGGCCTCCAATTATAATAATCCTTTCTTTCATTGGTTCTTTATAAAAGAGCTTACGTATTTTTTATTAACGATCTGTTGCAGCCAAATTTCCATCGTTAATGCTCCCATAATTTGCTTGGCGTGGTTGCCCTTACCCTGCACATGTGGCTCGAGATATTGCATTACAAAATTATTATTCGTGAAGTTCGGGTAGAGCGCTGTTTTAGTATTTAATATTTGTCGAATAACGTTTGAGGTCTCTGGTTCTTTAACCCAATTATAAACATCTGTAAACGAGGTAGCAATACCCAATTTATACTTTACAATCCATAACCACCGGTGATACATCTTTTTACTCTTGTATATGAGTGATGGGTTAATGCTTATAGGAACGCCAGATGTGGCATGCGGTATGTTCCGATAGTATTCGGGATATTTAAATAAAAGTGCCCGATAATACATGCGGCTGTTTTTGCGGTATTCATCGGGTAACGAATATGAAAAGTCCATTAGATCATTATCCATAAAAGGAAGCCGCTGATAAATCGTTTTATTTGCCTCCTCCATTCCTAACCCGGTAAGCCTCCTGCCACGATTGTAGAAAAGGTACGCATCAATTTTGGGGATATCGAAGAAAGAATCGCTTGGGTCGCTGAACTTATGATACTCACCATAACAATGCTGTGCAGTTGCATGATCAATACGCTTATTCAAAAAAGTCTTTCCCTTCTTGGTTAAATAAGTACTTCCCAAAACACCATCACCCAGGAAACCACTTAAGTTTACATCCATTATTTTCGGTATCTCATCCATTAGGTGAGAGTAGTGCATGTGATACATGTTGAGCATCCCATCGGTTTTCCAAACGCCACTAAAGCGCTTTTGCAACCAATTGTTCACACGCATATCAAAATGCACATTGCTTACGCCCGCTACTTTAGCTACGCGATTTGCAATTTTTACGTCCGCGCTCTCTTCAATACCGAATGTATATGTTGGCGGCTTTAAATCTTGAACTGCCGCAAGTATTGCGCGAGAATCAAATCCTCCACTTAAGCCAATGCCAACCCTACAGTTTCCACCGCTTCGTTTTTTAATTGCGGTATCGAGCAGAAATGCTAACTCCTCGGCAGCTTCATTCAACGATAAAGAAGACCGCTTAATAAATGACCATGACCAATACCGACTCTTCGTTATTGTATTATTACCCCACGCGTATGTGTAAATTGTGGATGGTGCCGTTACTTCAACATCTTTAAACCAGGTAACATTATCCATCATGTGCTCCAGTTTAATAAAGCAGTCCACAACATCTGCACGAATATTGAGCGAGAATGGCTTCATAAGCGGAAAACATTTTAACTCTGGTGCAAGCATCAGGCAATTATTCATAACAGAAAGATAAAATGGCTTTAACCCATATCGATCAGTAATAACCTGAAGTTGGCATTTTTGACGATCGTAAATCAGTGCAATAAAAATTCCATCAACCTTTTTTAATAAACTCTCCAACGTGTTATTCAAATAATGATTTAACATCGTGTCGGCAAATGCATCCTCAGGCTGGCTCGACAAATCCGATTGATTATATATTTCTCCATCAATCCAAACTTGCACCGTATCATTTTGTGCGTGCATTCGTTGAGTCTCTAAAAAACTAACAAAGGATTTTTGTAGAATCAGATTATTACCAGAAAAAACTTCTTTAACCGCAGTGTTGGAAGAATAAACCGTTGCGTTTACAACATTCGTAAGCGCTTCCTGTGGAAGGGTTAAATTATTGCTGCAAACACCAACAAATCCTGCCATACTATCGTGAAAATAATTTTGAGGGAGCCATTAACTTTAATTCATTGCGATACGAAAACCAAAGCAAGGCCGCGCAGATAATACCATACAGCAAATGAATGAATGTTGGATAGACCGATCCGTAAAACGGTTCAATAAGCACAATAATAAAAAATAGAATAAGCGGGCTAATCATAAGTTTAAAGGTATTAAACTTCATCCGGTAATCTCTTCGTAAATAATACCAGAGCAAAATCATCTCTATACCGTACGATAACGCTGAGGCAGCTATTACTCCAAACAATTGCCATTTCAAAATGAAGGCTATCATCAATGCTATTTTAAGTAGCGATACTAAAAAATTAATTGCTGTAAGTCGGTTCATTTTTTTTAACACATTGTACGGTAAAACAAAGTACAGCCGCATGGCTCTAAAAACAAAAATAACCGCCAGGTACGGCACGTACTTCAATGCCATAGCATAGTCTGTTCGAGTAATAAACCAATCGACAAGCCATGGTAAAAAAATTATAGCTCCACAAATAGCGAGCATGACTACCGATGCCTGACCATAGAAGTACCGGTTAATCTCCGGTAAAGACTCCTTCTTACCTTCCTGTTTCCCAATAGACTTTATTACTTGTGGAAATATCGAAGCATTCAATCCATTTAATAAAAGCTCCACCGGGGCAAGGCACTTTATAGCAAATTCATAAACCCCCACAGTTGCAATGGCCGCAGCTGGCATAAAAAATAGAATTACAAAACGGTCAACATAGTTAATAATCCATTGTTGCACCTGATAAATAAAAGTGTAGGCATTAAAACTACGCGAAGTATTTTGCCACGGGCTCTTAAAATGAAAGCCGAACTCTCGAAACACTCGAAACAATGCCCACAGAGCTGATAACAATGCAGCAACCAATCTTCCGCCTAATGGACCAATGAGTGTTCCTGGAAAAAGCTTGAGTCCCGCAATTGTGGTGATGGCAATCATAGCAAATGATGAAACATTCGACCAGAAAAATACTTCTGGTTTTTCGCGCGTCTGCAAAAGATTGCCGTGCACTTTAAAAAGTGCTTGAAAAATTCCAACGCCTACGGCTACAAAACCAAAAGGATAAAATGAAAGTCTATTATCCGGTATTAACGAAAAAACAATTTGACCTGTCGCTACCAATGATATTCCGGTGATTAAGCCAAGAGCCAACATAAAAATGAATGCGGAGCTTATGAAGGCACTAAGCTTTTTTGGATCATTCTTAAATTCATGGTAGTGGATATACAATGAACTATCAAAGCTATAGGTAACAATGATTTGCACCAAAGCGGAAAAGGCAAGGCAAATTGCCAATGCACCATATACCTCGGCTGGTAAGTAATGAATATAAAAAGGCAATAAAATAACTGCACTAGCCATGGGTAAAGCGCCAGCGAGGGTATAGATAAAAGAACTCTTTAAAAAATTTTTACTTATCACAAACGAGCATTGATTTTCATTAATAGTACTTTCATCCCAACAGTTCTGCAAGTTTCTCAGTAACAGATCTGCGGGAATATTTACCAGACTGCACAGATTTTGCTATGAAGATTCCATTCTTCCAACTATTAAACTGCAAGGTTAATGCCTCCTTCATATCAACTATACTTTCACCGTCTATCATCACTCCTGCTTCTGTTTCCTTTAATACTTCTGCGGCATTTCCAATCGATGGTCCAACGCCTAAAATCGTTAATCCCGTTGCAAGATATTCAAACAATTTACCAGGCATATACCCCTCGGCATCCTTATATCCATTAAGAATGAGCAAAAGCATTGAACTCGTTGCATAAATATCCATAAGCTCCGCATGCGAGACCGTTGCAGTAAACTTTGTACGGGTTGTAAGGATAGGATCTGCTTTAACAAATTCAATAAACAATGGATGAACTTCACCCACAAACTCAACAACAATATTTTCCCTAATCTCGTCACTTTCATTATACAACTGGCCTAGCGCTTTCATGAATGGGCGCGGATCACATTTTTCATTAACGATTCCGATGTGACGGATTAGAAATTTGTTAGTCTTTTTCACTGCGAAATTTTTAAAATCCGCCTCGTCAAAACCATTGGTGAGCAAATTCACAGTTCTTCTCGAAAGTCGTTCAAACTGCCTTACGTAAAAAGGCGTAATGGTAATCACTTCATCAGCTGTCAGCAATACTTTTCGTTCCAACCTCTGATGCAAACTTTTAGCAATCCCACCTACTCGTATACTATCTAAAAAACCCCACTCACTCCAAGGATCGCGAAAATCAGCTAACCAATTCAATGAAGGGTTCTTCTTCTTAAGCTTTAATCCAATCAAATGTATACTGTGCGGGGGTCCTGTTGTGATGATGGTTGTAATCTGGTTTTCCGTTAAATATTTCAATAAAAACTTTACGGAAGGACGAACCCAAAATACGCGAGGATCGGGTATAATAAAATTTCCGCGTACCCAAACACTAATCTTTTGAAAAAGTGATTGCTTTCCGTTTCCCGGAACAAAAGTCTTCACATCCTTTTGGCCTGCACCCGAGATTTTACTAAACAACTTGTAAGGTTCCCAAATCGGAAACCGTATTACTTCTGCTTCCTTCGGAATATCTGCCAGAAGCGATTCATCCGTTAATTCAAAAGATGGATTTGCCGGTGTGAATACATACGGTTTCCACCCAAATGAAGGAAGGTATTTTACAAACTTAAGCCAGCGCTGAACTCCACTGCCTCCGCTTGGAGGCCAGTAGTAGGCGATGATTAAAACTTTCTTTTCACTCATTAATCCGGCTGAATTAAATTCAACAATTCATTCAATTGATCAGGACGAAGCCATACAATCTCTTCATCGCGCTTAAACCAAGTCAACTGTCTTTTTGCGTATCTTCTCGAATTTCGCTTGAGCAATCGAACTGCTTCTTCTTTATCGTACTTTCCATCGAGATACTCAAAAATTTCGCGATAGCCAACGGTTTGTAAAGCGTTACGATTTTTGTGCGGATATAATTTCTGAGCTTCTTCAAATATTCCTGAGGCAATCATACTATCCATCCGTTCATCAATCCGCTTATAGAGCGTTAATCGATCAAGTTCCAACCCAACTTTTACAATCTTAAAGGGGTGCTGCTTTTTGACTGAAATTTGAAAGTCAGCGATTGATCTACCCGTTGCTATTTTAACTTCCAACGCACGCATTAAGCGAACCGGATTCTTTTGATCTATCTTTTGAAAATGGTCAGTATCTAGCTCACGCATTTTATTCTGTAGCCATAATAAGCCCTTATCCTCAAATTCTTCAATAAGCTGATCGCGAATTTCATCCGGTACCTCGGGGATATCATCAAAGCCCTCCAATAATGCCTTGATGTACAATCCTGACCCTCCACACACAACGAGATAATCATGCAGTTCAAAAAGCTTACAAATCAAATTCAGAGCTTCTTCTCCAAATTGCGCTGCATCATAGTCTTCATGGATGGAATGACTATCAATAAAATGGTGAGGTACTTGGTTTAATTCTACTTCTGTTGGTTTAGCGGTACCAATGGTTAACTCCTTGTAAATCTGGCGCGAATCGGCTGAGATAATCTCTGTATGAAAGTGCTTTGCAACCGAAATAGCAACAGCTGTCTTGCCTACGGCTGTAGGACCAACGATAACCACCAATGTTTTCCGGGAAAAATCCATCAGGCAAAAGTACACTTTAGGAGGTACGAAGTACGATTTTGAAGTATTCTAAACAAAATCTGAAATCGTAAATCGTAAATCATAAAATCAAATTATCTTGCGCCCGCTGACAGACTTATGACCATGATCAAATACACCACTGGTTTCTTAACCAAACTTGAAGACCTGATATTAGAATCCGACTACTCCCTGCGCTATGAGAAGGGAAATTTTAAATCGGGCTATTGCCTGTTGAAGGATCAAAAGATCATGATTATAAATAAATTTTATCCAACCGAAGGGAAAATTAATGCCCTGTTGGATATCCTGAAGACGATAGAGTTGGATACCAGCAGGTTCACAGAAAAGAGTCTGAAACTTTACGAAGAACTCACTCAAACCGAAGTTAAAGCTTGAAGGTAACATTCCTGGGCAGCGGTACTTCTCAAGGTGTGCCAGTAATAGGCTGCACTTGCGAGGTATGCTGTTCACTCGATTATCGTGACAAACGCCTTCGAAGTTCCATTCATCTAGAGATTGACTCGCAGAGTTTCGTAATTGATACAGGTCCGGATTTCCGGCAACAGATGTTGCGCGAAAATATCAGCAAGCTTGATGCCGTTATTTTAACGCATGCGCATCGCGACCATACCGCAGGACTAGACGATGTACGCGCCTATAATTTTCTACAGAGCATGAACATGCCGGTTTATGGAACAACGGAAACGCTCCACCAGGTTAAGAACGATTTCGCGTATATCTTTGGCTCCGATAATTATCCTGGGCTCCCTCGGTTAGACCTTCGTACGATAGATGGAAACACCTTCCATATTAATAATATCAGTATTACCCCCTTACCCGTTCTTCATTTAAGATTACCCGTAATGGGATTCAGGATTGGTGACTTCAGTTATATTACTGACGCTAACTCCATACCTGACGCCTCGTATGAAAAACTGGAGGGTACTAAAATTCTTGTGCTTAATGCACTCCAGCGTGAACATCATATTTCTCATTTCAATCTGAATGAAGCAATTGACATTGTGAAGAAAGTAAAACCCGAGAAAGCTTACTTTACACACATCAGCCATAAAATGGGATTACATGCAGCGGTGTCCAAGGAACTTCCTGAGAACATTTCATTGGCGATTGACGGACTTCAGTTCTCGGTTAATAGTTAATAGTTAATAGTTAATCGTTATCCGTTACTAATTATCAGATAATAGTTAATCGTTTCAGGATTGTACTTTTACAAACTAACTACCAATAACGAATAACAGATAACGGATAACCTTTCCAAGTGCATAACAACTACTATTTCCTCCGTCAACTTTCAACAGCGCTCGAAAAGTCTATCGCAGGTACAGTTGTTTCGGAATGTTTTAGTCAGAATAAAGACGAGCTGGTTATTCGGTTCGAAACAAACACAAAACCATTTTTTATAAAAGCATGCTTGCAGTCTGAATTCTGCTGTTTGTCGTTTCCGGATGAGTTTAGTCGTGCTCGTAAAAACAGCGTTGATCTATTTGAGTCGCTTATTGGCCTACGGGCTGAGAAGATAACGCAATTCGCTAACGAACGAAGTTTCACGATTGAGTTTTCCAATAACTACAAGCTGTTGTTTAAAATGCACGGCAACCGAGCTAACCTTGTATTGTTTGAAAATGAAATAGCGATCGGACTATTCCGAAATCATTTAACAACGGATGCTGATATCAATCTGCCTGAATTAAATCGGGTAATGGATTGGAGCTATGATGCCTTTGAAAATAATTTAGGGGAGTTACAAAAATTGTACTTCACGTTCGGAAAACCCTTTTGGGCTTTCTTGAATCGGAATGGGTTTGACGAAAAATCACACGTGGAAAAGTGGCAGGCTATTCAGGACCTTCTCGCCTATCTTGAAAAGCCAACGTATTACATAGCGATCGTTAATGGGAAACTAATTCTTTCACTCTTTCCGGATGGAGATATTCAAAAACAATCGAAAGAATCCATTCAAATTGTAAATGATTTTTTTCTTCAATACACCAGAACATTTTCATTTCTGCAAGAACGAACAGAAGCCTTATCAAAACTAAAGACAAAGCTTCGCAGCAGTTTAAACTATCTCGTGAAAGCGCATGAAAAAAAGAAGGAAATCGAAAAAGATACCCACTATAAAGTTTGGGCTGATGTAGCAATGGCGAATCTTCACGAAATTAAAGTAGGCGATGAAAAAGTGACGCTCCTTAATTTTTATAACGAGGATAAACCCATTGAAATAAAATTAAAGAAAGATCTTTCTGCTCAAAAAAACGCAGAGGTATTTTACAGGAAATCAAAGAATCAGCAGATAGAACTACAAAAGCTCACAGAAGGCATTGCATCCAAACAAAAAGAAATAGCAACGCTCCAGGAAAAACTAAACATATTTGAAGCTATATCTGATTTAAAGACTCTCAGAAGTTTTGTCGAAAGCTCGGGGCTAAGAAAAGAAGCTGCCATCAAAGAAAAACCACTGCCCTACCATGAAGTAGAGTATAACGGCTTCAAAATATGGATTGGCAAGAATGCGCAACACAACGACACCTTAACATTGAAGCATACTTTTAAAGAGGATCTGTGGCTTCATGCGAAGGATGTAGCCGGCTCGCATGTAGTTATCAAATATCAATCGGGTAAGAAATTTCCGAAAGATGTGATTGAGCGGGCGGCACAGTTGGCTGCATTCAACTCCAAGCGAAAAACAGAATCGCTGTGCGCAGTGGCTTACACAACTAAAAAGTATGTTCGTAAAAGGAAGGGCGATCCTGCAGGTGCCGTTGTAGTAGAGCGTGAAGATGTTATTTTAGTAGAACCAAAATCAGCATGACCAAACAAACTAAACTATTCTGGCTTGTGACGACTGCCACTATTGGATGGATTGTATTTACGCGGCCGTACACACCAAAAAATATTGTTCAATTTGAATTAGCTAAAACAATTCCTGCATCTAATGAAATAATTTCTGCTTGGGGAGCAACGGGGGTGGCATTAGCCACATCCAGTATTTATTTAGACTTTATTTTCATTGTCTTGTATTGTATAGCCATTATGCTGGGCTGCAGCGTATCTTCCCAATTCTCTGGAAAGGCAATGTTCGCAAAAATTGGATTTGCACTCTCGATACTGATTTGGGCAGCAGGTTTATTCGATCTTATTGAAAACTTCGCCATGCTAAAAACCCTAACAGAAGTTAATCAACAGACTGTTTCAATAGCATTCTACTTTGCTGCGTTAAAATTCAGCATTGTATTAATAGCCCTGCTATTTATTATAACTTCAACTTTTATTGGACTTGTCACCTCCAAGGGAATCCCACAATCCATCAATCCAAAAAATACAAACCCTACTTCACCACATTAATCTTCAATGCATTCGTACGCTGCCTTTCTTGTATTGGCATACTGGCAAGGGTAATGAATATGTCACCTGTTTGTAAATGCCCCTCTGCTTTAAGAATATTCTCAACATCGGCTATAGTTTCATCGGTCGAGTTAATTTTATCGTAATGATAGGCACGTGCGCCCCAAACCAAGTTGATGGATGTTAACAATGATTTATTGCTAGTAAATACAAAAATATTGGTGTTTGGCCGATGTGAAGATGATTTGAATGCCGTATAGCCTGACGAAGTCATCCCCACAATTGCTTTTGCCCCTACATCTTTCGCCAATTTACACGCTGATAAAACTATACTGTCGTTGATATAAATTGGTGAAGCAGGATCAACATCACGAAAATGATAATACATTTTAGGATTCTTCTCTACTGAACTAATTGTTCGAACCATGCTGCGTATTACTTCAATCGGGTATTTACCGGCCGCAGTCTCGGCAGAAAGCATCACGGCATCCGCACCATCCATCACCGCATTGGCGACATCGTTTGTCTCCGCACGCGTTGGCCTAGGATTTTCAATCATACTCTCCATCATTTGAGTAGCCACAATTACAGGCTTGGCAGCTTTATTACATTTCTCAACCAACATTTTTTGTACCATGGGTACATCTTCCATCAAAATTTCAACACCAAGATCACCTCGCGCCACCATAATAGCATCAGTCGCTTCAATAATGGCATCAATATTCTCTAACGCTTCAGGCTTCTCAATCTTGGCCACTATCCGGGTTGTTGATTTATTTCGATTAATAATATCTTTTAATATCTCAATGTCGGCTGCCTTACGCACAAACGATAACGCAACCCAATCCACATTATTCTTCAAACCAAATTCGAGATCCTGAATATCTTTTTCTGTAAGTGAAGGGGCCGACACTTTCGTATTTGGAAGATTAATCCCCTTTCGCGATTTCAAGGAGCCACCATAGATAACCGTACAAACAACATCAACATCACGAACCTCTTTTACCTTGAGTTCAATCTTACCATCATCAATCAATACCATGTCACCAACCTTAACATCTTGTGGGAGACGTTCGTACGAAGTACTGACGAGTTCATTATTTCCGACAACTTCACGGGTCGTAATAATCAATTCCTGTCCCTGAACTATTTCAATTCCGGGCTGCATCTCTTGCACTCTGATTTTTGGGCCCTGCAAGTCAACCAATAGCGCCACCGTACTATTCAATTCCTGATTTATCGCTCGTACATTTTCAACAACCTTTTGATGATCGCTGTGTGTGCCGTGTGAGAAGTTTAAGCGGAATACATCTACACCTTCCTTAACCAGTGCACGGAGCATATCTTTTGAACTTGAGGCTGGGCCAACGGTAGCAACAATTTTTGTTTTGTTGTAAAAAATTTTTTCGGTCATACGGGTTGTTAATCTTCGTTAAAAAATAAAATTTGATTTAGACTTTAGTCCATCCAAAGCTATACTTGAGGTCAACTCAACGGAGGGTATTTGTCGTAATTGGATGAGGAATGTATCGCGAACTGTTAAATCATCCATTTGAATCAAAACTATAAAATCAAAATGAGGAAACTCAGGGATCAGAAAATACTTTCCTAAATCAGAGTCGGCCGGTTTGTTTTTAAACAATTTCAATCGATTGATTCGTGTTTCATGGGCATAAAAAGAAAATTTCCTTTCTTCACCTTTCTTAAAGCCAACCATAAGATCGGGCTGTCGCACAAGGTGGATACCGGTTTTAGTGTTAATCTCCCAGGCCAGCCGATAACCTTTGGCGGCAGATCGAATGCCGAATAACTCAAAATCATAATCATAATCAATAACAAGCTTGGTTTTCTTCATTTACCACCGGAATTACAAGGATTTAGGCCTGAGAACGCTAGTTTAAAAAAGGTTTGACAATATTGCATGAAATATCTTTCTTTGCAGAGATTTTTAAATACTAAAACTGTAAAAACATGTCTGAAATCGCACAAAAAGTAAAACAGATCATCATCGATAAACTCGGTGTGGAAGAATCTGAAGTTACTCCTGAAGCAAGCTTTACTAATGACCTTGGCGCTGACTCTTTGGATACCGTGGAGTTAATTATGGAGTTTGAAAAGGAATTCAACCTTTCTATTCCTGACGATCAGGCTGAAAACATCGCTACTGTTGGACACGCTATAGCGTACCTAGAGCAAAATGTAAAGAAATAACCTTCCTTAAATATTTTCTTTTTTCATCGATCTACTGAAGCATGGTTTTAAAGCGTGTAGTAGTTACAGGGCTTGGTGCACTCACACCTATTGGAAATACCTATCCTGAATACTGGGAAGGATTGAAAAATGGAGTAAGTGGTGCTGCGCCTATAACCAAATTTGATGCTACACTTTTTAAAACGAAGTTCGCCTGCGAGTTGAAAAACTTTGAGATAGGCAACTTCATGGATCGCAAAGAGGCTCGTAAAATGGATCCCTTTGCACAATACGCCATGGTTGTAGCCGATGAAGCTATTAAAGATTCAAACCTTCCGTTGCCGGACTTAGACCCAGACCGCGCAGGCGTGATTTGGGGATCTGGCATTGGGGGGTTGTTTACTTTTCAGGAAGAGGTAAAGTCCTACGCAAAAGGCGATGGAACCCCACGTTTTAACCCCTTCTTTATACCGAAAATGATTCCGGATTTAAGTGCGGGTCATATCTCTATAAAGTACGGTTTTCGGGGTCCTAATTTTGCCACTGTCTCTGCTTGCGCATCATCAACAAATGCAATCTATGACGCATACACCTACATCCGCTTAGGAAAGGCCGATGTTATTGTCTCTGGCGGATCAGAGGCGGCCGTTGTAGAAGCCGGTATTGGCGGATTCAATGCCATGAAGGCGTTATCAGAAAGAAATGATTCCGCGACTACTGCATCGAGGCCATATGATAAAGATCGTGATGGTTTCGTTCTTGGTGAAGGAGCAGGAGCACTCATTCTTGAAGAATATGAGCATGCAATAAAACGTGGTGCTAAAATTTATTGCGAAATCATTGGTGGTGGTATGTCGGCCGATGCATATCATATTACCGCTCCACATCCTGAAGGGGCAGGTATTACTAAGGTAATGTACAATGCTCTTGAAGAAGCAGGTATTCAACCTCAGCAGGTTGACTATGTAAATACGCACGGCACGTCAACACCCTTGGGCGACATTGGTGAAATAAAAGCAATTCAAAAAGTATTTGGTGAACATGCTTTTAAAATGAACATCAGTTCAACCAAATCAATGACAGGCCATTTACTTGGTGCCGCTGGTGCCATTGAAGCAATTGCCTGTATATTGGCTATACAGGAATCTATCATACCGCCTACCATCAATCACTTTACCGATGATGACGGGCTGGACCCACGTCTTAACCTAACATTTAACAAAGCTCAAAAGCGTGAGGTAACTATAGCCTTAAGTAACACCTTTGGCTTTGGAGGCCATAATGCTTCTATACTTTTAAAGAAGTTACCGGCAAACCGGTAACCGGTAACCGGTTGTGTGGCGATTACTGAAACTTCCTAAGAAGAAACCCCAGACACCCGATAAAAAAATTGTTACGGCCATACAGACCATTGCCGGATTTACTCCAAAAAACCTTGAATTGTACCGGTTAGCCACGCGTCACAGTTCCATAGCAATAGAAGATAGTAACGGATATAAAGAGAGTAACGAACGGCTAGAGTATTTAGGCGATGCAATTCTAGGTGCTGCTGTCGCTGACTTCCTATTTAAAAAATTTCCTTTCAAAGATGAAGGCTTTCTAACCGAAATGCGGTCGCGCCTGGTAAACCGTGAATCGCTAAACCTGTTGGCTCGCAAAATCGGAATTGCGAATATTGTACAATTCAATCAAAAAAATACACAGCTCCAGCAGGTTATTCTTGGCAATACCCTAGAAGCCATTGTGGGTGCTATCTATCTCGATAAAGGATATTTAACGTGTAAACAATTTGTTATTACAAAACTCATTGCTCCGCATTATGACGTAGACGATCTGGTGAATTCAAACTCAAACTTCAAAAGTAAATTAATTGAATGGGGACAACGAGAAGGCAAAGAAATTCGTTTCGAAATTGTAAGTGTGCAGAAAGGGAAAATCCATAAAGAATTTACCGCTCAGGTTTTTGTGAGCGGAGAAGCTGTAGGAATGGGATATGGTAACAACAAGAAAAAAGCAGAACAAGATGCAGCATTTAAAACTTGCGAAAAGTTAAATATCCTTCAGCGATTAGAAGATGGAGATTAGTTAGTTCGATTCCTATGAAAAAAACGTTGACGCATTCGAGTATCAAGAATCAAGCATCTAACATAGTGAAAATAGCCGGTGCAGCGCTGAACCAAACACCATTTCAGTGGTCATCCAATACTCAAAACATTATAAATTCAATTGAAGATGCCCGCAAGGAGAACGTTAAAATTCTTTGCTTGCCAGAGTTGTGTATTACAGGGTACGGCTGTGAAGATACGTTTTTGAGCGATTGGCTTTCCGCTAAAGCTTGGGAAGAACTGGAGAAAATAATACCGTATTGCCAGAGTCTTACGGTTTGCCTCGGACTACCCATTCGGATCGAAAACATTACCTACAATGGTGTGTGCGTTGTTAGTGATGGGCAAATATTGGGTATTACCTTAAAGCAAAACCTGGCAAAAGATGGAGTCCACTACGAACCCAGGTGGTTTGAGGAGTGGTCTCCCGAAAAAATTGTTGAATTGAATTTGGGTGTTTATAAAGTACAGGTTGGCGACATCACCTATAAAGCCCATGGAATAACTTTTGGTTTTGAAATATGCGAAGACGCCTGGATAAAAAACAGGCCGGGGCAAAATCTATTAAAGCGCGATGTTGATCTTATTCTTAATCCCAGTGCTAGCCATTTCTCGCTGGGTAAAAGCTTAATCCGTGAAAAATTAGTAACCGACAGTTCCTTAACATTTAATTGTACATACCTCTATGTGAATCTTTTGGGAAATGAGGCTGGCCGTATTATTTACGATGGCGATATCTTAATCGCACAGTCAGGGAAGCTATTGGTCCAGAATTCTCGTTTTTCATTTAAACAATTCAACCTTCTCACATGTGAAATTGATTTTTCTCAATCCCAAGATAGCTCACAATACCCGTTGCCCGATAACAAAGAGAAAAATGAAGAACTTGTAAGAGCTACTTCATTAGCGTTGTATGACTACCTGAGAAAAAGCACGGCAAGGGGTTTTGCATTGTCTTTGAGTGGTGGAGCCGATTCATCCATGTGCGCAGTATTAGTTGCCGAAATGATAAAACGAGTAAGTAATCAGTTAGGCTGGGATTCATTTTGCAAAAGCGTGGGACTAGGCACAAGTGATGTAAAAGGAAGTCTCACAATTGCAACAAGTAAGTTGCTCACATGCGTCTATCAGGCAACAAATAACTCATCTAAAACTACACTTCAATCTGCACAACAATTAGCTGAATCCATTGGTGCCGAATTTCACCACTGGAATGTTCAGGGTGAAGTAGATAGCTATACAAAAAAAATAGAGGAGGCACTGAGACGGAATATTCGCTGGGAAACAGATGACATCAGCATGCAAAATATTCAGGCTAGGGCTCGCTCTCCCATTATCTGGATGCTTGCTAATATTAAGCAAGCAATCTTACTTACTACCTCAAACCGAAGCGAAGGTTCTGTTGGTTATGCCACCATGGATGGCGACACCAGTGGGAGCCTAGCCCCTATTGCGGGAATTGATAAAGTATTCATTTTACAATGGTTGAAGTGGGCGGAGAAAGAACTTGGCTACGTTGGCCTTCAATCCGTAAACTCCATTCAACCAACAGCAGAACTCCGACCGATCGAACGACATCAAACAGATGAAGCTGATTTAATGCCCTACGTCACGTTGAATGAAATTGAAAAACTTGCAATTTTAAAGCGAAAATCACCTGTTGAAGTATTTACAATTATGACAGCCAGCCATACGGATAGAAGTCAACTAAAGATATACATCAAAAAATTCTTTAAACTTTGGTCGGCTAATCAATGGAAACGTGAACGATTTGCGCCTTCGTTTCACCTGGATGAGCTCAACGTTGACCCCCGAACCTGGTGCCGATTCCCAATACTTTCTTCAGGATTTACGGAAGAACTCGACCTATTAGATACCTTGTAGTGGAAATCAGTTAAACATTATCCACTAACTATTAACCTATATCGGGTAACCCGTAACAATATTCCATTTATATTGCACCCTTAAATTTCGAACACATAATCTATGTCTATTCTTAGCTACATCTTTTGGAATGCAAGCCCGGATATTTTTTCGATACCTATTAATTTCTGGATATTCGACTTTACACTAACGCTTCGTTGGTATGGGCTTCTATTTGCGCTTGGATTTTTAATAAGCCAGCAGATTCTGTACTATATATTTAAAAAAGAAGGTAAGCCCGAAAAAGATGTAGATACATTGACCATCTATATGGTGATTGCAACTGTAATCGGTGCGCGTCTTGGTCATGTACTGTTTTATGAGCCTGAACGTTACCTAGCTCATCCGCTTGACATTTTCAAAATTTGGGAAGGTGGCCTTGCCAGTCATGGCGCTGCCGTGGGTATCTTTTTTGCTCTCTGGCTTTACGCACGTAAAAAATTTTCAAAACAAAACTACCTGCAAACGCTTGATCGTATCGCAATTCTTGTAGCCTTGACTGGAGCATTAATCCGCTTTGGCAATTTTATGAATTCCGAAATCATCGGTAAGCCAACTCACTCTGCCAGTGGCATCGTTTTCGCACGCAATGTATCGGAAGTATTAAAAAGTGATGAGTCTATAAAGGAAGTGAGCTACGTAAAGCAAGATTCAGTACCGAATGAAAACGGCTACCAGCCTGTTAAAATATTACTTGAATTTAATGAAGGCCAAAACTCATACGATGATTACAATCAATATGTTGAAGGTCGTGTGAATTCATTTTTATCATACAATCCTTATGTACGAGAACATATTAGTCAAACCGGATTTGTTGATTATAAGATAAGTCAGGATGAAACCGGCCATTACTTTGCTATCGTAAATACCTACGCCATACCGCGTCATCCTGCACAACTGTATGAGTCACTTTCATGCCTTCTACTTTTTGTATTACTATTCTGGATTTGGTTTCACCACAAAGAAAAACTACCGGAAGGGAGACTCTTTGGGCTATTTTTAACGGTTTGCTTTGGACTTAGATTTCTTTATGAGTTTCTGAAAGAGAACCAAGTTGACTTTGAAAATGGATTGCCACTAAACATGGGACAATTTCTTAGTATTCCGTTAATACTCGCTGGTTTGTTTATTCTTATTCGTTCATATCGCAAAGAGAATAGCCCTGTAGAGCAAAAATAATTTATATATATTGTTATTGAGGCCGTATTGCTTACAAATGCTGTACGTTCCTTTCCTTATTAATCGGCAGTGCAATTTAAACTTCCATTTCTCATCGTAAAGATGCTGACAATAATTTGCACAGTTTTTCTTTCCATTGGCGCGTTGGCAAAACCCGATGTCTACAAAAATGTATCCATTTCAGATACAATAAGGATATCAGCCAACAAAAAACAATTACCACCTGATTCCATTAAACAGTACCTGCATATTAACAAGATTCTAATTGTAGGGAATAGTCACACACATAATTCCGTCATTCTTCGTGAGTTAAGGCTTAAGAAAGGTGATATTGTTAATGAGCGTGACCTTGCCTCAATATTAAACAGAGATCAACAGAAATTATTTAACCTTCACCTGTTTAATACAGTTTCCATTCGACCAATACCGCTAGATACCGGAACAATTTATCTACTAGTTGAACTTGATGAGCGTTGGTACACATTTCCGGTGCCTAAGTTTCAATTGTCGGATCGTAACTTCAACGAGTGGTGGGAAAATTATAATCATGATTGGAACCGAGTAAATTATGGACTAAAATTATACCAGTACAATTTGTGGGGGCGAAATCATACGCTATTAGTAACCGCCCAGCTTGGCTTTCAAAAAACTTTCCAACTGTTATACAGAGTTCCATACATAAATAAAAAACAGAAAGAAGGGCTGATTTTTGAATTCGATTACATTGACGGAAAAAATGTAGCCGAAAGTACCATTGATCACAAGCTTAATTTTTTAAAATCACGTAACATACTTCGAAGCACGCAGGGTGTCGGCCTAACATACACTTATCGGAATAACTTCTACATTCAACATCGATTAAAATATGAATATCGATATACTACTATTGCTGATACCTTATTGAAGCTAAATCCTAACTACTTAGGTAATAAAAGAGATCGTCAACAATTTGATGCGCTCACCTATGAATTTATCTCCGATCACCGCGATGTAATTTCATACCCGCTAAAAGGGTATGACTTTCGGCTAAGTGCAACACAAACCGGGATCGGGCTACGCCAAGATTTGAACAAAACTTCCGCTCAAATTAGATTCTCAGGCTTTATAGATCTGAAGAATAATTTCTTCCTTTCAAATTTATCATTTCTTTACTGGAGCACCCCCACTAAACTCCCATACTTTAATTATGGTTCGATGGGCTACGATAAAATATTTATTCGCGGCTATGAAGTGTATGTCATTGAGGGGCCAAAATTCGCACTTAATAAAACAACGTTAAAGAAAAGGATATTCTCCAGAAATTGGAGACTTAATAATTGGCCGATAAAACAATTTAATTATTTTCCCATCTCCATTTACCTTAAAACCTATGTTGATGTCGGTTATGTAAGCAACTACCCTGTGTATGAACAGACAGAAAAAAATATTTTCTTATCTGATACCATATTATCAGGAGGTGGTTTTGGTCTAGATATTGTTTCAGCTTACGATATGGCCATCCGAGTTGAATACTCATTTACTTCTCAAAACAATGGGCTTTTTCTACACTTTAAGAAAGAATTTTAAAATTTTGCCAATAGTTCATTTCGGCTCTTTTCTTAACTAACCTATTACTATCTTGTTGTAGACAAAAAATAAGCACCCTTGAGCAAAGGTTTCTTTTTCATTCGACTCATTGCCCTTTTTCTATCGTTTAGTTTTACAGAAAGCCTGATTGCGCAAAGTGTTTCTCCGCAAATTGGCTCCAGGCCAAATGGAATTGGTTATGCCACTTCAACGCTGTTTGATGAATGGGGTGTTTTTAACAATATAGCCGGAATCGCAAAAATTGAAACCATTTCCGCAGCCTTTACATACGATCTTCATTCAACTTTACAAGGCGCTAATCGTACCGCTGCTACTGTTGCAATACCCACAAAAGCTGGCGTTATTGGTGCCGGTGTCTATCGGTTTGGCGATAATTTATACAATGAACATCTTCTATCGGCAGGTTTTAGTAATAAATTTGGTATCACTGCATTAGGCGCTCAGGTAAACTACATTCAATATCGCGTAGAAGGGTTTGGAAGCAAAGGCGTTTGGAACATTAACCTTGGTGGCATCACGGAGTTAACCTCCAAACTTTCAATCGGTGCCTACATCGTAAATATTTTACAAACATCTATTAGCACAGAAGACAAACTCCCAACCAAATTAATGGTGGGGCTAGGGTTTAAACCCATCGACAAGATATTTATTGCCGCTGAAATTGAGAAAGACCTTACGTATGATCCCATTTGGAAAATGGGCATTGAATATAAATTTCACAAAAAGTTTTTTGCACGCACAGGTTACAATGTAAATCCAAACAAAGCCTTTTTTGGCCTGGGCTTTAACACCCAAAAATTCACATTCGATTATTCAGTTCAACACAGCACTGCGCTTAGCTTGAGCCACCAAGCCACAGCCGCATATCATCTTTCTAAGAAGTGAGAAAAAGAATAATAATATCATTACTCACCTTTACTGTAGTATTTGCAGAGGCTCAGGAATATCCAATAAAGGAAGTTGACCTTGACATACTTACAGATCAACTATTTGGATTCCAGGATCTTGATCTAAACTACCAGGAGTTATACGAAAATATTGCGCTGATTTTATCAAATCGTGTCAACCTAAATAAAGCAACAGCAGAAGAACTTAGATTTCTGAATCTTCTATCCGAATCGGAAGTTCAAAACTTAATACAGTACCGCGAAGAAAACGGAAAACTACTCTCGATATATGAGCTACAGGCAGTGCCCGGATTTGACTTAACCACGATCAACAAGATAATTCCCTTTGTTACCATTGATGCACTCCCGAACGATAAACCTCTTTGGAATCGCATTCTGGAGGAGGATAATAACTACTTCCTAATTCGATATGATAAAACGTTGCAAACAAAAGCGGGGTTTACTGAAAACGTTAGCGACCAAATGCGCTTTCGCGGAGATGATAATGAGTTATATATGCGCTTTAGAACCAGCAATCCAGGAGACTTTAGTGTAGGATTTACTGTAGAGAAAGATGCAGGAGAAGAAATAAAATGGAACGGTGCAACAAAACAATATGGCTTAGATTTCTATTCGCTCCACAGTCAAATTCAGAATAAGGGAAAATTAAAAAACATTATTATAGGCGATTATCAAACACAATTTGCACAAGGGCTATTACTTGGCAGCAGCTTTGGCTATGGCAAGGGCTCCGAAACTGTTATGGCAATTAGAAGAAGTAACCTGGGGTTTTTACCGTACACATCCGTTAACGAAACAGGCTATAAACGAGGTGTCGCTATTACATACCAACTGCATCCGAAATTGTTTATCTCACCATTCTACTCTAATACAAGACGAGACGCATCCATTACTAACGACTCGCTCGAAGGTGCATCAGTCTCCTCCTTTCAAACCACCGGCCTACATAGAAACGAAACTGAACTCACAAACAGAAAGCTAATACAAGAAAAAAACTATGGAGCAGTTCTAAACTTTCGAAACAGCAGCTTGGACGCTGGATTCATTTTTAATGCAATCAATTTTAGCTTGCCAATAGAAAAAGCCAATCAGCCATACAATCAATTTGATTTTTCGGGCAATCATATCGAAAATATTGGGGCCTTCGTCAATTACACGCGTTACAATATCACCTTTTTTAGTGAAGCCGGTCATACCATTGGTGCAGGCTCGGGGCTTACTGCAGGTATGTTAGGAAGTTTAACACCCAAGTTAGATGTCTCCATCCATGTTCGTCACTATGAACGAGATTTTCAAAGCTTGTATTCAAATGCCTTATCTGAAAACTCGCAACCAAAAAACGAAACGGGAATTTATTGGGGTTGGAAATATAATTGGAATAGAAAATATAGTGCCTCCGGATATCTTGACCTTTTTACATTTCCGTGGTTAGGTTTTCGGAGCTACGCACCTTCTGAAGGCCATGAGTGGCTTTTAAGATTAAATTATCAGCCTTCAAAAAATATTCTAATCTATATTCAAGCAAGAGAAGAATCAAAAATAAAAAATTATTCACGCACACAACCAACCATCGAGTATTCTACAAGCAAAGGGATTAAGCGCAACTATTGGATTAATTGCGACTACGGATTAACAAAAACATTAAAGCTAAAAACACGTGCTCAGTTTAGTACGTTCAATATTGATGGCGCATTTACCAAGGGTATTGCATTAATTCAAGATATTAGTGCGGGTATAGGAAAACTTACAGTTACTGGTCGCTATGCCTTATTTGATATCGATGATTCTGATAACCGGCAATATGCTTACGAAAAAGATGTTTGGCTAGCCTACTCTCTACCGGCATACGCTGGTGTTGGGATCCGAAACTACATCATGGCCGAATATTCAGTGAATAAGAGTTTTAGTTTCTGGATACGGGTTGCCACCACGCAGTACATTGATCGTGATGCTATAGGATCAGGTGCAGATGAAATCACTAGCAATACCAAAAGAGATGTTAGAATTCAAACCATGCTAAAATTTTAAGACACGATTTATCCAACCATTCAAATTATGCACGCTATAAAACAAATAACGCCCGAAGTTCTACTAGTAATGTGTTTGGGAGGGATTGCCTTTATTATTATTCTAAAGATGATTTTTCGGAAAACAAAATGACAAATGGTACCTATTGTAGGTTAAATATCAATTAATTTAGGATAAGCTGCTCTTAAGTACTGATCAAATACATTAATTTCAAGCTATTAAACCACTCAAAAAAGTTGACCTATGAAAAAAATAACCTTATCCATTACCGCAATACTAATTCTATCAGTTGTTTCATTTGCACAAATCACTAAGAAAACACTGGAGTTGCCTGAGTTTAAATCCATTTACAACAACTCGAATTATACAGTCTACCTCAAACAAACAAACAAGCAGGAAGTTGTTGTGGAAGCGTTAACAGAAATATATGAGTTAACGAACATCATTGTTGAGAATGGTGTGTTGATGGTGAATGTTGAACGGAAGCCTGACAATCCGAATAAGAGTGTTTGGTCAAAAATTGATGACCTAAAGCTAAACCCTACCATGAAAGTTTATGTGAGCCTTAAAAACTTAAACGACTTACAAGTTAATGGTAATGGTAAAATTCTATCTGAAAACTCCTTAGCCGCTAGTTCCATCACATTATCGGTGAGTGGCAACGGCAGTATGGATCTTGATATTAAAGGTGATATAGTGAAAGCCGAAGTTAGCGGGTCCGGTAAGGTTATATTGAAGGGCTATGCAACCTCTATAGATGCTTTGCTTAGTGGCAGTGGAGATATCAACGCATTTAATTGCCCGCTTGAAACAGCAAAAGTAAAAGTAAGTGGATCGGGAGTTTGCGAATTAAATGTTACCACAACTATTGAAGCAATTGTACTGGGCAGTGGCTCCATAAAACATAAAGGCAATACGAAGAACACAACCAAGAAAGTATATGGATCCGGTAGCATTGACCGCGCATACTAAATCGAAAAAAAATCCTATTAAATGGGCTGATTTCAATGAAATCGGTGAAAATCAGCATAATTCAATTTTTATACCTACTTTTGAAACGTTTAATTTTACACTTATTAATTACTTATTACAATGAACATTTATGTTGCAAACATCCCATTCAAAGCAACGGAAGACGAACTGAAGGGATTATTCGAAGAGTATGGTGAAGTTACTTCTACCAAAGTTATTTTAGACAAGTTCACTCAACGTAGCCGTGGTTTCGGTTTTATTGAAATGAGTGATGATGCAGCCGGTCGTCAGGCGATCAACTCGTTAAATGGTGCAGATTTTATGGGCAAGAACCTCGTGGTAAACGAAGCTCGTCCGAAGACTGACGCTCCCCGCAGTGGTGGTGGTGGCGGAAACCGCGGTGGCGGTGGCGGATTCAATCGCAGAAGTTACAATAACGAATATTAATCGTACGTAGCCTTTGAAGATTTCAAGCCCTCTGATCAAATCAGAGGGCTTTTTATTTGAAATTTACTGAAATCAGAATCACTCGGATTGGTGGATTGGTTAGTGTATGCTTTGCTGACTTTGCAGGTAAGAGAAATTACCCTTGACCATCCCAAAAAGTTTTCGTAAACTTTGTATAAACCAACCAACAAATTTTATGAGTGTTGTTGCCGATGTTGAAAAATGGGGTAACGCTCACCGCCCCGGATTTCTTGATATCTTTAGAATTGCCCTTGGTGTTTTCTTAACATACAAAGGAATCGATTTTATTACCAACATGGACGAACTGGAGATGACAGCCTCTGGCGTTAATGTTGCGTTCGCAGGTGCCGCATTAGCGCATTACGTTGTATTCGCGCATATCCTGGGAGGACCGCTTATTGCCTTCGGTTTATTTACACGCATTGTGAGCCTGATTCAGTTGCCAATTTTAATTGGTGCAGTAATTTTTGTGAATTACCCCAAAGGTTTCTTATCCCTTGGCAATCACATGGAACTTGAAATTTCCGTTGTGGTGCTTGTTGGATTAGCGGTGTTTATGATTTTTGGAGCAGGGAAGTATTCTATTGATGAAAAGCGAAGAAGAGAAGCGATGGAAGTTACTCAATCATAAATTTCAAGCTCTCTTCAATTCAATGATGGTTAACTCTGGTGGGATACCTACCCTACCCGGATAACCGATGTATCCAAAGCCACGGTTAACATACAAGTATTGATTACCCTCTTGGTATAATCCGGCCCATTGCTTATAAACATATTGAGAGGGGCTCCACTTAAAATCTCCAATCTCTACACCAAATTGAAATCCGTGTGTGTGCCCGGCAAACATCATATCAATGTCGGGGTATAATGGCCTGACTTGTAAATCCCAATGACTCGGATCATGCGAAAGCAAAAGTTTAACAGAAGCATCTTCGATACCGTAATGCGCTTTGTCCAGCTTTCCATATTTCGCGAATCTTCCACCACCCCAATTTTCATTTCCAATAATGGCAATCTTCTCCCCTCCTTGTTCAAGGTAACGATGCTCATTTAATAAAATATCAAAACCCAACGTCTTATGAGCGGTGACGAGGTCCCGAAAATTATTTTTCTTTGATTCAACACTTGACCATTGCTTATAATCACCGTAGTCATGATTGCCTGTGATCGAATAAACACCTAACGGTGCTTTAAGTTTATTAAAAATATCAATGTAATCTTTCACTTCATCGGTTTGATTATTCACCAAATCGCCAGTGAAAAAAATTACATCAGGTTTCTCTTCTAAAAACATCTCCACCCCTCCTTTTACGGCTGTCTTATTGAAGAAACTTCCAGAATGAATATCTGAAATTTGTCCAATGGTTATTCCATCAAACGATTTAGGAAGGTTGGGGAGGTAAACTGTTTTTCTGCGGATTCGATAATCATGAGCACCTGAAATAATTCCATATACCATGGCGGTGAATGGAACCGCTGCTGCGATTACTGCAGTTTTCGCAAGAAACTCCGATCGTGGCATTGAATTCCCTGGAAGCCCACCTTCAGTACTCTTGGTGAAGAGTCCTGCAACCCAACGCATACCACGTTGAAGATCATCTATTACTAAGAACAACAAGCCAAACACTTTAGAAAAATAGGTCATAAAAATTCCAACAAGCACAA
Organism: Cyclobacteriaceae bacterium; assembly: GCA_031395485.1. Classification (GTDB taxonomy): domain Bacteria; phylum Bacteroidota; class Bacteroidia; order Cytophagales; family Cyclobacteriaceae; genus UBA2336. The sequence continues at coordinate 10,338 of JANNUS010000008.1, read as the reverse complement.
GGTTCCTTAATTGTGATCCATACTTGTACGGATCGCCATAGTAATACCAAAAAATGGAAACAAAAACCAACGCGGTAACTAGCCAGTAACTTATACGCGCTAAATTCTTTGAGTTCTGATTAAATCCCTTGGTAACAATAAGGATGGCCTGATAGGCATAAAAGTCAATCAGGAACAGAACAACTAAAAGAATAAGAATACTCATGAGCTTATACATAGAAAAGTCGTCTAAGAATATAAGACGGCTTTTACCATAATTTTATTTTAATTGAGTTAGAGTCCATTAACTTAAAGCAACCTGATCATCAGAGGGTTTAGTACGAAAACGTCCGACTGCGCCCTTTACATTTGATCGAATTAAATATAGTACTGGCACAACAATCAGCGTAATGAATGTCCCGAAGATGATACCGAAAATCATTGTCCAGGATAGTGGACCCCAGAAGGCCACGTTATCGCCTCCAAAGAAAATGTGAGGATTCAATTCAGTAAACAACGTCACGAAGTCGATATTTAACCCAACCGCAAGTGGTATCAGACCCAACGTAGCCGCCATAGCCGTGAGCAACACGGGCGTCATGCGGGTTTTAGATGCCTCAATAATAGCAGGCTTTAACTCCATTCCCTGACTAATCAAAAGATCGGTGAACTCAACTAAAAGTATACCGTTTCGAACAACGATTCCGCAAAGTGCCATAACACCCATACCGGTCATAACAATCGATATCTCCATTTTAAAAAGAGAGAATCCGATCAGCACGCCAATGATACTAAATACAATCTCCGACAAAATGATTAGCGGTCTACCAACAGAATTAAACTGCAACACCAAAATCATAAACATAAGACCAAACGCTACCATGAATGCCATACCCAAGAAGGCGCCAGTTTCGGCTTGCTCCTCTTGTTCACCCGTCATGCGCACCGTTACATCATCGGGTTTAGCGATAGATGCTATGCTTTCATTTATCTGTGGAACAATCTCGTTGGCATTGAAACCACTTAATACATTGGAGGAAATAGTGATTACCCGTTTCTGATCAATTCTTCGAATACCGGCATAACTGTTTGAGTATTCAATCTTAGCCACTGCCGATAGTGGAACTTGCCGTACCACTCCACCCATATTCATATCACGATACACGATAGGAAGATTCATGAGTGTATTTATATTGTTGCGATGCTCGTCTTTTACACGAAGTTGAATCGGGTAGTCATCATTATCATCTCTGAATTTTGAAACCTCCCAGCCATAGATGGCAGAGCGTAAATTATTTCCGATCGTTTCAGTAGATATTCCTTCGCGGTTAGCTTTCTCACGGTCAATGTTAATTACAATTTCAGGCTTGTCGTTTTGGAAGTCCGATTTCAATTCTTCAACACCCGGAATCTGCAATGAGTCAAGATATTTTTTAACACGCGTAGCCGTGGCTACTAATGCTTCAAAGTCATCGCCAGCAATTTCAATATTAATGGGTTTGCCTGTTGGGGGACCTCCCTGTTCCTGGTTTACAGATATCTCAGCACCCTTAACCCCTTTTACGGCCTGCCGAATTTTATCCATGTATTCACGTGTATTCTGACCATCGCGTTCTGAAAACTGAACGAAAGCAACAGTAACTTTACCTAAATGCGGTTGCGCATTCGCCCCGGCAAATTGATCTTCTGAGGCGCCAACGGCTACGTTGCTAATAATTGACTCCACAATTTTATTATCAATACCAACTACATCGGTTACTCGTTTTTCAACGATAGAAGTAATTGAATCGGTAACTTTTTGGTCTGTGCCAATAGGCATAGTAACATAGGCGAAAATAAAATTCGGATCTCCCTGTGGGAAAAATACAACGGGTGGTTTACGAACGGATGTAAACCAGATCGAGAATATGAATAAAAAAACCACACCACCCAATACCATTGCAGGCCTCCAGCCTTGCAAGCACCAACTCAATAGCTTCTTATATTGCTCTTGAACACCCGGCCACGTTCTATTTTGGAAAGTTCTAATAACACCTTTTAAAATAAAATGATGTAGGGCGTACACACCAAAGAGTGTAACAGCAAGGTTGCCCAAACCAAACGCGCCAACGATGTACGACATCAATGCTAACGAACCGAATACAATAGCGGAAATCTTAAAGCCTCGGGTAAACTTGCTTTTATTTTCGTCATGGTTGTCATGCGGCTTCATAAAGTCAGCGGCAAAAACAGGATTGATAATATAAGCCACTACTAACGATGCTGACAACGCAACAATCAATGTCACTGGAAGGAAATACATAAACTTACCAATTACACCAGGCCAAAACATCAAGGGTATAAAGGGAGCAACCACTACCAATGTCCCTGTAAGAACAGGGAGAAAAACCTCTCCTGTGGCAATCTTTGCAGCTTTCTTAATAGGCACTTTGCCGTTATCAAAAACCCGGTGTGTGTTTTCAATTACTACAATGGCGTCATCGACCACAATACCCAATGCCAGCAAGAAACTGAATAAGGTCATTAGGTTAAACGTGAAGCCAAGTGTAGGGAATGCTAAGAAAGCAATGAAGCTTGACAGCGGAACAGAAAGCGCAACGAAAATAGCATTGGTCGCCCCCATAAAAAACATTAGAATAATGGTTACAAGAATAAATCCAATAATAATCGTATTAATAAGATCATGAAGGGTAACACGTGTATTATCACTTTGGTCGGCAGTAATGGTAACATCCATGCCTTTTGGTAGTATGTTATCCTCATAATTCTTAACGATAGCTTCAATCTGGTCGGAAGCAAGAATCAGATTCTCTCCACTCCGCTTGATTACGTTTAGCGTAATTACATTCTTGCCGTCTAAACGAGCAAAGCTCTCTTGTTCTTTGTGAGAATCCACTACTTCAGCGATGTCGCGCAAGTACATTTTTCCGCCATTGGCTGATACAACAATTACATTTCCAATTTCTTCTGCGCTTAAAAATTCACCGTTCACACTAAGCGATCGTTTCATACCATCTACAGAAATCTGACCTCCCGAAATAATTTTATTTTCGCCATTAATAGCATTATAGATGTCGAAGAAAGCAATACCGGCTGAAGCTGCTTTAAATAGGTCAACATTAATTTGAATTTCACGATCCAGCGCCCCCACAATATCTACTCTTCGCAACTCTTTTACGGTTTCAATCTCGTCTTGCATCTGCTCGGCATACCGCTTTAATGTTTGCAAATCAAAATCTCCCGAAAGGTTAACGTTCATAATAGGGAATTCCGATATGTCCACATCAATCACTTCCGGATCATCTAACAGGTTGGTAGGGAGATTAGGCTTTGCTCTATCAACAGCGTCTTTCACGTCCATCTTAGCCTTATCAACTTCAATATCCGTTTCAAATTCAATGATAACATTTGAAAAATCCTGTACGGAATTACTTATGATTCGTTTTACACCGGCTATTGATTTAACTTCTTTCTCAATTTCCTTTGTTACTAAATTCTCAACATCTTTTGGAGATGCGCCCGGATAAACAGTTGCCACGAAAATTTGAGGAAATACTACTTCCGGAAAATTTTCCTTGGGCCTACTCATGTACGTCATGATACCCGCCAAACAGATGATGATCGTAGCTACGTAAATGCTTACTTTATTATCAATGGCCCAACTGGTCGGCTTAAATTCTTTTTCGATGTCTTTCATATTAAATAGTATTGAGTCGTTAGTAATGAGTCGTTAGTAATGAGTCGTTAGTATTGTGTTGCTGGTATTGAGTCATTAGTGTTGTGAAGATTGAAATGAAATTCTATTACTCCATACTAAAGTCTCAATACTCACTACTATTTTACATTTTAATGACCTGCCCATCACTTAAACCCTGATAGCCAAAGGTGATGACCTTCTCACCGAGGGCAATGCCGGATTTAATTTGTGCGAGATTATCAAACACACCTGCAAGCATGACAACACGCCTACGTGCAACTGTATTCTTTCCGTCTGTTTCTGCAACGAAAATGATCTTCTCATTATTAACAGTCTGCACAACATTTACCGGAACCACAATGGCTGATGGCTCTGTGTAGTAAACAACTTTTACCACACCCGTCATATTAGGTCTCATGTCGGCAAGCGATGGAAGTTGAATCTCCACGGCAAATGTGCGCGACATTAGGTCAATGGTTTTGCCAACAAACGTCACGCGTGCTTCAATATCTCTTTTCAACTCAGGAATACTAACAATGGCTTTGTTGCCAACTTTTATGCTGGTAACATGTGCTTCTGAAATGTTCAATGTAAGCTTCAATTCAGAGGTATTCACCACCCTGGCTGCTGGCATTCCGGGTGCAATATTTTCACCAGGCTTTACCTGTAATTGATCAACCGTTCCGCTTATCGGAGACTTAATTCGAGTCATATCATTCTGTTCATCTAATGATGCTAATCCCTTCTCTAAGGTTTCCTTGGAGGACTTCGCCTGAAGAAACTGAACTTCGGTTCCTATCTTCTGACTCCACAAATTCTTTTGACGCTCGTAAACAGTATTTGCTAATTCCACCTGACTCTTTAAGGATTCAATATTTCTAAGAATTACCGCATTATCAATTTGAGCCAAGACCTGCCCTCTACTAACTTGCTGACCTTCCTTAACAAAGACCTGCGCTACTACGCCCATGCTTTTTGCGCTTACCAAAATATTGTTCTCAGCTTCTATCTGGCCTTGTGTTTGAATGTAATGATTAAATGGGCGCACAGTAATGCTCGTAACGAGTACTTCCTTTGCTTTTACCTTGCTTGTAGTATCAGGAGCAATCTCCTTTTCCAACGCTTTAATTTCTCCTGCTAACTCAGATTGTTTAGCTTTTAGTTTTTCTAATTTTTCTTCATTGGTTGCACACGATATTAAAACGTTTACACAAATAAATACAGTTACAAATCGAATAAATATTTTTGGTTTCATGGGGCTATTGTTTTCTATGTTGAGAGTTTGTTTCATTTTTTAATTTCGGTTTCAGTTAGTTTTCCAAAGGCTTTATCCATATCTACTTTTGCGATCATGGCATCAAATAATGCATCGTAATAATAGGTTTGGGCTTCCCGAAGTCCGTTTTCGGCATCTACTACCTCAAGATTTGAGCCTACACCTTGCTCGTACTTAATTTTGGTTACGCGCGCTACTTTACCAGCCAAATCCATGTTTTGCTTTTGAGAGGTTAACGATTTAATAGCGTTATCAAAGTTTACAGCTGCCAGCTTAATCTCAAGGTCAATTCCAGATTTTAGATTCTCAAATCCGTTATTAATTTTTTGCAACGTAAGTTTTTCTTGCTGCACTTTAAAAGTACGCTGAAGACCACCAAAAATTGGAACGTTTAAACTTACGCCAAACATAGAATACCCATACCATTTATCGGGGCCCACACCACCCGCATCTTCTATATTTGAATTTGTTTTAAAAATCCCACCTAGGCTTGATGACTGTGTTGAGTAACCCAGGTTGGCAAATGCTGAAATAGAAGGAAGTGATTGCGCATACTGATTTTTAATATTCAATTCCTGCAATTTTTTATTCGCCTCAAGCACCTGGAAATCAGCTCGCGATTTGTAATCCCAATTTTCCTTATAGGATTCTATATTTACATTTACCTGTACATCCTGAATGCTGCCTGAAACTTCAATCGGGTCAGCCATTGGGTAGTTCATCTGAAACTTGAGTAAATAGATACCCAGTTCATTCAAATTGTTAAATTTATCTCGCTCCGTTATTAGATTGTTCAGGGCTACTTGAATACGGTCCGCATCAATACCTTCGGCAAATCCATTATCGACCATGGCCCGCGTATTTCGCAATAGTGTATCAATCCGTCCAATATTGCTTGTAAATAATTCCGCTCGTTCCTTATTAATAAGAACACCGTAGTAGGCTTTTGTTACTTGCTGAATAATTTGTTCTTTGGTTTGAGCCGAATTTTTATAGGCCAAATTTTTATACGCGCTAGAGGCCTGAAGACCTACCAAATACGATCCGTTAAAAATGATTTGGTTAATATTAATCCCGGCATCGCCACTGCTTTTTAATTGAAAGAAGTTTTGTGCTGCCACAACATCTCCGTCTTCTATTCCCGGTACACCCGAAAGATCAATAAATCCTCCATTTGGGTCATACGTGGTAAAAAATCTTCTCAACTTATTATTATGATCAACTGAAACACTTCCCGAAACCTGCGGCAATCCTATTCCAATAGTCTCTTTTACTTTGGCTTGGGCAATCTCTTCATCGAGTGTTGCATTTTTTGCAGATACAGCGTTTTTCAAAGCATATTCAATGCACTGTTCTACTGTAAAAACTACAGGAGGGCTTTCCTGTGCATAAACGCTACCCGCAAAAGTTAAAACTATGAGGACTGCTAAAAAGTGATAAAATCGTTTCATAAAACTGTGGAGGGTTGGTTGTTGAGTTCTTTGTATTTCATATAAAGTTTTTTTCCCTTCTCCGTGACAAGACCAAAAACAAAGTGATCAAAAATCTGCCCCTGGACTTCGGCTAACGAAAACTTTTCACGTGGGAAAATCTCCTGGCTAAATGCAAGTTGTACAAGCTCAATTCGAACGGACGCTAAAATATCGGGATTAACCTCGTCACGAATGTATCCATCTTCAATTCCTTGCTTTAGATTTCGAACTACCGACTCACGGATAAATATATTTTTGTATTCAAGCCAAATACCCCATGCCTTGGGATGAAATTTTTGAATATCGTACAACATGGATGGGTTCATTTCCTCCATGTCTTTCTTCAGGCAAACCGATAATCTCGCAAGTTCTTCAATGGAGTTGGCTGAAGTTAGCCGGAGGTCATCGTATTGCTTCGTACTTCTTTCTAGATGAGATTTTAAGACCATGGAAACCAGGTCTTCCTTATCTTCAAAATACTGGTACAAGGTTTTCTTTGATACCCCAACACTTCGGGCAATATCATCCATTGAAATGCTTCGGATCCCGAACTTCATAAACAGGTCTTCAGCTCCTTTTAAAATCTTCTCTTTACTATCAAATTCTTCCATAACTGAGGCAAAACTAAGGAAACTTTAGTTGAATCAATAGTTTCCTACGTTTCCTTCAACGCTCAAAACAGGATTAGGTTTAGCTTTTTGAAATATTTCTATGTTATTTTTTTACGAAGTGTATTTCAAACAGTTGGACTCCCCGAATTAGCTTCCGGATTCTCTGAGCGTGGATAACACCATTTATTTTTCATCTTTTCTTTAAATCTCTCGCGGTCATCCGGGGACATAGCACTCCACTTCTCTTTCCAGTAAGGTCTCCAAGGCCCTCTGTGCCCACCGCTACAATGTCCACCTCTACCAAAACCTGAAAACAAAATCTTAGACAACACTAACAACCCTACTGTTTGCCAAAAAGTAATTACGGGGCCATTAAACAATACTGGTATCAGCCAGTTCCACAAATACATGGTGCCTATACCAAATCCAATCATTAGGGCGATCCCTATCATAACCATGATTAAAATCTTACCTACCCACATTCCTCGTTTCATAATCAATTTCTTTAATGTTTAACTTCAAATTTTACTAACCAATAACATCATCGTAAAAACTTTGCAATCTCTTCCGTAATGCAAGAATTGCGTATCGCTTTCGTGAAAGCAGTGTGTTGATCGATACTCCAGTCTGTTCGGCTATTTCCCGAAAGCCCTTCTCTTCAATCTCATTTAAAATAAAAATCTCTCGTTGCTCGGCAGGAAGTTCAGCCAATGCTTCTGTGATTTCATCCCAGATAGCTTCGCGAAGCAACGTTGATTCCGGTGTATTGTCTAAATCGGGCAAAATCTCCTGTAGCGTAAGCGGTGCCTCACCATCATTCCCAGCAATCAATTCAAAATCGGTACGCTTTGGTCGTGCCGAATCTCTTCTGTAGCGATCAATGATCTTGTTTCTTGCAACACTGTAAAGCCATGAAGTAACCCGATCAAGCGACTCAATCGTACTAAATCCGGCAATAAACTGATAGAATACATCTTGCAGAATGTCTTCCGCTTCCTCCAGCGTTGAAACACGCCCACGAATAAATCCCAAGAGCTTGTCTTTCTCCTTTAGAAATGTGTTTTGCTTTACTTCCTGCATGGCAAGATCCATCACCTGCTTTGTTTGATGGTATAGTCGGCAGGATATTCGGATTTATTTTAGAACAAAGTAAGTATTTTTATGAGCCCGGGGATTGAACCGCTAAAACGTTCCTTTTGCTATATGCCTTATGCGTGAACATTTTTTTGAGTACATGGGAACAAAACTGCATTTTTCAAAATCGGGAAACGGTGGAAAGATTCTACTGGCCTTCCATGGCTTTGGTCAAGATCATCAGGCCTTTGCGGGATTATCCGCAAAGCTTGCTGAGCACTATACGGTATTCGCTTTTGATATGTTCTTCCATGGAAAAAGTGATTGGAATAAAGGAGAGGAGCCCCTGGAAAAATCATTCTGGAAAGGTCTTTTGTTGGAATTCCTAGAGCAGCACCAAATCGATAGGTTTAGTTTGTTGGGATTTAGCATGGGTGGAAAATTCGTGCTGGCAAGCCTGGAAGCTTTTCCTGAAAAAATAGATCGTATTTTTTTGTTGGCGCCAGATGGAATCAAAACAAATGCCTGGTATAGTTTGGCGACATACCCAATTGTCCTGCGTAGGGTTTCTAAAAATATGATTTCAAACCCAGGGTGGTTTCAGTCAATCGCGAATATCGCACTTAAAATGGGCATCATCGATAAGGGAGTTCTACGTTTTGCAGAATCTCAAATGGTGACAGAAGCTAAAAGACAACAAGTTTATCTTTCGTGGATAGTGTTCCGCCATCTTAAATTTAGGATGACTAAAGTAGCAGATCTTATTAATGCAAACAACGTTAATCTAACTGTGATCATTGGGAAGCACGACAAAATCATTACAGAAATGAATATGAGCCACCTGTTGAAAAAAATACCAAACCATACGCTTGAAATTCTCGATACAGGACACAACGGTTTGATATCTAAATGGGCTGGAACTTTGTCATAAAGTTTTTAGATAAATGATCAAAAAGGTGTTAAAAAAGATCAATCCATTGTACTTTTGTGCATCCTTCATTAGCCACTTTCTTCATGATTTTATTTTTCCGAGCAAACGCTAACAAAATCTATTCTGTTGGCTCGCAACACCCTTTACAAACTACTGATATACAAAAGCTTATGTGGATTTTTGGAGGGGCAGCACCTCAAACTGAAAAATCAATTTCTGGTTTTTTTGTGGGGCCACGGAAAGAGATGATCACTCCCTGGAGCACGAATGCTGTGGAGATTACCCAGACCATGGGCATACACAGCATCTTCCGAATTGAAGAATTTGAAGAAGTATCCGGAGCATCTGCCCTACACGACCGAATGCTTCAGCATTTATACACGACACTCGATCAGGAAATATTCACGATTTACCACACACCCGAACCTATTCTTGAAATTGATGACATCGCAGCATTTAGTGAAAAGGAAGGATTAGCGCTCAGCCAGGAAGAAATTGATTATTTGAATGATGTGCGCTGGCAACTAGGTCGCAAACTTACCGATAGCGAAGTATTCGGATTCTCACAAGTGAACAGTGAACACTGCCGCCATAAAATCTTTAACGGCACGTTTATCATTGATGGAAAAGAAAAAGAGTCTACCCTTTTTCAGTTGATCAAAAAAACATCCAAGGAAAACCCGAACTACATTGTTTCTGCCTATAAAGATAATGTGGCCTTTATAAAAGGGCCACGGGTAGAACAGTTCGCTCCTACCCGACAGGATATACCCGATTATTTTACGATTGAAGATTTTGATTCCGTAATTTCAATTAAAGCAGAGACACATAACTTCCCCACAACAGTTGAACCATTCAATGGCGCTGCAACGGGTGGTGGTGGTGAGATTAGAGATAGACTCGCAGGCGGAAAAGGTTCGTTGCCTTTGGCAGGAACGGCTGTCTATATAACTTCTTATCCAAGACTTGAAAACGGAAGACCGTGGGAGAAAAAATTTGAAGAACGAAAGTGGTTATACCAAACTCCGGCTGAAATTCTTATTAAAGCATCGGATGGCGCGAGTGATTTTGGAAATAAATTCGGGCAACCTCTCATCTGCGGAAGCGTACTCACATTCGAGCATTTTGAAAACAACAAGAAATTCGGGTTCGATAAAGTAATCATGCAGGCAGGAGGCATTGGCTTTGGGAAAGAAAAAGACAGTAAGAAGGAAAGTCTGAAGCCAGGCGATAAAATTGTCATGATGGGTGGCGATAACTACCGCATCGGTATGGGTGGTGGCGCGGTTTCATCCGTT
>JANNUS010000007.1:0-5167 GCA_031395485.1 Cyclobacteriaceae bacterium | reverse complement strand
GATATAAAAAGTTGTCAAGTTCTTTTTGTGAATTGTCCAGTTCAGCTTGTGTAAAGGTTAGCTCATTGTGCTTGTTATTGATTCTCTTATTTAGGCTTTCCAATTCAGTGATAGAAAATGATCGGAGCTCCATTTCATACTCAACCATTTTCGCCAAGTTTTGTAAAATTCGTTCTTCTCTGATAGTAAAACCGTGGGGTTTATTATCGGCAACAGCCAGTACACCAATATTGTATCCATCAATACTTTTCAAGGGAATGCCTGCGTAAAATTGAATCCCTTGTTTCTTTACAAAATCCAGATTAATCTTTCGGCAGGTCTCGCGATTGAAATTTTTAAAGACGGTGGGTTGATTTTGTAAAATAACTAATGAACAAAGTGAATGAGTTCGTTTTACACTTTGTCCTGCCAACTTTCCCCCATAATTTTCTTTAAGGTATACCCGATCAGAATCAATAAAGGAAATGATTCCAATTGAGCTATTGAAAATCAAGGCAGCGGTCTCTGCCAAATGCCGAAATGTTTCTTCAGAGGGCGAATCTAAGATTTCATAATTCTTCAATGCTTCCAATCGCTTGGATTCATTGTCTGGGATTAGCGCCCTTTCCAATTCAACTTCTACTGTTTTCATTCTGCCAATATTTAATAAATTATTAACCTCTACGAATTTCCGTAGATTTTAAAAATAGAATCGCGTAGTGCATTTCCGTTTACTGATGATATGAAACTCATCACTTCCGCTATTTCTTCTGGCCTTACCCAATCTGAAAAATTAGCCGATGGATTTGCCTGACGGTTTACCGGTGTATCAATAACACTGGGAATAATAACAGAGGTAACAACATTTTGAGAGGCTCCCTCTGCATTTAAAAATTCAGCGAGTTTAAAGATCAGCGATTTTGAAAGCGCATATGCCAACAAATCTTTGCCATCCGTTGCATTTATTGATGGGCGTGCGCCAACCAAAATTATTCGACCACCCGTTGCTTGCTTCTGCATTTGAAGAAAAACCGGACGCGCTGCGTAGAAGGCAGTCTCGAAGTTTAAGGCATACATCTTTTTTAAAATCGCTCCATCTGTGTCCTTTATGCCACCCGTAGCAAAGCCACCTACTAAAAGTAAGGCAGCATCTATGCTCTGGTGTTCGCTTATGACTTTAGTTATTACTTCTTCTACATTTTTTTCGTTTGTAAGATCTGCCTCGTAGGATAGGATTTCCCCTGCTGCTTCAAAACCTATTTTTTTTCCGGGCGACACCGTAACGATCACTTTGTATCCTTCTTCCAAGAATTTTTCAACCGAGGCTTTACCAAGATTTCCGGAAGCTCCGGTGATGAGTACATTTTTTTTCATGGATCGTATATTTTTTTAGTTTATTCTGCATAGGGTAACACCGCTCTCCATTTCAGCCAGCATACGATTGTTTGACGCTGACTTGGAGAGTCGATTCAATTCCTTATTTTCAATTTGTATCATCTTCCAATCGTCAAATTGAAAGACTCTTCCTGCTAAGGACACTTGATCGCCAACGATGTTCAAAATTTTCTGATTGAGTGGTTCAAAATTTTCACCCACTAAAAGAAAGTATTCCGAATTTTTCTCAGCGTAAAATACCGGAGGTATTCCGCCTGATATGCATCGTATGGCGCATGAACGATGTACTTTGCCTTCACCTGGATTCATAACTCCAAAATAGCATTTCGGGTCTACGATCTCACCCTGAATCGTTGCTTTTTCCAATTCACGCACAGTACTTCCCTCTAAAGTAATTTCCTCTGAAATAAGTTGGATGTTAGTGTCATCCGCTATTTGTAGAAGCGCCTTGCCATCACCATAAATTAATGATCCACTGATCTTAACCGATTTATTTTGAAGAGAAAGATGTAGATCGTTCTCTATTTTCTTTAATGTTTCCACAGCTCCAGCTTTTCCGAATCCAACCAATAAGATGGTTTGATAAACAGAACGGTTATCACTGTCTTTTCCCATATCAATTCGTAGGGTGGGCACAGGAAATATTTGCAAAGTTCCCTCCAGTGTTGTGGAGACTCCATACTCGAACGTATTGGAAGAAAAAGTTTGATTGCTTTTTGCCAGCACCAACGCCAAGATTGTAGTACCTACGCCAAGAGCAATAACTATCTTTCTCAAAAATAAAGACGTTTGTTTAGGTGCTTGTGGTAAGTAACCAACAAAAAACTCATCAGGTTTTGGGATCCATTTCATAGCTGTGCGTAATTCATCCTCATTACTTCGTGTTAAAAGTTGCTGGTGTTCTTTCAGTTCCGTCAGGGTAAGGCGTTGGGTTTAACCAAACTTCGTTATCAATAACCTTTATATCATACGTGGCCACCTTTTCTTTGAAAGGTGGTGGAGAGCTTCCATTATGCGGTAGATACTGATAGCCATGCCAGGGGCAAGTAATGCAACCATCAATAATTCTTCCCTCTCCTAATGGTCCATTCTGATGCTTGCAAACATTTGATACAGCTGATATTTTATTGTCGTATTTAAAAATAGCAATTCGCTCTTTGCCAAGACTAACGATCTTCGCGCGCTTCTCTGGGATATCGTCCACAGTACACACTTTTTCAAATCCATCCAAGATTATACCCGTTTGTGCTTTATCTGCTTTGGTTTCTTTTCTACCTGCTAGTAAATGCAGCGCGCATAGCAGTATAAAGCCGATGACTAATAGTGTTACAAATAGGGGAGAAGTTTCGAACTGAAGTATGCCTAGCAGTACGTGAAGGACAATAAGTGCGTATGCTAAGTAAACCAGCATGTGTAAGGATTTCCATATTCGGGGACTTAGGTTGTGCAACCAAAAATCATGACTGGTAATGGCCATTAAAAAGAAGATAGTCAGCGCAAAGAATCCAAAAATTTCAAAAGGGAATCGCGATATTGAATTGTAATGAACATTCGACACAAAAAGGGAAAGAATGGGATTGATGTTTCCCAATGAATGAAATTGCACTATTGAAAAAATGCCGTGTGCGGCTCCAAAGCAAAACATCGTAACACCTAAATGTCTTCTATTATATAGGAGTGGAAGGAATATAGGGTTCAATCGGGTAAGCGGGCCGATCATCAAAATAACGTGCAATAAAAAAATGGCAAGCGTGGCTGTCGATCTAATGACTAGCGTTTCTTGTGTTATCTCCGGATGAATGACAAGGTTGACAGAAATAAAAACTGATAGATAAAGGAGCACAAATGAAATGAGTATCCAATCATAAATCTTCTTTTGTCTATTCCACAATATGGATTGGTAGGAAGCACTCATAAATCGGTTGAAATTAAATAGGTCACTATTTCTTTTTTATGAATGCCATCAAATAGAAGTACGTGTTTTGTGCTGACGCGGGTATTAAATAGGTATGTTCCCTTTGTTGCCAATCTGCCTAAAAGAATTTTCTGTTGTTCATCTACCGCAAATACCGAGCAAGATGGAGTTGTGAGCGGATTTAACACATGGATGGTAATTTGAAATGATGAATCTTGACGCAATGATGTGAACCTAAAATTATCAACATTTTTTTGTTCTGCGCTTCGCTGTGGTCGAACGACTAGCGCAAGCGCCAAGGCTATTGGAATTGCAAGAGCCAGCACTCGCCAAACAACAAAGTGAACTGAACGTAGAGGCTTAATCATGTCTGTTACTCTTAGCGTTCAAATATTTTTTTAAAAGAACCGGCCAAAAAACAATACAACCTGGAAGAATCATTAGTTTAAAATTCCACGATGTTTCGTGAGAAGCCTCATCCACCATGTGAATCCACTTTAAAATGAATACTAGCGAAAACAAAAATCCCAGAACTAGATAAGCGCCAATGCAATACAGAATGATCATAGCTGATAGGATTTATTCGAAAGATAATGTTTAGTTCAGAGTTGCTAGGTCAAGTAATTGACCAAACCGCGAGTTTTCTTCATTTTTGTTAGTCTCTAATACGAATTCTAGATCGGTAACAACATTCATAAAATTAATGTAAGCATCGTAAGGTGTGTTGTAGTGGCTAAAATATTTATGCACATCACCATCGTTCCAGTATTTTGTGCACATATAATAAAAATGATCGGAAGTGGTAAGCTTTGCCCACTTGTCCAATAAATCACCATCACCCGTCTCTTTTATTTCTTTTTCCAATGAATAGATACGCTCCATAGCATCGTGCTGAAGGCTATTGCCTAGCCATGCAGAAAGATCTCGCTCAAGATCGGCCCATGAACTCAGGTCATGTACATCGTAATCGCCTTTTGCTTCATACGAACTAATTACTTCACTGGGTGTTTTAAAATTAAAGTCTGGGTGTTTAAAAATTTCACCCGGCATGTGAGCCAGGAATTCAAAGATGCCCGTCTCCGGCCACTGATGTTCACCAAATGTTTCATAATCCATAAACAGATTAACGGTTTCTCCATTGCCGGCAACTTGATGTGCCCAGTTGGCAAACTTTGGTGCTGTCAACGGCCATTCGTCCCACCCTTGATTGGAAAAGCGAAAGGCAATATCGTCTGACAGTTTGTAGTTTTTCAGTAAACATTTTATGTTCTTATTACCCGGTGGGTGATGTATAAAATTAGGGCTTCGATGGCCAAGTACGTGATCCAATCCTTCACAGATAATCCCCTTGTAGCCTAAGTCAGAAATGAAGTTTGCAATTTCATTATTATAAATGAGCTCTGTATTTCGAAATACGGTTGGAACTTGATTGAAATATTTCTTAATTTTTGCTTTGTGCAAATCGATCTGGCGGATAAATTCTTCTTTGGAATAGAGATAACTGAGCGAGTGGTGGTAGGTTTCCGACAAAAACTCAACACATCCTGTTTCAGCCAATGCTTGAAATGATTTTAGAACATCTGGGCGGTACATTTCCAATTGTTCGATTATTGTTCCACTAAGGGAATACGCAACTTTAAAACGACCTTGATGTTGATTAATTAGGTTGAGTATCGTTTGATTTGCTGGTAAATAGCATTTCTCCGAAACACGATCGAGTATTTCTTTATTTTTTGTATCGTCAAAATAATCATGATCGTTTGCAATTTTAAAGCAATCGTATGGCTTCAACCGAAAAGGTTGATGTACTTGAAAATAAAAGCAAATGGAGGGCATAATAGGTTGTTTTAGTTTGAACGTAACTGATTATAAATGTCG